>NZ_JBEZEB010000004.1:0-433468 GCF_040648615.1 Catellatospora sp. NPDC049111 | reverse complement strand
CTCTTCCACCTCGTCTACAGCGACGTCGCCAGCTTCGCCAGCGGCTACTGGGACCCCCAGAACTACCTGATCACCGCCCCCGACATCACCGGCCCGTGGTCGGATCCGGTCGTGCTGCACTCGCACGGGTTCGACGCGTCGCTGTTCCACGACGAGGACGGGACCAGCTGGCTGCTGGCGATGAGCGCGGACTGGCGGCCGGGCCGCGACCGCTTCGGCGGCATCGAGATCCAGCGCTACGACCGGGCCAAGCGGCAGCTCGTCGGCAACGCGCAGATCATCTTCACCGGCACCGCGGCGGGCCTGACCGAGGGCCCGCACCTGTACCGCCACGACGGCTGGTACTGGCTGGTCACCGCGGAAGGCGGCACGAGCTGGGAACACCAGGTCACCGTCGCCCGGTCGCGCAACCTGCACGGGCCGTACGAGGTCGACCCGGTCGGGCCGCTGCTGACCTCGGTCGGACGGCCCGACCTCACGCTGCAGAAGGCCGGACACGGCAGCCTGGTGCAGACCCAGCACGGCGACTGGTACCTCGCCCACCTGGCCGCCCGCCCGTACACCCCGCTCGGCAACTGCGTGCTCGGCCGCGAGACCGCCATCCAGAAAGTCGACTGGACCCCCGGCGGCTGGCCGAGCATCCCCGGCGGCATCCCCGCCGACGAGATCACCGCGCCGGGCCTGCCGGTGCACGCCTGGCCCGCCGAACCGGCCACGGACCACTTCGACGCGCCGCAGCTGTCCACCGCGTGGTCGACGCTGCGCCGCCCGGCCGGACCGGAGTGGCTCGACCTGCGCGCACGCCCCTCGCACCTGCGCATCCGCGGCGGGCAGTCGCCGGTCGGCAAGCAGACCCCGAGCCTGGTCGCCCGTCGCGTCGGCGCAACCCGGTGCTCACTAGAGACAGTCGTCGAGTTCGACCCTGCCGACCACCGCCACCTTGCCGGGATCACCGCCTACTACAACACCCTGAACTGGCACTACCTCTACGTGACCCGGGCCGACGACGGCCGGGCGGTGCTGGAGCTGCTCAGCTCCGACAGCGGCCGGCGCACGGTCTACCCGGAACTGACCGTGGACGCCAGCGCCGCGGGCCGGGTCGGCTTGCGCGCGGAGTTCGACGGCCCCGCGGTGCTGTTCTCCTACGACCTCGGCGACGGCTGGCGGCCGCTGCCCGTCGAGCTGGACGCGACGATCCTGTCCGACGAGCACGCCGCCCTGATCATCGACGGCGAGCCCGCCGCGTGGGGCTTCACCGGCGCGTTCCTCGGCCTGTGGGTGCAGGACCTCGGCAACGACGGCGTGCACGCCGACTTCGACCACGCGACCTATCTCGAACACTGACCCGTCCCGCCGATCGGGGCCCGGCCGCGCGCCGGGCCCCGATCGCGCACTGCCGGACGAGACAACGACCTGCGCACATGTCTATGACCGAAACTTTCGGGGCTGAGCTGCGCCTATTCGACGCCACACCAAGGGTTTCCGGAAATTCCGACGGTTGACGACCTTCGACACCCATCGTAATGTTTCGGCGTAGTAACGGAACTTGAGCCGCAACTACCGCGCCGGGCGCGGGAGGGCATTCTCCGCCCGCGGCCGCTTTCGCCGCTCACGCGTCATCCGCACCATCGCAAACTCCCGTGCCACTTCGTCGACCCCGTCGACCGCTCACCACGGAAGGAACGCCATGAGATTCAAACGGTGGATCGCCACCGGCGCCGTCGCCATCGCGACCGTCGGCGCGCTCAACACGCTGCCGGCCTCGGCCGGTCATCCGTACAACCCGGCCGACCAGAGCCTGCGCAACCTCGGTCTGCGCCACGACCTGTACATGGGCACCGCGGTCTCCATGGCCGCCCTGAACGACCCGGCCGACCCCCGCTACCGCGAACTCGTCGCGGCGGAGTTCTCCACGGTGACCGCGGAGAACGAGATGAAGTGGGAGAGCCTGGAGCCCACCCGCGGCACCTACAACTGGGGCCCGGCCGACGAGCTGATCGCCTTCGCCAAGCAGAACAACCAGCGGGTGCGCGGGCACGTGCTGGTGTGGCAGAACCAGCTGCCCGGCTGGCTCACCACCGGCGTGAACGACGGCTCGATCACCACCGAGCAGCTGCGCGAGATCCTGCGCAACCACATCACCACCGTGGTGAAGCACTTCAAGGGCAAGATCTGGCAGTGGGACGTCGTCAACGAGGCCGTCAGCGACCCGTGGGACACCCCGTCCACCCTGCACTACAAGGGCTTCTGGGCACAGCACCTGGGTCCGGACTACATCGCCGACGCGTTCCGCTGGGCGCGCGCCGCCGACCCGAAGGCGCTGCTGTTCTACAACGACTACAACATCGAGGCCTTCGGCTCCGGTGACCCGGCCAACGACAAGACCCAGTTCGTGTACGACATGGCCAAGAGCCTGCTGGCCCAGCGGGTGCCGATCGACGGCGTGGGCAGCCAGGGGCACCTGGGCACGCAGTACGGCAACTACGACACCCTGCAGGTCGCCGCGGCGCTGAAGAAGTTCGCCGGGCTCGGGCTGGCGACCGCGTTCACCGAGGTCGACGTACGCAGCCAGCTGACCGAGGCGGTGCAGAACGGGGACTCCAACGAGATCAACCCGCGGCTGCAGGCGTCGGCGGCGAACTACAGCGTGCTGCTGCAGGCCTGCCTGGCCGACCGGCACTGCCTGTCGTTCACCGTCTGGGGTTTCACCGACAAGCACTCCTGGGTGCCGGGCTGGTTCGGCAACGAGGGCATGGCCAACATCTACGACGAGAACTACCAGCCCAAGCGGGCGTACAACCTGATGAAGGGCGACCTGATCTACACGGGTCCGCCCTACGTGCTCCCGCGTATACCGCAGAAGCCGCGCAAGTAGCGGCAGTCGCCGGCGAGGGCCCGGCCGGTCTGGTCTCCAGGCAGGCCGGGCCTTCCTCCGTCGGGAGAGTGGGGCCGGGCGGCGCGACGCAGGCGGGCGGCCCTACACCGCCCGGCCGCCGTCGTGTCCTCGCGCCGCCCGGCGACACCGGGCCCCTCGGAACGGCCCGGCCCGCGGCCACGCCGCCGGCCTGCCGCCCGGTCGCGCCAGGAGGCACCCCGGCGCAACCCCGTGCGGTCGCCACCGCCGGTCTCAGCGCCTCCTCCAACGCGCCGGGACGGCGGCGAACGGCCGACACCCTGGCCACAGCATCCGCAGTATTTTGGCTGACACCGACCGCCGTCAATGACTTTCGGAAAGTATCGGAACCGCGGCCCGGCTCGGTGACCGAAAGCTCTCGAAAATCGTTGACCCTGCGCCGGCAGTGCGCGGAAAATGAGATCCGCGACCGGGAGAAACGTTTCTACGTGACTACAGAACAGTTTCCGTCTGTCATCGACACCGCACGCGGCGACGGCGATGTCGTCAGTTTCACCTTCGACGACGGCCCCCACCCCACGCACACTCCGCGCCTGCTCGACGTGCTGCGCAGGCACCAGGTCAGAGCCGTGTTCTGCCTGCAGGGCGACCAGGTCGAGCGGCATCCCGAGATCGTGCGCAGGATCGCCGCCGCCGGGCACCCGCTGGGCAACCACAGCATGCACCACGACGACATGAGCACCTGGGCGCCCGAGCGGATCGCGGCGGACCTGCGCCAGACCGACGCCGCCATCCGCCAGGCCCTGCCACCAGCCCGCATCCCCTACTTCCGCGCGCCGTACGGCGCCTGGGGCAGGAGCCCGGCCGTGGCCGCGTCGCTGGGCATGCGGCCGCTGGGCTGGCGGCTGGCGATCGCCGACTGGGAGACCCCCGGCACCGATGAACTGGTGCGCCGCCTGGAGGAGGGGGTCACCCCCGGCGCGGTCGTGCTCATGCACGACGGCGGCGGCGACCGCAGCCAGACCGTCGATGCCGTCGACCGCGTCATCCCGATCCTGAAAGCCCGTCACTGGCGGTTCACGCTGCCCGAGACGGGCCGCTGACCCGACACTGCATCGATCGACGTCACCATGGTGAAACCTCGATGTCGTACCCTCGACGCGGGGAGGTCGCCATGCCTGATCCGCGCCGATCGCCTTCGCGGCTGGTGCCGTCGCCGCGGGGCGGCGTGCTGTCGGTCGAGGTCTCCGGCGCGCCGGACGGGCGTCCCGTGTTCCTCATGCACGGCACGCCCGGCAGCCGCAGCGGACCGCGGCCGCGCAGCATCGTGCTCTACCGGATGGGCGTGCGCCTGGTCTCCTACGACCGCCCCGGGTACGGCGGCTCGACCCGGGTCCCGGGCCGCCAGGTCGCCGACGCCGCGGCCGACGTGGCGGCCATCGCCGACACGCTGGAGCTGGACCGTTTCGGGGTCATCGGCCGCTCCGGCGGCGGCCCGCACGCGCTGGCCTGCGCGGCGCTGCTGGCCGACCGGGTGACCCGGGCTGCGGCGCTGGTGGGCATCGCTCCACCCGACGCGCCCGGGCTGGCCTGGTTCGACGGCATGGCGCAGTCCAACACCAACGACTACGACATGGCCGACCGGGACGTGGCGCTGTTCACCGAGCGGCTGCTGGCCCGTGCCGACCGCGCCCGCCGCGACCCGGAGAGCCTGATGGCGGCCCTGCGCGGCGAGCTGACCCACTCGGATCTGCGGGTCATCGACGACACCGCGATCCGGCGCCTGATCACCGACAACTACGCCGAGGCGACGCGGTTCGGCGGCCACGGCTGGGTCGACGACGCGCTGGCGTTCCGCCGCGAGTGGGGGTTCCAGCTGTCCGATGTGACGGGCGAGGTGCTGCTGTGGCACGGCGCCGACGACGCGTTCTCGCCGGTCGGGCACACCGAGTGGCTGGCCAGGCGCATCGCGCACGCGTACGTGCAGGTCCAGGCGGACACGGCGCACTTCGGCTCGGTCGAGATCCTGCCGCAGGCGCTGGCCTGGGTAACAGCCGGGCCCTGAACCCCTCAGCCGGGGAACGGGTCGTGGTGCAGGGTCGCCGTCTGGTCGCGCAGGTGGCTGAGCTGGCGGTGCAGTTCGGCGTGCGAGGCCGGGTCCGCGGTGCGGTCCAGCGCCTGAGTCCACAGCTCGTCGAGCCGGCGGCTCAGGGTGCGGCTCTCGCCGGTGTCGCCGTGCAGCTGCAGATAGCGCAGCCGGTGCAGGAGCAGCTGCCGGACGGCGGCGTCACCGCACTCGGCCGCGCCCGAGGCGTCCAGGTGCGGCCACAGCGCCCCGTACGCGGCCCAGGAGCGGGGGTCGTCGACGTCGGCGCGGGGGCGGGTGGCGGCGAGCACCAGGTGGGCGCGGTGCCGGTTGGCGGACAGGTCGGCGTCGGTCATCCGGGACCGGACCACCCGTTGCAGGACCGGGTGCATCAGCACGCGCGCGCCGCCGGCGTCCTGGCCGCGTACGTCGAGGCGGACCAGGGCGAGCCGGTTGACCGTCTGCAGCAGCTTGCCGCGTTTCCAGCGGTCGGTGAGGGCCGGGTCGACCTCGCCGAGGGTGGCGGCGAGCGCGTCGCTGTACACGATGTGCAGCGGGATCTCCGGGGCGAGCAGCGCGCAGATCTCGATCAGGCGGTATGCCGCGGGGGTCTCCTCGCCCAGCCTGCGCAGTGACGCGTCCCAGGTGAGCTGCAGGTTGGGACCGAGGCGGCCTGGTTCGACGAGCAGGTCGGCCGGGGGGCGGCCGGTGTCGGCCAGCCAGATGCCGGCCGCGGCGACGGCGATCGGCAGGTCGGCGACGGAGGCGGCCAGCTGCACGGCTTCGGAGTCGCGGATGGTGGGCAGGCGGTGGCGCAGGTGGGCGATGCTCTCGACCCGGTCGAACAGGCCGACTTCGAGCAGGTCGGCGTGTTCGGCCCAGCCGGGGTTGCGAGAGGTCACCACGACGTGCCCGGACCCTCGGGGCAGCAGGCCGACGGCCGCGTCGATGTCGTCGGCGCCGTCGATGACGATGAGCCAGTGCCGGTACATGCGACCGCGTTCGAGGGCGGCCAGCGCGGCGCGGGCGGTGGCGGCGGGGGTCGGGCGCGCCGCGACCGCCAGGTGCGGCGCGAGCGCGGCGAGCTGGGCGGTGATGTCTGCGGTGGCGTCGATCCACCAGACGAGGTCGTAGGCGCCCGCGTAGCGGTGGGCGTACTCGACGGCGAGCTGGGTCTTGCCGATGCCGCCCATGCCCTGCACGGCCACGCGCGCGCCGGCGGGCAGCAGGGTCGCGTCGTCGTGGTCGCGCAGCCGGGCGCGCAGCAGGCGCAGGTCGTCGTCGCGCCCGGTGAATCCGGGGTCGCGGGGCGGCATGTGGAACATCATGGGCGGCAGGCCGGGGAAGCGCACCGGTGGATGTGCCGGGTCCAGGGCGGTCGCGGCGTGGCCGAGCAGGGTGAGCAGGCCGGTGCTGGCGGCGAGGACGTCGTCGCCGGACAGGCGCACGCTGTGTGCGGCGTCGAAGGCGGTCACGGCGGCGACGTCGGCGACGTACACGGCCAGCGGCGGGTTGGCGGCCGGGGCGCGCTCGTCGCGGGTGAGCCGGGCGAGCGCGGCGGCGTTGGCGGCCGAGACGATCGTCAGCCGGCGCCCGTGGCCGCGGCCTGGCGTGTTGCCGGGTGTCGGATCTGCGACGGTGAGCCCGGCGGAGCGGCAGAGCGAGGCGACCCATTCGGCCCAGACCGCGTCGGTGGCGTCGTAGTGCAGGATCACTTCGGTGACGGCGGGGTCCGGGGTGCGGACGAACCGTGCCGCGGTACGCCGCCGCAGGCCCTCGTCCATGATCGGTGGGCCGGTGACCGCGCCGCGGGTGATGTGGGCGACGAGCTCGGAGTATGCGGCGAGCAGGGTGCCGGGCATGCCGGGCGGGTCGGTGACGGCGGCGAGGATCTCCTCGAACGCGTACGCCGGCTGGTAGGGCACCTCGACGGCGGCCCAGTAGCGGCGGCGCTGGGCCTCGGTCATGTTCGCGGGCAGCCCGGCCATGCGGCGCATGGCGACGGTCCGCCCGGCCTGTGCCTGGGCGGGCTGGGTGGTGTCGACGTGCATCGCGACGGGCAGGATGCGGATGGACCGGTTGCGGTAGCGGGTGGATATCTCCTTGGCCAGCACGGCCGCTCCGTTGATCGCCTGTTCGGCGAAGGTGAAGCAGTTGACCAGGGTGTCGGGCAGGTGCGCGGTGCAGATGTCGGCGAGCTCGGTCAGGCCGGTGCGGCTGTCCACCAGGACGTAGTCGTAATGGCGGCGCATGTCCTCGCGCAGCGCGTCGAAGAACCGGCCGCCGTGGCGGCGTTCGTAGAAGTCGTCCCAGTCGAGGTCGCCGAGCTGGGTGGCGTAGTCGCGGTTCTGCCGGCCCGCGGACAGGAAGTGCACGCTGCCGCCGCCGGGAAAGGACCAGCGCAGCGGCGTCGCATAGCGTTCCACCTGGGCGTAGTGGGCGTACCAGGACGGCTCGCGGGGTTCGTCGGCGGTGGTGGCGTGGTCGAACTCGCGGATCAGGTCGATGACCCCGCCGAGCGCGGACAGCCTGCTCACGTCGAGGAACGGGTGGAAGAAGCGGTGCAGGCCCGGGGACTCGAGGTCCCAGTCGGCGGCGAGCACGCGTCTGCCTGCGGCACCCAGGATCCAGGCCACATTGGCCACCGCCATGGTGCGCCCGGTGCCGCCCTTGAAGGAGTAGAACGTGACGATCTCACCCTGTCGCGCCTCGGCGCCGTTCTGCACGGACGGCCCTCCTTGCGTGTTATATGTATCGATTAAAGCACCCCGCGCCGCCCTTTCGGCTCCTCGTCGCGACCCGCTCGACAGTCGGCAATTCACCGGTTCCGATGTTTTGCCAGGCGGGTCAGGTCGGATAGGATCCGCAGAGGGTGTCGGTTCACAGCTGAAATGAGTGCCAATGGCCGAAACGGTGGGAACCCGAGGCACGCTCGAAAACCTCGTGGAGATGCTCGTACGCGTACCCGAACTCGCCGATCCGGCCATCCGTGACCAGCTCATCGAGCAGATGCGCCTGGTGCTGCGGCGGACGTTGCGAGTCAAGCGTTTCGACGACGTGCGCCACGAGATGTCCAGCCTGGTCAACACTTCCGCGGCGTGCTCCGGTGGGCTGCGGGTGCTCGCCTCGATCGTGGCCGAGCAGCATGTCGGCGACACCTCGGCCATCCGCGCGGCGGTCGCCGAGCTGAGCCCCGGCCTGCTGTCCGGACCGGACCGTGACCACCTGCGCAGCCTGCTGTCGAACCTGGCCGCGAGCCAGGTCGCCGAGGCCGTCGACGGGCTCGGCGGCGCCGAGCAGCTGTACTCGATGCGCACCTGGCGCGACACCGCCGGCGCCATCAAGATCATGGAGGGCCTGCCGATCCCGGACGACGGCGTGCCGCAGGTGCTGGCCTTCGCCAGCCGCCTGTCGGAGCTGCTCACCGGTCCGATCGCGGACGGCCTGCGGACCTGGGTGGACACCGTCGCGGGCGGTCTCGGCGTGGACCTCGCGGCGCTGGTGCTGCTGCGCGGTGGGGCGGGTCCACTGCCCGCCACCGCGGCCCCGGCGTTCACTCCGCCGTCCCCGCGCACCCCCAGCTCGCGGCGGTCCGAGACGCGCGTGGTCGGCGGTGGGGTGCCGATCCGCAACCGTAACTTCACCGGCCGCAGCGAACTGCTGGACCAGCTGTCGGAGGTGCTCAGCAGCGGGGCGCAGGCGGCCGTGCTGCCGCCGACGATCCACGGGCTCGGCGGGGTCGGCAAGACCCAGCTCGTCGTGGAATACCTCTACCGCCACCTCGACGACTACGAGGTGGTCTGGTGGATCCCCGCCGAGCGCACCGCGACCGTGCTCGGGGCGCTGACCCAGCTCGCCGAGACGCTGCGGCTGACCGTGACCGAGGACCGGCAGCAGACCGCGCGCACCGTGCTCGACGCGCTGGCCGGCCTGCGCGTGCCGTGGCTGCTCGTCTACGACAACGCCGACGACCCCGACGCGCTCAAGCCGCTGCTGCCCGCGACCGGCGGCCACGTCATCGTGACGACCCGCAACCCGGAGTGGGGCTCGGTCGGCCGGCCCATCGAGGTCAACGTGTTCCCCCGCGAGGAGAGCATCCAGATGCTGGAGGGCCGCGGCCTGCACATGCGGCCCGGCGAGGCGAACGAGCTGGCCGAGAAGCTCGGTGACCTCCCCCTGGCGCTGGAGCAGGCCGCACTGTGGTGCCGGTCGACGGCGATGCCGGTCAGCGAGTACATCGAGCTGCTGGACAGCCACAGCCGCACCGATCTGCTGTCGGAGTCCAAGCCGTACGGCTACCCGGTCACCGTGACGGCGTTCGTCACCCTGGCCAGCGAGACGCTGCGCACCACCGCCCCGGCCAGTGCGCAGCTGTTCGAGCTGCTGTCGTTCCTGTCGGGTGAGCCGGTGTCGCTGAACCTGCTCAGCCGGGGCCGCTCCGCCGACGTGACCGAGCCGCTGCGCAGCACCCTCAACGACCCGGTGAAGCTCAGCCGCGTCGTGCGCGACCTCAACAACCGCGGTCTGGCCAAGGTGGACCCGGCCCAGCGCATCCAGGTGCACCGCCTGGTCCAGGACATCCTGCGCGACATCCTGCCGCCCGACCTGGCCAAGGTGACGCTGCGCAACACCCAGCGACTGCTCGCCGAGGCCAACCCCGGCGACCCCGACGAGCTGGGCGGCCTGGACGTGCAGGCGGAGCTGGGTCCGCACCTCGACCGCGCACAGATGATCTACGGCGACGAGGAGGCCGTCCTCAAGACGGTCCTGGACCACACGCGTTCGCTGTACATGATCGGTGACTACGAGAACAGCCTGCGGCTGGCCACCGAGGCGGCCGAGGAGTGGACCAAGCCCACCGACGACCCCGAGCGCGGCCCGAACGGTCTGGCGACCCTGCGGGCCCGCAGCATGATGGCCAACGCGCTGCGGGTGCTCGGCAAGGCCAGCGAGGCCGCCGAGCTGGCCCGCGACACCTACGACCGGATGTGCGCCAGCCCCCGGCTCGGCGAGCTGCACGAGTTCACGCTCATCCACGCCAACCAGGTCGGCCACGACATGCGCATCTCGGGGCAGTACAACGACGCCCTGAGTTTCGACACCGCGTCGCTGGAGCGCCACCGTCGGGTGTTCAACGCGACCGAGGCCTACACCCTGCGGGCGCAGGCCAACCTCGCGGTCGACCTGCGGATGATCGGCGACTTCCCGAAGGCGTTCGAGCAGGACCGCGACATCGCCAACCACTGGGAGGACGTCGGCGGTTCCGACCCCCGGGCCCTGGCGGCGTACATCAACCAGGCCCGCAACTACTACGGCATGGGCGCCTACCGGGCCGGTCTGGACTGGATCCAGCAGTGGCGCGAGCCGCTGGCCGAGGCGCTCGGCGCGGGCAGCAGCCAGGTGCTGCTGGCCGAGCGCACCTACGCGATCCTGCTGCGCAAGCTGGGCTACCTCGACGACGCCCGGTGGATCCTGCGGGAGCACTTCGAGCGGACCCTGTCCCGGCTCGGCGACACCCACGAGTTCACCAACGCCGCCGCGGTCAGCTACGCCAACGTGTTGCGGCAGGTCGGCGGCACGTACGAGGCGGCGCAACTGCTCGACGAGGCGATGCCGCGCTACGACGAGTATTTCGGCGTGAAGCACCCGCTGACCCTGGCCGCGAAGGTCAACCAGGCCATCCTGGCGCGCACCATGGGCGACCTGGATCAGGCGCGTGCCCTGAGTGAGACCTGCTACGTCGGCTTCGGCGAGGTGCTCGGCGACAAGCATCCGTACACACTGTGCGCGGGCGCTTCGCTGGCCAGCGATCTGGCGCTGGCCGGCCGGCACGCCGAGGCGTGCGAACTGTCCGAGAAGATGTACGAGGTGAGCCAGGAGCTGTCCGGCGGCGGCCACGAGGCCCGCAACGGCGGCGAGCACCCGTACCTGCTGATGCGCGGCATCAACTTCGCGCACGACCTGCGTGCTGTGGGCCGCACCGCGGAGGCCGACAAGTTGCGGCGCACCTCGCTGCAGGCGCTGCGCGAGGCGCTCGGCGCGACCCACCCTGAGGTGGAGGCGATCGAGCGCGACGAGCGCACCGAGGGCGACATCGAGCCGCCCCCGACCTGATCCCGTAGGCCCGTGGCCCGCCGCCGGAACGTCGGCTGCGGGCCACGGGCCTTTTCGGGTCAGCCCGCGACGAGTTGCTTGTTGCGGTCGAGCCACTGGCGGTGCGAGTCGCTCAGCGCCTCCTCGGCGGCCGCGGCCACGGCCGCGTCCAGCGGTTCGGCCAGCAGCTCGTCGGTGCGCTCGCGCAGCCCGGCGACCAGCCGCCTGCCGGTGTCGGTGAGCGCGCCGGAGGCCTCCACCGCGCCGAGCCCGCGTTCGACCTGCAGTCGCGCCTCGGCGAAGCGTGCGCCGGCCAGGTCGGCGAGGCCGTCCTCGTCGCGCAGCGCCCGCCAGGAGTCGGCGACCCCGACGAAGGCGTACACCCCCTGCAGCAGCCCGGCCAGCGGCCGCGGGTCGGTGCGCCACGGGGCGAAGAAGCGGCGGGTGTCGGCGGGGTCGCTCATCGGGGTGAGGTCGAGCATGCCGCTGAGCTTCGAGTGCTGGAACTCGTGCACCATCGTGACGACCAGGTCCGCCGCCGACGAGGGACGGGTCAGCCCGAACGCGCCGAACGCGTACTTGATCGTGGCGCTGCGTGCCGAGTGCGGGTCGGTCTGCGCCAGCGGCACCAGCACCTGCAGCCCGGCGGCGAGTTCGGCCGCGCGGCCGGGCATCCGGCGCTCCAGCATCCCCCAGGCCTGCGCGAACACGGTCTGCCAGTGGGCGACCTCGGCGTCGTCGAGCCGGTTGGCGGGCGGCGCGTGGTGGCCGTGGCGGTACGGGTCGACATCGTCGAGCGCGACGCCGGGCGCGCCGGGCGCCACGAGCCGGTGCACGGGCTGCCAGCCGGGCACGGTCTCGACGGGACCACCCTGCGCCGGCACCGCGCCCGCGGCGGGTGGGGCGGGCAGCGGCACCACGCGCCCGTGCACGGCGACGGACAGCCGTCCGCCGTCGGCGATCAGCCGGGCGTCGGCCGCGTCGCCCACCGTCAGCGCGCCGTGCCCCGGCACGGACAGCACACCGTCACGGACCGGCACCGGCAGGTCGGCGGGCACACCCGCGGCCGCGGCGGCGACCACGGCGATGCCGCACAGCTGTCCGAAGTCGGAGGCGGCGGCGACGCCGCGTTCGGTGGCGCGGACGGTGATGCCGGTCCACGAGCCGACCAGCGGCGCGCCGAGCACCTGGGCGAACCGGTCCGGCGCGGCGCGGCGGGCCCGTTCGAGGGTGTCGGCGACGGCGTCGCGTTCGGCCTGACTGCCGGGCCAGTTGCGCAGCAGGTGCCCGATGAGCAGCAGGTGGCGGCTGAGCTGCGCGGTCCGCAGCGCGTCGATGGCCGCCGGCCCGCCGTCACCGCGGGCGAGCGCGGCGAACTGGTCGGGATCGAACTCGTGGAAGGCAGTCATCGTTTCTCCGGTTGAGCGGCACGGTTCAGGTCCGCCGCGACGCGCGCGGACACGTGGTCGATGAGGCGGCGCATGTCGTCGCAGTACACCGACGGGTTGCGGAAGCCGGCGCCGGGCCGGTACCGGTGGGCGTAGTGGCCGCCGCCGCAGACGGGGCGCACCGGGCAGGCCTGGCAGGTGCTCGACAGCGCCCGCGCCCCGAGTTGGCGGGCGGCGACGCCGGCGTCGTCGAAGACCCGGTCGAGTTCGTCGCGGCGCACGTCGAGGCCGGTGGCCGCGGCCCCGGGATAGGCGGACTTGAGCGCGTCGACCTGCTCCAGCGCACCGTCGGACTCCACCACCAGCATGCCGGCGGGGCTCAGCCCGACCTGCTCGGAGCCGCTCGCACCGCCCAGCAGCAGGGCCAGGATGTCGTCGAACAGCCGGATCCGGACCGGTGAGTCCCGGCCGTACCAGCGGTCGAACACGGTGATCAGCCAGTCGGCGTACGGCGTCGTGCCGGGCCGGGCGGCGGGCGGCGGCTCACCCCAGTTGGCGTGCGGCAGCAGGAAGTCGATCATCGGCGGGTCGAACGCGGACAGTGCCTCGAACGTGGCCACCGGGTCGGTGTCGGGCGCGACGGTGGTCAGGATCCCGGCGTACGCCGACCGGTTCGCGGGCTCGCGCAGCAGGTCCAGGGCGCGAGCGACGGCGGTGAAGCTGCCCCGCCCGGAGTGGGTGCGCCGGTGCCGGTCGTGATCGGGCTGCGCGCCGTCGACGCTGACCCCCACGCTGATCCCCAGCTCCACCAGCCGGTCGACGGTGGTCCTGGTCAGCAGCACGCCGTTGGTCTGCATACCCACCCGCACCTGGGTGGTCTGCGGCATACGGGCGTGCAGGAAGGCGACGAGGCGTTCGATGCGGTCGAGCCGGAACAGCAGCGGCTCGCCGCCGTGCAGGATCACCTGGACCCGGCGCAGCCCGTGTGCGGTGGCATGCCGGGCGAGGTTGTCGACCGCGGCCTGCCAGATCTCGTCGGCCATCACCGCCGGGCGATCACGCCAGCTCTGGTCGGTCGACTCGTAGACGTAACAGTAGTCGCAGGCGAGGTTGCAGCGCTGGTGAACCTTGAGGATGAGGTCGCGGATCGGTGTCGGCCGCCAGCCGGCGGCGCGCAGCCGCTCCGGATCGAGCTCGGCGTACGGCCACGGTGCTGCCGCTCGCTGTGCCTGCCGCAGCGACGTCATCGCGTCGCCGGCCGACAGCACGGTCACGAGGTGAACGACTGGAAGGCTGAGATGATGCCGTCCGGGTCGTCGAGCGCGCGGATCACTCGGCGGGCCGCCCTGGCGAGGGCGTCGTCGCCGGCTTGGATCGCATCGAGCAGGGGACGATCGGACAGATCAACCAGTGGCGACCATGCTGCGGCCGGAGGCTCCATCGTGATTTCAGCCTTCACCATTTGCTCCCCATCGGGTATGCCATACGGCGACCCTCGCCGGATGACGTGTTCGACGCCGGACTATGTGCCCGGACGACTCAACATAGGCCCCGACACGGCGTTGAGCACGCGTTTGACAGATGACTTGGCAAGATTTGGCGATCATGGGACGAGCCCCGGTCAAGCTCCCAGGTGGACGCCTCAGATCGGCAGTGGATCAAGATCGCACTCGACCCGGGAACCGCGTGCCCAGCGGGCGACGAACTCGTGCTCGCCCAGCAGGTCCTGCCAGCCGACGAGCATTCGTTCACGCAGGTCGTCGTCGGGTTTGCCGACGGCGATCAGGTCCAGGGCCAGGTTCGTGCCGGCCGCCAGGGTTTCCGGGTGCTCCGCGCCGCGCGCGGCGACGGCGATCTCGTACGCGGCCCGGGACGCCTTCACCGCGCCGGTCCGGTCACCGGTCAGCGACAGGTCTGTCGCATGATTGACGGCGGCCGCGATCGCGTACGGGTGGCTCTCCCCGAGCAGTTTGTCGAGCTGCGTGGCGGCCTGCCGGCCGGTCTCGCGGGCGGCCGCCCACAACCCGCGGGCGCGCTGCACCGCGGCCAGGTTGACCCGGGCGACCGCGGTCAGCGGGTGCCCGTCGGACAGCCTGCTGCGGTAGCCCTCGACGGCGTCGGTGACCAGCCGCTCGGCCCGCGAGGTGACACCCGCGTCGCGCAGCGCGTTGGCGTAGCTGACCGTCACGGAGAGCAGGTGCGCGTCGGAGCGGTCGAGCATCTCCCGGCAGCGCATGTACAGCTCCGCCAGCTCGTCGAGCGCCTGCGGCCAGCCGAGACGGCGGCGGGCGACCGCGGCGGTGCGGCGGGCGGCCAGCATGCCGAGGTCGCCGTCGCCGAGCAGCCGGCTGCCCAGGGGCACGTACCGGTCCAGCAGCTCCAGCGCCCGGTCGTAGTGGCCCAGCCCGGACTGGTCCTCGGCCAGCGCGAACGCGGCGCGGACCGTGGCGGCGGTGTCGGCGGCCTCCAGCCGCTCGAAGTCGGGCAGGTCCAGGAACGCGGCTTCGGCGTACGCGCCCGCGTGCCGCAGGCTCGCCGACAGCCGCCGCCGGCAGTCCGCGGTGCGCGCGTGTCCCGCGCCCAGCGCACGCAGGGACCGGTCGTGGTTCTCCCGACCCGCCGTGACGGCCTGCGCGTAGTCGCCCGCGACCAGCAGGTCGGTGGCCGTGCCCGCGACCGCGGCCAGGGTCAGTTCGTGGTCTGCGCCGTGCGCCGGGCTCGCCTGCAGCCGCCGTACCACGTCGACGGCCAGGTCTCGGGCTCGGGCGTAATCGCCCAGGCCGCGCCACGCACCGGCCAGGTCCACCTGCACCCGCAGGACCAGCTCGTGGTCCGGGCCGAGGAAGTCCGGCTGCTGCCACACGGCCGCGGCCTGGCCCGCCAGGTCCGCGGCCTTGGCCAGGTCGCCGTCCAGGACACGGAACCGGACCTGGTCGGCGATCAGCTTCTGCGCGTCCGGGTTGCGCGACTCGACCAGCCGGGACGGCTGCAGGTGCCGGCCGATCTCGCGGTACTCCCCCGCCGCGGCCACCCCGGGCACGCCCAGCGCGGCTCGGGCCAGGATCTCGTGAACGTGATGGCGGGCCCGCGCGTCGGCGTCGGCGGGCAGCGTCGAACGCAGTGCCTGCCGGGCCAGGTGCGTCATCTCGACCTGGTGTTCGCCCAGCCGGATGAGGCCGTAGTTGGCCAGTGCCCGCAGCGCGCGGCGCAGCTCGACGCGGTTGCGCAGGGTCATGCCCAGCGGCGAGCCGAGGGTGGTCCCGGCGCGTTGCAGCAGGGCGATCGGCACCGGTGCCGGTCCGAACCAGCCGAACAGGTCGCACAGGTCCCGGTGCTCGGCGCTCAACCCGGCCCGGGCGATGGCCAGGGCGCTGACCACCGGATCCGACGGCGCGTACTGGCCGTGCAGGGCGGCCGGGTCGATCCGGGCCGCGATGTTCAGGGCCTGCGGCAGCCGGCCCACCAGCTCGATGAAGTCGGCCAGCTGCGCGTCGGTGATGCCGGGACGCTGCCGGGAGAGGAACTCGCTGGCCTCGTCCGGCGCGAATTCGAGCACCTCGACCTCGACCATCGTGGCGTCGTAGGGCAGCTCGCGGTCGGTGGTGGTCAGTATGGCGTGCCCGCCGCCGATCGGCAGCAGGTCACGGATCTCCCGCTCCTGCTCGCCGTTGACGTCGTCGAAGATCAGCAGGTGCGGCACCTCGGGCGCGCCGAGATAGCGGCGCAGCTCGGCCAGCGAGCGGTCGCCCGGGGAGCCGTTGCCCAGCCCCAGCCGCGCGGCCAGCTCGGCCATGCCGGCGCGGGCCTGGTCGACGTCGGTGCAGCGCACCCACCACACGATCGGATAGCTCTCGCCGTACCGGTGGGCGTATTCGGTGGCGAGCTCGGTCTTGCCGGCCCCGCCGACGCCGTGCAGCACGACGGTCGTGTGCTCGTGCTGCTCGAACGCGGTGCGGATGCGGGCCAGGGCCGCTCGGCGGCCGGTGAACGAGGAGTTGCGGGTGGGCAGTTGCTGCACCGGCCAGGAGACGACCGCGTCGGGTCGTGGGGGCTGCGGCGGGATGCCGCGCCCGGCGCGTGAGTTCGGCACCGTCGTCGTCTCCCCCGTCCGCGTCGGCCGCTGGCTGTCCTCCTGCGAGCGCGCCCAGAGTGCGTGGAACCTGGCGACCAGTTCGGTCTCGTTGCGCCGGGCGAGCGTGCGCTTGTTGAGATCGACGATAATCGACTGATACTTCGGCCACGAGAGCAGATATGCGCCACGCAGCGCCGCGCGGTAGGTCTCGTGCGAGACGTACTCCAGAGAGCGGTCGCGGTTGATGCTCGTGCTGACCGTGCGGCCGGACGGGCAGCCGGCGCTCACGTACAGCTCATGCAGCGCGTCGATCAGGTCACGGAAAGGTCCCAGTGGGACCGCGTCCAAACTGGGTCTGCTGATCTGCACGTGGCGGCTCCGCGCGGATGACGGCCAGCCGAGGGTCGACGGTGGCGGGACTGACGGTGGCGGAACACGGAGACGCCCTGCGGGCCCCCGGCGAGCATATCGACGGATGACCCACCGGCGCCATCGACACGCGCCGTCATCGGCCACACCCCGCGAGCGGGTGAATCGCCTTGACAGCGTCGCATTCCCGACAGTCGGGGGCGGCGGGCGCGGTGGCGCGGGGTGGATAGGTTTGGCGGATGGCGCGGGTGGTAGCGGTGCACGGCATTCACAACACGTACGCCAGCCGGCCGCAGATGGCCGAGAGCTGGGTTCCCGCACTGCTGGGCGGACTGGACAATGCGGCCCAGGCCGGCCTGGCCCCCGCCGCCGGGCTCACCGCATCCGAAGTGGCCTGTGTGTTCTACGGCGACGTGTTCCGCCCGCAAGGCAAGCGTCTGAGTGGCGACATTCCCCCGTTGACGGCCGACGACGTCGAGGAGGGTCCCGAGACCGACCTGCTCCTGCAGTGGTGGGCGGCGGCGGCGCGGATCGACCCCGCGGTGGTCGCGCCGGACGCGCGCACCCTGGGGCCGCGCACGTCGGCCCGCAAGGCGCTGCTGGCGCTGGCCGGTGCGCGTTTCCTGGCCAACGTGTCGGAGCGCCTGCTGGTGTGGTGGCTCAAGCAGGTCACGTCCTACTTCACCGACCCGGCGGTGCGCGCGGCCGCCCGGGACCGCTTCGCGGCGGCGATCGGCGACGACACCCGGGTGGTGGTGGCCCACTCGCTGGGCTCGGTCGTGGCGTACGAGGCGCTGTGCGCACACCCGCGGTGGCCGGTCACCGACCTGGTGACCCTCGGTTCGCCGCTGGGGGTGCCGCATCTGGTCACGCACCGGCTCGACCCGTCGACGGGGGCCTGGCCGACGGTCGAGCGGTGGACGAACATCACCGACGCGGGCGACTTCGTGGCGCTGCAACCGCTGCTGCGCACCGTGTACGGCGAACGGGTGCGCGATGTGGAGATCAGCAACGGGTTGGGCGCGCACCAGGTGGAGCGTTATCTGTCCGATCGGGAGACCGGCGCGGCCGTGGCCGCGGGACTGCTCGCCGGCCCCGCGTGAGCGGGCAGGGGGGCGCCCCGGCGGCGCGCCGGTACTTCATCGGCGCGGCCACGACCGTGTACTCGCCCGCGACCGACCTCGTGGACCTGCCCGAACTCGTCGACGAGCTGGGACGCGCCGCCGAGCTGTTCACCGGCCTGGGCTACGAGGTGGTGCCGGGCTTCGGCGCCGACCTGACCGCGGTCGATTTCACCGGCCGGCTGCGGACCTTCCTGCGCAGTCCCGAGCGCCTGCCCGACGACATGATCGCGGTGTACTACACCGGGCACGGCGAGATGTCCGGGACCGAGCTGCTGCTGCCGATGGCCGACGCGACCGCCGACCGCTCGTTCAGCTTCCTGCACGCCGGTGACCTGACCGGGCGCCTGCTCGCCAGCGACGCGCCGGGCGAGCTGGTCGGCCGGCGGCTGCTGTTCGTGCTGGACACCTGCTACGCGGGCGCGGCCGCCGGCACGCTGGCCACCGGCGCGGTGGGCTTCGCCGACCGGCTGCGCCGCACGGCCGGCGGGCTCGCCATCGCGGTGATCGTCGCGGCTCGCGACTACCAGCAGGCCGGGGTCGGCACGTTCACCCAGGCGCTGGCCCGCGCGGTGCAGGAACGGGCCATCGCCGGCCACGAGGTGCCGTTCCTCCCGCTGGAGCCGCTGATCACGCAGGTGAACGCGGAGATGGCCGAGGCCGCGGCGGGCGCGGCCGTCAGCCAGCACGCCCGCCTGCTCTACTTCGGCGAGCACACCGGGGAGTTCTTCCCGAACCGGTTGTACAGCCAGTGGTACGCCGACCTCGACGTGCGCACCCGGGATCTGCGGCTGCAGCAGGACGCCCGGCGGGCCGAGAGGGAACGCAGCGCTCGCCTCGGGCAGGGCCTCGACCCGTCGTCCGAGCGCGACGATCTGTGGCTGTTCACCGGGCGGCATGCCGCCCTGCGACGGTCCTCGGAGTGGCTCGCCGAAGCCGCGGGACACCCGCCGCCACCCACCCTGGTGATCACGGGCGATCCGGGTTCGGGCAAGTCCGCGCTGCTCGCCCGGCTGGACACGCTGGCCGACCCGGGCCGCAGCGCCCGGGTGCCCGACGTGCACCTGCTGCCGCCGGACACCATCCCGCCGCGGGAGTCGATCAGCCGCTTCATCCACGCCCGCGGCCTGACCCCGGAGGCGCTGCTCGCCGGGCTGGCCGAGGCCTGCGGCCTCGACGACATCGCCGCCGTCGACTCGCCCGGCAAGCTCGTCGCGCAGTTACGCAACCGGACCGAGCCGGTCACCGTCGTCATCGACGGCGTCGACGAGGCGGCCGGCGAGGTCGGCGACACCACGATCAGCGGCCTCGCGATGGTCAAGCAGGTCCTGGCGCCGCTGGTCCGGGCAGCGCACCGGACGCCGCTGCGATTGCTGATCGGCACCCGCCGGCACCTGATCGGCCCGCTCGGCAAGCCGGTCGAGGTCGTCAACCTCGACCGGGCCCGCTACGCCGACCAGCCCAGCCTGCACACCTACGTGCGCTCGTGCCTGATCGAGCTGGTCGAGACGTCGCCCTACCGCAGGCAGCGGCCCGAATACCTGACCGCGGTGGTCGACGCTCTCGCCGCCGCCGCCGGGGACTCGTTCCTCGTCGCCCAGATCACCGCGCGCAGCCTCGCCCTGCAGGACGAGCCCGTGGCCGACCCGCACGATCCGGCCTGGCGGGCCTCGCTGCCGCGGGAAGCCGCCGCGGCGATGCGCCGCGACCTCGACGAACGCCTGGGCGACGATGCCGCGCGGGCCCGGGACCTGCTGCTGCCGCTGGCCTACGCGCAGGGCGCGGGGTTGCCGTGGGAGGACCTGTGGCCGCGCCTGGTGACCCGGCTGACCGGCCGCCCGTGCGGCAACCGCGACCTGGACTGGCTGGTCGAGCACGCCGGCTACTACATCATCGAGTCGCGGCTGGCCAACGGCTCGGTGTACCGCCTCTACCACGCGGCGCTGGCCGAGCACCTGCTCGCCGAACGCCGGGCCGGCCACGGCGCTCTCCCCCACCTGCCCGACAACGGCGATGCCAAGGCCGACGCCGCGGCGATCACCCGGGCCGACCATCGGGCGATCTTCGACCTGCTCGTCGACCGGGTGCCCCGGCGGCTCGACGGCACCCGGGACTGGGCCAGGGCCCATCCGTACACGGCGGCCGCCATCGCGAGCCACGCCGTGCAGGCCGACTGCCTCGACATGCTGCTCGCCGAGCCCCGGCTGCTCACCGACACCCCGGCCGAGCCGCTGCTGACCGCGCTGCACCGGGTCCGCACCCCCCAGGCGTGGGCGACCGCGGACGCGTACCGCCGGGCGATCGCCCGCATGCAGGCCCATCCGGCCGAACGGGCCGCCTACCTGCAGCTCGCCGCCCGATGCGCGCGAGCCCCGCACCTGGCCGACGACATCACCGCCAGCGGCCTGCCGCTGCCCTGGACCGCGCACTGGGCGTCGTGGCGTCTGCACCCGCCACACCAGACGCTGACCTGGCACCGCGGCCCGGTCACCGCCGTCGCGCTCGGCGAGGTCGCCGGCCGGGCGGTCGTCGCGTCGGCCAGCGGTGACCGCAGGCTGCGGCTGTGGCACGCCGCGACGGGGCGTCCGCTCGGCGAGCCCCTCGTCGGCCACACCGACTGGGTCACCGCCGTCGTGTTCGGACAGATCGACGGCGAGGCGGTCGTGGTGTCCGGCGGCCGGGACGGCACCGTACGGCGCTGGGACGCCACGACCGGCCGCCCGCTGCCCGGGCGGCCACACCGCCACCGCGGGCCGGTGCGCACGGTCGCGTTCGGGCGGCTCGACGGCCGGGCGGTCATCGTGTCCGGCGGCGAGGACGACAGCGTCATGGTGTGGGACGCGGCCACCGGCCAGCTCGTGGGCGGCCCGCTGGCGGGCCACTCCGGCGGGGTCTACGCCGTGGCGGTCGGCGACATCCGAGGGCAGGGCGTCGTGGCGACAGCCGGCGCCGACGGCCTGGTGCGGCTGTGGGAGGCGAACACCGGCAGCCTGTACGACGTGCCCTACGACGGCCACACCGGCCGGGTGAAGGCCGTCGCGTTCGGGCGGCTCGGCGACGACACGATCGTCGTGTCCGGCGGCGAGGACCGGACGGTGCAGGTGTGGTCGGCCGAGACGGGACGGCTCGTCGCGGACGTCTACACCGGGCACACCGACCACGTCAACGCCGTCGCCTTCGGCCGCCGCGGCTCGCAGCCCGTCGTGGTGTCCGGCAGCAACGACCAGACCGTGCAGGTGTCCGACGTGGTCACCGGACGGCAGATCGGGGTCCGGCTCACCGGCCACAACGACTGGGTGTCGTCGGTGGCGTTCGGGGTCCGCGACGGCCGGGCGGTGATCGTGTCGGGCAGCGAGGACGAGACGGTGCGCCTGTGGGACGCGGTGTCGGGCGAGCCCGTCGGCGAGCCTTTCACGGGGCACACCGGCGTCGTCGACGCCGTGGCGTTCGGCGACCTGGCCGGCCAGCCGGTCGTCGTCTCCGGCGGCGGCGACCGCGCGGTGCGGCTGTGGGACGCCGCGTCCGGCCAGCCGGTCGGCGAGCCGATCACCGGCCACACCGGCGCGGTCACCGCGGTGGCGTACGGGACCGTCGACGGGCTGCCCGCGGTCGCCTCGGGCGGCGACGACGAGACGGTACGGGTGTGGCATGCCGCGTCCGGGCGGGCGGCCGGCGAGCCGATCACCGGCGTCGGCTCGATCCGGTCGGTGGCCCTGGGCAGCGTCGACGGCCGAGCCGTGGTGGCCGGCGCGGGCGCGGACGCCGCGGTGCGACTGTGGGACGCCACGTCCGGCCGGGAGGCGGGCCCGGCGCTCACCGGCCACACGGGTGCGGTGAACGCGGTGGCCTTCGGTGAACTCGACGGGTCGGCCGTCGTCGCCTCCGGCAGCGACGACCACACGGTGCGGCTGTGGGACGCCGCCTCCGGCGAGCCCGTCGGTGAGCCGATCACCGGCCACACCGGCGCGGTCACCGCGGTGGCATTCGGGACCGTCGACGGGCTGCCCGCGGTGGCCTCCGGCAGCGACGACGAGACGGTCCGCGTGTGGTACGCCGACTCCGGCGAGCCCGTCGGCGAGCCGATCACGGGTGCCGGGCCGATCCGGTCGGTGGCGTTCGGGCAGCTCGGCCGGCAGCCGATCGTCGTCGCCGGGGGCACCGGCGCGCAGGTGCGGGTCAGTGACGCGATCACCGGGGAGACCGTCGGCGCCCTGTACGCGACGCCCGGCGGGGCGCGTTCGGTGACGTTCGGGCGGCTCGGCCGCCAGCCGATCGTCGTCGCGGGCGGCGCCGACCGCGCGCTGCGCGCCTGGGACGCGGCCACCGGGCAGGTCGTCGCGGCCCCGTTCGCCGGACATCTGAGCCCGGTCACCGCGATCGCGTTCGGCCGCCTCGACCGGGCCCTGGTCGTCGCGTCGGGCAGCACCGACCACACGGTGCGGCTGTGGGACGCGGCCTCCGGCCGGCCGCTGGCCGCCCCGTTCACCGGGCACACCGACGGCGTGCGCTCGGTCGTGTTCGGACAGGTCAACGGGCGGACCGTCGTCGTCTCCGCCAGCGACGACCGCACCGTGCGGATCTGGGACGCCGCCACCGGCCGTCCCGTCGGCGAGCCTTTCACGGGGCACCGCAGCTCGGTGAACACGGTCGCGTTCGGACGGCTGGACGGGCATCCGGTGATCGCGTCCGGCAGCAACGACCACAAGGTGCAGGTCTGGGACGCGGCCACCCGGAAGCTGCGCTGGCCGCCCGTCGACGCCCACCACGGCTCCGTCAGCGCGGTCGGGCTCGCGTCGCTGCGCGGCCGCCCGATCGTGGTGTCGGGGGGCTTCGACCATGTCGTACGGCTGTGGGACGCCCGCACCGGCGAGCCGGTCGGGGAGCCGTTCACCGGGCACGCCTCCGACGTCAACGCCGTCGCGGCGGGTGAGTCCGGCGACCGCCTGCTGGTGGTGTCGGCGGGCAACGACGGCACCGTGCGGACCTGGGACGCGGCCACGGGTGAGCCGGTCGGTGCGCCGTTCACCGGCCACGAGGGCTGGGTGCACGCGGCCGCGATCGACCGGCGCGGCGACCGCACGGTGGTGGTCAGCGGCGGGGCCGACCAGACGCTGTGGGTGCGGCCGGCACCCGGCGAGGCCGGTGACCGGCCGCCCGCCGGCACCCGGATCCGGCTCAACGCGACGGTGCACTGCGTCGCCGTACGCGACGCGTCCCACCTGGTCGTCGGCACCGAACTGGGCATCGTCAGCCTGCAACTGCCGTGATACCGCCGGCCGGGGCACGGGCCCTCGCCACCCCGAGGGCCCGTCCCGTCCCCGGGTTCAGGCTGCGGCGCTCTTTCGCCGCTTGCGCTCGTCGCTCAGGATCTGCTTGGCCTCCTGCCGGCTGAGACCGAGCTCGGCCAGCAGCTGCCGCTGCGGGATGAGCAGCAGCGCGCCGATGCCGACGCCGACCGCCGCGCCACATCCCGGCGAGATCATCAGATTGTTGGCGATGAGCAGGGCCAGCACACCGATCATCGCGAACGAGAAGATCCAGACCGAGATCTTCAGGTTGCGGTGGGAGCGGACCAGCCGGTCGAGGTCTTGCGGGCTCAGCGTGCGCATGGTCACCGATGCCTTCCACTGGTGAAGCTGCCTGGTGTCGGCCGCGGCGGAACACGCCCCGGCGCGCCGACGCTAACCGCCCGGCACCGCCGCCCGCCCGGACCCTCGGCTCACAGCGCCGCCATCCGGCCAGTTCAGCGCGCCCAGGTGACGGCCGCGTCCGCTCCCCGGTGCGGGCCGGTCCGGCGACCGGCGCGGGCTGACCGTCCACATCGGCGCGTCCTAGAATCGGCTAGTCGACGAACCGGGGAGGGGGCCACGGGCCACGATGGCGGAGCGTTCGAATGATCAGGACTCCGCGCCCCGGGTCGCCTTCACGGCCGCGCTGGCGCAGCTGCGCCGCCGCCTGCCCGACGTGTCCGACGAGGTGCTGGCGCGCCGGGCGAGCGGGATCGCGCTGCCGTCGGGGCGGCGAATCGCCGTCAACGCCCGCCGGCTCGGCGAGTGGATCAACGGCCGGTCGGTGCCGCGCGACTTCGAACAGGTGCACGCGCTCGTGCAGGCCGTGGAGACGGCCGCGGGCGGTTCGGCGACGGGCCAGTCGCTGCAGCGCTGGCGGCAGCTGTGGCGGGCCGCGCACGAGCAGCAGCGCGCCCCGGCACGCACGCCACAGGCCGCCACGCCCGTGGCGGAGCTGGTCGTCGGCCGTCCGCCCAGCGACGCCTCCTCGCTGCGCGAGCGCCCGGAGCTGGCCATGGCCATCGACGACGCGCTGCGCGACGACGCGGTCCGCCAGGTGCTGCTGACGGGGCCGGGCGGGTCGGGCAAGTCGCAGCTCGCGGCGGCGGCGTTCCACCGGGCGCGCGGCGGCGGAGGGCTGTTCGCCTGGGTGTCGGCGTCGTCGCGGCAGTCGCTGCTGGCCGGCTACGCCCGGGCCTGGCGGGCCGTGTCCGGCGGGGCCCTGGACCGGCCTGCCGGCACCGGGCGCGCCGCGCACCCGGACGGCTACGGCCACGACGAGGAGACGCAGGCCGACCTGCTGGTCGCGTGGCTGCGCACGACGCCTCAGCCGTGGCTGGTCGTGCTCGACGACGCCGACGACCCGGCCGACCTGGACGGGCTGTGGCCGATCGGCGAGCACGGGCGCAGCATCGTGACGACCCGCCGCCGGGACGCGATGGTGCTGCGGCCGGCGGCGCGGGTCGTGCAGGTGGGCATGTTCACCGGCCCGGAATCGGTGGACTACCTGCGCAACCGCCTGTCGCTGGACCCCGCGGCCGGGCATGGCGAGCCGCCGCCGGACGCCGAGCTGGCCGGGCTGGCGGCCGCGCTGGGGCACTTCCCGCTGGCGCTGTCGCAGGCCGCGGCGTTCCTCATCGACACCGGCACCGGTGTGGCGGCATACCGGCGGCTGCTCGACGACGAGCGCGAGCGGCTGGCCGACCTGTTCCCGTCGTCGTCGCCGGCCGACGGCCACGACCGTACGGTGGCCAGCACCTGGCAGCTGGCGGCGCAGCGGGCCGCCGCCCTGGCCAAGCCGGGCACGGCGCAGCGGCTGCTGGAGCTGGTGTCGCTGCTGGCCCCGGTGGGTGTGCCGCAGGAGCTGCTGCTGACCGGCGCGGCCCGGGCCCGGATCTGCGCGGACCGCCGCGAGGCGCTGGCCGCGCTGCGGGCGCTGCACCGGCTCAGCCTGCTCACCCACGACACGGCGACGGTGGCGATGCACGCCCTGGTGCAGCGCGCGGTCCGGGAGTCGGTCCCGGACGCCGAACTGCCCGGCCTGGCCCGCGCCGCCGCGGACGCGCTGGACGAGGCGTGGGCGGCACCGGACGGCGGCCTGCCGGTGGCCGCGCTGTACGACAGCCTGCTGGCGCTGCGCCGGGCGGCCGACGAGTTGCTGTGGCACGGCGGCATGCACCCGGTGCTGCGGCGGCTCGGCGAGCACCTGATGGCGCTGGGCCGCACCGCCGCGGCCCGCGACGCCCTGGACGACCTGGTCCGGCAGGCGCACACCCGGCTCGGCGGCGAGCACCGCGACTCGATCTTCCTGGCGGCGCAGCGCGCCCAGGCGGTCGGCGAGCTCGGCGACCCCGCCGCGGCCCACGCCGACCTGACCCGGCTGCGCGCCGACGCCGAGCGGCTGCTCGGCGCGGACGACCCGGACACGCTGTGGATCCGGCTGCACCAGGCGCTGCAGCCGTTCGAACTCGGCGCGCCCGCGACGACGTACGACCTGATGGTGCCGCTGCTCGCGCACGCCGCGGCGGTGCTCGGCGACGACCATGCGCTGACGCTTCAGGCCAGGCGTTACGTGGCCCTGTGCCGGGGCATGTCCGGCGACGCGGCCGGGGCCCGGGACGGGTTCACCGCGCTGGCCGAGGAGCTGGCGCGCCGGCGCGGGCCGGCGCACCCGGACACCGTCAGCACCCTGTCCGACCTGGGGCGGTGGATCGGCGAGGCCGGGGACGCGGAGCTGGCGGTGCAGACGTACCAGCGTGCGGTGGAGGGGCTGGTCGCGGTGCACGGGCCGCTGCACCACGACACGCTGACGGCCCGGCACAACCTGGCCTACTGGCGCGGCCTGGCCGGGCAGCCGGCGGCGGCGGTCGCCGACTTCGGCGTGGCCACGCAGGACGCCGAGCGGGCGCTAGGGCCTAGGCACCCGACCACGCTGACGTTCCGCACCAACCTGGCGTACTGGACCGGCCTGGCCGACGACCCGGCAGCGGGCATGGCGGCGCTGGCCGAGCTGCAGACCGTCGTCGAGCAGGTGTTCGGGCCTACCCACCCGCGGGCGCTGCGCACCAGGCAGCTGCACGCGCAGCTGCGCCACCGCGGCGGTGACGTGGCGGGCGCGGTCGGCGAGCTGACCGCGGTGCTGGCCGACATGCGGGCCGTGCAGAGCGACGACCATCTGCGCACCGGCGAAGCAGCGCAGCTGCTGGCGTCGTGGACGGCCACGTCGCACGACGCGGCCGCCTCCCCTCAGCGGACGGTGCGTTGACCAGGCGCTGCTGACCGGCCACAGTGGAGGCGTGCACCGTGCTCTCCACGCGCTGACCGTGGCCGCGTATCTGACGCTGGTCGCCGGGGTGGTCGTGGCGCAGCCACCGCCGGGCATGCCGCACTCCCCGGTCGCCGCGGTGGTGCTCGGCGCGGTGTACGCCGTGGCGGCCACCGCCGGTTTCAGCCGCGTGCACCGGGTGTCCGGGCGCGGGCCGCGGATCGCCTTCGTCGCCGCACAGTTGCTGCTCGGGTACGCCGTCTTCGTGACCTCGGGTGCGATGGTCGGCGCGATCCTGCTGCTGCTGGTGCTGGTCAGCCAGAGCATGCTGCTGTTGCCGCCGCGCGGCGCGCTGGTGATCGTCGCCCTGGTCCCGTTCGCGCACACGGGCATGGAGTGGCGCGAGGGGCTCCGGGAGGCCCTGGGCATGCTGGCCGCAGCGGCGTTCGCCGCCGTGCTCACCCGCCTGATCATGCGCGAGCAGCAGGCCCGCCAGGAGCTGACCCACGCCCACGAGCAGCTGCGGGAGTACGCGCTGCAGGTCGAGCGGCTGGCCGTCGCGCAGGAGCGCAACCGGGTCGCCCGCGACATCCACGACGGGCTCGGCCACTCGCTGACCGTGGTGCAGATGCAGGTCAAGGCTGCGCGGGCGGTGCTGGGCAGCGACCCGGACCGGGCCGACGCCGTGCTGGCCAAGGCGCAGGTCCAGGCGGAGGAGGCGCTGGCGGAGGTGCGCCGCTCGGTCGGCGCGATCCGCGAGCCGCGCCCTCAGGTTCCCCTGTCCGAGGCGCTGCGCGGGCTGGCCGAGCAGGCCTCGGCCGCAGGCGTGCCCACCAGCCTGGACGTCACGGGGCAGGCCCGGCCGCTGCTGACCGCCGCCCAGGAGTCGCTCTACCGGGCCGCGCAGGAAGGCCTGACCAACGTGCGCAAACACGCCGGGGCGACCCGGGCCGAGCTGGTCCTCGACTACACCCGCCCGGCCGCCGTGCGGCTGGAGGTCCGCGACGACGGTGCCGGCCTGGCCGCGGACCCGGCCGAGCTGCCCGGCTACGGCCTGCTGGGGGTACGCGAACGCGCCGCGCACGCGGGCGGCCGGATGAGCATCGAGTCCGCGCCCGGCCGGGGCGCGACGCTGAGCGTGGAGGTGCCCGGGTGAGCCGCCTGCCGGTGCGGGTGCTGCTCGCCGACGACCAGTCGCTGTTCCGCGAGGCCCTGGCCGTGCTGCTCGGCGTGCGCGACGACATCGTGGTGGTCGGCGAGGCCGGCGACGGCGCGCAGGCCCTGGACCGCGCGGCCGAGCTGCGGCCCGACGTGGTGCTGATGGATCTGCGCATGCCGGTCCTGGACGGTGTCGCGGCCACCCGGCGTCTGCGGGCCGAGCACCCGGGCGTACGGGTCATCGTGCTGACCACGTTCGACGACGACGAGGACGTGTTCGCGGCGTTGCGCGCCGGGGCGCTGGGTTACCTGCTCAAGGACGCGTCGTCGGCGCAGCTGGTGGAGGCGGTCCTCGCCGCCGCCCGCGACGAGGCCGTGCTGCAGCCGTCGGTGGCCGCGAAGGTGGTGGCCCGGTTCGCCCGGCTGCCCGACGAGGAACCGGCCGTCCGGCCGCAGCCGCTGGTGGTGCCGCTGTCCGAACGCGAACTCGACGTGCTGCGCCTGCTCGCCGACGGCCGCTCCAACCGGGAGATCGCGGCGACGCTGTTCCTGGCCGAGGGCACGGTCAAGAACCACGTCAGCGGGGTGCTGGCCAAACTCGACGCCCGCGACCGCACCCAGGCGGCGTTGCGCGCCCGCGCCCTCGGCCTGCTGTGACCCGGGCGTCCGCGTGCGCGGCGGCGTCGGAGCGCCCGTGCCCGCCCATGACCACCACCATGACTTCCGGCACCTGTGCGCACGTCCTGGACCGTTCAGGATGGTGGCCATGACAACCTCCACGACCGGTCCGGACACCCCCGCCGAGCGGCCCGCGCGTTCGGCTGCCCGCAAGAACCTGCGTTTCGCGCTGCATTTCGTCGAGATGGTCGTCGCCATGGTCGTCGGGATGGTCGCGCTGGGCCCGCTGTGGTCGCTGGCGTGGCCCGGCCTGGCCGACCTCACCGTCGCGAGTGTGCTGGTGATGGCGACGAACATGACGATCGGCATGGCGGCGTGGATGCGGTTCCGGCGGCACGGCTGGGCCCGTATCGCCGAGATGTCCGCCGCGATGTACGTGCCGTTCCTGATCCTGCTGGTGCCGTACGCGTTCGGCGCGCTCTCCGGCGAGGCGCTGATGATGGGCGGGCATCTGCTGATGCTGCCCGCGATGCTGGCCGCCATGCTGTGGCGGCACCAGGAGTACCGGCACTGAGCGCCGCCGGTGCCGGACCGCGACCGTGGCACGCGGTCGCGGTCCGGCACCGGTCGGCGCTCAGCCCAGCCGCACCACGCGCACACCCCGCGGCGGTAGCGGCAGCTCTCCCTGCGGCCCCCGGGTCCCGGCGAGCAGTTCGCCGGGCAGGTCGGAGACGGTGACAGGCTGGTCGGTGCGGTTGACCAGGAACGCGAAGCGCTCATCGCCCCGGCTGCGCACGGTCAGTTCGACGTCGCCGCGCGAGTCCGGCGGCAGTTCGCTGGTCACGCCCGCGGCGGTGGCCAGCTTGTCCAGGACCGCGGTGAGGCCCTGCGCCCCCAGCCGGGTGGACACGTACGCGGCGGAGCCTTCGCCGGTGGTGCGGCGGGTGACGGCCGGGTGACCGGTGTGCTCGCCGGTGGCGTAGCGCGACAGCACCGCGACGTCCGGGCCGGTGACCTGGACCCGTTCGGTCCACAGGTTCGCGGGCAGGCCGTCGTCGAGGGTGACCGTCTCGGTGTCGAGCAGCGGCGCGAACTCCTCGACGCGTACGCCGAGCAGGTCACGCAGCGCGCCCGGGTGGCCGCCGAGCCAGACGTGGTCGTGCTCGTCGACGATGCCGGAGAAGTACGTCGTGACCAGGTGACCGCCGGCTTCGGCGTACCCCCGCAGGTCCTTGGCGACCGCCTCGGTGACCATGTGCAGCATCGGTGCGACGACCAGGGAGTAGCCGTCGAGCGGCGTGCCCAGCGGCACCACGTCGGCGCGGATGCCCAGGTTCAGGAACGCGGTGTACCAGTCCAGGGCCTCCTGCCGGTAGCGCAGGCGGTCGGTGGGGTGCGAGTCGGCCTCGGCGGCCCACCACGACTCCCAGTGGAAGACGATCGCGGCGGGGGCCTGCTCGCGGCCGGAGCCGGCGATCGGGGCGAGCTCGCGCAGGGTCGCGCCGAGGGCGGCGGCGGAGCGGAACACGTCGCTGTCGGGTCCGGCGTGCGGGACCATCGCCGAGTGGTATTTCTCCGCGCCCGCCGCGGACTGCCGCCACTGGAAGAAGCAGACCGCGTCGGCGCCGTGCGCGACGTGCGTCAGCGAGTCGCGGGCCAGCTCACCGGCCTTCTTGGCGACGTTGACCGGCTGCCAGTTGACGGCGCTGGTGGAGTGCTCCATCAGGAACCACGGGCGGCCCCCGGCGATGTTGCCGGTCAGGTTGGCCGAGAAGGACAGCTCGTCGAACGCCTGCGGGCCGGGCTCGACGTAGTGGTCGTTGGACACGAAGTCGATGTCGGCGGCCCAGGCGGCGTAGTCCATGCCCTTGGTGCCGCCCATGACCATGAAGTTGGTGGTGACGGGCACGTCCGGGGTGTGCCGGTGCAGGATGTCGCGTTCGGCGCGCAGGTACTGGCGCAGCGCGTCGGAGGAGAAGCGCTTGAAGTCCAGCTGCTGGGTCGGGTTGGGGTGGGTGGCGGCCAGGCGCGGCGGCAGGATCTGCGTCCAGTCGCTGTACTCCTGCGACCAGAACGCGGTGCCCCAGGCGTGGTTGAGCGCGTCCAGGGTGGTGTAGCGGGCCTGGAGCCAGTCGCGGAAGGCGCGGGCGGCGTCGTCGGAGTAGTCGTAGACGTTGTGGCAGCCCAGTTCGTTGGACACGTGCCAGGCGGTGAGCGCCGGGTGCCCGGCGTAGCGGGCGGCCAGCTTCTCGACCAGGGCCAGGGCGTGCTCGCGGAAGACCGGCGAGGTGGGCCGCCAGTGCTGGCGGCCGCCCGGCCAGATCGTCTCGCCGCGGGCGTTGACCGGCAGGATCTCGGGGTGCTTGGCGGTCAGCCACGGCGGCGGGGAGGCGGTGGCGGTGGCCAGGTCGACGGCGATGCCGTTGTCGTAGAGCAGGCCCATGACCTCGTCGAGCCAGTCGAAGCGCCAGGTGTTCTCGGCGGGCTGCAGTTTCGCCCAGGAGAAGATGCCGAGCGAGACGATGTTGACCCCGGCTTCGCGCATGAGGCGTACGTCGTCGCGCCACACCTCGCGGGGCCACTGCTCGGGGTTGTAGTCGGCGCCGTAGGCCAGGCCGGGCGCCACGTTGTCGGGCCGGCGCAGCCACTGGGGACGGGCGGGGTGGGTCACGGGGAGGCTCCTTGCGAGGTGGTGCGGTCGGGCCAGGGGGCCGTGCCGCGGGCGGTCGGGGTGTGCCGCCCGCGGCACGGGGAACGCGGCGGATGGGTGGTGACCCGTCCGCGACGCCGGGCTACGGTCAGCCGACCGTGAAGCCCTGGTCCTTGCCGTACTTGGCGGACGCCTCCTGCCAGGCCTTGAGGCCGTCGGTCAGCGGCTTGTCCGTCACGTACGCCTGTCCGACGGTGTCGTTGAAGATGCTGTTGGCGTACACCTGGAAGGGCAGGTACGACCAGCCGGGCACGACGTCGGCGGCCGACTTCGCGAAGATCTCGTTGGCCTTCTGGCCGCCGAAGTACGGGAACTCCTTGCCGAGGAACTCGGCGGACTTCAGTTCGGCGGTGGTGGCCGGGAACGCCCCGTTGTCGACGCGGATCTTCACACCCTCACCGGCGGTGGCGTACTTGAGGAACGCGTAGCCCAGGGCGTTGTTCGCGCCGGCCTTCGGGATGGTCAGCGAGCTGCCGCCGTTCTCGGCCGCGGCGTTGGCGCCGGCGGTCCACTGCGGCATCGGCGCGACGCGCCACTTGCCCTTGGCGCCGGGCACGCCGGATTCCAGGTTGGCGGGCATCCACGCGCCGATGACCAGGGTGGCGATGCTGCCGTCGCCGAGGCCCTTGTACCAGCCGTCGCTCCACGAGCCGACCGGGGCGAGCAGCTTGTCGCTGATCAGCTTCTGCCAGGTTCCCGCGAACTTGGTGGAGCCCTCGTCGGCGAGGTTGATCTTCACGTTGGTGCCGTCGACGGCGAACGGCTTGCCGCCGGCCTGCCAGATCAGGCTGGTGGTGAAGCCGGCGTCGCCGGTGTCGTTGGTGATGTAGGCCTTCGGGTCGGCGGCGTGCAGCTTCTTGGCGGCCGCGGCGTACTCGTCCCAGGTGGTCGGCACCGCGATCTGGTGCTTGTCGAAGACCTCCTTGTTGTAGAACAGCGCCATCGGGCCGGAGTCCATCGGCAGGCCGAAGGTGCCGCCGCCGGTCTTCACCGACGACCACGGGCCGGGGGTGAAGGTGCCGTCGAGCTCACCCGCGCCGAACGCGGCCAGGTCGGTCAGCGACTTGCCCAGGGCGAACTGGGGCAGGGCGTAGTACTCGACCTGCGCGACGTCCGGCACGCCGGAACCGGCCGCGATCGCGTTCTGCAGCGCGGTGTACTGGTCGTTGCCGGTGCCGGCGTTGACCAGGTTGACCTTGACCTTGGGGTACTTGGCCTCGAAGGCGGTGACGACCTGCTTGAGAGTCGGCTCCCAGGCCCAGACCGTGATCGAGCCGCCCTTGTCGAGTGCGGCCTGCACCTGGTCGGCGCTTACCGGGGTGGTGGTGTCGCCGCCGTCGTCGGAGCCGCAGGCCGCGAGCGCCGCGGTCGTGATCGCGGCGGTGGCGAGCGCCGCGGTGCGCAGGAGCGCGCGTCGGTTGGTGAACATCGGTGTCCTCTCAAACGGGGTGTGGCGCATTTCGTGAGCGGTGAGGTCGGTGGGTCAGTCCTTGACGCCGCCGGCGGCGAGGCCGGACTGCCAGTAGCGCTGCAGGAACAGGAAGGCGGCCAGCAGCGGCAGGATGGTCAGCAGCGAGCCGGTGATGACCAGGTGGAAGATGGCCTGCCCGCCGGCGGTGGCGGCCTGGTCGTTCCACGCGTTGAGGCCCAGGGTCAGCGGGTACCAGTCCGGGTCCTTGAGCATGATCAGCGGCAGGAAGTAGTTGTTCCAGGTCGCGACCATGGTGAACAGCGCCACGGTGACGATGCCGGGGGCGAGCAGCGGCATGCAGATGCGGATGAAGGTGCGCAGCTCGCCCGCGCCGTCGACCCGGGCGGCCTCCAGCAGCTCGCCGGGGATCGCCGAGGCCGCGAAGGTCCACATCAGGTACAGGCCGAACGGCGAGATGAGCGACGGGATGATCACCGCCCACGGGGTGTTGGTCAGCCCGAGCTTGGAGAACATGAGGAACGTCGGCACCGCCAGGGCCGTGGCCGGCACGGCGACCGCGCCGATGACGACGGCGAACACGCCGCGCTTGCCGGGGAAGTCGAACTTCGCCAGGGCGTAGCCGCCCAGCGTCGCCAGCGCGGTCGCGCCACCCGCCCCCAGCACCACGTAGAGCAGCGTGTTGAGCAGCCAGCGGACGAACACGCCGTCGTCGTAGGTGAGCGTGGCGCGGATGTTGTCGAACAGCGCGAAGTCGTCGTCGAACCACAGCCCGAACGAGCTGAACAGGCCCTCCTGCGTCTTGCTGGCGTTGATGAGCAGCCATACCAGCGGCACCAGGCTGTAGATCAGCATGAGCGCGGTGAGCGCGGTCAGCAGCGGGCTGCGCCGCTGCTCCTTGCGGCGTACGCGGTTGCGGGCGGGTGACGCCGGACGTGGCGCGGCGGCGGTCGTGGGGGTGGTCTGCGTCGTCATGGCTACTTGTCCTTCCGCGTGCCACGCAGCTGGACGGCGTAGGCGACGATCATGGTCAGCACACCCATGACGATCGCGACGGTCGCGGAGTAGTTGTACTGCTGGCCGGAGAACGACAGCGAGTACGCGTACATGTTCGGGGTGAAGTACGTGGTGATCGCGTTGGGCGCCAGGCTCTGCAGGATGCTGGGCTCGTTGAACAGCTGGAAGCTGCCGATGATCGAGAAGATGGTGGCGATGAGCAGCGCACCCTTGATCGCCGGGAGCTTGATCGCCCGGATGACCTGGAACTGGCTCGCGCCGTCGAGTTCGGCGGCCTCGTACAGCGACTTCGGTACGACCTGCAGCGCACTGTAGAAGATCAGCATGTTGTAGCCGACGAACTCCCAGGTGACGATGTTGCCGATGGAGGCGAGCACCAGGTCTGGGGAGAGCGGGTCGGGCAGGATCACGCCGAGCGCGTCGTTGAGGTTGCCGATCAGGCCGAACCGGGTGCCGTACATGAAGCCCCACATCAGCGTCGCCACCACGGCGGGCACGGCGTACGGCATGAACACCGCGACGCGGAAGAAGGCCTTGCCGTAGAGCCGGCCGCTGTCGATGGCCAGGGCGACCAGCAGCGCCAGGAACAGCATGATCGGCACCTGGACGAGCAGGAACAGCGTCACCCGCCAGGTCCCCGACCAGAACTGCGGGTCGGTGAAGGCCTGCTGGTAGTTCTCCAGCCCGACGAAACTGGTCCCGCCGATCAACCGGGTGCGGAACACGCTGAGGTAGAGCGCGTAGGCGATCGGCGCGACGAAGACGAAGGCGAACACGGCCATGAACGGGCCGACGAACGCCCATCCCGTCCAGGACCGGCGGCGGCGCGGTGGTCGGGTGGCGGCTTGGCCGGTGCGCGAGATGGTCGGAGGGGCAAGCACCGTCATGTCTCCTCCTTCCGGCAAGTTCTCAAGAATGGCTGGTCACACCAGATGTTTACGCAAACATAGCGCTGCTGCCGAATCACACCCGGGCATGTGCATGAGGGTACGACTCGATCACATTGCGTAATGTTTACGTAAACATCAGCTCGGTGATAGTGTCACCGACGCCGAACAGGCGTCAAGGACCGGTTTCGGATTCGTTACACGAAGCACTCCGACGCCCGCGTACGCCGCACGAAGGGAGCACGGGATGAGCCGGCCGAAGGCGCCCCGGGTGTCGATGGCCGACGTGGCCCGGCTCGCAGGCGTCTCCTCGCAGACCGTCTCCCGCGTGGCCAACGGCCACCCCAGCGTCGTCGGCAGCACCCGCCAGCAGGTCCTCGCCGCCATGAAGGAGCTGCACTACCGCCCCAACAGCGCCGCCCGCGCGCTCAAGAGCGGCGAGTTCCGCACCATCGGCGTGATCCTGTTCACCCTGTCCAGCACCGGCAACAGCCGCACCCTGGAGGCCATCGCCACCCACGCGGCGCTGCAGGGATACGCCATCACGCTCATCCCCGTGGCCGTGCCCACCCAGGACAGCGTGCTCGGCGCGTTCACCCGCCTCGGCGAGCTAGCCGTCGACGGCGTGATCGTGATCATGGAGGTGCACCTGCTCGACGCGGCGACGGTGACGCTACCGCCGAACGTGCAGGTGGTCGTCGTCGACTCCGACGCCGGCGACCGGTATGCCGTCGTCGACACCGACCAGGCCGACGGCGCCCGCCAGGCCGTGGCGCACCTGCTCGGACTGGGCCACCGCACCGTGTGGCACGTCACCGGGCCGCAGGACTCGTTCGCCAGCCAGCGCCGGGCCCAGGCCTGGCGCGACACCCTCACCGCCGCCGGCCGCGAGGCGCCCCCGCCGCTGCACGGCGACTGGTCGGCCGAGTCCGGCTACCGCGCCGGGCTCGCCCTGGCCGACGAACCCGACTGCACCGCCGTCTTCGCGGCCAACGACCAGATGGCGCTCGGCGTGCTGCGCGCCCTGCACGAGCGGGGCCGCGCCGTGCCCGCCGACGTCAGCGTCGTCGGCTTCGACGACATCCCCGACGCAGGCTCCTTCATCCCGCCGCTGACCACCGTGCACCAGGACTTCGCCGAGGTCGGACGCCGCTGCGTGGAGGGCATCCTGCAGCAGATCGACCGCGGCGAGACCGGGCCCGGCACCGCGCTGGTGCCCACCCGCCTGGAGGTCCGCGCCAGCACCGCACCGCCGCGGCAGGCCGATCCCCGCCGGTGATTCCGCCCATCGCCCGGATTGACACCAACGCCCCGATGCCACCGGTTCGACCGGCGATTCTGCCGATGCCGGTCCCGTTAACATCGATGAAACTGACTCCACTGCTCGATCGACCAGCTTCCCGTCCCCCGCAGCACCGCTGCTGGGCAGCTGGTTCCTCACCGTCAGGAGTGGAACAGTGCAGCAATCCGTCTCGTCCCCCCGCCGGCGGCTCACCCGCCTGATCGCCACCGCGTTCGTCGCCACCGCTCTGGCCGGCGGAACCGCGCTCGGTGCCGCCGCACCGGCGTACGCCGACGAGATCGGCCAGGCGCCGACCTCGTCGAACATCACCGGCAACGGCAGCTTCTCCGTCTCGACGTACAGCATCTCCAGCCTCGTCAGCGGCTTCGGCGGCGGCGTGGCGTACTACCCGAGCACCGCCGGCCGCTACCCGGTCATCGCCATCTCCCCCGGCTTCACCGCCCGCTGGTCCAGCATCAGCTGGATCGGGCCGCGCCTGGCCTCGTGGGGCTTCGTCGTGGTCGGCATCGAGACCAACAGCGTCTACGACCAGCCCGCCAGTCGCGGCAGCCAGCTGCTGGCCGCACTGAACTGGGCCGTCAACTCGGCCCCCAGCGCCATCACCTCCCGCGCCGACGGCAGCCGCCGCGGCGTCGCCGGCCACTCCATGGGCGGCGGCGGCACCCTGGAGGCCCTGGCCGCCGACACCACCGGCAACGTCAAGGCCGGTGTGCCGATCGCACCGTGGAACTCCGACAAGACCTGGAACAACGTCAACGAGGCCGTGCAGATCGTCGGCGGAGAGAGCGACACCGTCGCCGGGGTCAGCTCGCACTCGATCCCGTTCTACAACTCCCTCGCCGGGCAGAAGAGCTACGTCGAGCTGAACGGCGCCAGCCACTTCTTCCCGCAGACCACCAACTCGACCCTGTCCCGGGCGCTGGTCTCCTGGTTCAAGCGCTACCTCAACCAGGACTCCCGCTTCACGCCGTTCACCTGCGGCTACAGCGGCACCGCGATCTCGGACTTCCGCACCAACGCCTGCTGACCACCGATCCGCTCCACCGCCGCGCCGGAGGCACGCCGCCTCCGGCGCGGCACCTCATTTTTCATAGACGGTGGCCTATCACATCGACTTTTTCGCGATCGAACTCGATGTGATAGGCCACCGTCGATGACAGGCGCCGCGCGGTGTGCCACCGCAGGCTCGGCTCGGCGCGTATATCGTGGACCCGATGCGGGTGACGACCTGGAACGTGAACTCGGTGAAGCAGCGGCTGCCCCGGCTGCTGCCCTGGCTGGACCAACGCCGACCCGACGTGCTCTGCCTGCAGGAGACCAAGCTCGCCGACGCCGCCTTCGCCGAGCTGCTCGGCGAGGAGCTGGCCGACCGCGGCTACGAGTACGCCGCACACGGCGAGGCGCGGTGGAACGGCGTGGCGATCCTGTCCCGGGTCGGGCTCGACGACGTCGTGACAGGCATCCCCGGCGGCCCCGGCTTCCCCCACCCCGAGGCGCGGGCCGTGTCGGCGACCTGCGGCGGCATCCGCGTGCACTCGGTGTACGTGCCCAACGGCCGCACCCCCGACTCCGACCACTACCAGTACAAACTCGCCTGGCTGAGCGCGCTGCGCGACCTCGTCACCGCCGGACCTGACGCCGTGATCGTGGCCGGCGACATCAACATCGCCCCGACCGACGCCGACGTGTTCGACCCCGACGCGTTCGCCGGCCAGACCCACGTCACCGCCCCCGAACGAGCCGCCCTGGCCGACCTCCAATCGGCCGGGCTGCACGACGTCGTGCGCGACCACTGGCCCGACAAGCGCGTCTACTCCTACTGGGACTACCGCGCCGGCATGTTCCACCAGGACCTCGGCATGCGCATCGACCTGGTGCTGGCCGGCACGCCGGTCGCCGAGCGCGTCAAGGCCGCCTGGGTCGACCGGCACGCCCGCAAGGGCACCGGCCCCAGCGACCACGCCCCCGTCATCGTCGACCTCGACGAGGCCCCGGACGGCGACATCGGGCCGGTCGTGCCGCCCCCGTCGGCACCCGCCGCCCGGCGCGGCAAAGCCCGCCTGCCCCAGGCCGCACCGGCAGCCCCGGACGACAAGTGACCGGCGAGCACACCCCACGCCTGCACGTCGGCGGCGCGATGTGGAGCCTCAAGGCCTGGCAGGGGCGCTTCCTGCCGCATCCGGCCACCGCCGAGCAGCGGCTGCGGGCGTACGCCGGCTGGTGCAACGCCGTCGAGGGCAACACCACCTTCTACGCGACCCCGGCACGTGCCACCGTGGCCACCTGGGCGCAGCAGACCGACCCGGACTTCCGGTTCGTGGTCAAGCTGCCCAAACCGATCACCCACGAAAGCCGCCTGCTCGGCGCCGACGCCGAACTGCGCGCCTTCCTCGACGCCGTCGAACCGCTCGGCCCGCGCAACCACGCCGTGTGGCTGCAACTGCCGAGCTCGTTCGGCCCGTCGGACGTGCCCGTGCTGGGGGCCTTCCTGAAGAACCTGCCCGCCGAGCACCGGTACGCCGTCGAGGTCCGCCACCGCGCTTTCTTCGACGAGCAGCGCTCGGCGCGGCTGCTCGAAGACGCGCTCACCGCGGCGGACGCCGAATGGGTGCCGTTCGACACCCGCGTGCTCTTCCGGTCCCCGCCGACCAGCGACGCCGAACGCGAGGCGTGGACCAGGAAGCCCCGCATGCCCTACCGCTGCCACGCGCTCACCGACCAGCCGATCGTCCGCTACCTGGGCCGCGACGACACCGCCGCGACCGTCGAGGGCTGGCAGCCGTGGGTCGAGACGGTCACCGGCTGGCTGCGCGAGGGGCGCTCGCCGACCGTGTTCCTCCACACCCCCGACAACGCCGACGTTCCCGAGCTGTGCCGCCGCTTCCACGACGAGGTGCGGGCCCGGGTGCCGCAACTGCGTCCGCTGCCCGAGCCGGAGCCGGTCGAGCCGCTGACCCTGTTCTGAGCCGCCTCAGCAGGCCTTCTTGTACGGCGGCGGCATCGGCGGGGCGTTGTCCGGGGCCACGTACGCCCCGATCAGCCGGAACACCGTGTCGCTGGAGTTCGGGTAGACGCCCTTGCAGTCGAACGCGCCCGGCAGGAACGTGGTGGCCACCGAGATGCCGATCTTCTCCTGGGGCAGGAACGCCTCCGTGGCGCTGTAGCCGCCGAGCAGGGGGTCCTGCAGGATCCAGTCGCCGGAGCGGACCACGCCCAGGCCGTAGTTGTAGCCGACGATCTGCTTGAAGCACGACGGCGCGCAGTCGGCCTGCGCCTGCCCGAAGCCCAGCAGGTTCGGGTCGGTCATCGCCTTGTAGCTGTCCTCCGACAGCAGCATGCCGGTGCCGACGGCGATCGCGGTGGTCGCCAGGTCGTCGATGGTCGAGGTCTGGTTGGCGCCGACCGGGGTGCCCCAGTCGGAGTTCCAGTACGTCGCCTCCTCGTAGAACGCCGTCTTCGCCGGGACGCCCAGCGCCTCACGCCGCTCCGAGCTGTACGAGTGCAGCGCGGGCTCGGGCACGGCCCCGGTCTGGCTGCCGACGGTGCTCTTCAGACCCATCGGCTCCATGACCTTCTCGCGCAGCAGCTCGTCGAGCGGCTTGCCGCCGATCTTCGCCAGGATCTCCCCGAGGATCATGAAGTTGGTGTGGGAGTAACTCCAGTTCGTGCCGGGCGCGAACTGGATCGGCCGGGAGAACGCGTACTTCAGGCGCCGCTCGAACGTCCACGACTGGAACGGGTCGGCGTTGAACGCCGCGTTCCAGCCCGGGTCGGTCTCGAAGTCGGGGTAGCCCGTGGTCTGGTTGGTCAGCATCTTCAGGGTGACCTTGCCGGACTCGGGCAGTTCCGGCAGCCAGCGGCCGACGGTGTCGTCGAGCTTGGCCTTGCCCTCCTCGACGAACAGCAGCAGCAGCGTGCCCAGGTACGCGAACACGACCGCGCCGTTGCGGAAGCGCATGTCCGTGGTGGCGGGCACCCCGTCGAGGGACTCGCCGAACGCCTGGATCGTGACGACCTCGTCGCCTCTGGTCACCTTGACGATGACGGCCCGCAGTGACTGGTCCGCCATCGCCTTGCGCACGATGTCGGCGATGCCCTGCGCCTGCGGCGTCGGGATCGGCCGCGCCACCGTCGCCGTCGACACGTCCGCGGCGACGGTGCACCCGCCCAGCACGAGCATCGCGGCGGCTCCGGCGACAGCCGCCCGGCGGACGGCTCCCGCCATCGACCTGGTCATCCCCGGATCGTATCGGCACAGATCGACCAAATAGGTCGCATTCCGCCAACTGTACGGTCGGTAGAGTGCGCGGATGCGCCGTCTCATCCGCGAGAGCCGGATCGTCCCCGCCCCACCGGCGGAGATCTTCGAACTGCTCGCCGACCCCGCCCAGCACCCCCTCATCGACGGGTCGGGGTCGGTGCTGGCCGCCCGGGGCGCGCCGCGCCGGCTGGCGCTCGGGATGAAGTTCGGCATGGACATGCGCATGGGCGCGGGCTACCGCATCCTCAACACGGTGGTCGAGTTCGAGGAGGGCCGCCTGATCGCCTGGCGGCACTTCAACGGGCACCGCTGGCGCTGGCGGCTGGAACCGGCCGCCGACGGGACCACGCTGGTCACCGAAGAGTTCGACTGGTCGACCGCGCGCGTGCCGCTGCTGATCAGCGTCAGCTGGTTCCCGCGCCGCAACCGCCGGGCGATCACCGGCAGCCTCGACCGGCTCGAAGCCCGCTTCGCCCCGCGCTGACCACGCCGCCGTATCCGGGCATGTCAGAGGGGTCGTGTCTACTGATCACACCGGCTCGACCAGGGTGCCGGAGCGAGCAGGGCACGAAGGGGAACACAGCCGCCATGGCCGATCTCAAGGACCACATCGACGACGCCAGCATCACCCGGCTGGCCGCCGCCCTCACCCGGGTCCACCCCGCGTTCCCCGCCGCGGACTTCCGGGCCGCCGCAGGCCGGGGGCTGAAGCCGCTCGCGCTCAAGCAGCGGGTGTCGGCGGTGTCCGCGCAGCTCGCCCGGTTCCTGCCCGAGCCGTTCCCGCACGCCGCGCGCGTCCTTCGCGAAGCCGTCGCGGCAACCCCGCTGGACATGTGGAGCGGCTGGCCCGCCACCGACTACGTCGCCGTGCACGGCCTGGCCCACCCCGACGACGCGCTGGCCGCCCTCGCCGCGTTGACCCCGCACGCCACGGCCGAGTTCGCGATCCGCCCCTACCTGGCCGCCCACCCCGAGCGCACCCTCGCCCAGGTGCACATCTGGGCCACCGATCCGGACCAGCACCTGCGCCGACTGGCCTCGGAGGGCTCGCGGCCCCGGCTGCCGTGGGCGTCGCGGGTGCCGATGCTGGCCGACCCGCAGGTCACCCTCCCGGTGCTCAACCGGCTGCACGACGACCCCGAGCTGTACGTCCGGCGCTCGGTCGCCAACCACCTCAACGACATCACCAAGGACCACCCCGACGTCGCCCTCGCCACGGCCCGGCGCTGGGCCGCGAGCGGCGGCGACGGCACCGCCTGGGTGATCCGCCACGCGCTGCGCTCGCTGGTCAAGCAGGGCCATCCCGAGGCGCTCGGGCTGCTCGGCTTCGACCACGGCGCGGACGTGACCGTCACCGGCCTGACCGTCACACCGGCGACGCTGCCGATCGGCGGGCAGGTCACCATCGCGTTCACGCTCACCGCGGACACCGGCGTACGGGCCGCCGTCGATTACGTCGTGCACCACGCGGGCGCGCGCGGGCCTCGTGCGCCGAAGGTGTTCAAACTGACCACGGCCGACATCGAGCCGGGCCTGCCCCGCCAGATCACCCGCCGCCACACGTTCCAGCACGTCAGCGTGCGCCGGCTGTACCCGGGCCCGCATCGCATCGACATCCAGGTCAACGGCCGCATCCTGGCCGGAACCGAGATCACGCTGCAGGACGGCGACCGAGCCGGCGCAGGCACACCGGCCACCGAGCGGTGATCGCCGTTTCAGGGCGGGATCTGCGGTCCGACCGCAGTTCCCGACCCGAAACGGCGATCACCGCTCGCCGCGTCGCCGTCAGCTCGCCGCGGGCGGGTTCTCGTCGGTGAACTCGGCCCGCACCACGAGGTCGCTGCTGCGCAGGGTGCCGGTGGTGGCCGGTTTGCGGCCCGAGCCGAGGTCCCAGGTCTCCTCGGCCAGCGCTTTGCCGGTGGTCAGGTCGACGATCAGGCGGGTCTGGTACCACCTGCCCCCGTCGTCCTTGCGGACGAAACCGACGGCGGTGCCGGTGCGCCCGTTCTGGTCCTGGACGGTGCCCAGCAGGGTGGCACCCTTGACCTCGGCGAGCACCCGGTAGGCGGCGGCCCGCACCTGCGGGGTCACCGGCAGGTCGGAGACGAGCTGCTGCACGGCCACGAACAGGGTGTGGTCGTTGGCGATCAGCACCTCGCTGCGGTGGAGCATGTCGGACAGCTTGCGCCGCAGCGCCCGGGGTTCGGTGGGCAGGGCGTTCAGCTGGGCGAGGGTGACCTGGCCGCCCGCGAGGTCATAGGTCGGCAACCGGTTGGCCTGCTCCCGGGACTCACGGGGGGCGGGACGGCCACCCATCGCGGTCCACGGTCCGGGCTCGGCGGTGATGACGAGCTTGCCACCGGCCACGACCCACTGCGTCGGGGAGCCGTCGGCCGTCCAGGCGGCGATGTCCTCGGCCGTGATCGGGGCGGCTCCGGCGTTGCGCCGCAGGACCGCGCCTTCGTAGGCGGTGCTCAGGTTGTCCCAGTACGCGATCTCCATCCGGTACAGGACGTGATAGGGCCGGGCCGCCGGGCCGACGCGCATCGGTTCGGCATGCTCCTTGGACAGCACCCAGTACCGGCCGCTGGTCGCAGTGCTCGCCGCCTCGGTCCGTTCCGCGGCGACCAGGAAGAACTGCTGGGCCGTCTGCGGGACCGGCACCGCGGAGGCGGGTGCAGCAGTGCCAGGGACTTGGGGCGATGGCGTGCCCTCGGCCCGGGGCGGTGCCGTGCCGGTGCCCCCGGCCAGGAAGACCGCGGCCGCAGCGGTCAGGGCGGCCGCGGGCAGTGCCGCCGCCATCGCGATCCGCAGTGCGGGCCGCCGGGTGCGGCCCGCGGCGGCCCCCACCGCACGATCGGCCGGGGATGCCGCGACGATGCCGTCGAGCACCTGCTGTCCCCCGTCGCTGCCGGCCCAGCCGGTCGAGGCGCGCGGCCGTGTGCTGCGTACCAGTTCGTCGATGTTCATGGTGCTCCTCACACTGCCAAGGGTTTGCGGGCGGCCGACGGGTGGTTGTCTTCGGCTTCGGTGACCTGCTGGTACGCCGAACGGAAGCGGTTGCGGGCACGGTGCAGCCGGACCAGGTAGGCCGGGCGGGAGATGTCCAGGACCCGGGCGGCCTCGGCCGGGGTCAGGTCGAACCAGGTCGCGGTGACGAGGACTTCGCGGTCGCGCTCACCGAGCGTGTCCAGTGCCCGGCAGACCTGGTCGCGGCGGGCGACCTCGTCGGCGAGTCCGTCCCGTTCGGACTCGTCGACGGCCAGGGTGACCAGGCGCTGTCCCAGGGCGGCCGAGGCGGCCCCGTGGCGGCGGCGGGCCAGCACGACGTTGCGGGCCGCGCCGAACAGCCAGCCGCGCTCCTCGCCGCCGCGGATCCGGTCCAGGGACCGCCAGGCGGCCAGGAACACCTCCCCGACCACGTCCGGGGCGTCCTGGCGGCCGACGCGCCAGGTCGCGTACGCGTGGATGTCGTCGGCATGTCGGCGGAACAGTTCCGTCAGCCGTTCTTGCCGTTCTCGCATGGCACCTCCGTGTGTCGCGCTGTCGACGGGTACTTGTCGAACCGCGCGCCGGGAATTACAGGCCTGCCGCGACGATCATCATCTGCGGCCGGATTTCACGCGACCGGCGGCCCGTAGCCTTGGCTGTACGATGACCTGCGAGTGAAGGGCCTGATGTCGTTGGCTACCCGAAGCAAGCGCACCGAGTCACGGCCCGCGTTGAGCCGGGACCGCGTGCTGCGGGCGGCGATCGAGATCGCCGACGAGGGCGGTATCGCCGCGGTGACGATGCGCCGGCTGGCCGAGAGCCTCGGCGCCGAGGCGATGTCGCTCTACCACCATGTGGCCAACAAGGAGCAGGTCCTCGACGGCGTCGTCGACGTCATCGCCGCGGAGATCAACGAGGCGGTCGGCCGGCTCGCGCTGCCGGCTCGCGGCGCGGCCTGGCGCAGCGCGGCCCGCGAGCGCATCCTGACGGCGCGGCGGGTGCTGCTGCGGCATCGCTGGGCGGCGGCGCTGTTCGAGTCGCGGAGTGCGACCAGTCCCGAGGTGCTGCTGTACTTCGACGGCCTGGTCGGCATCATGCGCGACGGCGGGTTCTCCAACGACCTGGCCCATCACGCGATGCACGCCCTGGGCAGCCGGGCGATCGGGTTCAGCCAGGAGCTGTTCACCCCGGGTGCCGGGCCGGCCGCGGGTGAACCCGATCCGGTGCTGGCCGGCATGGCCGGGCGGCTGCCGCACCTGGTCGGCATGCTGGCGGAGGTCATGCACGACGATCCGGATTCGACGATCGGCTGGTGCGACGACCAGGCGGAGTTCGAGTTCGGACTGGATCTGCTCCTCGACGGCCTCGACCGGCGGCGCTGACCTTACGGGTTCTCCCCCATTGACCGCCTTACGGCGTAAGGCTAACTTACAACGTAAGACTTACAACGTAAGGTCAGGAGACCTCGATGAAGGCGTACGTGCTCCGCTCCTACGGCCCGCCCGAGAATCTGCACCTCACCGACGTCGACGAGCCCGTGCCGGGGCCCGGTGAGGTGCTCGTCCGGGTCCGCGCCACCTCGATCAACCCGTACGACTGGCACCACCTGCGCGGCGAGCCGGTCGTGGCGCGGTTCATGGGCGGCGGCTTCGGCAAGCGCCGCCCGAACCACCCGATCCTCGGCTGCGACGTCGCCGGCGAGGTGGCCGCGGTCGGACCGGGCGTGACCCGCTTCCGGCCCGGCGACGACGTCTACGCGCTCGTGAAACACGGAGCCTTCGCGCAGTACACCTGCATTCCCGAGGACCACCTGGCCACCAAACCGCACACCCTCACGTTCGAGCAGGCCGCCGCCGTGCCGATGGCGGCGATGACCGCGCTCGTCGCGATCCGCGACGACGCCGGGGCGCGCAGCGGGCAGCGCGTCATCGTCAACGGGGCCTCCGGCGGCGTCGGGACGTTCGCGGTGCAGTTGGCGCGGTCGGCGGGCGCGGAGGTCACCGGCGTGTGCAGCAGCCGCAACGTGGACCTCGTCCGATCCCTCGGCGCTGCGGTCATCGACTACACGACGCAGGACTTCACCGAGGTCGCCCGCGGATTCGACGCGCTCGTGGACATCGCCGGCAGCCCGCCGGCCCGGGCTGCCCGGCGCGTGCTGCGCCCAGGGGGCGTCCACGTCGTCGTCGGCGGCGACGCCGGCAGGTGGTTCCGGCCCGTCGACCACATGATCGCCACCACCGCGCTGGGCAAAATCACCTCCCAGCGCGTCGCCGTCACCGGCACCCCCATCGGCCCTGCCAGCGCCCGCGGTCTGGCGGAACTCACCACGCTGTTCGACAGCGGCGCGGTCAAGCCGGTCGTCGAGCGCACGTTCCCGTTCGCCCAGCTGCCGGAGGCGATCCGCCATGTCGAGACGGGACGCGCCCGCGGCAAGGTGGTCGTCACCGTCGAATGAGACCGCGAAGGCGGGCCCGCGGGTATCGGCCAAGATTGCTACGCTCCGCCGCTGGTGGCAGCGCCGCCGCTGATCCGCACACTGCTACGGCGGTCGTTCCCGCAGGCAGCGGCCGATTGACGTTAGGAAGGGCACCTTCCACAACGCATGGCGATGTGAAGGTGCCCTTGCTTTCATCGGGGGCGGCCGGTGAGCAGGGCGCGGCCCAGTGGGGTGAGGACGTGGAGCATGTGTCGGCCGTAGGGGCGGGTTCGCAGCAGGCCGGCCCGGCGCAGCGTGGTGGCATGCTCGCTGGCGCTGGACAGCGAGATGCGGACCCGGCGGGCGAGTTCGGTGGTGGTGCAGCCGTGCGGGTGCAGCTGCGCCGCCCGCAGCACCGCGGCGCGGGTGTTGCCCAGCAGCGCGACCAGCTCGGCGTCGGGAGGCGGCGCCCGTTCGGCGTCCCAGTCGGGATCGTGGTCGATCGGGTACACCAGCACCGGCGGCCGGTCGGCGGCCCGCAGCGTGACGGGCGTGCTCCGGCAGAAGTACGAGGGCAGCAGCACCAGCCCTCGGCCGGCGAGGTGGATGTCGCGGTCGGCCGGGTAGGCCACGTGCAGGGTCGGCGCGTCCCACCGGATCGTCGGATGCAGCGTGGCGAGCAGCCGGTCGACGCCGCCGTCGACCAGGAACCTGGCTGCCCGCGCCCGTGCCCCGGCGACCTGTCCCGAGATCAGTTCCCAGTGCGCGGCGAGCACCGCCTCGAAGTAGGCGCGCATCGCCGAGGCCAGCGCGGCCACCGCCGTGCGGTCGCCGTCGGCCAGCCGCTCGGCCCGCTCGCGCGGGCAGTGCCGCGGCAGCACCCGGCGCAGATCCGCACGCAGGTGGTCGACGGGTGTGGCCAGCACTTCGCCGAGGCCTGCGTCGAGCGCGTCGTCGATGTCGTGCAGGCCTCTGGTCGGGGTCAGGAAGTCCGGTGAGTAGCCGGTGGGCGGGGCGAGGCTGAGCAGTGCCCGCATCTCGGGGGTGAGCCGGGCGATCGCCCGCCGCCGCCACGCCCCGAGGGCGGCCGGGGCGTGCCCGCCGGTCAGGGCGTGCTGGCTGAGCAGGGATTCCCACAGCGGATCGGCGCCTGCGGCCAGCCGTAGCGAGCCCAGGTCTGCGGCGGTGAAATGGATACGCAGCATGGTCGGGCCTCCGCTGCGCGGACTCTACCGCGATACCGGCAATGCGGGCAATCAGTGATGTACATGCGGCGATCGCCGCTGCTGCCGGGGGCACGTTTCGGTCCTGCCCGAAGCGACTGGCTCGGCTGGACGGGCAGGTCGCATGCTCTGTCGCGACCACGCTGCACCATCCGACGACGGGAGCTGATCCGATGCGACGCCTGGCGCTGCTGTTCCTGACCCTCGTGCTGCTTGTTCCGGCCGCGCCCGCGCTGGCGGCGGGCACGTTCACCAACCCGCTCAACGGCAGCGCGGACCCGACGCTGACCTACGTCAACGGCAACTACTACCTGGCCACCACGCTCGGGGACCGGATCGGGATCTGGAAGTCGCCGACGCTGAAGGGGCTGGCCACGGCCGGTGAGAACACCGTGTGGCGCGACAGCGATCCCAGCCGCAACCAGCAGATGTGGGCCCCTGGGCTGTACCGGTTCGGGCAGCGCTGGTACGTCTACTACACGGCCAGCAACGGTGTCGACGCCAACCACCGCACGTATGTGATCGAGTCCGACGGCGACGACCCGCTCGGGCCGTACCACTTCAAGGCCCGCATCGCCGACCACGGCGAGTACGCGATCGACGGTGAGCCGTTCGTGCACAACGGGCAGATGTACTTCGCATGGAGCGGTCCGGGCCGCGGCATGGGCGGCCCGGCGCAGATCTACCTGCAGCGCATGGACACGCCCTGGTCGACGACGGGTTCGCGGATGGCGCTGCCCGCGAGCGGCGGCTGCACCGAGGTGCGCGAGGGCGCGGTCGGGTTGCGCGGCAGCGGGCGGCTGTTCCTCGTGTACTCCACCTGCGACACCGGCAAGCCCGACTACCAGTTGTGGATGAAGTCGATCGCCGACGGGGCGGACCCGCTGGTGGCGGGCAACTGGGTGCAGCACGCGGGGCCGGTGTTCTGGCGCAACGACGCCGCGGGCGTGTACGGCCCGGGACACAACGGTTTCTTCAAGTCGCCGGACGGCACGGAGGACTGGATCGTCTACCACGGCAAGACGACGTCGGCGTACACGTACGCGGGTCGCACCACCCGGGCGCAGAAGATCGGCTGGAACGGCGACGGCACGCCGAACCTCGGCCGGCCGGTGGCGCTCGGCGCGGCGCTGACGCCGCCGTCGGGTGACCCGGACAACCCGTCCACGGCTTGGTCGGCGATCGTCGACAACACCACCGAGGGCCGGTTCACGGCGAGCGCGAGCTGGGGCGTGTCGTCGTATTCGGTGCAGCGGTACGGGGCCGACTACCGGTTCGCCGAGCCGGTGTCGGCCAGTGACGCGGCATGGTACCGGTTCGCGATCCCGGAGACCGGCACGTACCGGGTCGACGCGTGGTGGCCGTCGCTGTCCGGGTACAGCACGAAGGCGCCGTACGTGATCGTCACCGCGAGCGGCAACCAGACGGTCAACGTCGATCAGCGCTTCAACGGCGGCTCGTGGCGCACGCTGGGCACCTTCACGCTGACCGCCGGGGATGAGAACAAGGTGGCCGTGAGCCGCTGGACCAACGGCACCGGCCTGGTGATCGCCGACGCGATCCGCATCACCCGGGTCTGATCGGAATGGGTCTGGGAGAGCCGGGGCGACGCGGCTCTCCCAGACCCGGAAACTAGCGCAGTCCGAAGGCCCGCACGACGGTCTGGGTGACCGTGTTGCCGGCGGAGTCGGCGGCGCTGACGCGGATCGAGGCGAACATCGCCCACCCCGGCGCGTGCAGGGTCGTCTGCCAGGAGCCGTCACGCCGGTCGAGCGGCACGCGCTGCCAGGTGCGGCCGTCGTCGTACGACACCTCCAGCTCGACCTTGCCGACCTTGCCGCCCTGGTGGACGCCTTCGAACTGCCGGGCGCTCACCTCCAGGCGGGCGCGGCGGTCGGCCCGGCCCGCGAGGTCGGTGTCGACCGTGTAGTGCACGCCCATCAGCGGCAGCCGCCGGATCTCGTCCGGTGCGGCCCCGGTGAACGGGAACGTCCACTCGGTGCGGGTGCTGACCGAGTACGGCGACACCACCGACTGGCTGGTCTCGGTGATCAGCCGCACCGGCCGCGGGCCGGGCGTGAGCGTGCCGTACATGCTGCTGCCCGGGTTCTCGGCGATCAGCTCGTCGCCCTGGTACAGGCTGGTCTTCTGGCTGATCTCCCCTTCCCAGACCAGTGCCTGGTGGTGCGGGTCGGAGTCGCCCCAGTTCGGCAGCGCCCACACCATCAGGTCGTTGCCGAGCATCGTCGGGCGGCCCGACACGAGACTGTCCTGCAGCATGGCGGGCCGGCCGACCGGCGCGAACCAGCGCACCTGGCTGCGGCTGCCCGGCCGGTAGCCGAGCAGCTCCGACGAGAACGTCAGCGGCTGCACGGTGGCCTGCTCGAACCACTGGTTGCCGTGGTCGGCCGACACCCAGTCGGTGCGGGCGCCCTGCGCGGGCACCGGCAGCACCGCGCCGCCCAGCGCCGACCCCGGCTGGTCCGGGGACACGTCGTAGCGCAGCCCCAGCCCCGAGCCGGGCACCGGGCTGCGGTAGGCGACGTCGATGCGGGCCAGGTCACGCGGGCCGGGCCGGTAGGACACGTCCTTCGGGACCACGCCGCGGTAGCGGTGGACCAGGTCGTACACGTAGGACGGGACCGGGTGCGACTCGACGCCGTAGCGCTGCCTGCCCTTGGCCAGCTGCGTGATCAGCTGCTCGCCCTGGTCGCGGCCGATGGCGGCGACCGGCAGCGCCGGGTTCGGGTTGTCCAGCTCGTACCAGGCGTCCAGGCGGCCGTCGCCGTCGTTGACCAGCAGCATCATCCGCGCCCCGGCCGCGGCGGCCGCGTCGGCCTGCGCGACGACGTCGCCGCCCGCCCGGTGCCGTACCACGGCGGCCTTCCCGCGGACCCGTGCCCGCTGCAGCTCGGCGGCGGTGCCGAGGCCGGCGTAGGCGAGGTCGAGCTGCTCGCGGCCGTCCGGCAGGCTGCGCGAGGCGGTCTGCATGAGCAGGTCGTCGTAGCGCTGCCCGTACCCGCTGATGGTCAGCGGCGGCTCGACGAGGCTCCAGCGGAACCCGAGGCTGAACGCGCCCTGCTTGACGGCGCGGCCGGTCGGGGTGGCCCAGATGCCGTGGTAGCGGCTGTGGACCGTGTAGTTGTCGAAGAACGGCGACAGGTCGGCGTAGGTGCGGCCGTAGTCGATGCGCACCTCGGCCCGCGCGGTCGGCGTCTTCACCTCGGCGGAGACCTGCCGCAGCTGCCGGGCGTCGAGCACGACCGTGCGGTCGCCGGTCAGCACGATCTCCGGGGCGAGCAGCACGCCCAGGCCCAGCGAGTGGGGTCCGGCGATGCCGGGCAGGTCCGCGTGCATGATCGCGCTGTAGGTGCCCGGCTGCAGGCTCGCGGTGAGCCGGCCGGTGCCGTCCACCGTGTACAGCTTCGGCACGGTGTCGCGGGTGATGTCCTTGAGCAGGATCACCCCGGCCAGGCCGCGTCCGGCGCGGTCGCGGGTCTGGAAGGTCAGGTCGGCGCGCTCGCCCTCCTTGTTCAGCCCGACCAGGGTGCGCAGCCGCTGCCCGCCGGGGCCGGTCGCGTCGACCGCGACATGGGCGTAGGTGTCGTCCTGCGCGTTGTCCAGGGCGATGTGGACGGTCGCCTCGGCGGTGCCGTGCGCGGGCACGGTGATCCGCTGGGCGTCGAGGGTGAACAGGCCCGCCGGCGCGGTGGGCGCGCGGACGGCCAGGTCCAGGTCCACCGGCGCGTCGCCGGTGTTGGTGTAGACGACCTTGCGGTCGACGCGCTGCCCCGGCTGGTAAGGCCAGGCCAGGTCGGTGAAGTCGGTGCCGGTCGCGAACACGGTCGCGCCGGTCGCCGCGACGGCGTCGACGCGGCCGATGCCCTCGAAGTACGGGTCGATCCGCTCGCCGTTGCGGCTCGTGCTCATCAGCACGTCCTTGAGCCGCTGCCCGGTCCAGTCCGGGTGCGCGGCCGCCAGCAGCGCCGCCACGCCCGCGACGTGCGGCGTCGCCATCGACGTGCCGCTCATCGTGGTGTACAGGCCCTCGCCCTCGCTCGACTGCTGCGAGCGGGCCGCGTACACGTCCACGCCGGGGGCGGTGATGTCGGGCTTGAGGGCGTTGTCGCCGCGGCGCGGGCCGCGGCTGGAGAAGAACGCGAGCCGGTCGAGGCTGTCGACCGCGCCGACGGTCAGCGCGGCGTCGGCCGCGCCGGGTGCGCCGACGGTCTGCATGTCCGGGCCGGAGTTGCCGGCCGCGATGGTGAACAGCGCGCCGGTCTGGGCGCTGAGCTCGTTGACGGCGCTGCTCAGCGGGTCGGTGCCGTCGGTTGGCGCACCGCCCAGGCTCATGCTGACGACCTTCGCGCCCTGCTGGCGGGCGGCCCACTCCATCCCGGCGATGATCCAGGAGTCCTGGCCCTCGCCCAGGTCGTTGAGGACCTTGCCGACGTGCAGGCGCGCCCCGGGGGCTACGCCGCGCTCCCTGCCGTCCGATGCCGCGCCGGTGCCCGCGATCGTCGACGCGACGTGGGTGCCGTGGCCGTGCTTGTCGGTCACCTCCTGCCCGGGTACGAAGCTGGCGGTCTGCGCGATCTGGCCGGCCAGGTCCGGGTGGGTGACGTCGACGCCGGTGTCGAGCACCGCGACCGCGACGCCCGAGCCGGTGTTGCCGGTCGCCCAGACCTGCGGCGCGCCGATCTGCGCGGTCGTGTCGGCCAGCGCGGCGCGGACTTTGCCGTCCAGCCACACCTTGGTGACGCCGCCGGCCAGCGCGGGCCGGGCGTCGGCGCGCTTGGCGGCGGCCGGGGCGGTCAGCGCCGCCCAGAACCGGTCGGCGTCGCCGCGCTGCTGCTCGACGGCCGCGCCGTGCACGCTGTCGAGGCCGCGTACCTGCACCGAGCCGGGCAGCGGGGTCCGGCGGGCGGTCGCGCCGTCGGCGTACTGCACAATAAGCGGCAGCTGAGGCCGACGGGCGTCGTCGTAGCCGTCGGCGATGAGGTCGGTGACGTTGAACAGGCGCTCGTCGAGCAGGCCCGCGGCGACGTACGGCGCGGCCGCGTCCGGGTAGACGTAGGTGTCGGTGCCGTAGGTCAGCACGTGTGCGCCGACAGGGCCGCCGTGCTTGCTGCGGACGCTGGTGGTGGTGCGGCCGCCGGGCAGCGCGGTGACGGTGACCCGGTCGCCGGTGATCAGCGTGATGGTGTGCGATCCGCTGGGCTTGACCGGGGCTTTCCCGGCGGGCCCGGCGGCGACGGCGCTGCCTGGGGATATGGCCGAGATCGTGCCCAGTGCCAGCGTTATCGCCAGCAGGGCGTGCGCGGGGGCGCGGCGTCTCGGTGAGGGAAGTGCTGCCACGAGGCGGACTCCGTTCGTGCGGGGGGTGAACGCCCGAAGATCGTCGCAACGTCGCAGGCCACACGGGACAGGTCGGCGATGGCGCAGATGTGACTCGCCCCTTCGCGCCATCCGCTTTCGCCGGGTGGACGTCCAGCACGCCAAGATCGTCGGACTTGCCAGGCACCTGGGCGAAACCGGCCTCAAGATACGCACACCTGCCAGGCAAGTCCGACGATCTTGGGGCGGCCGGGGCCGTTGCCGCCCCAGCGGGTATGCCTGGCACTACCTCGGTTCGGCCCGCTGGGCGGCTGGGCCGGGACGCTCCCGCTGGCTAGCGTGTCCACATGCCCTCTGAGCAGCCACATCACCTCTTCGCCGCACTCGCCACGCGCCGCTACCTGATCTCGGAATGGCCCTGGCGCGCCCTGCTGTCCGTGCTCACCGCGCTGCCCGTCCTCGGCGTCGCCGCGCTGCTGCTGTCGCCGATCACGCTGCCGTGGGCCGGCTGGCTCGTGCAGTTCTCCAACGGCGGGCTGCACACCGCGCCGCTGGTGTTGGTGTCGGGGCTCACGACAGCCGGGCTCGCCATGTTCGGCACGCTGCTGGCCGCCCCGTTCGCCGCGCTGGAACGTCGCCGCGTGGGCATCGTCGACCCGCGCCCGGTCGACCACCTGCCCCGGGCCGGCAACGTGGCGTCCTGGTTCGCCGCCCGCTACGCCGAGCCCGCCGCCTGGCGTGAGCTGCTGTACCTGGTACTGCTGGCGACGGTGGCCCCACTCGTGTACGCCACCCTGGCCTTCACCGCGTTCATCGTCGGCACACTGATCATCAGCCCGCTGCTGGTGCCCCGGAACGCCGACGGCCGCTACGGGATCGACAGTGCGATCAACCTGGGCCCGTGGCAGGCGAGCACGCCCGCTCAGGCGATCCCGGTCGCGCTGCTGGGCCTGGCCCTGCTGCCCGCGCTGGCCTATCTGACCGGGCTGGTCGCGGCCGGTCACGCGGCCACGGCCCGGGTGCTGCTCGGCGGCGGAGGGCAGGCCGAGCTGCGCGAGGTGGCCCGGTCGCGGAGCCGCCTGGTCGACGCGTTCGACGCCGAACGCCGCCGCATCGAACGCGACCTGCACGACGTCGCGCAGCACCGGCTCACCAGCCTCACCTTGCAACTGGGCGTCGCCCGGCTGGACCTGCCCGACGACACCCCCGCCGCGCAGGCGCTGGACCGGGCGCACGCCGAGGCCAAGGACCTGATGGTGCTGATGCGCGATCTCGTGCACGGCATCAGCCCGCAGACGCTGGCCGACCTGGGCCTGCCCGCCGCGCTGCGCGACCTCGCCGACCGCAGCCCGCTCGACGTCACGGTCACCGTCGAACCGGACGTCGCCGACCGCTACCCGTCGCGAGTGGAGAACACCGCGTACTTCGCCGCCTCCGAGGCGCTGGGCAACGTCGCCAAGCACGCAGGGGCCACGACAGCGGCGATCCGACTCGCCCGGCACGGTGACGCGCTGGTCGTCGAGGTGCGCGACGGGGGCAAAGGCGGGGCGGACCCGGCTCGCGGCACCGGCTTGACGGGCCTGGCCGACCGGGTCGCGGCCGTCGGCGGACGGCTGCTGCTGTCCAGCCCGGCCGGAGGCCCTACGCTCGTACGGGTGGAGTTGCCGTGCCTGCCGTGACCAGGGTCGTGCTGGCCGAGGACGGCGTCCTGCTGCGCGAGGGCCTGGCCGGGGTGCTGGAGCGCTTCGGGTTCACGGTGGTGGCCGCGGTCGGCGACGCCGACGCGCTGCTCGCCGCCGTGGCCGCCGAGAACCCCGAGCTCGTGATCACCGACATCCGGATGCCGCCCGACTTCACCGACGACGGACTGCGCGCCGCGTTGGCGTTGCGGGCCGCGGACCCGGGCCGCGCGGTCGTGGTGCTCAGCCAGTACGTGCAGGCCGAGTACGCGTCCCGGCTGCTCGACAGCGGTGACGGGCGGCGGGTCGGCTACCTGCTCAAGGACCGGGTCGTCGACATCGCCGACTTCGTCGGGGCGCTGCGCTCGGTGCTCGGCGGCGGCACCGTCATCGACCCCGACGTGGTGCGGCGGCTGCTGGCCCACCGCCGCGACCCGGTCGGCGAGCTGTCCGGCCGCGAGCGGGAGGTGCTGGCGCTGGTCGCCGAGGGCCACTCCAACGCGGCGATCGCCCGCCGCCTCACGGTCACCGAGGCCGCCGTCGGCAAACACGTCGGCAACATCCTCGCCAAGCTCGGCCTGCCACCCGACGACGACACCAACCGGCGGGTCCTGGCCGTGCTCGCGTACCTGCGCTCGAACCCGGAACGCTGAACCGGTCCGAGGTCAGGGCGGTTCGGCAAGTTCGTGCGGCGTAACAGGCCACGGAAGTGGTTCGGCATCGAGGACGGTTCGAGGCCGAACCACTGCGCCAGCATTAACCTGACCTACTTGATGGCTTCGTCGCGCGGGACGCCCGTGCCGTCCGCGTCGACCGGCGCGCCGAACTGCCGCACGTCGGCAACTACCGGCGCACCATCGGCATCATCGGCGCATCGCGGATCGGCCGCCGCTTCATCGAGCTGCTGCTGCCGTACGATCTCACAGTCCTGGTGTATGACCCGCTCCTGGACCCCGCCGACGCCGCGGCGCTCGGCGTCCGCGCCGGCGGCCTCGACGACCTATGCGCCCACAGCGACGTGGTCAGCGTCCACGCCCTCGAGCTGCCGACCACCTACAGCGGGACTGCCGTTCGCGCACCCGGTGCGGCCCGAACGCCTCGCCTCCAGCGCCTGACCGGGCCAGGGTTCGCGGCGTTCCTTGACCGCGACCTGGTCGGCCCACCACCAGCCGAGCAGAAAGCCGGTACGCAGTCAAGGATTACCGCCTCTAGGCTGGCGCCGCCAAACAGTACCGGCCCAGCCGCGTGGCACCAGCTTCACGCCTTCCGTTCTGGACAACTACAACTCGACCCATGGCCCTTGTGGAACTATCGCACCTTATGCCTCGCTGATGCTATTCGCCTAATTCGTTTGGTTCTTCCAAATTTCGCCAGTAACTCCAGCACCTCGGTGACGTTCGAAACCTCTGCCAGCCGAATCTGCAACCAGTCGGACCAAGTCTCGACAACATCCCCACTCAAGCCAGAGATATTTCCAAACGCTTCGAGGATTTCGACCTCCCGCGCTCGCCGGAATGCATACTCCCGCTGATGATCGTCCCTCAGTATCCCTATCCAGTCTTGCCTAGAATTAGGGTCCTCAATTTCGAGCATATGCAATGCCACACCTGTGCCGAGCACGACATCGGGGTCTAGCGACACAGCTTTTAGCAACTCTTCGCGGCAGGTGCCGGTTTGCATTGCCTTTCTGTAGAGCTCCCACCGCTGATGCTCATCATCAAGGTTCTCTGGACCGGCTTCGCCGAGACAAAGCGCAAGCCGGCTAATTGCGACTTCAAACTCGCCAGCTTCTAGCACCCTGTCCTCTTTCCGGTTACCGGGTCCTTCGGGTGGTTTTTGTTGTACTCAGCCATCTTGGCACGCATCGAATTCCTGAGCGTCTTGAGATTGTCCTTGACGAACTTTTCTTGCGCGCTCGTCAAAACGACGCCCTTATTGACCGGCTTGCCGTTCTGCCCAATCCGGATGTCGAAGCCATTGCCCTTCAAGTGGGCATGTGGCGGCCAATGATCATTCGCATAGATCGAGATGCTCATCCCCTTCGGGCCGCGAGCGATGACTCCGCTGGGTCCATTGTCGTTGTGAACGAGTACGGGCGTATCCCCTGCGAGAACATAGTATGTGTGAATGTCGGCGACGGTCAGGTTGTGCATGGCCTTGGAACCGATGTAGTTGTCGACCTTGGCCACCGTGACCGGCGTGCCGCTATGCGTACGGAGCACCTCGCCCGCACGCAGCTCGGCAGCAGCCACCCATTCCTGGCGAGTCGCGGACCAGAACGGGTGTTCCCAGGTGGTGTCGATGACCCGGCGGGCGCCTGACTCGTCGACGACGGTTACCAGGGTGAGCTGCCGATCCTGGTTGAGGTGTAGTTGCGTGACCGCCTTCGCCGCGGTCTGCCCCGTGTCAGGGTCGGTGGCCAGTACCTGGTCGCCGACTTCAATGTCCTTGATCTTCTTCGCAGTTCCGTCGGCGAGGAGCACCGGAGTATTCGGATCAAAACTGTTGCAGCCGTCATTCTTACCGCGCCCCTTGCCGCCTACGCCGAATACGATGCCGAACCCTGTCCGGGTAAATATCGACACGTAAAACAGCCCGAATCCCGCTTGCACCGCGACGACCAGGAGGCCTTCGAGTGGACCGTACCCTTGCGGATTCATGGCGGCGGCGCACGACGAGGAGCGCTGAAGGTCCGCTCCCGGCGTACACCCGTACTCCGCGCACACCTCCGGGTTGTTCTCGCAGAAGCTCATCTCCTCGACGCGCCGCTGCAGGTTGGCAGGCAACTTCTTAAAGGGCTTACCAGTGAGCCCCAGCGACGTCACTTCGAGTTTCGACTCGGCAAGGCCCTGCTCGTGTTGTTCTGACGTGACACCGTCACGATCGGACGTGGTGCCGTCGTAGTAGCAACCGTGGCCGCCGCCTGGGCAGGGGTCGAGTCCTGTCGGATCACTCAGGGTCACGGGGTTGTTGTTGCTGTAGGCGTACCCGTTCCAATGCTGGGGGTCGCCGAGGTCCATGATCGGGTCGACCGAGACGAACTTGCCGATCAGCGGATCGTATTCGCGTGCGCCGATGTGGGTGAGGCCGTTGGCGTCCTTGGGTTTGTCGAGGAAGCCGTGGTCGCCGGGCCAGGCGGGTGTGCTGCCGCGTGGGCGGGCGTTGCCGTAGGGGTCGTGGCGGCGGCGGGCGAGAGTGTTGGTGGTGTTCGTGATGGAGATTTCGGCTGTGCCGTGGTGGTCGGCGATCAGGGTGGACACGCCGGCCAGGCCGGTACCGGTGCGCACCGCGACTGTCTGCCCGGCGAAGGTGTAATAGCGTTGCGCAGTCTTGACGCCGGTGGCGACGGTGAGTCGCAGTTCCTGGCCGCCGGGCAGATACACGGTGGTCTCGCCCGCCTCCCGGCGGAGGAGCCGTTCACCGTCGGCGGTGTATACGTAGGTGCTGGTCTGCCCGCCCGAGGTGACCGACGTGAGGTGCTCTTCGGCGTCCCAGGCCAGACCTTGTGATCCGGTGGTGGGTTGCGTGCAGGTGTTGGAAGCGGTGCCAGCCGGTCGGCAGGTCATGTTGCCGGCCGAGTCGTAGTCGTACTTGTAGGTCTTGTCGCCGCCGGGACCGGTCTCGTAGACCTGGGTGACTGCGTGCGGGCGCGCGCCGCCCTGGGCGGGGTAGGTGTAGGTGCGGCTGGTGTCGCCGCCCAGCGCGTGCAGGGTCTCCTTGGTGCGGCTGCCGGTCATCCCAGCGGCGCCGGTGAATTCGTAGGAGTTCCAGTACGGGGCGGGTCCGCCGAGTGCGGCGACGCTGGGGTTGGGGGTGCAGTCGGCGTTCGCCGGCGTCCAGGCTTCGGTCATCCGGCGCAGTTGGTCGTCGGGGTAGCGGAAGCACTGCGCGTCGACTGCCTGCCCGGCGGGCCTGTCGATGACCGACAGCACGTTACCGGCGGCGTCGTAGTCGTAGGTGGCCAAACGGTCGGCACCCGACGCGTTCTGGCGCACCAGTTCGCTGGTCTTGAGGCGCTTGGTGCTCTCCTCGAAGCCCTGTTTGAGGTGGTAGAAGTAGGTGTTGCCCAGGTCCAGGAACGTCAGCTGACCGTAGGCAGACCAGTTCGAGCCCGCGACGTAAGCGCCCCAGCCCAGGCCGCCGCCCATGAAGTCGGGCATGCCGACAGTGTCGTAGTAGGTGGTGACGGTCTCGGCGCCGAGGTTCGCGGTGGCGTAGTGCTTGAGGGTCTTGAGCTGCCCGTCGATGGTGTAGGTGTAATCGGTGGTGTAATCACCGCCGATCACGCCCTCGTCCGCGGGCATCCCCGTGGTGGGGAGGGTGACCTTGTGGCCGAGCGGCCGGTAGCCGTCGTCGTACGCGGTGATGGCAGTCGTGTAGGCGGCCGTGCCGGAGTACCGGGTGGACGAAGTGAGCTCGCCCTCGGCGAGGGTGTCGTAGGTCCACTTCGCGCGCAACGCGCCGGTGTCGTTGGTGTCTCGTAGTTCGATCCTGCGGCCTAGGTTGTCGTACTTGTAGGCCAGCTTCAGATTGCGGCCAACGTCGGTGGTGCTCTTCAGCTGCCCGGCGTCGTCATATGTGCTGTTCGTCGTGCCCTTGTCCGGGTCGATGGCAGAGGTCTGCCGGCCGAGCAGGTCGTAGCCGTAGCTCCACCGGTTGAGTGCCGGGTCCGTGACCGCCTCGATCCGGCCGGCGTGGTCGTAGCTGTAGACGGTGTCCTGGTGGGAGCCCGTCGGTGAGCCGCTCAGATATTGCCGCAGCTGTGTAGTGCGCCCGCGGGCGTCGCTGATCGTGGTCGTCGGTGTGCCACCCGTGGGTGGGTCGACGGTGACCCGGTCCCCGCCGTAACTCGTCACGGTGCGCCAGGCCTCGGTTACGCCTTTGAAGAAGATCTCATCGGTGACACGTCCGGTGCCGTCGAAGCGGTACTCGGTACGTCCTGGTACTGACGTCGACGGTATAAACAGGGGCGCGTTGGCTGGGTCGACCGCCGCGGTGTCCTTGTATGCGTGGTTGACCCGCCAAGCCTGGCCGCGGGCGTCGTAGCGGGTGTCGGTGATCACCCGGCCGCCTTCGCCGGCTGCAGCGGCCTGGGTCTGGCGGGGGCGCAGCAGGCCGTCGAACAGTTCCAGACTTGCGATCTGCGTTCCGTCGTGGATCAGCGTCTTGGTCACGATCGCGTTAGGTGCGTCGGTGCGCAGCAGGTACCCGTACTCGAGGTTCGGCGTCTGCGCGGTGGTGCGCCCAGGCAGCCACGCCTTGACCAGCCTGCCTAGCGCATCGTAGGCGGCCTCGGTGACCTTGTTGTTCGCGTCGGTGACCTTCTTCGGTACTCCGAACGCCGGGTCGAGGTCGGTGGTGACCTCGTGCGAAGTCAGGACTCCGGTGCCGTCGGGGTCCGGGGTCGTTACCTTCATCTTGGTGAGGGGCCCACCCGAGGACGGTGTCAGGCTGGTGGTGGTCGTTCGCCCGAGGGCGTCGGTGACACTGGCGATCCGGCCTTGGGCGTCATAGGTGGTGGTCGCAGCCGGCGCGCCGTAGTTCGGCGTGGACCCGGTGAAGGAGCGGACCTGCTCGACCTTGGTAACCAGCCCTCGGGTCGGCGCCGCACCGAAGGCGCCGCCGTCGTAGAAACTGCGCTCATCACTCACGACATCGCCGGGACGTTGCGGAGCGGTTGCACAAGCTGCCGACACGGTCTCGGTGCGCGCAACGGCACCGACGATGGTCAGATCGACGGTGGTGTCACGGGCGTACTCGTAACGCGTGCACAGGTCGTCGGCATCGGTGGCGGTGTCGCCCCGGTCGTCGACCTGCGTGGCCATGCCGTACATGTCGTCGAAGGCGGTTACGATCTTGGTGTTGCGGACCGCGCCGGGCAGCGCCGGTGCGGCGGTGCGAGTCTCCACGATGCCGGTGTTCAGGAAGTGCGCCTTGGTGCCATCCACGCCAGTCGCTGTCGCGGCCGACAGCCACGGCGTATTCACCGTTGCCGAGATCTCCACACCGGCGGCACCGTTGTACGTGATCTGCTCTCGGGTGAACCCGGCATAACGCTCGTGGTCGTCGATGCCATCGACGGTCACCTGGCGCTTGCCTCCGCCCGGCAGGTCGTCTTCGTCCATGCCCCGGAAGAACCGGTGACGCACCTTGCTCTGGTCACCGGCGTCGCCGGTGAGAACATCGACAGTGCCGTAACCGCGGAATTCACTCCAAGTGCGATGTTTCGGCTGGATGAGCTCGTTGTCGTCGTAGTGCCAGGCCGGAGCGTCGACATAGACGTAGTCTGTGGTCACCATCGGGTCGCGACTGGCGATCAAGTATGCGTACGGGTCGGCAACCACATTGTCGACCCGGTACCTGTGGAAGTACTCCCGGATCGGGTTCTGGAAGCCCTCCGGCGTCCAGTAGACCGGCATGCAGCGCCGTGTATTCGACTCCGGCGAGGAGGGAAGACTCGCCGGAGTGCAGTCGACGGGATCGTAGTTGATCGTGATCCGGCCGCCGGTCTCACTGCTGATCGACTGGATTCGGTAGCGGATCATGGCAGTGGCCACATCACCGGCGGCGTCGACGCGGTTGGCCATCTGCACCTTGGCGAAAGTAACCGTCGGCAGGGTGACCGCAGTGCCGCCGCGCAGTCCCTGGTGCAAGATCGAGTCCAGCCACAAGACAGGATCTGACTCACCGTCGCCCGGATCGGGGAAGCTGTGCGCCAGAGTCCACGACTCCACGTCGTCATACGCCGAACCGTTGTACACCCTCGTCTTCACACTGGTCAGGCGCTTGCGGGTGAAGAAGGCCGGCGACATCACGTTCGGGCACGAGGTGGTCGAGGAGCAGATCTGGTCGTACGGCACGTCGGGCCAGTTCGCCTTTGTCGACGCGTCCAGCGTCGCACAGTTGCTCAGGCACCTCTCTACGACGCCGAACTCGACGCGCATGGGGGCCGTCGTGGACGCCTCCGACCCCGACCGCTCCCCGTACTCGATCGTGCTCAGGAAGCCGCCCCGGGTATAGGGGGACACGGCTGTATTGCGGTTCCGGCCGTAGTAGTTGGTTTCCGGCGTGTAGACGTAGGTCATGGTGTTGCCATGCGGGTCGACGACGTAGTCGAGGTTCCACTTCCACGCCTGGTTGCGCCACGATGCGGCGAAGTCGCCGACCGCATATCCCGGCTCGTTGACGTGGTTGCCGAAGACCGGCACCGTCCACGCTGAGTTGAGCGCGGTCGTGTCCGTCTGCGAGCGTTGGCCCCGACCGAAGAAGTACTGCGTCCCGTCACTCGTAGTGACCTTCCAGTACTCCTTGTCGTTGTCGCTGTTCCAGCCCGTGTTGAAGCGCTCGACCTTGGACCCGTCGTCGTTCTTCAACCGCCACTTGCCGGTGTCCTCGTCCTTGACCAGCTCCGAGGCCTGGCCGTTCAGCGACAGGGTGGCGTTGTCGGACTTCCAGCACAGGTCGCCGGTCTCATGCCCGATGTTGTTCGCACCGGTTGTGTCGTCCCCGACGCAGGATACGTACTTTCGTTCCACCGATCCGGGGTTCATGTCCCAGCCGTCACCGATCCAGGAGCTCTGGTTGTTGGTCGAGGCCACCCGGCCATCCACAGAACCTGACGAATACGACAATCCCAGCGCCGGAGCCGGGCCGCCCACCGACGGCGGCGTCCTCAGCGGATACGCCCAAGAGAAGTCACCGGTCTGCGCCGACACCTGCCACGTCGCCGACGCGGCGAGCGGCGTGGCGGACCAGTCGCCGTTCGCACCCGAGGTTGCTGCCTGCAACGCCAGCATCACGCCACCCGCAGGCGCTGCACCATCCTCGGCCGCGAGCAACCTCCCGGTCCGCCCCGACACGTCGGCAGTCGGCGCACCGGTGAGAGCGACTGATGCGCTGACCGTGTGCTGTTGGAGGTTGTTGACTGACTTGACCGGTGTCGCGGTCTGGCACTCGCGCAGCTGTGGGGTGCGCGCCGCGCACTCCGGCAGCCGCACCAGCCGAAGTCGCGACGCCCAGTCACCGCCCGAGCCCTCGGCGAACGACGAGTAGTCGACGCTGAGCTGCACCTGCCCGCGGTCGTCGGCGTCAGCCGCGGTGACCTGTAGCAGCACGCCGGTCAGCCCGGCGGCCTTCGCCGCCGCCTGGTCGAACACCTGCACCTTCGCGTTGGCCGCTGATGCGTCCGTGGCCCCCACCGGGCGAGACAGGCGCACGGGCAGCCCGCCCGGAGCCGCTTCCCCGTATGGCTGCGGCGCGGTCGCAACCGGCTTACCCCCAGGCACGCTCACGGTTGTGGCCCCTGCTGCCGGCCAGCGCACGGCCTTCACCGTGGCCGACTGTGTGCCGCGCTGCTCGGCTGAGGCGCTGGGCTTGTGGTTATAGCCCGGCACGGAGGGTGTCTTAGGAAGCTCCGGCCACATGGCCAGACGCTTGGCCCGCCAGTTCGGATCCTCCTGCGAGTCGCCTCCCGCAACGGCCGCGACCGGCGGCACGAACATCGCCATGGTCACGGTGAGCACCGCGGTTACCCCGACGATCACCGCCCGCCGGCCGCTGCCCCAGCCGATACGCCTCGTGCCGAACATGCGTGTTCCTCCCCCGAATCCACCCGCCCAGGGGTGGACCATCAACAAAGTCTGCGGTGCGGTGTGCGTCGGTTGTTGCGTTGCCGAGCTGCTGCCTACTGCGGGACGTCCTGGCCGTCCCTGGAACCCTGCGAGATGCGGAAGATGCTCGCCGGGTCAAGGGCCACCTTGTACACACGTACGTCATCGATCTCGCCGTTCCACCTGAAGTCGGGCGTGCCGTTGACGACGGAGTAGCCGACCCGGAACCGGCCCACGGCATCCCACGTAGCCGTGTACGACGTCGTGCCTGCCAGCACACCGTTGATGTAGAGCCGGAGCTCATGCGCGGCCGAGTCATACACCGCGGCAAGAGCCGTCCACTCCCCCGGCAGGATCCTGAACTGGTCCGAGCCGGCGGGCATGGCATAAACCCACCCCGGAGCAGCCGCGTTGTCGCTGGTAGGTGCAGACAGACCCCAGCATGTCGAGCCGAACCCGACCGGACACGACGCATTGGCGTACACGCCCAACCGGAACCCGCTGAGTTGCAAACCGTCCTGGCTCACCACCATCGCGGGGCCTGCGGCGCTGACCGGCTTCACCAGAGCAGCCACCGTGTAGCTACCCGTGGTGTGCACCACCGCCCCAGCAGTGTTGGCACCCGTATCGGTGCCGTTGAACAGCAGAGCCTTGTCGTCCGGCACCGGTCCGACGATGCCATCCGTCCATGACACCGTGCCCGTCGTCGTCAACGGGTTCGGATTGCTGGTCACGGAGTCGGTGCCGTTGCCATCGAGGTTCCACCATGCGGACTTCGCGGTCGCGTAGACGTAGAAGTTGTAGACCTTGGGGCTGGCAGTGACCCAGCCGGCCTGGTCCACGCCCCACACCCGCAGCGTGTGCAGGCCTGGTGCGCTCGGCGTGTAGGACACCAGATCGGCTGAGTTTCCCACGGCGTCCGCGTCGACCTCTGCGGTGTAGGTGGCAGAGTCGAACGAGTACCGGTACCGGTCCGTGTCCGTGGTCCCAGCTGCCGGCGTGAACTGGAACTTGCCGACCTGACCGATACCACCCGCCCAGCTGTTCTCGCTGTACTGCGCGGCGATACCGGTGCCCACACTCTGCGCGGTTGCGCCCGGCGTCCCCGGTTCGGTGATGTCAGGGGTGAACCGGATGTAGTCCGACCACGTCTTCGACTGCAGACCGCCGACGCCGCAGTCGATGCCGACGACGCGGATGTAGTACGAGGTGCCCTGCGTCAACTCGGTGCTGACCGTGGTCGACACCGTCGACCCGGATGCCACGCAGCTGGGTGAGGTCCCCTCCCACGCGACCGTCGAACTACCCCAGTAGTAGACCGTGAACTTCGCCTTGACGTTGTCGTTGTCGGGATCGGTCACCGTCGAATACAGCGTCGGCGTGGTGTCACGCACCCAATACTCGTCGGTGCCCTTCGGCACGGCATGGGCTCCGTCGAGCCACGGCTTGACCGGGGTGTTCGGAAAGCTGTTGAACGTGATCGACAACGTGGCATCGCTGCGGAACTTGCGCCAGTTACCGGCCATGTACGTCTCGTTGGTGGACCGCAACCCCAGGGTCAACGACGTCCACGAATTGTCGGCGGCCATCGCCGCCCCGCTGGTTGCGTCCCAGTTCTCCCAACCCGTGCACACCCTGGGCGCATGCGAATCCAGGATCAGGCCGTCGTCGGCGGCTTCGTTCCAGTGAGCGTAGTGGTTGCTCCAGTTCGTCGATGCCGTGATGCTGTTGACCCGGTATAGCCGTACCCAGCTCGTGTCGCTGCAGCTCCACTGAGACGTCTTGTATGCTTTGAACTCCGCCGATGAGACCTTCGCTCCGCGGATTCCCGCCGGAATGTTGAACTCATAGATCAACCGCTTGCGGCCCGTGGAGTTACACGTCGAATCATTCGCGGTGGAGCACAACCCCACACCGCTTGGGCTGGTGAAGTTGTAGTACGTGCCTGCCGATCGCTCTGTCGGCCACGCCTCGGCGATCATCTGCCGCTCGTTCAGCGATACGCCCTCACCGGCATCCCATGCCGGGTCGATATACACGGGCCACGAAGTGCCGGTGTCGGCCAACATCGCCTGATCCGGTGTGATCGTCACCGCGGACGTCGATACGTCCACACCCATCACCGTGACCTGGTCGCCGTCGAGCGGGGCAATCGCACGATCTGCAGCGGCCACCGTCTCGCCCCGCATCGCCATCGCCTGAACGCCGGCCACAGCACCTGACGAGTCCCACATGATCGGCGTAGGGGAGTCGAACACCTCCTGGCCTGCCGCATCCGTGACGGTCAATCCGCCGTCGGCTTCGGCCACCGTCAGGCCCGCGCTCGTCCTCACCGGGAAGCTGATCCGCGCCAGAGCCGGGTTCGCTGCCGCCTGCGCGGTGTGAACCACGAGCACCTGGGAGAAGCCGGTCGCGTCCTCATCGACCGTCAGCACCAGGTCGACGTCCGGCAGTACTGACATGTAGGTAACCTGCGGACCCGCGACCGTCGGCGGCGGCAGCGCGCCCAGTGGCCAGAACACCTCCAAACTCCTGCCCGCATGCTCGATACGCGCCAGCGGTGCTCGATCGCCACCGGGCGAAAAGCTCATCGGCAGCACCGGCGCCACCGGCTTGACTGCATCAGAGGCCACGGTGACGGTCGTGTCCACCGCCCGCCATGTGCCATCTACCTTGGTCCGCTCCGCGAGCACACCACCGGTCCACGTCAGCTGGCCATCCGGACGTGCTGACAGGAACTCCCAGGGCGTGCGCGCCGATACGATCTCCACTGGCTGCCCGCACCGGGCCGCCATCTCCAGCGCCGCGGCCTCCGTATCGACCCCGGATGCACATTCCTGCACAACCGCGACCGCGGGCGTCGCACCGAACGGCGCCATCCCCGCCACCATCGCGACGACCAACGCGCTTACCAAACGCACACGAACAACGCCTGACCGCAACACGGCGGCAACCCCCGTAGAACTGACACACGATCGATCACAAACAGTGATCGGGAACCTACGATCGATCCAGGTCGACGTCAAGATCCCAAAACGGACCACTACACGCAGTGAAGCCAGACTATTGGACGCCATTGCAGTTCACAGTCGGCCCGTTGCTACGGGATGCCCGGATCGGAACTACGCTAAGTTACGGCTTGGCTTCGGTCATCCAGCTCGCTAGCCGAGGGGTTCCGCATCGGCTTCTGATGGAAGCAGAATTCCGGTAGGCGAGCACTGCCGAGATTGCCTAGATGATCAGGCTGCACGACCGTTCGTCGCGATGAGTCGATTACAGGACACCAGTCATTCGATACGCACCAGTGACGCGGCACGTTCGGCACTAATCGAGTACATCCCCGTCTGCAATGGATGACTCATCCACCCGACAGGTAGCAGGCGTTTACTGTTTCGACGCTGCCAGCCCGAATGGCGTTGAAGGCCATTCGGGCAGGTCCGTAGCACCGGCTTCGACGGCAGCATGAGATGGTGGCGAGTTCAGGCTCGACGTCCGTTCAAAGGTCGCGAACTCAGGGCAATGCAATACGGGATGCCCGCGCAAAGGTGAGGGCGCCCATGCCCTTGCGCTAGCCGCGGGTGAGAACTGCCGTGAGGTGGCGGGTGTTGGCCCAGACGGCGTAGAGGGCAGGAGCGGGCAGGAGTAACAGACCGATCGCGGGTTTGGCGACCACTGCGGCGGCCAGGATGCCGAGGATCGCGAGGTTGGCCAGGCTCAGGTACCAGTGGCGGATCGACAGGTAGGCGCAGGCCAGGGTTGTTCGCCAGGTCGGTTTGGCGTCGGCGGCCAGGAGGGCGGTGACCGTGACGGCGACCAGGGCGATGAGCAGGGCAAGCAGCGGGGTGACCGCGCCGAAGGGGCTGCCGAGGGCGAGCTGGAAGTCGGCGGCGAGCACGATGACGGCGGCGGCCGCGGCGGCGGCGATCGCCAGGGATCGGGCGAACGTCGCGCGGTAGGCGGTCCAGAAGGTGCGGCCGACGTGGTGTTCGCCTTCGGACAGCGCCTGGAAGGCGGCGAAGGCTGCGGCGGCGGCCGGGCCGCAGAGTGCGGACAGCGCGGTGTAGAACGGCCAGGCCTGCAGGGGGCTGCCGCCGCTGAGGGCGAGAGCCGTCAGCAGGGGCAGGCAGGTGGCGACGAGGCAGAGGTTGATTTTCAGGGCGGCGTACACGGTGCCGAAGACGGTGTCGTAGGGCAGGCGGGCGAGCAGGCGCATGGCGGTCAGCCCTTCATGCCGGAGGAGGCGATGCCCTGGATGAAGTGCCGCTGGCCGAGCAGGAAGATGATCGTGATGGGCAGGATGGACAGCACCGAGCCCGTCATCATCATCGCGTAGTCGGCGTCGTACTGGCCGACGAACGAACGCAGGCCGAGCTGGATCGTCCACAGGTCGTTGCTGGTCAGGTAGATGAACGGACCCATGTAGTCGTTCCAGGTGTTGACGAAGGTCAGCAGGGCGAGGCTGGCCAGCGCCGGCTTGGACAGCGGCAGCATGATCCGGGCCCAGATGCCGTACTCGGACAGGCCGTCGACGCGGGCGGCCTCGCACAGTTCGTCGGGGATGGTCAGGTAGTACTGGCGCATCAGGAAGACGCCGAACGCGCCGAACGCCTGGATCAGGATCAGCGACAGGAACGTGTCGGTCAGCTCCGCCTTCTGCATCATGATGTACTGCGGGATCATGTACGCCTGCCAGGGCACGGCGATGGTCGCGATGTACAGCACGAACAGCGTGTCCCGGCCGCGGAAGCGCACCTTGGCGAACCCGTACGCGGCGAAGCTGCCGGTCAGCACCTGCAGGAACGTGATGACCAGGCTGAGGAACACGGTGTTGCCGAGGTAGGTCGACAGCGGCACCCGGCTCCAGATCTCGGTGAAGTTGCCCCACTGGAATTCGTCGGGGATCCACTTGATCGGGATGGTGAACACGTCGTTGTTGCGTTTGAGCGAGGCGCTGACCATCCACAGGAACGGGACCAGGATCGCCAGTGCGGTCAGGGCCAGCACCGCGTACAGGGCGATCCGGCGGGCGAGGGCGAGCGGGCCGCGTACGCGCGGGGCCGCGGCCGTGTCGGCGGTGGTCATCTGCGCTCCCGGCGGTTGTTGAACCAGAACTGGGCGAGGGTGAGGACCAGCACGAGCAGGAACAGCACGAACGAGATCGCCGAGGCGTAGCCGAACTCGCCCTCGACGATGCCGCGGCGGTAGATCTGCTGCGACAGCACCAGGGTGGCCCGGCCGGGCCCGCCGTCGGTCATGACGACGATGAGGTCGAAGACCTTGAAGCTCTGCACGGTCAGCAGGACGAGCACGAGGAAGGTGACCGGCCGCAGGCCCGGCAGGGTGACCGCGCGGAAGCGCTGCCAGGTGCTCGCGCCGTCGACCTTGGCGGCTTCGTACTGCTCGACGGGGATCGCCTGCAGCCCGGCCAGGAACAGCACCATGTAGTAACCCATGTCGCGCCAGACGCTGGTGAGGATGACCGCGGGCATGGCCCAGGTGGTGCTGGTGGTCCAGCCGGGCGGGCTGTCCACGCCGAGGAACTGCAGGAACTGGTTGACCGGCCCGAACTCGGGGTTGAACAGCATGTTCCAGACGATGGCGACGGCGACCAGCGAGGTGACGTACGGGAAGAACGCCGCGGCCCGGAAGAAGCCGAGGCCGGCGATCTTCCGGTTGAGCAGCAGGGCCAGTCCGAGCGCGGCGAGCATGGTCAGCGGCACGTGGCCCAGGGCGTAGTAGGCCGTGTTGCGCAGCGCGATCTTGGTGGATTCGTCGTTGAGCAGCCGTTCGAAGTTGTCCAGGCCGACCCACTCGGGCGGGTTGTAGGAGTCCCACTCCATGAACGACAGCGCGAACGCGGCGAGCACCGGCACGAGGGTGAGCACGGCGAAGCCGAGGAAGTTCGGCAGGATGAAGCTCCAGCCGATGAGCGTGTTGCGCCGGGCGCGCCGCCTGTCGCGGGCCCGCGGCGGGGGCGCGGCGCTCGCGGTCGCCGGCGTCGCGGTGAGCAGGTCTGCCATCTCGTCCTCCCGGGCGGGGACGGCCGGGCGGCCGTCCCCGCGTAGCTGCGTCAGTTGACCTCGTTCTTGACGCGGGTCTCCATCTCCTTGATCGCGTCGTCGATCGACTTCTGCTTGGTCATGATCAGCTGGTGTTCCTCGTTGAGGATGGTGTCGACCTTGGCGGTCTTGTCGCTGACCGGCATCTCAGGGTTGATCTTGTCTGGGGTGAAGGCCTTCTTCGACAGCTCGTCGGTGGGCATGCCCGGCAGCGCGAAGTACTGCGAGCGGATCTCGTCGCTGGAGTATGCCGGGACCACGCCGATGCCGGCGATCGCCTTGGCGCCCGCGGCCGAGGCCGCGAACTGGACGAACTTCTCCGCCGCCGCGGCGTGCTTGGCCTTCTTGTTCACCGCGAACGCGGTCGGCGCGCCGAACGTGGTGATCCCGGCCGAGCCGGTGCGCTGCGGCAGCGGCGCGATGGCCCAGTCGGCGTCGGTGGTGCCCTTCTTCTTCTCCGACAGCACCTTGGCGATGTACCAGGTGCCCATCGGCAGCATCGCGGTCTTGCCGGACTCGAACATCGAGGCGTAGCCGGTCTTCTGGGTGACCGCGGTGCCGAAGTCGAGCGTGGCCCCGGCCTCCTGCAGCGCCAGCGCGGTCTTGTACTGGTCGGCGAAGAACTTGTAGTCGCCGCCGAGCTGGTCGCCGCCGGTCTGCGCGGCGGAGATCGCCTGCACGATCGAGCGCCAGGTGTGCTGGTAGGCGCCGTAGACCTTCTTCTCGCCGCTGCCCGTGGTGAGCTTCTTGGCCAGCTCGACGTACTGGTCCCAGGTCAGGTTCGTCGGGTACGGCTGGCCGGCGGCGTCGAACATCTTCTTGTTGTAGTACAGGACCCAGAAGTCCTGCCGGTACGGCAGCGCGTAGTACTTGTCGCCGTCCTGCTTGTACTGGTCCAGCCCGGCGAGCTTGCCCGCGTCGGCCGAGGTCGCCAGCGAGCTGACGTCCTTGAGCTGGCCGCGCCCGGCGAAGCGCACGTAGTCGGCCAGCGTCTTCATGGTGATGACGTCGGTGGTGTCGCCGCCGGCGAGCATCGTGGTGACCTTGGTCGGGTAGTCGGCGGCAAGGATGTCGACGGGCTTGATGGTGATGTCGGGGTTCGCCTGGTGGAAGGCGTCGAACAGGGTCTGGAACTCGGGCGTGGAGGCGAGGCTCCACACCGCGACGGTCAGCTCTACGGGGCCGCTCTCGGCGCTGTCGCCGCCGGAGCCGCACGCGGTCAGCGGCAGCGCGACTGCCATCGCCAGACCGACCGCTGCCAGCATCTTCCTTCTTTTCACGAACGTTCCTTCCTAAGGACGGCCGCTCACGCGGCGGAGGATCTGTTCTGTGCGTGGTGGTGCGGGCCGGTCGGCGGCACGGGCAGCGCCGCCGTCGTGGTGGCCTGGTCGGGCCAGGTGACCCGGACGACCGGCGCGTCCTCGGGTCCCGAAATCTGTGCCAGCGGCCACCGGTCGCCGCCGTTGAGCGCGAACGCCGCGACGTGCCAGGCCGCCTGCCCCGGTCGGGTCTGCAGCCAGGGGATGGCGGTGTGCTCGGCCAGCGGGGTGGCGTCGTGCACGGTGTGCACCCCGGCGACGTCGAGGCCGTGCAGGCCGACCGCGGTCGAGGTGAGCGTCGTGCCCACGGCCTCGGCGACGGGGCGGCCCGCGGGGTCCGACGCGGGTCGGCTCGACCGGTCGTCGGCGGTCGCCGGGACGGGCCAGCCGCCGACCCGCACGGCGGTGACCTGCTCCCAGCCGGGCGCACCGGCCGGGTCGACGTGGATGAGCCGCACCTCCCATGCGCCGCGCACCACCGACACCGTGGTGACGGTGGCGGCGTCCGTGGCGTCGCCCGGGTAGCCGGAGCCGTGGTCGGGGGCGCCGCGGTCGGGCTTGACCCAGTGGCAGCGGGCCCGCGAGGCCAGCACCGCCGCGCCGTCGAGGGCCTGTACGTCGAGGGTGGTGAAGCCGCTGCGGTGGGTCGCCTCGCCGTGCGCGTCGAGCAGCACCACGGACTGGTCCAGCGGGGAGTCCCAGCCGTCGTCGTCCATCGCGGGCGCGGTCGCGGTCGAGTAGCCCAGCCGGGCGTACAGCGGCGAGTCGGTGCTGCGGTCGCCGGGGCGGGCGTGGTCGGTGCCGTGGTTGTAGACGCGTACGACCCCGTCGGCCGCCGTCGCCGACAGCGCCCAGCCGGGGGCGGTGATGACGGCGAGCTGGTCGGCCTGTTCGACGGGCAGCGGCTGCTCGACGGCGGTCCACACCGGATGCTCGGCGGGCAGGGCGAGGCCGAGCAGGCCCTTGGACGCCCAGTAGGGCGAGCCTGGCCCGGAGTAGCGCTGGGCGATGCGCCGCCACGGGTGGAACCAGCCCAGGGTGAGCAGCCCGTCCTCGCCGGGTGCGCCGCGGTCGGCGAAGTGCTTGACGATCCCGGACGCGGCCCGGCGCAGCAGACCCGGCGCGAGCGCGTCGGTTCCCGCGATCGCACCGGCCCAGAACGGGGCGGCGGCCGCGAACCGGTAGGCCAGGCTGCGGCCTTGGATCAGCGGCGAGCCGTCCGCGCCGACCAGGCGCACCGCGTCGAGCAGGTAGCGGTCCAGGCGCCGGGTGTACTCGGGCAGTAGCGGCGCGGCCTGCGCCTGCGCGCCGGTCATCCGGCTCCACAGGATCGGATACAGGTGCAGCGCCCAGCCCGCGTAGTGGTCGTAGCTGCGTTCGGGCCCGTCGCAGTACCAGCCGCCGTCGCGGGCGAACGACTCATGCCGGGCCAGGTCGGCGGCGATGTCGTCGGGTGACCAGGGGCCGCCGACGGAGGCGAGGAACTGCTCGACGACGATGCGGAACCAGACCCAGTTCGTCTGCGGGTAGGTGTGGTCGCCGACGACCTGGGCGAGGTAGTCCACGGTCCGGGCCTGCACGCCGGGGTCGAGGTTGTCCCACAGCCAGGGCCGGGTGAGGTCGAGGATCAGCGCGATCGACGCCGCCTCCACTTTGGCCTGGCCGTGCTCGCGGGGGGTGACCCAGCGTTCGGGCGAGTGCGGGTCGGTGCCCGCGGCGATGCCCTGCGCGTAGCGTTCGAGCAGGTTGCCGGGGTAGCGGCCGTTTTCGCCGGCGATCCGGAACCCGGCGAGCAGGAACGTGCGGGCGAAGCCTTCGAGTCCGTCGACGGCGGTGCCGTAACCGCCGGGCGCACCGGGCGGGGTGATCCGCGCTCCGGTCGGCGAGGCGTGCCGCCAGGCCGAGGCGAGCAGGTGGTCGGCCAACGCCGCCCATTCGGTCCGGGTCCACCCCGTGTACGGAGAAATCATGCGATCACTTCCATCGCTTCGCTGGTGACGGCGTCGATCGGGGGGCGGCCGTGGACGAAGTGGTCGAGTTCGTCGAGGGCCTGGGCGCTCAGGCGGCGGGTCTCGGAGCCGAGCGACCCGGCGATGTGCGGGGTGATCATGACGTTGGGCAGCTGGGCCAGCAGCGATCCGGCGGGCAGCGGCTCGGGGTCGGTGACGTCGAGGATGGCGTTGAGCCGGCCGGTGGCGCATTCGCGTTCCAGGGCTGCGGTGTCGAGCACGGCGCCGCGGGCGGTGTTGATGACGGTCGCGCCGTCGGGCAGCAGCGCCAGCTCCCGGGCCCCGATGGCGTGCCGGGTCTGCGGCAGCTCGGGCAGGTGCAGCGAGACGATGTCGGCCTTGGTCAGCAGCTCGTCGAGCTCGACGAGGCGGCCCCCGGCGGCGGCGACGGCGGCCGGGTCGGCGTACGGGTCGGTGACGAGCACGTGTGCGGTGTCGAGGGTGCGCAGCCGTTCGAGCACGCGCCGGCCGATGCGGGAGAAGCCGACGATGCCGATGGTGCGCCCGTAGTTGGACAGGTCCTCGCGGTGGTGCACGGCGTCCCAGTTCGCCGGGCGCAGCCGGGACTCGGCGGCCAGCACGTGGGCCTTCTTGCCCGCGAAAACGATCGCGGCGAGGGTGTACTCGGCGACCGGGGTGGCGTTGGCCTCGGCGGCGCTGGTGACCAGGATGCCGCGCCGCCAGAGCTCGTCGGAGACGAGGTTGCGCACGCTGCCGGCGCAGTGCAGCACGGCCCGCAGCCGGGGTGCGGCGGCCAGCCGGTCGGCGGTGAGCCGGGGTGCGCCCCACGAGGTGAGCAGCACCTCGGTGTCGGCCATGCGGGCGCGCACGTGCGGGTCGTCGAGGTCGTCGGTCCAGACCGGATCGCCGAGGTCGGCGAGCGTCCGCAGCCGTTGCAGCTCCTGCGGCCCGAATTGGAGCCGGAACGGTTCGGGCCCCATCACGAGCAGTGCCTGCGGACGGTACATGCGGTGGCCTCTCCCGGGGTTCCCAGCGTTGCTGATATGTTTGTTTATGTTCATTCGAACAGTGCGATGAGTAGACCAGCCCGGAAACTGCACGACAAGGGCCCGTTACGAAGCTGTAACACGTAACGCGTAGACCTGGGCTTTTCTTTGTGAACGAATATGTTCGTTTCGAGGGCGAGGGAAGGGGATGATGGTGCGAGAAGACCGCCGTCGATACCCGTCCGGGCCGGTCAGGTCCGTCCGGACGGCGGCATGCCGCGTGCCGTGCCACCGCCCGCGTCCGTGCACAATCGAGCCCGACGCGCGCGACACCACCGTGGAGGCCCAGCCGTGACCCTGTCCGAGCCCCCGCTGCTGCCGGACCAGCGCCGCGAGCGGCTCCTGGCCGACCTGCACGCCCACGGCACGCTGCGGGTCAGCGAGATCGCCCGCGCGCTGGGCGTCACCACCGTCACCGTGCGCCGCGACATCGCCCAGCTCGCCGACGAGGGCGCGATCGAGCGGGTCCACGGTGGCATCCGGCTGCCCCGCGGCGGCGACGGGCCGCAGTTCAGCGCCGCCGTCGAGGAGCCGGGCCGGTCTACAAGCACCGACGAGGCGTCCCTGCCCGCCGTCGGCATGGTCGTGCCGTCGCTGGACTACTACTGGCCGGAGATCGTGCGCGGCGCGCGCGACGCCGCCCCGGACGCCGGGGTGCGCATCGTGCTGCGCGGCTCCTCCTATGACGACGTCGCCGACGTACGCCGGCAGACCGCCTGGCTGCTGGAGACGGCCGGCATCCAGGGCCTGCTCATCGCACCGCCCACCATCGGCGACGAGGCCGCCCAGCTCATCGACTGGCTGGCCGGGCTCGACATCCCGGTGGTGTTCCTCGAACGCACCGCCACCGTGGGCCTGTACCAGGAGCACGTCGAGTCCGTGTCCACCGACCACGCGTTCGGCGCGAGCCTGGCCGTGCGGCACCTGGCCGCGCGCGGGCACCGCCGGGTCGGTTTCCTGGCCTCGGCCAGCAGCCCGCACACTCCGGCGGTGCGGCGCGGCTGGCAGCAGACCGTCACCGCGATCGGGCTCGAACCCGACGCCCCCGAACTGATCAGCCCCGATCACCGCGACCCGCGCTGGGACGACGAGATCGACCGCGGGATCGACGCCTGGCTGGCCGACGGCACGACCGCGCTGCTGGCGCACTCCGACCGGGAGGCGATCTCCCTGGTCGCCCGCTGCGAGGAGCGCGGCATCCGGGTCCCGGACGACCTGGCCGTGGTCGCGTTCGACGACGAGGTCGCGGGCCTGGCCAACCCGGCCCTGAGCGCGGTCCGGCCGGCGAAGTACACCATCGGCGAGAGCGCGATGCAGCTGCTGTCCAAACGCCTGCAGGACCCGGCGCGGCCCGTGCACCGCGTGCTGATCAGCCCGCAGCTGATCGTGCGCGACTCCAGCGGCCCGCGCGGCTGACGTGACCGGCAGCGCCTTCCCCCGCCCGGCGGGCGAGCTGACCTCGCTGCTGCGCGACATCCGCGCCGCGGCCGCCGACGACACGATGCCCGAACTGGGCTACCGCGCCTACCGCGACTACTTCGACACCGGCAACCGCCTGCGGTACGAGCGGCAGTACTTCCGCCGCCGCGCCCGGCTGGCCGCCCGCGCCGCCCAGGCCCTGCTCGACCTGGACACCGACCTCGGACCGCTGTCGGACACCCTGTGGTCGGTCTGCGACGAGTACACCTGGGCGCTGCCCGCGCACGTGCGCCACAGCGCCGATCAGGGCCGCGGCCCCGAGCAGTGCCTGGACCTGTTCGCCGCCGAGACCGCGCACACCCTCGCCGAGACCGTGGCCGCCCTGCACGGCCGCCTCGACCGGCGCGTCGCCGACCGGGTACGCGCCGAAGTGGAGCGCCGCGTCTTCGTGCCCTACACCGACCCCCGGCCGCTGAACTGGGAGGGCTACCGCAACAACTGGGAGGCGGTGTGCGCGGGCGCGGCCGGTATGGCGGCCCTGGCGCTGCTGCGCGACTGCCCCGCCGACACGGACCGGCTGGCCGCGATGCTCGACCGCAGCCGCGCGGCCATGGACCGCTACCTGGCCGGGTTCGGCGGCGACGGCGGCTGCGCCGAAGGCGTGGACTACTGGGTCTACGGCTTCGGCTACTTCGTGTACTTCGCCGAGGCGCTGCGCGAGCACACCGGCGAGGACCTGCTGGCCCCGGCGAATGTCGCCGAGATCGCGGCGTTCCCGCACCGGGTGGCGCTGGGCGCGGGCGCGTACGCCCCGTTCTCGGACGCCTCCGAGCGGCCGTGGCTGCCGGCGGGGCTGCTCACCCGGCTGGCAGAGCGGTTCGGCACACCACCGGCGCGGGTCGTGCCGTCGTTGCATGACGACCACTGCTACCGGTGGGGGCACCTGTCGCGCACCCTCGCCTGGTTCCGGCCCGGTCTGCCCGCGTCCGCGGTCGAGGCGACGAGTTTCCTGCCCGACCTCGCCTGGGTCGTCAGCCGGGGCCGATTCGCGTTCGCGGCCAAGGGCGGCCACAACGACGAGCCGCACAACCACAACGACCTGGGCCATTTCGTACTGCACACCGGTGGCCGCAGCGTGCTGGACGACCTCGGCGCGGGCGAGTACACCGCCGGCTACTTCGGACCCGGCCGCTACGACCACCTGCACCCGTCGGCGCGCGGGCACTCCGTTCCCGTCATCGACGGGCAGGTCCAGCTGCCGGGCGCGGACCGGGCGGCGAAGGTGCTGCGCTACCGCGACGACGGGCAGACGGTCTGCCTCGACCTCGACCTCACCGCGGCATACCAGGTGCCGGGCCTGCGGTCGCTGGTACGGCGCTTGCGGTGGTGGCCGGACGGCCGCCTCGAACTCATGGACGAGATCGACGCCGACCGGGAGCTGCCCGTCGAGGAGGTCTTCGTCAGCCGCGTGGAGCCGACGCTGTCGGCCGGCGCGGCGGACTGGGGCGGCCTGGTCAGGCTCGGGCACGGGTGCGCGCAGGCCTCGGTGGAGGAGGTGACGGCCGCCGACCACCATGCGCGGCCGGACCGGGTGTACCTGCTGAGCTGCAGGACCACGACGCCGGCCGGCCGGGGTGTCCATCGGTTCGTGTTCGACCTCGGGTGATCGACGCCGACGGCGCGCACCTGGTGTCCGTCATGCGGCCCTTCCCCTGCCGACCGGCTTCCCCGACAATCGCCCTATGTCGGATCAAATCGGTCATCATCTGCCACGCGTGCTCGTGATCGGGGCCGGAATCTCCGGGCTCGCGGCGGCACGGGCACTGCACGGGCTCGGCCATCCTGTCACCGTCCTGGAGGCCCGCGACCGTGTCGGCGGGCGCATCTGGACCGACGCCGACGGCGTCGACCTCGGCGCGCACTGGATCCACGGCACCGAAGGCAACCCGATCACCGAGCTGGTCGAACGGCTGGAGATCCCCTACAGCTACGTCGGCGGCGACAGCTCCTACACCGGCGGCTTCGACAACCTGGACCTGTTCGGTCCGGATCGGCGGATCACCAGCCAGGCCGCCAAGAACCGCACCCTGGAACTCGCCGACGGCGTGCTGCACGAACTCGAACAGCGCGCCGAACACGCCCGCAGGCACGGGCACCCGGACATGTCGCTGGCCGAAGCACTCGGGCAGATCCTCGCCGAACGCGGCTACAGCCCCGAAGACGAGCACGCGGTGCGGTACCACCTCAACGTGGTCCTGCGCGAGGACGTCGCCGAGGACGCCGATCGGCTGTCGCTGAAGTTCTGGGAGGACGGCTACCTGGTCTACGGCCACGGCGACAGCGTCCTGCACCGCGGCTACCAGTCGGTCGTGGACGCGCTCGCCGACGGCCTGGACATCCGGCGCGATCACGTCGTGACCCGGGTCGAGACCGGCGCGGCGAGCGTGCGCGTCGTCACCGGACTGGGTGACTTCACGGCGGACAAGGTGCTGGTGACCCTGCCGCTCGGCGTCCTCAAGGCCGGGGCCGTGGTCTTCGACCCGCCGCTGCCCGAGCCGAAGCAGTCGGCGATCGCCCGGCTGGGCTTCGGCACCCTCAACAAGATCGCACTGCATTTCGCCGAGCCGTTCTGGCCCCTGGAGCAGTACGCGTTCGGCTACCTGTGCCGCGACACCGACCGCCATCCGACCGTCGTGATCAGCATGTGGAAGTCGCACGGCAGACCCGTGCTGGTGATGCTGCTCGGCGGCTCGCTCGGCCGCGAGCTGGAGACCTGGCCTGACGAGCAGGTCGCCGACTACAGCGCCACCGTCGTGCGGGACCTGTTCGGCCCCGACGCGCCCGCCCCCGAGCACATCTCGCGCACGGGCTGGTCGGCGGACCCGTTCGCCCGCGGCTCGTACGCGTGCATAGGCGTCGACGCGTCGCCGAAGGACCTCGGCGTGCTCGCCGAACCGGTCGGCGACCTGCTGTTCTTCGCCGGTGAGGCGACCAACGGCCACCACTGGGGCTGCGTGCACAGCGCCTACGAGTCGGGCCTGCGCGAGGCCGCCCGGATCAGCGGTGACGCCTCCCTCTACACCGCGCCGAGCGCCGAGACCCCGCGCCGCCAGCGCCGCGACATCGATCGCATGAAGCGGTTCGCGCGCATGCGCATGAGCCACCTGCCCGACCACGACCTGAAGGAGCGGGTGGCGTGCCTGCGCGACGGCGTCGACCCGTACGGCGTGCGCCTGTTCGCGCCGCTGGTCGAGGCCGAGCTGGAGACGCTGGCCTCGATGTTCGACGAGCTGTCCTTCGGGCCGGGTGAGGCGGTGTGCCGCGAGGACGATGCCGCCCACGGGGTCTACCTGATCGCCGCCGGGCAGGTCGAGGTCGACTTCGGCGGCGTGTACGAGCGCGCGACGATGGCCCGCGGGGCCCTGCTGGGCGGTCACGACCTGTTCTTCAGCGCCCGCACCGCCACGGTCACCGCCGTCGGCGACATCGAGGTCTACTACCTGGACCACTACCGGTACAAGACGTTCCTCTACGCGTTCCCCGACGTCATGATGCTGATGATCTCGGATCTGGTGACCCGTTGGGAGCAGCTGGAGAGCGCGCTGGGCGCGAGGGCGCTGCCGGGCGCGCAGCGGCGCGCCGCGCGACACGACGATGAGGCGGTCACCACGAGCTGATCCGGCCTGCCGGTGCGGTGCATCAACGGACGTCTCCGGCATATGGTGGCGACGTCGCGTCACGGCGTCCGGCCGTCGGCGCGACGTCGACCTCCGAACGAAAGGCCAGTTCCCCAGTGCTGCCGCAGCCCTCCGCCCCCGGTGACGAAACGCTCGGCCCGACCGGCCTGGCCGCGCCGGAGGTGCTGGTCACGGTCCGTGGCGGCACGCTGCGCGGAAGGCGGGAGGACGGGCTGACGGTGCTGCGCGGCGTGCGGTATGCCACCGCGCAGCGGTTCTGCCCGCCAGTGCCCGAACCGGCCTGGTCGGGCGTGCGCGATGCGGTCGAGCACGGCGGGGTCAGCCCGCAGCCGCAGGCCCGACCCGGTTCGGCCGGTGGCCGGCCCGAGATCGGCGTGCAGTCCGAGGACTGCCTCAACCTGACCATCGTCACCCCGGCCGCCGACGGAGCCCGCCGGCCGGTGATCGTCTGGCTGCACGGCGGCTCGTACCGGTCCGGCGCGGGCTCCTGGGACCGCTACCGCACCGACGGGCTCGCCCGGGAGGGCGACGTGGTCGTGGTCAGCGTCACCTCCCGGCTCGGGGCGCTGGGCTACCTGGCCGCGCCGGGCGTCTCCCCCGGCAACCTGGGCCTGCTCGACCAGATCGAGGCCCTGCGCTGGGTCCGCGACAACGCGGCCGACCTGGGTGGCGACCCGGACAACGTCACGCTGGTGGGGCAGTCCTCGGGCGCGCACTCGATCGCCTGCCTGCTGGGTGTGGCGGCGGCCCGGCCGCTGTTCCGCCGGGTCGTGCTGCAGAGCCCGCCGCTGGGACTCGGGCTCGGCGGCGCGGCCGACACCGGGCGGCTGGGCGAGCGCTTCCTCGCCCGGCTCGACGGCGATCCGCTGGCGGCGTCGCTCGATCAGGTGCTGACCGCGCAGCAGGCAGCCGAGCGCGACGTCTCCGGGCGCGGCTTCACCCCGGCGTACGGGCCGGTGGCCGGCGCGGATCCGCTGCCCGACGCCGACGGCTGGCTCGCCGCGTGCCGGGCGGGCGCCGGCGACCTCGACGTGGTGCTCGGCACCACCCGCCGCGAGATGGCGTACTTCCTGGCCGGTGGCCCGCTGTCGCAGCGGGTGCCGCTGCTCGGACGGGCCGTCGAGAACAGCCTGATCAGCGTGTTCACCTGGACGGCATTCACCCGGCCGACGCAACGGTTCGCCAGGCTGCTGGCCGCGGCCGGGGCGCGCGTGTTCGTGTACGGCATCGAGGGCGTGGCTTCGGCCTCGCCCTACCGGGCCGGTCACTGCAGCGACCTGCCGTGGCTGCTGGGCGACGAGGCGGCGTGGGCGCAGGTGCCGATGCTCGCCGGGCAGCTCTGGGACGACGTGCACGAGCACGGCAGGCCGCTGCGCTCGGCGTGGCTGTCGTTCGCCGCCGGTGGGGCGGCCGCGCTGACCGCGCACGGCTGGACGCCCTACCGGGGCAGGCGCGCGGCTGTGCGCCGCTTCGGCGCGTGACGCGCGTGCTGCGCGGTCAGCCGCCGCCGTGCAAGGATCGCTGGAAGGAGGCGGCGATCTCGGCCAGGTGCGCGCCGTACTCCGGCTCGGTCGGCAGGTAGTCGCCGCGCTGGTCGTCGCGGTAGCCGTACAGCCAGCGGTGGCAGGTGTTCTCCTCCCGCTGCGCGGCGTGGATCGCCCGGAGCAGGACCGGCCGGTAGATCAGCCGCGCCCGCCAGTTGCCGACGTACCTGGCCTTGAGGTGCGCCGTCACCGGGTGGGGCCGGCGATGGGCGTACCCGACGACGGTGATCGTCCCGTTGCCCATGCCGCCGAGCACGCACAGCTTCGCGCCCGCGGGAAAGATCTTCTGACTGCGGAAGTCGGCGTGCGGACCTTCCTCGCGGTACGGGTACGGCAGCAGGTTGCCGACGATGCACCACTGCGGGTTCCACTGGTCGTCCACCGTGCTACCGGTCCCGGTCGGCGCAGTTGTTGCTGGTGCGCAGGACGGTGTACTCCCGGTCGTCGTTCGTGATGCCCGACGGCGCGCCGTCGAACCAGCTCTCGACCGTCTGCAGGCCGCGGCGCTGCTCGTAGTGCAGGTGCGCCGCGCCGGAGTCGCCGGTGCTGCCGACCTTGCCGAGCTGCTGGCCCTGCTCGACGTCCTGACCCTTCTCGACGATCGGCGGTTCGAGCAGGTGCATGTACACCGTCGTCCACCGGCCGCCGTGGTCGATCTTCACCCAGTAGCCGCCGCCGCTGCCACGGGGGCCCTGCGGATTCTTCTGCGTACGCCCGCCCAGCTCGCCGTTGATCCCCGCCTCGACGACCGTGCCGCCGTAGGACGCCAGCACCGGCCGCCCCCAGGACTGCCCGGACATCGGGAACATGTCCACGTCGTCCGCGCCGTGGCCGGGATAGGTGCCCAGCTGCCACTTCTCGCCGCACGCAACGGGCAGCTGGAACAGCGGGCGGGGCCCGGCCGGCCACAGCCACAGCGCCGCACCGGCCACGACGGCGATCGCCGCGACGATGCCGAGCGTGCGCAGCACGCGTGTACGTCGGCGGCTGCCGCGATGGCGTTTGCTGCTGCGGTACACGGTCGGCACGGACCGAGCATGCCAGGCCGTGGCAAGGCCGTGTGCCCGATGCCGCGGAGCCGGGCCAGGGCGAGCGACGCCCGGCCCGGCTCCGCGCCGACGGTCAGCTCGCCGTGCAGGTCACCGCGGGAACGCCGTTCGTGCCGTTCCACGAGCCGAGGAAGCCGAAGTTCGTGCTCGCCTCGGCGGCCAGGCTGCCGTTGTAGCTCACGTTGCGGGCGGTCACCGCCGATCCGCTGCTGGTCACCGTCGCGCTCCAGGCCTGGGTGACGGTCTGGCCGTTGGCGTACGTCCAGGTCACCGTCCAGCTGGTGATCGCCGATGCGCCGGCGGTCACCTTCACGTCGGCCTGGAATCCGCCGGGCCACTGGCCCACGATCGAGTACAGGGCGGTGCAGCCGCGCCCGCTCGGCGACGGAGGCACGCTCGGTGACGGCGAAGAACTCGGCGACGGCGACGCGCTCGGCGACGGTGTACCACCGAAGATCGTGGCCTGCTTGGCGGTGGCCTTGATGCCGTTGGGGCCGTTGAAGATCCGCAGGCCCCACGTGGTGAGCTGAGCGGGGTCGAAGTTGACCGTCATGTCCAGGTACGGATCGTTGTTGCCCGCCCAGGACCAGCCGAGGTAGCCCAGGCCGCGGGCGTTGGCCTCGGCGATCAGGGTCTGGTCGTCGACGTTGTTCGACGAGCGCTGCCACCCGAACTCGCCGATGACCAGCGGCCAGCCGTTGTTCTGGAACCGGTCGAGGTAGTCGCGGATCGCGGTGGCGGTGTTGAACACGTCGTACATGTGGATCGACAGCACCGTGTTGCGCTGGGTGTCGGCGTTGAGGACCGTCTGGGCGTTGTCGCGCATCACGTACTGCCAGTCCTGGCCCCAGTTCGGCGCGTCGACCATCAGCAGGTGCTGGAAGCCGTTGGTGCGCATCTTCTGGATCGCGGACACCGTCGCGGCGGTCCACTGGCCGGCGTTGGTGTTGCCGATCGGCTCGTTGCCGATATTGATGACGACGTAGTCCTCCTGGCCGACCAGCACGCTCTTCTGGCTGATCCAGTAGTTGACGGCCTCGTCGAGCGAGGCGGCCGCGCCGTCCTCGCCGTACCCGGTGGTGTCGTGCACCTCCAGGACGCAGATCATCCGGTTCTGCTTGCACAGGTTGATGACGTTGGCGACGTCGTTGGACGGGCCCCAGCGTTTGCCGCTGCCCAGCACGACCCGCACGGTGTTCGCGCCGGCGGCCTTGATGTCGGCGAACGAACTGGTCTGGCCGATGAACCAGACGTGCTCGTGGTTCACCCCGCGCATGATGAAGTTCTGGCCGTTGGCCTCGACGATGTTGCGGCCGCTGATGTGCAGGCCGACGGCCGCCTCAGCGGGGCTGACGGCGACGAGGATGGATGCGGTGGCCGCCAGCACGGCGACACCGACGGATGTGAGCAGTCTTTTCATGACCTACCTCTGGAGGAGGCCCCGGACAGGGGCGGATCGCGTCATGCCCGCAGGCACACATGCCTGATCGCTGATCGCTGCCCTGGCCCATCCGCGCGCCGGTCAGCGTATGCGCATTCGTCGGTACGTGCAACTAATGCAAGCCAGGCCAGGCGGCACCACGGCAGGCGATGATCGGGGCATGGAGGTTCTCAGCAGCCGCATCCTGATCCGCCCGGCCGACCTGGAGTCGTCGCTGCGTTTCTACCGCGACGTGCTCGGGCTGGCGGTGTACCGCGAGTTCGGGCCGCCCGAGCATCCGGGCGTGGTGTTCTTCCTCGGCCAGGGGCTGCTGGAGGTGTCCGGCCGGTCCGACATCGGGCCCGTCGGGCCGGTCCGGATCTGGTTGCAGGTGCGCGACCTGCGAGCCGAGCACGAGCGGCTCGCCGCCCTGGGCGCGGTGATCACGCGCGAGCCGCGGCGCGAGTTCTGGGGCCTCGACGAGATGTGGATCGCGGACCCGGACGGGGTGCCCATCGTGCTCGTCGAGGTGCCCGCCGACCATCCATTGCGCCGCGACCTGCGCTGACGCAGCAGCGGGCAAGCCCTGCTTGGACTCCTCGTGCGCTAGTACTTTATCTGTTACAGTACTCGACGTGCCCGATATACCTGCCAGCGATACCTTCCTGGCGAGCGACGCGTTCGCCGCCGACCTCCTGCGAGGGCATACCGACACGATCGTGTTGGCGGTCCTCAGCCAGGGCGAGAGCTACGGCTTCGAGATCTTCAAGACGATCCGCGACGCCACCGGCGGCGCGTACGAGATCAAAGAAGCGACCCTCTACGCGAGCTACCGCCGACTGCTCAAGGACGGCCTGGTCGAGGCGTACTGGGGCGACGAGACCCAGGGCGGGCGGCGCAAGTACTACCGCATCACCGACGCCGGACGCGCCGTGTACCACGACAACGTCAACGCCTGGGAGATCACCCGAGGCCTCATCGACACCCTGCTCGAACTGGGCAAGCCCGCCCGAACGGGCATGCCCCGACCCGGAAGGCGGCCCTGATGACCGACGACAGCCTGGCGATCCACCGCCTGCTCGACGAGGCGTACGCCGGACTCGAGATGACCCCCGAGGCGCGCGACCTCAAGGAGGAGATGCGCGCCAACCTGGTCGCCCGCATGGCCGAACTCCAAGGATCCGGCGTGAGCGGAGCCGAGTCCGCGCGACGCGCGATGGCCGAACTGGGCGACATCCGCGCGATCGTGACCGAGGCCGCCGCGACGCCGACCGCCGCGCCCTGGCTCGACCAGCGGGTGCGGCCACGACCGGCGTACGTCATCCGGACACTGCTGCTCTCGCTGCCGGCCGCAGCGGCACTGGCCGTGCTCGTCTGGTCCGTGCTCGACACGGCCGTGCACGGCTGGCAGCCGCTCGCCGCCGCGGTGCTGGCACTGACCGGCGGCATCATCGTGGCCGACGCGCTGCGGCAGGAGACCACCTCCAGCTATCCCCTGCCCGCGGCTCGCGCACTCGGCTACGGCGCGGCCGCGACCCTGGGCCTGGCCGGTGCCGGATGCGTGGCGGCCGCCCGTCCCGAATGGCCGGTCGGGCTGCTGGTCGCCGCCGGGGTGCTGCTGGTCGCCTCCGCCGTCGCGTTCACCTACCTGGGCGTGACCCAGACCAACCGGCACAAGCCGTGGATGGTCCGGTTGCAGCGCGAGCACCAGGAGATGGCCGACGTGTTCGCGGGCGACCCGGCCGCCGCCGCCCGGTTCGGCATCTACACCGCGGCCATCTGGCTCGCCGCGCTCGCGGGTTTCGCGGTGCTGACGTTCACGGTCGGCTGGGCCTGGTCGTGGCTGGCGCTGCTCGGCGGTCTGCTGGCGGTGCTGGTCATCATGGCCCGCACCATGTTCCGCCCGCGCGGCTCCGAGCCGCACCCCGCCGCCTAGCGATCTCCGGCCGGGTGCTCCGACACCCGGCCGGTCATCCGGTGGTCAGCCGCCAGACCGCGCACCCGATGCCGACGAGCAGGGCGGCGCCCGCGGTCAGCCGGAAGAAGGGGACCGTGGCGGCAGCGCCCTGCTGCGCCTTCAGATCGTTGACCGCGTCGTCCGTGAGCGCCCTGCCGCGTACGAAGAACAGTCTCCTGGTGAGGCCGCGCCCCAGCACAGCGAGGAACACCAGTATCGCGACGATGAGCACGGCGGCGACCGCCAGGAAACCCGCGACCATGACGAGCAGCCCGGCGACTATCCGGTAGGCACCCTCGGCGAGCGCCAGCAGGCCGAGGGCCGCTCCGCCGAGGACGCCGATCACCACCGGGATGGTCACCGCGGCGAAGCCGACGATGCGCAGATGACGCCAGATCGCGTTCACGCCACGAGGCTATCGGTGATCGGCAACCGGCCGTGACCGGTGACGTCGTCAGTTTCCCAGGGCGACCAGCATGCCCTCGCAGCTGCGTACGACGGCGGCGGCCCCGCGCCGCTGGTGCAGGCCCAGCCGCGGGTCCTCGGCATGCTGCTGTCAGGGGTGCATGGCGTCGGCGGTCAGCTCCCGCACTCGCAAAACTCAGGGCGATGGCGGCCGAGCCCGGGGTCAGGCGATCCGGTATGAGACGTCGGCCGTCATCGCGATGCCGATCCCGCCGACGACCCTCAGCTCCCCCGCGCCGGCCACCATCGCCGGGCGCTGCGTGCGCGCGTCCCTGACCTGGAAGGAGAAGCCCTGCCGGATCGTGTCGTCGCCGCGCGGCTGGGCGACATAGAACCGCTCGTCGCCGCCGAAGGACCATCCGCCGTCGGCGGTCCTGGCGAACAGGTAGACCGTGCCGAAGCTGTTGCGGGGCACCGCGATGGGCACGGTCTGCCCCTGCCCGTCCGGCAGCAGCCGCCACCCCACCGCGTGGGAGTCCCGGCCGCCGCACAGGGCGACGAACAGGGCGCGGCCGCTGTGGTTGTGCACCGTCAGCCGCCGGTTCGTGTCGGTCACCAGCCACGTCCCACCACCGCTGCCGGTCCCCAAGATTTCGAAAGGATCCATGCGCCGCCGTCTTCCCGAGGCTTCCAGGACACCGTCATGGTATCGACGAACATGACATCGGAAAGGGCTTGGCAATGACAACTGCGTGTCCTGACGATGTCCCGGCGGCGAGCACCATCGGGATCGGACCATCGACCGAACAGCAGCCGCGCGCGGCTAATTGCTTTGCGCGGCCGAGAGATCGTCACGAGACTCCTCTGCCATGAACGTATCCACCTGGAAGCTCTTCGATCGCGTCGCCGCCGACTACGACCAGGTGGCCCCGTTCTTCGCCGAGTTCGGCCGCGCCATCGTGGACGTGCTCGACCCGCCCGCCGGCTGCCGGCTGCTCGACCTCGGCTCCGGACGGGGCGCGCTGACCGCGCCGGCCCTGGCCCGGGGCTGTGCCGTGACGGCCGTCGACGCGGCGCCGGCGATGGTCGAGCGGCTGGCCGCCGACCATCCGGCCGCGGCCGCCCACGTCATGGACGCCCAGGCCCTGGATCTTCCCTCGGACGCCTTCGACCTCGTCGTCTCCTCGTTCGTCATCCATGTGCTCGACGATCCGAGGGCCGGCGTCGCCGAGGCGTATCGCGTGGCCGCGCCGGGCGGGCGGTTCGCGTTCACCGGCGGCAGCGCCCGCACCGCCGAGTTCGAGCGCGACGCCCGGCCTGCCGCCGCAGCCCCGCCGCTCGCCCGCCGGATGGACGCCCTTTTCGAGGAGTTCGCGGTCCACCTGCCCCCGAACGGGAGCATGGGCCGGGTCGTGGACGCCGCGGACCTGCTGCAAGAGGCGGGTTTCGTGGACCTGCGGGTGGACCACGCCACGATCGCCGTCGAGTTCGCCGACAACGCGATGCTGTGGCGCTGGGCGATGAGCCACGGCTACCGGGCGTTCATCGAGGACCTGCCGGACGAGCACCGCCAGGAGTTCCACCGCCGGTGGATGGAGCTGCCCGCGACGGACCGGGTCCTGCAGCGGACCGCGGGTGTCTGGTCCGGCCGCAAACCCGGCTGAGCGTACGCGCGAACAGGCCGCCGGCCGCTCGGGAAAATACCGGTGCGCGATCACCAACTCGCCGGCGGCGAACCGCGTGTTGGTGGCGGAGGTGACGGATGGACAGGTACGACGGTTTCCACGACTTCGTCGTCGCGCGGGGTGGTGCGCTGTCGCGCACGGCATACCTGCTCACGGGTGAGCATCACGCGGCCGAGGATCTGGTGCAGACCGCGCTGGCCAAGGCTGCGGCCCGGTGGCGGCAGATCGTGGACCAGGGCCAGCCCGAGGCGTACGTACGCCGGATCATGGTCAACGAGAGGATCACGTGGTGGCGGCGGCGCCCGGCCAAGCCCGTCGGGTACGTGCCCGACCTGCCCGGCCCCGACGAACCGCACCAGATCGTCGACCGGATCGCGCTCGGGCAGGCGCTGGACACGCTGAGCCCGCGTCAGCGCACCGTCGTGGTGCTGCGTTTCTACGAGGACCTGTCCGAAGCGGAGACCGCGGCCGCCATGGGCTGCTCGATCGGCACCGTCAAGAGCCAGACCCACGTGGCGCTGGGCCACCTGCGCCGCGCGCTGCCGCTGTTCGCCGAACAGGCCGGCCAGTACGCCGACGCGAACGCCGCGGTCGCCACGGCAGCCAGGCGGCGGGCCCGGCGTACGGCCGTGGTCGCGGCATTGGCGCTGGTGCCGCTCGCCCTCGGCCTGATCGTCTACGCGGCGCTCGGCCCGGCGAAGGTCCCGCCGCCGCTGACCCCCACACCGACCTCGTCACCGCGCCCGTCACTGGTCGCGCCGCCCGGCTCGCCCGCGCTGCCGGAGCGCGTGCCGGCGGCCGGGGAGGTGCTGCCGGACCTGCCGAAAGACCGTGGTGTCGGGCCCGCGTCGCTGCTGCGCGCGGACCTCGACGGCGGCGTGATGACGGTGCAGATAGCCGCCGCGTCAGGCTGGTACCGGCTGCGGATAGCCGCCCCGGAACCGCATGTGCCCACACTCTGGCTGTCACCCGACGGGCGCTGGCTGAGCTGGACCGAGCAGAACGGGCAGGTCATGCTGCGCGACCTGACCGGCACCTCGCAGCGGCGCCTGGCCGGCAGCCCCTCCTTCTGGTCCCGCTCGGGCAACTGGCTCGTCATCGACGTGCCCTACCCGGCTGACGCCTTCGGCACGCGGCTCGTCCCGCTGGCCGGCGGCAAGGAGTACCCGTTGGCCCGCAGTGGCCGATGGGACGACGTCAAGGGCGTGCTCGACACAGGCGAGGTGCTGAGCGGCACCGCCGACAAACCAGGCAGGACCAGCTTCTCGCTGTCGGTGACCGATCCGCGTACCGGCCGTTCCCGCCATGTCGACGTGGACGTCTCCGCCCTGCTGAAACCGGATGACCACGTGCTCGCCCACGCGGACCTGCCCGTTGTCGTCCCCGTCACCGACAGCACCGCGGCGGTCCTGGTCTTCACCGCCGAGGACCGCGAGCACCGTGCCACGTACGTCGAGTTCTCGCTGGTGGACGGCACAGCGATGCATCGGATCGACCTGGCCGGGCACCGCGGGTCGGCCGGGATCTCAGCGTTCCCGTGCCTGCAGGGCCGCGACCTGATCTGGAGCGACGGGAAGGTGCTGCGGCGGGCCGTCTTCGGGACGACGACCGGCGGCGCGGCGCTCGACCTGCCCGCCGACGGTTTCGCCTATCGCCTCCCCGGCTGCCGGCGCGAGGCCGCGTACCGGGAGGGCTGAGACCGCTCTTGCCGGCCGGTGGCACCTGCGAAGTGGTGCCACCGGCCGTTGCCGAGTCCCCGCGGGCGAGCCCGCGAAAACGGGACTCGCATGACATAGTGACGCCTCCCCGGGCGCGTGTTGACAGGTGACACGAGGGAGGAACCTGATGGATGAGCTCGCCGAGCGCGAGTTCCGGGAGTATGTGGCGGTGCGGCAAGGGGCCCTGTACCGCGTCGCCTACCTGCTCACCGGGCATCACCAGGACGCCGAGGATCTGCTGCAGGTCGCGCTGACGAAACTGGCGCTGCACTGGCCCAGGGTGCACCGGTCGGGGTCACCCGACGCGTACGTCCGCAAGATCCTCTATCGCCAGCACATCAGCGTCTGGCGGGTCAGCCGCAACCGCCGCGAGTATGCGACGGAGCTGGTGCCCGAGCGGGGCGCTGTCGAGGACCCGGCCGGTGAGACGGTCCTCAAGCTGGCGCTGGCACGGGTGCTGGGCGAGCTGACCCGCAGGCAGCGGGCAGTGGTGGTGCTGCGCTACTACGAGGACCTGCCCGAGGCCGAGGTGGCCGCGCTGATGGGCACGTCGATCGGGACCGTTCGCAGTCAGGTTCATCGCACCCTGACACGCCTTCGTGTGCTGTGTCCGGAGCTGAGATACATCGAGGAGCCAGTGTGAACACACCACCTGAACCTGAATTGAAGGCGGCGATGCAGCGGCTGTCGGAGGTAGCCGGCCCGGCGGACCTCGCCGATGCCGCGCTGCGGGGCGCGAAGGGCCTGCGGCGCAGGCGCGCACTGGTGACGGCGGTGGCCGCCGTGACCGCGACCGCGGCGCTGGCCGCCCCGTTCGCGATGCGGGGCACGACGCCGGCGAGTTCGCCCGGACTCACCCTGCCGGTGGGCGCCGCCGCGTCGCCGGGGAGCCTGGGTGAATGCCGGAACGCGCCGATGGTCAACCCCAGCACCAAGGAGGTCGCGCAGGAGCATTGGCCGGAGTATGTGCGGACGGTGCTGCGGCTGCTGCCCGACCGGGACGACTACGTCGTGCAGAACACCTACGACGTCTGCAACTGGGGCGAGCCGGGAGCCTCCAACGCCTACACGGTGATCAACCTGGGGCACCTTCGCGAACACGGCCACCTGACCGTGAACCTGTACGTCTACGAGACGGCCGCGTGGGTGCCGCAGTCCTGCGCCGACCTGACCGCGTTCGCGGGCACGGTACAGGACCTGGACGTGCTGTTCTGCGAGGAGGGAGTCGGTGCCGCGCCGCTGCTCTACGGGACGGCCTATTCCGACACCACGGTCACCGTCGGAGCCGTCTACCCGGATCATCGGGCGGTGGTCATGGAGCGCAACGGCGACGGCGAGGAGCCGGTTCCGGTGATCGACGTCGACGATCTGAAGGCCGTGGTCGCCGACCAGGAACTGCTGAGCCTCGTCCCGACCGCGGTCGGCCCGCTGCCGACTCCGTCGGCGAACCTGCCTGAGCTCAAGGCGACGACCGCGCCGAAGAGCTGAACCGGTGGGCGATCACCTGCGGGACTTCCCGCAGGTGATCGCCCTCGTCCGGCGGGAGCCGGGAGTTCGCCGTCCGGTCAGCTCCGGTGCAGCACGATCAGTTCCGCGTCGTGTTCGGCGGTCCACTGGACCGGCAGGCCGACGGCGCTCAGGTGGCTGCCGGAGTACTCCGGTCCGTCTTGCTGCCGGTAGACGTCCTGGCGGCCGAGGCCGCCAAGGGGCAGGCGCACCGGCCGCGAGGGCAGCAGCCCGGGTCCGTCGAGGCGCCCGGTGTTCCAGGCGAGCACGACCACTGTCGCGCCGTCGGGTGCGGTGTACTGCACGGCGCAGCGGGCCTGGTCGGGGCCGCCGATGAGGTGCACCTCGCCGTGTTGGATCACCTGGCGGATCTGCTTGTACCGGGCGATCCACGAAGCTGCTTCGGCGCGCTGCTGCTCGTTCCAGTGCCGGATGTCGGCGCCGATGCCGAGCACGCCCGCCATCGCCAGCACGAACCGGAACGCCAGCGAGCGCGGCCGCGGGTCGAACAGGCCGGGCGCGTCGGTGACCCAGGAGCTGAGCAGGTGCGGCGCGTTGGCGTGCAGGAAGCCGTGCTGGATGGCGAGCCGGTCCAGTGGGCCGGTGTTGTCGCTGGGCCAGACCACGTCGGCGCGGGCGGCCATGGCCAGGTCGGTGCGGCCGCCGCCGCCCGCGCACGCCTCGATGATGACGTCGGGGTGGTCGCGGCGCAGCTGCTCGTAGATGCGGTGCAGGTTGGCCACGTGTGCGCCGTCGAGGTCGACGGGTGCGGCGGTTCCGGCCCGGCCGGGTTCGGTGCGGGGGCGGTTGAAGTCCCACTTGAGGTAGCCGATGTCGTGGCGGCGCAGCAGTCCGTCGACGGTGCCGTGCACGAACTCGGCGACCTCGGGCCGGCCGAGGTCGAGCAGCAGCTGGTTGCGCACCAGCGTCTGCGGGCGGCCGTCGACGGCGTACACCCAGTCGGGGTGCTCGGCGTACAGCCGTGAGGCGGGGCTGACGCATTCGGGTTCGACCCACAGGCCGAAGGTGAGTCCCATGGCGCGGATCTGCGCGATGAACGTGTCGAACCCGTCGGGGAACTTGGCCTCGTCGACGGTCCAGTCGCCGAGCCCGCCGCGGTCGTCGTGGCGGCCGATGAACCAGCCGTCGTCGACGACGAACGCCTCCGCGCCGATGTCGGCGGCGGTGCGGGCCAGGGCGAGCTGGTTGCCGGCGTCGACGGCGAAGCCGGTGGCTTCCCACGAGTTGTAGAGCACCGGCCGGACCCGGTCGAGCCGATCGCCTGCGAGTCTGCGCTGGTAGGTGTGCCAGACACGGGCGAGGCCGTCGAGGCCTTCACCGCTGTACGCGCCGGCGGCGACGGGCAGCGTGATCGTGCCGCCCGGGAGCAGTTCGAGCGGGCCGTCGGCGAGGTGGCGGCCCGCGATGACGCGGGTCAGGCCGCCGGTGTCGCGCTGGGCGCTGATCTCCCAGGAGCCGGTCCAGGCCAGCGCGACGCCCCAGGCCGGGCCGGTCTCGTCGGCGCGGTCGCGCACGGCGAGCCAGGGCACGAACAGGTGCCCTGGCACGCCCTGGGCGCTGCCGACGGCGAACCGGCCCTGGCCGAGGTCGACGTGGTCGAGCTGGAACTCCTGCGCCCACTGGCCCCACTGGTAGCTGATCCGGGCGCCGTGCGGGGTGGGCAGGTTGAATCCCGCGGAGGCGGCCTGGACCAGGCGCAGCGTGGTGTCGCCGGGGTTGTGCAGTTCGGTCCACCGTTCGACGACGTCGGTGCCCTCGGCGATGCGGTAGCGGTGCTCGGCGCGCAGCCCGGTGACCGGGTCGGTGAACAGCACGCGCAGCTGCCGCTCGTCTCCGGTCGCCTCCTGGAATTCCCAGGACACGCGCCGGTCGCCGTTCGGCAGTTCGACGACGAGTTCCGCCGCGGCGAAGGGCCGTACGCCGTCGGTGGCGTATTCGACCGGGGCGTAGTCGCCTGCGGTGAGGAACGGTGTCGGCCCGGTGTAGGCGACCGGCGACGGGCCTGCGCTGACACCGTGTGGGCCCCAGGCGACCAGCTCCAGCCAGCGGCCGTGGTCGGGCACGGCGACGGTGTACTCGGTGTGCTCGCCGCGCAGGGTCCACTGTCGGTTGCTCATTTGACTGCTCCGATCGCCAGGCCCGAGATGAAGTGGCGCTGGAAGGCGAGGAACACCGCGACCGTCGGCACGGCGGCGATGACCGTCCCGGCGGCGATGACGCTCCAGGACGACACGAACTGCCCCTGCAGGCCGAGCAGTGCCGGGGTGACCGGCATCGTGGCTTCGGTGCGGATGACGGTGATCGCCCACAGCAGGTCGTTGAAGATCCAGGTGAACGACAGCGCGCCGAGGGCGGCCAGGGCCGGTCGGGTCAGCGGCAGGATGACCCGGGTGAAGATCTGCCCGACGCCGGCCCCGTCGATGGTGGCGGCCTCCTGGATCTCGTTGGGCAGGTCGCGCATGAAGCCGTGCAGCACGAAGGTGTAGAACCCGAGTCCGAAGCCGACCTGCACGGCGATGAGCGCCCAGAGTGTGTCGTACAGGCCGGTCAGCTCGCTGAACTTGCTGACGGGGATGAGCACGATCTGCGGTGGGAGCAGGTTGCCGGCGAGCATCAGCAGCAGGATGGTGCGCCGGCCGGGGATGCGGTAGCGGCTCAGGGCGAAGGCCCCCATCGCGCCCAGGCCGAGGCTGAGCAGGACCGCGGGCACGGTGACCAGCAGGCTGTTGATGAGGGCCTGCAGCTGGCCGCCGTCGGTCCACGCCTGGACATAGGTGTCGAGGGTGAACGAGTGCGGCAGGCTGCCGACGCCGTTGCTGGCGATGTCGTCGAAGGTGCGGGTGGACAGGACGACGACCCAGATGATCGGGCCGAGCCACAGCAGCGACACGGCGATCATGGCGGCGTGGTAGCCGCCGGTGCGCAGCTTGCTGATCATGACTCCTCCCGGAAGGCGCGGACCAGGTAGCCGATGATGACCACGAGGGCGAGCAGGAAGATCACCACGGCGATCGCCGAGCCGTAGCCCAGGCGCAGGCTCTGGAACGCGGCCGAGTACATGTAGGTGCTCAGCAGTTCCGAGGAGTGGTACGGGCCGCCGCGGGTCAGCGACCAGACGATGTCGAACGAGCGCAGCGAGTCGATGACGATGACCGACAGGATGACCGCGTTGACGCCCTTGAGCTGCGGGACGGTGACGTGCCACAGCCGCTGCCAGCTGTTGGCGCCGTCGACTTTCGCCGCTTCGTGCACGGCCGGGTCGACGGCCTTGAGCCCGGCCAGGTAGAGCACCATGATGTAGCCGATCTGCCGCCACAGCGACGGGATGATCACGGCGTAGAACGCGGTTTCCGGGTCGGCCAGCCACGGCCGGATGAGGTGTTCGAGACCGACCGCGGTCAGCACCTGGTCGACGAGCCCGTCGGGCTGGTAGAAGACCCGCCAGACCAGCGCCGTGACGACCAGTGAGAACACGACCGGCAGGAACAGCGCGGCCCGGTAGAAACCGACGCCGCGGCGCTCGCGCTGCAGCGCCAGCGCCATGCCGAAGCCGCCGATGACGGACAGGCCGCCGAACAGCAGCAGCCACAGGACAGTGTTGCCCAGGGCGCCCCGGAAGACCGGGTCGCCGGCCAGCTCGACGTAGTTGTCGAAGCCGACGGGCACCGGGGCGGCCAACCCGTCCCACCGCGTGAACGAGAAGAAGACCCCTTGGATCGCGGGCCAGAACACCCAGATGCTCTCGACCACGAACGGCACCAGAACGAAGGTGAGCAGGAGCGGCGACGGCCGGAACGACCGCCGCCGCCGTGCAGTGCTGTTGGTGGAGCTGACCGCGGTCACGTCAGCCCTTGAAGACCTTCTCGGCGTTCTTCTGCCACTCGGCGAGGATCGCGTCGATCTGGTCGGGCTTGTCGATGAACCTGGTCAGCGCCGTGTCCGCGGTGGGCTGCAGCGCGTCGCTGGAGTCGCGGTTGAAGAACTGGGTGAGCTCGGCGGCGCCGGCCAGCATCGCCTTGCCCTTGGCGACCAGCGGCGTTTCGGCCGCCTTGGCCTTGGGGTGGGCGGGCAGGATGATGCCGGCGCTGTTGGCGACGTAGGCCTCCTGCGCCTCCACGGAGGCCACGTAGGTCAGCAGCGCCTTGGTGGCGGCCGGGTTGGCCGTCTTGGCGCTGGCGAACAGTCCGTCGGTGGGCGCCTCCTCCGCGACCGGGACCGCCGGGTCGATGATCGGGAACTGGAAGAAGTCGAGGTCCTCGACGACGTCCTTGGCGGTGGCGTCGGCCAGGAAGGTGCCGATGAGGAACATGCCGGTCTTGCCCGCGAGCAGGGCGGTGGTCGCCTCCTGGAACGGGTACGCCTTGCCCTTGGGGTCGAAGTACGGCAGGACCTCGCTCCACTTGGCGAAGACGGCCTTGACCTTGGGGTCGTCGAAGCGCTGCTTGCCGGCGAGCAGTTCGCGGTGGAACGGCGCGCCGTTGACGCGGATGTTGAGGTAGTCGAACCAGGCGGAGGCGACCCACGGGGTGTCGCCCAGGCCGATGCCGATCGGCGGGATGCCCTTGCTCTTGAGGGTCTGGCACAGGGTCAGGAACTCGGCCCAGGTCTTCGGCGGCTGCACGCCCCACTTGGCGAAGTTGGACTTGCGGTAGAAGAAGCCCCACCAGTAGTTGTTCATGGGGACGAAGATCTGCTTGCCGGTCTCGTCGGTGGACACGTTGCGCATCGCCGGGGTGTAGTCGCCCAGGCCCTGCCACACGTCGGAGACGTCGAGCAGCAGGTTCTTGCGGGAGTACGCGTTGGCGACCGAGCCGGAGTACCAGGTGTACAGGTCCGGCGGGTTGGCGGAGCTGAGGTAGGTCGGCAGCTGGGTGCGGTAGATCTCGGTGGCGACGGTGTTCAGCGTCGCGGTGCCCTTGCCGAGCTTGTTGAAGTCGGCGATGAGCTTCTCGAGGCCGGACTTGGCCGCGCCGGTGAGGTTCGACTGGAGGGTGATGCCGCCGCCGGCGGGGGTGTTGCCGGAACCGGCGGAGCTGGCGCAGGCGCTGAGCAGGGGGCCCGCGCCGAGGGCGCCGAGGCCGGCGAGGCCGAGGCCGAGCAGCCGGCGACGACTGGGATCGAAGTCGCTCACTGAGGACATCCTTCCTGAGGGATGCTGGGGGTGACTGTGCGTATGTCGATCACGTAAATCCGTATGACGAACAGGTTGCATCGCGCCCCGGCAACTGTCAAGATATCTTCGTAATTAATGATTAGATCTCGGGTGGGGATCACTACTCCGGCAGATGGGGAGCCAGTCTATGCGCGGCCTTGACGGCAAGAACGCCCTGATCACAGGGGCGGCCGGCGGCATCGGCGCGGCCACCGCCCGCCGGCTGGCCGCCGAGGGCGTCGCCGTGGGCCTGCTCGACATCGCCGACACCAGCCCGCTCGCCGACGAGATCAACCGGGTCGGAGGGCGAGCACTGTCAGTGACCGTCGATGTCTCCGAGGAGGCCGCCTGGGCCACCGCCGCCGCGACCGTGCGCGCAGCCTTCGGGCCGATCGGCATCCTGGTCAGCAACGCCTACGCCGTCGAGGTCACCCCCGCGCACCTGACCAGCCGCCAGTCCTGGGACCACCAGCTCGCCGTCAGCCTCACCGGCACCTTCCTCGGCGTGCGCGCATGTCTGGACGACCTGCGCGCCGAGCACGGCGCGGTCGTGGTCGTCTCCTCGGTCCACGCCCTGGTCGGGCTGCCCGGCCGCCCCGCGTACGCCGCCGCCAAGGGCGGCCTGGTGGCCCTGGCCCGCCAGCTCGCCGTCGAGTACGGTCCCGAGATCCGCGTCAACACCGTGCTGCCCGGCCCGATCCTCACCGCCGCGTGGGACGACGTGTCCGAAGCGGACCGGCGGGCCAGCGTGGCCGAGACTGTGGCCAAGCGGTTCGGCACCCCCGACGAGGTCGCCGCCACGATAGCGTTCCTCGCCTCCGCCGACGCCGCCTACATCACCGGGACCAGCCTGGTGGTCGACGGCGGCTGGACCGCGACCAAGGCCTCGGCCTGACCTGACCGGCACCGACGAGCGAGAAGGCGCGAAGCATTGGCACAGTACACAGGACGCGGCGTCCACGGGCAGACCGTCGAGATCATCGCCGGGCGGATCCTCGCCGGCGAGATCGCCGAAGGCTCGACGATCAACCTCGCCGCGCTGCAGGAGGAACTCGACATCAGCCTCACCGTGATGCGTGAGGCGCTCAAGGTGCTCACCGCCAAGGGCCTGGTCGACGCCCGCCCCAAACGCGGCACGTTCGTGCGCCCCCGCGCCGCGTGGAACCTGCTCGACGCCGACGTCATCCGCTGGCAGTTCGCCGGCGGCGCCGACGCCTCGCTGCTCGACCAGCTGCACGAGGTACGCGCCATCATGGAACCCGCCGCCGCGAGACTCGCCGCCGCACGCGCCACCGACGACGACCTCGCCGCGCTCGACGCCGCGCTGGCCCAGATGGCCGACGCCCAGGACGACCCGGCCGCCGCCGTCGCCGCCGACCTGAACTTCCACCGTGCCCTGCTGCACGCCGCCCACAACGAGTGGCTCGAACGGATGAAGGTCGTCATGGAGACCGGCCTGGCCGAACGTGACAAGCTCGTGCACGGCGCGCAGCACCACGACGACCCTGTCCCCAGTCACCAGGCCGTCGTGGCCGCGATCCGCGCCCGCGACGCTGCGGCCGCCGAACGCGCCATGGGTGACCTGCTGGACAAGGCAGCACAGGACGTCGACCACGTCCGCAAGCAGAAGGACACCCGGTGAAGATCGACCGTATCGAGACCTTCCTCGTCGCGCCACGCTGGCTGTTCTGCCGCGTACAGACCGACGACGGGCTGGTCGGCTGGGGCGAGCCCGTCGTGGAAGGCCGGGCCGAAGTCGTCCGGGCCGCCGTCGACACGCTCGCCGAACTCCTCATCGGCGAGGACCCGCTGCGCATCGAGCACCACTGGCAGGTGCTGACCAAGGGCGGCTTCTACCGCGGCGGCCCCGTCCTGTCCAGCGCCGTCGCCGGACTCGACCAGGCCCTGTGGGACATCGCCGGGCAGGCGTACGGCGCGCCCGTGCACGCCCTGCTCGGCGGACCGGTCCGCGACCGGGTACGCATCTACGCCTGGATCGGCGGCGACGACCCGTCCGAGATCGGCGAGCAGGCCGCCGCACAGGTCGCCGCGGGGATGACCGCGGTCAAGATGAACGCCTCCGGCCGGCTGTCCCCCATCCCGACCTCCGCCGAGGTCGACGCCGTCGTCAGCCGCGTCGCCGCCGCCCGCGAGGCCCTCGGCGAGCACCGCGACATCGCCGTGGACTTCCACGGCCGGGCCGGGTCGGCCGCCGTACGCCGCATCCTGCCCGAGATCGCGCCGCTGCGGCCGTTCTTCGCCGAGGAGCCGGTCCTGCCCGACCAGGCCCACCGCCTGCACGACATCGTGACCTGCTCCCCCGTGCCGATCGCCACCGGCGAGCGCCTCTACGGCCGGGCCGAGTTCCTCGCCCCGCTGCAGGCCGGTGTCGCGGTGGTGCAGCCCGACCTGTCCCACGCGGGCGGCATCTCCGAGGTGCGGCGCATCGCCGCGCTGGCCGAGACCCACGGCGCGGTGCTCGCCCCGCACTGCCCGCTGGGCCCGATCTCGCTGGCCGCGAGCCTGCAGGTCGCGCTGGCCACGCCGAACTTCCTGATCCAGGAACAGAGCATCGGCATCCACTACAACGAGGGCAGCGAGCTGCTCGACTACCTGGTCGACCCGGCGCCGTTCGCGTTCGTCGACGGCCACATCAACCGCCTGGACGCCCCGGGCCTGGGCATCACCGTCGACGAGGCGGCCGTACGCAAGGCCGACGCGACCGGTCACGCCTGGCGCAACCCGGTCTGGCGGCACGACGACGGCTCCTTCGCCGAATGGTGAACGACGCACCGGTCGCGCTGCGCGCCGCGCTGGACCCCGCCCACGGCGGCCGGTGGACCAGCCTGTCCGGCGGCGGCCGCGAATGGCTCTGGCACCGCCCCGGCACCGGCCGCGACGACGTCCGCCCCGGTGACGCCTTCGTCGACGCCGGCGGCCTGGAGGAATGCCTGCCGACCGTACGCGGCCTGCCCGACCACGGCGATCTCTGGCCTCATGCCTGGCGGCGAAGCCTGGACGGCGCGACGATCACCCGGCCCGAGTTCACCCTGACCAGGACCGTGCACCACCGCGACGGCGCGGTCGTCGCCGACTACACCCTGGCCGCCGACCCCGGCTACCGGTTCGTGTGGGCCGCACACGCGCTGCTCGACCTGAGCCCCGCCGCCCACCTCGACGCACCCGACGGCACTGTCACCCGGCTGTACCCCGAAGCAGCATCCCTGCTCGCCGAACCCTGGACCGGCGACCAACCCTGGCTCGAAGGATCCTGGCCCGCTCCGGCCGGGCTGGCCCTGGACCGGCTCGGCCCCGACGACGGCACCGCGCTCGGCGCGGTCCTCACCGGCTGCCCGACCGTGCACGTCACCGACGGAGCCGACCGGCTCACCATGCACCTGGACTGCGACGGCCAGCCCCGCTCCACCGCCCTGTGGCGCAACCTGCGCGGCTGGCCCCAACCCGGCCCCTACCGCAGCATCGGCGTCGAGCCGATGCTCGGCGCCGTCTTCGACCTCGCCGAGGCAGGCCCCGGCGACGCCGCCGAAGTGCCCGCGTCCGGCCAGGTCACCTGGCGGCTCACCATCACCGCTCACCGCCGCGGAGGAACCCCCGCATGAACCTGCTCGACACCCTGCGCGCCCACCGGCTGCTCGCGATCGTGCGCGGCCCCGACCCGCAGGCCGCCCTGGACAGCGTGCTCACCCTCGCCGACAGCGGCGTCAACCTGATCGAGGTGTCGCTGACCGCTGCCGGGGCGCTGGACACCATCGCCCGCGCCCGCGCCGCGCTCGGCCCCGGGTTCGCCCTCGGCGCGGGGACGGTGCTCACCGAGACCGACGCCCGCCAGGCCGCCGACGCCGGAGCGACCTTCCTGGTCACCCCCGCGATCGCGCCGAGCCTGGCCGAAGCAGCCCGCCTCGGCCTGCCAGTGCTGGCCGGTGCGCTGACCCCCAGCGAGGTCGTGCAGGCCACCCTCGCCGGAGCGGCCGCCGTCAAGCTGTTCCCCGCCTCCATCGGCGGCCCCGGCTACCTGCGGGCGCTGCGCGACCCGTTCCCGCAGACCGCGTTCGTGCCCGTCGGCGGCGTCGACGCCACCCTGGCCCCGCAGTACCTGCAGGCGGGCGCGATCGCGGTCGGCGTCGGGTCGCCGCTGCTCGGCGACGCCGTCCGGGGCGGCGACCTCGCCGCACTGCGCGAGCGCACCCAGGCGTTCCTGGCCGGAGTGGCCGCATGACCGACGTGCTCACCCTCGGCGAGACCATGGCCGCGTTCCGGATGGCCGGACCCCTGCGGCTCGGCGGCCCGGCGCACCTGTCCATCGCCGGTTCCGAGTCCACCGTCGCGATCGGGTTGGCCCGGCTCGGCCACCGGGCGAGCTGGCTCGGCGTCACCGGCGCGGACGAGCCCGGTGAGCTGGTACGCCGTAGCCTGCGCGCAGAAGGCGTCGACATCGCCTTGGCGCGCGTCGACGCCCAGGCCCCCACCGGGCTGATCCTGTTCGAGCCCCGGGTCGGCGACCTCACCCGGGTCGTCTACCACCGCACCGGGTCGGCCGGCTCCCGGCTGACCGCCGACGACGTGCATCCCGCGTTCACCGACGGCCGCACGCCGCGGATCGTGCACGTCACCGGCATCACCTGCGCGCTCGGCGACGGCCCGTACGAGGCCGTGCGGTACGCCGTCGGACACGCGCGGGCCGCGGGCAGCCTGGTCAGCCTCGACGTCAACCACCGCACCCGGCTGTGGTCGGCGCGGCAGGCCGCGGAAGCGCTACGGCCCCTGCTGCCCTCACTCGACCTGATCATCGCCTCCGACGACGAACTCGCCGTGCTCACCGACGACCCCGACCCGGTCGCCGCGGTGCTGGCCGCGGGCGTACGCGAGGTCGTGGTCAAGCACGGCGCGGGCGGCGCGACCAGCCACGGCGAGCACGGCACACTGCACCGCCCCGCCCGGCGGGTGCCGGTCGTCGACACCGTCGGCGCGGGCGACGCGTTCGTGGCCGGCTACCTGTCGGGCCTGCTCGACGGTGCCGACGCGACGGCCCGGCTCGACCGCGCCGTCACCGTCGGGGCGTTCGCGGTCGCCACCCGCGGCGACTGGCAAGGGCTGCCATCCCGCGACGACCTCGCCCTGCTCGACCACGACCCCGGCAGCGCCGTCCGCTGACACCCAGCCCCGGAGAGGAACACCATGACGACGCAGGAGCACACGATCCTGAGCGAGCCGGTGGCGTGGAGCGACGACCGGCTCGAACTCGGCGAAGGAGCCCGCTGGGTCGACGGCCGCCTCGTGCTCGTCGACCTGCTCGCCGGGCGGCTGCTGGAGACCGCCGGCGACGCGCCCGGCCCGCTGCGCGAGCTTTAACGGCTGGACCGGCCGCTGGGCGCGGCGGCGCCGGTCGCCGGGCACCTTGGCTGCTGGCTGGCCGCCGCCCGCACGGGCCTGGCGCTGCTCGACGGGGCAAGTCCGTCGGTGATCGACCTGAAGTCCACCAACCCCGTCCCGGCCAGGATGAACGACGCGGTTGCCGACCAGCACGGCTGGCGGTTCTGGGCCGGGAGCTTAACGACTCCCTACGGAAGATTCCGGGGATTCCTGGCTCGGACCGCATCCGGTCGACCGTCCCGGAAGGAGGTGATCGAATGTCTGACGTCGTCGGCACCAGCACGGTCGCGTTCGGCCGTGGCGAGGATCGTCCTCGCGGCGTTTCGGTCGCGGCAGGCGGTGTAACCGCAGGCCACGCACTCGAAGATGCGCAGACCCAACCCGAGGCGTTCCTTGGTTCTCGTACCGCACTCGCTGCAGGTCATCGTCGTGTAGGCGGGCGGCACCAGCACCACCTTCCGGCCCGCCCGCGTACCCCGGTAGACAAGTTCGCGTTTGCACGCGCCGATCGCGGCGTCTGCCGCTTTGCGGGCCATTCGGCTCTTTGCGAGAAACTTGGGCTTGAAGTCTTCCACCGCGATCAGGCTGTGGTGGTCGACGACCCGCTTGGCCCACTGCCGTGCGTCGTGGGTGTTCTGCCGTGCCGCCCGCTTGGCGACCCGGGCGGCCTGCCGCTTCGCGGCCTGGTAGCCCTTGGACGGGGTCTGGCCCTTGGCCCGGCGGCGACGCGCCATGGTGCGCTGCGCCTTGGCAAGTTGCGCTGCGCACCGCTTGCGGTGGCCGAGGTGCGGCAGGTCGAAACGGGAGTCAGTGGTAGTGGCGGTGGTTTTCACGCCCCAGTCGACGCCGACAGCCGGCTCGACGGGAGCGGCTGGCACGGTGGCCTGCCGGCGAACCACGAACGACGCGTACCAGTGGCCAAGGTTGTCCTGGTAGACCCGCACGCTGGTCGGCTCGGACGGCAGTTCGCGGGACCAGACGACAGGGATGCGAACCTTGGCGGGCAGGCAGAGCCTGCCGTCCTTGATCCGAAAGCCCCGCACCGTGTATTCAAGGCTGGGAAGCGCCGCCTTGAGCTTCTTGACCCTCGGACGACCGCGGCCCTTGACCTTGAACGAAGCGTCTAGGGCGCTGGCGTAGGTGCGCAACGTTTGCTGCTGGGCTACCTGGGAGCCGGCCCGCAGCCACGCGTGCCGGCCGCGGGCCTCGGTGAGCAGCTTGGACAGCTTGCACAGGGTCGGTCTACGTCCGCTCTTCTGCTGGTGGACGGCCTCGTTCCAAAGGAACCGGCAGCGCCCCCACTCCGACAGCAACGCCGCCTCAGCCCGGCGGCCAGGCCGCAGGCGGTAGGTGAAACGCACTGTCTCGAACATGCGTACGACCATACCGGGCAGAACACGTCACTGTCCATAATGGACTTTGAGTAGATCGAGCAACAACGTCGTGACCGCTGCACGTTGCACGTGGTCTGGTGCCCGAAGTACCGCTGCTCGGTGACCGTCGACTCTGCGGGCAACCCGTGAGTGGCGCAGTGGGCGGCCATGCCGTACGCCACTACCGGCCGGACGGCACCCTGGACCGGGAGATCCGGCTGGACGCGGCCAGGCCGACGAACGTGTGTCTGGCGGTCCGGCATGCGGCGGCTGTTCGTCACGACCGCGTCCTATGGGCTCGCCGATCCCTCCCCGCTCGACGGCGCACTGCTGGCGGTGGACGTCGACATCCACGGTCTGCCCGCCGCCGCAGACCTGCCTCGCAACTGAGATGCTCGAAGCTCCGGGTACTGCACCGCGATCACCAGCTCTGTACGCTTCGGCGATGTTTCGGTTTCAGGTCATGGCGGACGGGCCGGATCCGCTGACCGTGCACTTCGAGCCTCTTCCCTGGGAGGTGGTGGTCGAGCCGGGCGACCACATCCTCATCGAGTGGCCGGAGTCGTTCGGCTCGCCCGGCTCGATCTGCCATGAGCCGGGACGGTTGACGATCCTGGAACCGAACTTCCCGCTCGTGGACGGCAGGAACTGGGCCAGGGTCTGGGATTCCAGCGGCAAGGAGATCACCTACTGATCGCCCTGCCGTCACCGTCCGGCGCAGGCGGCCTCCAGGGCGGTCAGGTAGGAGCGGGCCCAGGCCTGGATGTCGTTGGCACGCACCTGTGCCCGCATGGCGGCCATCTGCGGGTTCGGCTCGGACGGGTCGGCTTCCAGCGCCTCGACCATGGTGTCCTTGAGGCCTTCCACGTCGTGCGGGTTGACCAGGTAGGCCTGGGTCAGCTCCGCGGCGGCCCCGGCGAACTCGCTGAGCAGCAGCGCCCCGCATCCGTCGACGCGGGCGGCGACGTACTCCTTGGCGACAAGGTTCATGCCGTCGCGTAGCGGGGTGACCGCCATGACGTCGGCGGCGCGGTACAGCGCGGCCAGTTCGGTGCGGTCGAAGACCTGGCTGAGGTAGTGCACCGGGGCGACGCCGAGCCGGCCGAAGTCGCCGTTGATCCGGCCGACCTCGCGTTCGACCCGGTCGCGCAGCTGCCGGTACTGCTCGACGCGTTCCCGGCCCGGGATGGCGACCTGCACCAGCACCGTCTCGGGGACCTTGAGCCGGCCGTCGGCGAGCAGTTCCCGGTAGGCCTTGAGCCGGTGCTCGATGCCCTTGGTGTAGTCGAGCCGGTCCACGCTGAGAATCACCCGCTGCGGGTCGCCCAGGTCGGCGCGCAGTTTCGCGGCCTTGTGCACGACCTCGTCGCGGCTGGCAAGTGCCTCCATCTCGGCGGTGTCGATCGACACCGGGAACGCGCCGGTGCAGGTCACGTGGCCGTCGAGTTCGATGCCGCGTTCGTCGACGTTCGCGCCGAGCACCTTCGCGACCAGCTGCTGGAAGTTGTGGACGGCCTGGATGCGCTGGAATCCGATCAGGTCGGCACCGAGCATGCCGCGCAGCAGTTCGGCGCGGCGCGGCAGCTGCATGAACAGCTCCGGGGGCGGGAACGGCACGTGCAGGAAGAAGCCGATGCGCAGGTCGGGGCGTTGCGCGCGCAGCATCGCGGGCAGCAGCTGCAGGTGGTAGTCCTGCACCCAGACCACGGCGCCTTGGGCGGCTTCGCGGGCGGTGCGGTCGGCGTAGCGCTGGTTGACCCGCTGGTAGGCCTCCCACCAGCGGCGGTGGTGCACGGCGGGTTCGACGGCGTCGTGGTAGAGCGGCCACAGCGTGGAGTTGGCGAAGCCCTCGTAGTGGTCGCGGATGTCGTCCTCGGACAGCTCGACCGGGATCAGGTGCACGCCGTCGACGTCGGGCAGCGGTGGGGTCGGGCCGGGCTTGTCGGCCCAGCCGATCCAGGTGGCCGGCTTGTTGATGAGCACGGGATGCAGGGCTTCGCCCAAGCCACCGGGGCTGCGCCGCCACTCGAAGACTCCCTCGGAGGCGGCGGCGTCGTTGATGGGCAGACGGCTGGCGACCACGACTAGCGAGGCGTCCCGCATCGGGTGCCCCCTTTCCGGTCTTTTACTGACATGAGGACGGTTCGTGTGGCTCTGCGGTTATTGATCGGGCCACGCGAACTTGTACCAACCCAAAGTTACGCCGCGATTACAGAACGCACGTCCTTCGTTCGTGCCAGTCTTCCTCACAGTAACCGCCGAGTCCCGCGCGATCCATGTTCGTCTCATCACGCCGTACACAATGGACGGTTTGATTACGCAGCTCGCACGTGCGAGAAGCAGGTGTGAACGTGAATCACGCCTCGATTCCGACTCAGGTCCGACCTCACTGTCCGCACATCCGCGCGCCGTCGGCCGCGCTCACCAGGCGATGAAGATTAGCTTCTCGACCTTGCTCATATATGTAGCTCATTTTCACAAGTTCGAGACTCTGCCCGCTGGCCGACACGGTGGGGTGACTTCGATCCTGCGGCACATGAGCGTCTCTGATTCCCTGGATTGCCTGAGAGTTCAGACGTTGCGGATGCGGCGTGGCCGTGTCGTGCCTGGTCCGAAGTCTCCGCGGAGGGGGATTACGGGGGTGGCGCGGACGTGGTGGAAGCCGGTCCGGTGGTGCTGTGGTTTCAGGGAATCGTGCGCAGGACCTGACGCCGCCACCTTGGGGTGGTGGTTCTTGGGTTCCTGCCCCGCCGGACGCTGACCACCGGCGGGTGGGGCGGGGGCCGTGCGCCGGTCGGGCACACGGTGGGAAAGCTTCGACGCGGAAGGCCGCTTCGAGGTCGGGCCAGTCTTGCCGACCCGGGCGGTGGCCGTGCGCGATGTTACCGGGCCAAGGGCGCGGCGTCGTACAGTGGCGACGTTGCCCTCGACCACGGTCGTGGTGGTATGCCTGCCGGTCTTGCGGTCGGTGCGCACGCAGTGCTGGGCCAGCAGCCCTCGGGCGACGATGCGCATGGCGGCAGCATGATCACGATCGGCCGACAGGCCACAGCCCGGGCAGATCGCCCACTTCCAGCCCCGCTGGCGTGTCCGGTCGGGAGCTTTAACGTGAGCGAGTTCGGTACGTCCGGTGCCGCACCGGGGGCAGTATCTGCTGGTGCCGCGGGAGGGGACGGTCACAACCGCGAGTCCGACCTTGGCGGCCAGATGCGTGACTGCGTCGATGACGACGCTGCGGACCTGACCGGACAGGCGGGAGTTGCCTTTGCGCCTGCCACGTACCTCCAGACTGCCCAGATCTTCCACGTAGATCACGGTCGCTTGCAGGGCGGTGGCCTGGTCGACCGCCCATCGGGCCGCCGACCAGGCAAGGGTCTTGTTCAGATGGCGGATGCGGGCACAAACCCGCTCGTGCTCGCCGCCGACGCGGGCTACGAGGGCCTGCAGTTTCGCGGCGCGGGGGTCGGTGGCGGCCAGCCCTGATAGCAACGTCGTGTAGCGACCGTGTCTGGCGGCGAGGTGTTCGCGGTGACCGCGCAGCCGGTGGAGTTTGGCCGAGACCGGCGTGGCGTCATAGCGCAGCGCCCGCCCGTCGGTGACCACTTTGCCCTGCGCGGTCAACCGACCGACCGCGCCGGTCAGCAACGTGTTGCAACCCCAGTCCAGGCCGAGGGCCACCGCGTGCCCAGTTGGCTTGGCGGCGGTGATGGTGATGCGGTGGGGCAGGTCGATCCGCACCCGGTGCCCGACCACCCGCAACGTTGGGGCGCAGATCGTCGCATCGGCAGCCACATTCGGCGGCAGCGTCAGCGGCAGGACATGCCACGCCCAGTCCGCCGACGAGGAAGGTCGTTCTACCAGCGGCAGCTGTACCCGCAGCACAGCCCGGTCGTCGCCCTGACGGGTGAGGGTGGTCAACTGCCGGTCGGCGGCGGCGAGCAGCGCCTGCGCCGACACCGCAGGCGTGCCCTCCAGGTCGAGCAGGTCCCCCGGCAACCGACCGCTGGTGTCCAGATACGCGCGGACCTGCCGGGTCCGGTTACGGACCTGCGCCGCCGACACCCCCATCGCCAGTCGCTTGCGCAGCGCCTGCCAGTCGCCCTCACCACGGATACCACCATCAGGCCAGGTGCCGATGACTGCCCAAAGGATCCCGCGGCGGTGTACCGCCAACCGCAACGCCCGTGCCGCTTCCTCCTCCGCACACCGACGCACCCGGTCGCTCGCATACACACCTTGCGGCGCGACCGCCGACCAGCCGAGCCGGCGCATGGCCATCCATCCCTTGGCCGGCAGCGCACGCCCATCCGGGCCGACCCCGGCCGCGACGATGTTCAGAGCCTCGCAGCTCCAGTGCTTGGCCACGATCTCCGCAGCCATACCTGCGATCAGCCCCGTTAGCCATCCCACCCGCACCGCGAGCACGCGTTCATTCACCCGCTGCCCGTCGGCCTGCAGAGTCGCCCACAGCGCCACACAGGTCGCGGTCGCCGTGAGTTCACCCACCGACACGACCCTTGCCTGCGGCACCCGGCGACAACATCGGCACCACACCCGCCTCAGCACTAACCAAAATGGATACACACCAGCCTAGCTAGCCCCTCTGACAAGAACCCGGGTACGTCATCACACCTGGTCTACTGAGCCAGCGACGCGAAGCCGGGACCGGGAGAAGTTGATGACCGGGCCGGGGCATTCACCGCGGCTTGCGCCACCAGTACGCCTCCCCTATGAGCACGACCTCGACTCCTCCCGGAGTATCCCGGACCGTCAAGCACACCTGCTCGTACGCGGCCCCCACGCGGGACAGGATCCCCGTGACCGGACGGCACTCCCGCGTCCAGCCGTAACCGGCCAGCACCGCGCGCACCTGCGACACGGTCAGTTCGCCCTCCAGGAGCACCGTCATGGCGCACAGCGCCCCGTTCTGGCCGCAGCCCTCGTCCCACTCCCGGGCGATCGACAGGCCCGACCCCCACGGCACGGCATCCCTGGCCGACGGCATCCGCGCGCCGGGAAATTTCGCCCCCACGAAACCCCAGCAGCCCACGAGCAGCACCGCCGCGCCCAGGGCGGTCAGACTTTCGAACCGCCGGCCGCGCACCGAGCCCCCCACCAGCATCACCACCACAGGCACCAGCGAGGCCAGCGCCGTGTACGGCAGCAGCCAGTCCTGCTCCGGTGCCAGCGGCCCGCTGTTCAACCACACGTGTGCCGCCAGCAGGCACCCCACCAGCGCGATCGACTGGACCGCGAACGCGGTCAGCGCCACTCGCAGCGTGGCAGCGACCACCACGACGACCAGCATCGGCACGAGCACGATCAGCGCGCACACCACCGCGATCCAGGGCTCCCCGAGGTGCCACCGGCCGATCAGCGCCACCGCTGTGATCACGGCCGGCACCGCATACGCCATCCGCCCCCGCCACCCGGCGGGCCGCCACCACGTCTTCAGCACGTGCGTATCTTGCAGGCTCCGGCGGCTCGCGCGCTGACCCGCGACCCGGCACCGCGGTCAGACCGGCCGGCCCGGCGGCAGGATCCGCTGCCACTCGCTGGAGTAGACGGTGCCGAACAGGCGCAGCTGGTCGCCTTTGCAGCTGTAGGTCTCGGGGGTGATCGTGGCCTTGAGCCGCTCCTTGGCACGCTGGCTTCCGTTCACCTTCAACGTGGTCCAGCCGGTCGCCTGCGGGTTGCTGTAGTTGATGGTCTTGTCGTCGGCCACGTAGTTGAGCTTCGTCGTGCCATTGTGGATCATCTCGAACCGGTCGCCGTAACCGGAGCCGCGCCGGGTCGTCTTGTCGACGGTGGTCATCGTGCCGTCGGCCTTGATCTGCATCAGCGTGCCCGAGCCCGTGAACTGGATCTTGTTGCCGTACATCTCCCAGTTGGCCGTGAAAGCGGTCTCCCGCCAGCTGCCGATCAGGCAGTCGGCCGGAGCCGCACTCGGCAGCGGTGCCGGCGGCGAGGGCGAAGGGGACGCTGCGGCCGTCGGCGAAGGGCTCGGCGGCGCGGCCGGTTCAGCGCGCAGGGCCAGGTAGGCCGCGGCACCCCCGGCCAGGCAGAGCACCAGCAGCGCGACGAGCGCCACCACGCCCACCACCACGGGCATGGTCCAATCACGACGGGGCGGAGTCGGCTGCACGAGAACAGCATCCGCAAGGATCACCGTGACGACAAGTCCCGAATCGATCACACAGCCGATAGTCGAGACGTGTCGCGGTCACTTGCCGGGCAGCACCTCGTCCAGGAAGTCGATGCCCTGCTCGATCAGGCCGCCGATGTCGTCGTGGCCCTCGAAGCAGTGGTCGGCCCCGGGCACGAGCACCAGGTCGGCCCGCACCCCGACCGCGCGCAGCGCCTCGGTGATCGCCTGCCCCTGGCCATGCGGGACGATCCGGTCCTCGGTGCCGTGCACCGTCAGGAACGGCGGGGCTCCGGCGTGCACCCGGTTCAGCGCGTTGCCGAAGGCAACGAACTCGCGCCGGCCGCTGACCGGGCCGCCGAACAGCATCGCGGGCGGCGAGGTCGGGTCGTCCAGGTCTTCGAAGGCGAAGAAGTCGACCGCGCCGTACCAATTGACGACCGCCTGGATCGCGGTGTCGCCGGTGCCGGTGAGCCCGGCCATCGCGGCGAGGTGGCCGCCCGCCGACTCGCCCAGCGCGGCGAACCGCGCCGGGTCCAGTTTCAGCTGGTCGGCGTAGAGCCGCAGCCAGCGCACGGCCGACTGGACGTCGAGCAGCTGGGCCGGGTACTGCGCCTCCAGCGCGAGCCGGTAGTCGACGTCGGCGACCGCCCAGCCACGGTCGAGGAAGCGCTGGTGGAACCGGTGCGGTGCGACCGTCGCCGGCAGGCCCACCCGGCTGCCCTCCAGCCAGCCACCGCCGTGCACCCACAGCAAGACCGGGAACGGCCCGTCGCCAGGCGGCAGGTGCACGTCCAGGTGCAGCGGCCGGTAACCGGGCACCACGGCCACGGTGCAGTCGGCGTAGGTGACGGTCGGCCGCGGCTCCGGTGGCGGGTATCCGGTCACGGGTTCACTCCATCCATGATCACTACGATGTGCCGAGAATACCTCGCTTGACGGCCACCCCCCGGAGGACATCACATGACCATGCCCCGCCTGTCACCTGCCGGCTGGACGATCGCGGCCTTCGGCCTCGCGGCGCTGCTGCTCGGCGCGGTCGGCCTGATCAGCCCGGCGACGCTGCTGGCCTCGATGGGTTTCACCCACGACGGCACCGCCGCCCGCGCCGCCGACGACTACACGCTCGTGTTCGTCCGGACCTCGGCGATGGCCTCGTTCAACATGGGCGTGTATTACCTGCTCGCCGCGGCGAAGGACTGGACGGCGTTCTTCGCCTTCACCGTGGCCTTCCGGTTGGTGACGTTCACCGTGTTCACCGCCCTGGTGCTGACCGATGCCGCGCCGGCCGGCTTCTTTGCCGTGGCGGCCTGGGAAGGGGCGGGCGCGCTCGCCACACTCGTCGCGCTGCGCGCCGGCCGCCGCACGCGTGCGCTCTGAGGCACGGGATCGCCTGCCGTGTGCTGCCGACCAGGAGCACAAGGCTCACCGAGAGTACTGCACGACACCGCCACGGGATCTTCACACGACAGCCACATCCGGCATCGACGCGACCACACGCAACTGCCGCCGGTGATCTGATCCACTCATGCTGCAGATGTTCCGTGCCGCCGCGTACCGGCTCTACGCCCACCGCCTGCGCCGCCGGCTCGCCGGTGCCGGCCTGCCCCGGCACGTCGCCATGGTGATGGACGGCAACCGCCGCTGGGCCCGCGAGCGGGGCCTGACCGCGCAGACCGGCCATCGCCATGGCGCCGAGCACATCGACGAGGTGCTGGGCTGGTGTGCCCAGGCGGACATCCGGTACGTGACGGTGTTCGTCGCCTCGGTCGACAACATGCGCAAGCGCGACAGCGAAGAGGTCGACAACCTGATGGCCATGATGGAGAACGTCATCGCGCACCGGTTGACCCACCCGGACAACCGCTGGCGGCTGCACCTGGCGGGGCGGCTGGACGTGCTGCCGGACTCGACGCGCAACGCGTTGAAGCTGGCCGAGGAGGCGACCCGCGAGCGCGACGCGCTGTTGCACCTGACCGTGGCCATCGGTTACGACGGACGGGAGGAGATCGTCGACGCCGTGCGCTCGCTGCTGGACGAGCAGGCCCGTGCCGGTGCGTCGCTGTCCGATGTGGCGCAGGGCATCACCGCCGAGGCGATCGCGGCACACCTGTACACCGACGGCCGGCCCGATCCGGATCTGGTCATCCGCACCAGCGGGGAGCGGCGCATGTCCGGGTTCCTGCTGTGGCAGGCGGCCTACTCGGAGCTGTACTTCTGCGACGTGTACTGGCCGGGGTTCCGCGAGGTGGACTTCCTGCGCGCGCTGCGTTCGTACGCGGCCCGCTCGCGCCGCTTCGGGGCATGAGCCGTTCCCTCGCGTCGGGGCCGGGCGTCGACCGGCGGCGTCGCGCGAGCGCGGAGCAATCCTGCAAATACGAAGGCCCGCAGTGGGTACGCGACAACCCCGTATCCACAAAATATCGACTTCCGTCACTGCAAATGCGGGCGCGAACGGCGGCGACATCGAACTTCACCTGTTGACCGGTTCGGCGGGCTCGTCTACCGTCGCCCGGGAATGCGCTTTCCAAGCGCGGCTCGACCGGATGACCGCAGCTCGCGGCACCGGTGCCAGGCACGTCCCATGCCGTCGCCCAACGGCATGGTCCGCTCCCAGCCCGAAGGATCTTGCACGATGAAACCGCACTCCCTCCCCCGCCGGCGCGCACGCCTCGCCGCGCTGGTCACCGCCGCGGCCGCGGCCGCGCTGACCGTCGTCGCCGGCACCCTGCTGACCACGCCCGCCAGCGCCGCGACACTGTTCAGCGCCGACTTCGAAGCCGGCGCGAGCGGCTGGTCCAAGTCCGGCGGCGACTGGACCGTCGTCGCCGACGGATCCCAGGTGTTCCAGCAGGCCAGCGCCACCACCGACCGCGCCCGCCAGTTCGCCGGCTCCAGCAGCTGGACCGACTACACCGTGCAGGCCCGGGTCAAGCCGCTGACGTTCGGGTCCGGCGGCGTCGCGGCCCTGGTGTCGCGGTCCAGCGGCGCCACCGTCATGTACCGGCTCGCGCTGACCGGCGGCAACCGGGTCGAGCTGCAGCACATGAACGGCAGCAGCGTCACGGTCCTGGCGGGCGTGTCCCGCACCGTGTCGACCGGCACCTGGTACACCCTGCGGATCACCACCAGCGGCACCACCGTCAGCGGCTACGTCGACGGCACGCTGGTGGGCACCGCCAGCAGCTCGGCGATCGCCGCCGGCCGCATCGGCCTGTTCACCGGGTATGCCAGTGCCCGCTTCGACGACGTCACCGTGACCGACAGCGTCACCACCCCGCCCAGCAGCCCGGCCCCGTCGGGCAGCAGCGCTTCGCCCTCGCCGTCGAGCGCGTCCCCGTCACCGTCGAGCGCGTCGCCGTCGCCGTCGCCGTCCAGTGCGTCGCCGTCGCCCAGCGTCAGCCAGCCGCCGTCCGGCGCGCTGTACGTGGCGCCCAACGGCAGCGCGAGCGCGGCCGGCACCCTGGCCAGCCCGACGACGCTCGCCTCGGCGATCACCCGCGTCACCGCGGGCGGGACGATCTTCATGCGCGGCGGGACGTATAACTTCTCGTCCACGGTGACCGTCGAGACCGGCAACAACGGCACGTCCAGCGCCCGCAAGAAGATCGCGGCGTACCAGAACGAGGTCCCGGTGCTGAACTTCTCGGCCCAGGCCGAGGACCCGGCCAACCGCGGGCTCGCCGTGAACGGCAACTACTGGCACGTGTACGGCATCGTCGTGGAGCGGGCCGGTGACAACGGCATCTTCGTCGGCGGCAGCAACAACATCTTCGAGCGCACGATCACGCGGTTCAACCGCGACACCGGGCTGCAGCTGTCGCGGACCCTGTCGAGCACGCCGCAGAGCCTGTGGCCGGCCAACAACCTGATCCTGAGCGCGGAGTCGCACGACAACGCCGACTCCGACGGTGAGGACGCCGACGGCTTCGCCGCGAAACTCACGGTGGGCTCGGGCAACGTGTTCCGCTACGCCGTGTCGCACAACAACATCGACGACGGCTGGGACCTGTACACCAAGACCGACACCGGGCCGATCGGCGTGGTGACCATCGAGGACTCGATCGCGTACAACAACGGCACGCTCAGCAACGGCGGCCAGGCCGGCGCGGGTGACCGCAACGGCTACAAGCTGGGCGGCGAGGACATCGGGGTCAACCACATCGTGCGGCGCAACATCGCCTTCAACAACGGCAAGCACGGGTTCACCTACAACAGCAACCCGGGTTCGATGACAGTGTCGAACAACATCAGCATCGACAACGACGAGCGCAACTTCTCTTTCGACGCGGGTTCGTCGGTGTTCCGCAACAACACCTCGTGCCGGTTCAGCAGCGGCACCAACGACCGCATCGTCGGCAACTCCGACAGCTCGAACCAGTTCTGGTCGGGCACGAACGGGTCGCGGTGCTCCGGGCTCAGCGGCACCCTGGGCTGGTCGTTCGCCAGTGACGGCCGGCTGGTGGTGACGCTGGGCGGCACGGTGGTCACCCCGTAACGGCAGCACGAGGCGGGGCCTTCGACCAACTGGTCGAAGGCCCCGTTCTGTCTCTGCGCCGCGGGCGCGATCGGCCGTCCTCGCTCATTGCGCGAGCAGTACCCCGGACAGTGCCGGCAGGGTCAGCGGCAGCGCGAGGTGGTAGCCCTGGGCGAAGGAGACGCCGACGCGGGCGAGCGCGGCGAGCTGCTCGCGGGTCTCGACTCCTTCGGCGGTGACGTGCAGCCCCAGGGTGTGGGCCATGTCGGTCAGCATCTTGACGATGGCGTGGTCGCGCGGGTTGTGCAGCATGCCGGCCACGAACTCCCGGTCGATCTTGATGCCCTGGATGGCCAGGCGGGACAGGTAGCGCAGGTCGGTCGAGCCCGCGCCCATGTCGTCCAGGGCCACGCCGACGCCGTGGCGGATGAGCTTCTCGAGGCGGGGGCCGGCGTGGAGGAGCGTCTTGAGGTCGGCGCCTTCGCACAGCTCCAGCCGCAGCCGGTGCGCGGCCAGCCCGGCGTCGTGCAGGGCGGTGGTGACCATACCGGTGAAGTCGGTCGCCAGGGTGGCCGGCGACAGGTTGACGTTGACGTGCGCGGGTGCGGCGTGGCCGAGGGACTCGGCCAGCGCGGCCATGTCGGCGCAGGCCCGGTTGAGCACCCAGCGGTCGAGCAGGGTCAGGTGCCCGCCGCGGTCGGCCGCGGGCAGGAACCGGTCGGGGGCGATCAGGCCCAGGGTCGGGTGCTGCCAGCGCACCAGGGCCTCCACCGCCACGACCGTGCGGTCGGCGAGCCGCACGATCGGCTGGTAGAGCAGCCGCAGCTCGCCGTCGGCGACGGCCTGGGCGACGGTGCGTCCGGCCACGTGCGCCGCATCGTGTGTGCGGGTGACGGTCCGCTCGCGCCACCGTCTGACCATGCGCATGAGCGCCGACAGGTACGGCAGGGTGGCGAGGCTGTCGACGAGGCTGACGAACCACAGCGCCATCGGGACGTGGACTGACATCGGGAAGCTCCCCTCAGCAACGAAGGCCGTCCTCGGCGAGGACGTGCACCAACTGTCGCCGCCGCGAGGTCGCCACGAGCCCGTGTCGGGCACTGGTCGCATGCTTGCGGTCGCTTTCCCGGGCACCCCGGCCCGCAGGTCACGCCGCCTGCGGCGACCCAGGGTGCGGGACCGGTGTCCGTTTCCAGGGATCCCTGGTCGTCAACCAGGTGGACTAGGTTGAGGATGCACCCACGGTGTGGCGGGCTCGGCGGCGTCGATGGTGGCCTCGCGCAGCTCCCGGCGCGAGTTGATGGCGAGCTTGGTGAAGACCTTGCGCAGATGCCACTCGACGGTGCGCGGGCTGATGAACAGCTCCGCCCCGATCTCGGAGTTGGTGCGCCCGTCGCGGGCCAGCGAGGCGATCAGGGACTCCTGGGGCGTGAGGTCGAGCACCGACTCGGCCGTGCGTTTGCGCACCGTCTCCCCGGCGGCCTGCAGCTCGTTGCGGGTGCGCTCGGCGAACGCCTCGGCGCCCATGACCGAGAACATCTCGTGGGCGCGGCGCAGGTGCTCGCGGGCGTCGGCGCGGCGGTTCTCCCGGCGCAGCCACTCGCCGTACACCAGGTGCGCCCGGGCCAGGTGCGCGTTCATCCGGCAGGCCGCGAGCCGGTCGATCGCCTCCCGGTAGAGCTGCTCGGCGGCCGGACCTTCGCTCAGCAGCGCGCGTGAGCGGGCTTCGATGCCCAGCGCCCACTGCGTGCCGCTGGCCTGCGTGCGTTCGGTGAGCTGTGCCAGCGCCTGCGTGGCGGCCTCGGGCTGCCCGGCCCGCGCGGCGGCCTCGACCAGTTCGGTCAGCGCCCACGACCGGGCCACGAAGACGTCGCCGGTGGTGGCGCGTTCGGCGGCGGCCTGCGCCGAGGAGTAGCGGCCCAGGCTGTTGTCCAGCACCGCCGCGGCGTACTCCGTCAACACCAGGGCGCTGCCCTCGCCCCGCGGGAAGGCGTCGGAGATGCCGTCCTGGGTCAGCTGGGCGGTGGCCTGCTGGTCGCCGCGCCATGACGCCAGCATCAGCGGCGTGTACGGCGGGGGCGACACCCGGATCGCCGCCTCGAGCACCGCCGCCTCGTCGTCGCACGCGGCCGCGGCGACGAAGTCCCCGGCCTGCACGTAATAGCTGGCGAGGTAGTCCAGAGCCATCGGCAGCAGGCTCAGCTTTCCCGTCCGCCGGGCCGCGCCGACCCTGCGTTCGAGCAGGTCCCGCAACGCCTCTTCCTCCCACAGCTCAGCCGCCACCAGCGCGGTGATGAGGCAGATCCAGGTGAGGTCCTGTTCGACGGCGCGGACGGCCTCCATCGCTCGCCGCAGGGTGGGCACCGCCTGCGGGTATCCGTCGGTGAACTGTATCGACAGCCCCTCAAGCAGCAGGTCCACGGGCTGCTGCGAGCCGGGTTCGGAAAGCGCCGTGCGGGCGGACTCGGCCACGGTGCGTACGCCGAACTCCGGTTCGAGCCGTCCGGCACCGGCGAACACCGCCGCGAGCAGTGCCTCCAGGTAGGTCTCGCGGGCCAGCGCGCCGTCCAGCGGGGCGAGCCGCTGCGCGGCGTGCAGCAGCAGACCGGGCGCCTCGCTGCCGCGGCTGCGCAGGAACGCCAGCTGCGCGCGCAGCCGTTCCAGCCGTGCCTGCTGAAGCCGGTTCAGCGGGCTCAGCTGCGCCGTGGCCAGCAGGTCGTTGGCCATGTCGGACGCGCCGGCGTCGAACGCTGCCTGGGCGGCGGCCAGGGCACGTTCCCCGCGGCGGCGCAGGTCCGGAGTGAGTTCGGCGGCCCGCCGCAGGAACGCCGCGGCTGCCGCTTCGCCGCCGCGGGACTGGGCGCGCTCGGCCGAGCGCTCCAGGTCCTGGGCGACGGTCTCGTCGGGCACTGGCGTCGCGGCCGCGAGGTGCCAGGCGCGCCGGGCGGGGTCTGCCACGCTGTCGGTCGCCTCGGCCAGGGCGCGGTGCACCTGTCGGCGTTCGGCGGGCGGGGCAGAGCGGTAGACGGTGGAGCGCACCAGCGGGTGCGCGAACTGCACCCGGGTGCCGATCATGATCAGCCGGGCCGCTTCGGCGGGCACCGCCGCGTCGGCGGGCAGGCCGAGCCCGGACGCGGCGCGCCATAGCAGGCCTGGGTCGCCGAGGGGATCGGCGGCGGCGACCAGCAGCAGCCGTCGCGTCTGTGGGGGAAGTTCGCCCAGGCGGCGCAGGTAGCACTGCTCGATCCGGCTGACCTGGCTCAGCGACGGCCGGCTGCGGGGCAGGCCGTACCCACCGGCCAGTTCGGACACGGTCAGTTCGGTGGGCAGTTCCAGCAGGGCCAGCGGATTGCCGCGGGCCTCGGCGAGGATCCGGTCGCGTACCCGCTCGTCGAGCGGTCCGGGCACCACCGACGCCAGCAGTGATCGCGCGTCGCGGTCGTCGAGGCCGGCCACCGCGAGTTCGGGCAGTCCGAGCAGTTCGCGGTCCTCGGGCTGGAGTTCGTCCCGAGGTACCCGTACGGCGAAGACGAGACCGATCGGGTCCGCTGTCGGCCGCCGGGCGACGAAGGCCAGGGCCTGGGCTGACTCCTGGTCGAGCCACTGGACGTCGTCGACGAGGCACAGCAGCGGCCGGCCGGCGGCCACCTCGGACAGCAGGGTCAGCACGGCCAGGCCGACCAGGAACCGGTCCGGCGCAGGCCCTTCGGCCAGCCCGAACGCACTGCGCAGCGCGTCGCGCTGCGGGGCGGGCAGGCGGTCGAGCTGGTCGAGCATCGGGCCGCAGAGCTGGTGCAGGCCGGCGTACGGCAGCTCCATTTCGGACTCGATGCCGGATACGCGATGGGTCGGGATGTTCGGCGCATTGTCGGCGAGGTAGTCCAGCAGGGCGGTCTTGCCTGCTCCGGTTTCCCCGCGCAGCACCAGGACCGCGTGCCCGCCCTCCCGGATCTCGCCGAGCAGCCGGTCGAGCGCCTCGCACTCGGTGCGGCGACCGTAGAGCCCGTGGTCCGCAGACATGTCGGACATCTCCCGTGAGAGCCGTCGACCAGGATGCCGCCGGAGCCCTGAAGGCCCGGAGCACGACCATCGTTTTCGGGTGACACCAGCCTATCGCCCGCAACCTCGGGGCCGGGCGGGAACCGGGCACGGAGAACGCGCTTCCTCTGGTGAACACACCCTCCGGAAGTCTCCGAAACTTCCGGTAACGGTCGCCGTCGCATCTTCGACCACCAAGTGAGGCGATCATCAATGATCGATGACAGTAAGGAGCTTGGCAGCAGACACTGCTCCGATAGTTTCCGGAAGTTGTTGACTTGGCGATCGGCGCTGCCCGACGATTCGTCTATCGATGAACGTGATCGCGCCGAGCCGGGCTCCGGCAAGGCGAAACCCGTCGTCGACCCGTCCCGATCAGCGATCCGGTGCCCGTACCCGAAGTCCCGCGCGGGTTCTCCCGTGACGTCGGCCCGCGCCCACACCTCCTGGCTCGCCCAGGCCTCACGAGTAGGTGGATCCATGCCCGACACCCCCGACCGCCCGACCCGCCGCAGGCACGGCCGCCTACGGCTGCTGTTCGGCACCGCCTGCGCCGCGGCGCTGGCCGTCGCCGCCGTGCTGCCGGCCGGCAACGCCAACGCCGACACGACCGTCACCACGAACCAGACCGGCACCGACAACGGCTTCTACTACTCGTTCTGGAAGGACAGCGGCAACGTCTCCATGACCATGGGCGCCGGCGGCCAGTACAGCACCCAGTGGAGCAACGTCAACAACTTCGTCGCCGGCAAGGGCTGGAAGCCGGGCGCACGCCGCACGGTCAACTACTCCGGCAGCTTCAACCCGTCCGGCAACGCCTACCTCACCCTGTACGGCTGGACCCGCAGCCCGCTGATCGAGTACTACATCGTCGACAACTGGGGCACCTACCGGCCCACCGGCACATTCATGGGCACCGTCACCAGTGACGGCGGCACCTACGACATCTACCGCACCCAGCGCGTCAACCAGCCCTCCATCGAGGGCACCGCGACATTCTACCAGTACTGGAGCGTCCGCCAGTCGAAGAAGACCGGCGGCACCATCACCGCGGGCAACCACTTCGACGCCTGGGCGAGCAAGGGCATGAACCTCGGCAGCCACGACTACCAGATCATGGCGACCGAGGGCTACCAGAGCAGCGGCAACTCCAACATCACCGTCAGCGAGGGATCCGGCGGCGGGGGTGGCGGAGGCGGCGGCGGCAGCAACGGCTGCACCGTCACGACCACCCGCGCCGACGAGTGGTCCGACCGGTTCAACGTGAACTTGGCCGTCAGCGGCAGCAGCGCCTGGACCGTCTCGATCGGGCTCAACGGCGGCCAGAGTCTGCAGAGCAGCTGGAACGCGACCGTCACCGGCAGCACCGGCACCCTCACCGCCAGGCCCAACGGCTCCGGCAACAACTTCGGCATCACGGTCTACAAGAACGGCAACAACACCACCCCGACCGCGAGCTGCTCCGCCTCAGGAGGCGGCGGCAACCCCACACCCACGCCGTCGCCCTCCCCGACCGGAGGCGGCGGTGGCGGCAACAGCTGCTCGGCCGGCTACGTCGGGCTGACCTTCGACGACGGCCCCAACACCGGCACGACGAGTCAACTGGTCAACACCCTGCGCCAGTACAACGCGACCGCGACGGTGTTCCCGACCGGCTCCAACGCCCAGTCGAACCCGTCGCTGATGCAGGCCTACCGCAACGCCGGGCTGCAGATCGGCAACCACAGCTGGGACCACCCACACCTGATCAACATGAGCTCCAGCGACATCCAGTCGCAGCTGACCCGCACCCAGCAGGCGATCCAGCAGACGGCGGGCGTCACACCGAACCTGTTCCGCCCGCCGTACGGGGAGACGAACTCCACCCTGCAGCAGATCGAGAACTCGCTCGGCCTGCGCGAGATCATCTGGGACGTCGACTCGCAGGACTGGAACAACGCCGGCGCGAGTGCGATCCGCCAGGCCGCCTCACGCCTGACCAACGGCCAGATCATCCTCATGCACGACTGGCCGCAGAACACGATCTCGGCGCTGCCCGGCATCATTCAGGACCTGCAGGCCCGCAACCTGTGCACCGGCCACATCTCGGCGAGCACCGGTCGTGCCGTCGCCCCGTCCGGCAGTGGCGGCGGTGGCGGAGGCGGCGGTAGCTGCACCGTCAGCGTCAGCCGTGCCGACGAGTGGAGCGACCGGTTCAACGTGACCTTCGCCGTCAGCGGCGGCGGCAACTGGACCGTCACGATCAACCTCGGTAGCGGCCAGAGCCTGCAGAGCAGTTGGAACGCCACCGTCAGCGGCAGCACCGGCACCCTCACCGCCAGGCCCAACGGCTCCGGCAACAACTTCGGCATCACGCTCTACAAGAACGGCAACACCACCACCCCGACCGCTAGCTGCGCCGCGGCCTGACCCGCGGCGGTGGGGACGTCGCGTGACGGACGTCCCCACCGCCCGCCCCTCGGCCGTACACTGCCGCCGTGAGCCGCAAGAGCTTCTACGACCTGCGTTTCGGCGTCGCCCCGGGCGGCGCCCGCAAGGACGCCCACTACCTGCGTGGCACCCTCGACGAGGTCAAAGCCGACCTGGCCGCGGAGCTCGCGGACGGCGGCAACCTCTACCTGCTCTGCTGGTACGGGGCGGACCTGGCGCTCGACGTCTACCAGTACGGCAGGCGCACCCGGTCGATCGACCTGCACCCGTACATCTCCATCGACGTCGAGGGTTATCCGCGGATCACGTTCACCGGGCCGGGCGAGCCGGTCGGGCACGACTTCGGCTCCGATGAGGAGCAGAACGTCGACGACGGCAGCCTGTCCGACCTGTTCTTCAGGGGCGCGGTGGAGCAGGTCACCACGGTGACCGTCGACTGGGCCGCCGTCGACGTGCCCGCGCTGCGCGGCGAGCCGGCCCGCCCCGGCGACCTCGTCGTCATGGACGAACGGATGGCCGGGGACGCCGCGGCCGACGAAGCCCGCGAGCAGGCGATGCCCGAAGCCGAGATGCGGTACGGCTACACCGACTTCGAGGCGTGACCCGTGGCGGCCGAGCAGCGCCGGCATTGTCGGCGGCCAGGGCCGACGCCGATCACACGCCCCGGCTCACCAGTCCCCACGGTGAATCCGTGCCCGCCGGGCCCCGGGCCTGGCAGACCGACCCGAAGCGTTCGTGGTGGTAGTCGAGGCGGTCGTTGCGCTCGGCCTGCGGCACCCGCTGCCATGCGCCCTGGCTTTCGGTCCACCAGCTGCCGTCGGTCTTGGCGATGGTGTTGATCGTCGAGGACATCGGCGTGACGAGACCTTGCTGCCACCGCGCCACCATCGCAGCGTGCGTCATTTCCGTCAATGCGCTCATATCGGAACGCGCGGGCGGCAGGTTGTCGGCAGACACTGTGGCGTTCCTAACGCAGGGGGCGGGGTTACCTCGAACTATGCGCTGCGCAGCGGCGAATGGGCAAGCGTTTTCAGGACGCGATGTGGTCTCACCTGCAGAAGACGGTCATCAGGGCCGAAACCGCGTGCGCGTGATCGAGGTGAGCGACGTGGTACGCGCCGTCTAGGTTGACTGCGTGCCACGAGTCCGCGACTTCCCGATCGACATCCAGCATCCGGTCCGCGGCGTGCAGACGTACCTGTCCAGCCGGGGTGGGGTACGCCCGTACGCCCTGGCCTGCGCCGACTTCGAGCCGCTGCCGGTCGGCGAGGACCGCACCGACGTGCTCGCCTTCGTCAACGAGGTGCCCGCCGACGAGCTGCCACCGCGGTTCGCGGCGGCGTTCGGTGACGGGGCCATCGCTCAGCTGCGGCAGTGGTCCTACCGTGGTATTCCGCCGTATGCGCTGCGCATCCGTCTGCGCGACGCGCGCTGGCGCGATCAGGAGTCCAGCGAGGCCGGGTTCGGGTGGGCGGGGCGGCGGGCGGCCCGCGAGGCTGCCCGGTGCATCGAGCGCGACGCCCGCCCGCGCGCCTATGTCAGACGCTGGCCGGCGCCGCGTACTGCCGCGTTCACACCGCCGGCACACGACGTCGCGCAGGACTGGACGAGCCCGGCGTTCCGCCCGGTCCGGGACGTCCACGTCCGCCTCGCCGTCGCATCCGCCTGCGGTGTCTTCGCCATCGCCACCGCCGACTTCGAGCCGCTGCCGACCGGATCCGACCTGCTCTTCGAATTCGTGTGCGAGCTCGCCGACAGCCGCCTGCCCCAGGAGTACGCCGAGGCCTTCGAACTCGGTGTGCACGAGACGCTGTGCGCCGTCGGCACCAGCGGGTTGCCGACCGCGGCGGTACGCGTGCGCCTGCACGACGCGAAGTGGCACCCGGTCGATTCCAACGAGCGCAGCTTCACCGAGGCGGGCCGCCGCGCCGCCGCCGAAGCGCTGCGCGGCCAGGCCGAAACCGACCCTCATGGTGGCTACCCGGGCTGAACCCGGGCCGCTACTGTGCCCGATCATGGACGCCCTCATCGTCTGCCTGTGGATCTGCGCCGGCGTCTGCGCCGCGACGTGGCTCGCCTCCCTGGTCACCAACGAGCACTCGTGGGTGGACCGGATCTGGTCGATCGTCCCGGTGGTGTACGTCGCCGTGTTCGCCGCCGCGGCCGACTTCGCCGACACCCGGTTGAACGTGCTCGCGGTGCTGGTGCTGCTGTGGGGCGCGCGGCTGACGTTCAACTTCGCCCGACGCGGCGGCTACGCCCCCGGCGGTGAGGACTACCGCTGGGCGATCCTGCGGGCGCGGCTGTCGCAATGGCAGTTCCAGCTGTTCAACCTGCTGTTCATCACCGTGTACCAGAACATCATCCTGCTGCTGATCGCCCTTCCCGCGTACACGGCGCTGACGCACCCGAGCCCGTTCGGCGTGCTCGACGCCGTGCTCGCCGTGGTGTTCCTGGCGCTGCTCGCCGGGGAGACAGTCGCCGACCAGCAGCAGTGGGACTTCCACCGGCGCAAGCACGCCGACCTGGCCCAAGGCCGGCAGCCGCAGTCACGTTTCCTGCGCACCGGGCTGTTCCGCTACTCGCGCCACCCCAACTACTTCTTCGAGCAGGCGCAGTGGTGGGTGGTGTTCGGCATCGGCGCGGCCGCGGCCGGTTCGGCGCTGCAGTGGACGGTCATCGGCCCGGTGCTGCTCACCGCGCTGTTCGTCGGTTCAACTATGTTCACCGAGAGCATCACCCTGTCCCGGTATCCGGAGTATGCCGACTACCGTGCGGTCACCTCGCCGATCGTGCCCTGGCCGCCACGCCGCGGCGGCGCGTCCGACGATCGGGCCTGATCCCACCGCCGGAGATCGGCGGCGGGACCGGTGCTCTGCCGTGGCCGGCGAAGGCGTATCCGGTCAGCGAAGACGTCGAGCCAGGACGACCACCAACGCGACGAACAGGACTGCGGCGCAGGCGGCGACCAGGCTGAGGCCGCCGGTGAACGCGGCGTGCGCGACGGTCAGGAGCCGGCCGGCCGGCCCGGCGGGAAGCGTGGCGGCGGCGGCCACGGCTCCGGCGACGGACTCGCGTGCGGCGTCCGGTGCTTCGCCGAATCCGGCCAGCCGGGCGTGATAGACACCCGCCGCGACCGTCCCGAACAGGGCGATGCCCGCGGTGCCACCGAGATAGTTGCTGGTCTCCGATAGCGCCGCGGCCGACCCGGCCTGCTCCGGTGCGACGGAGCCGATCACCACGCCGGTGCCCAGCGCGAACAGCGGGCCGGTGCCGAACGCGATCAATGCGGCCCCGGCGACGACTGTCGCCGGACCGTCGGCCAGGGCCACCGGCAGGAAGCCGAGCGTGGACACGACCAGGCCCGCGACGATCGCCGCACCGGGAGACAGCCGCCGCTGAGTCAGCGGAGCGAGCGTGCAGCCGGCGGCCATGGCCAGTCCCATCGGCGCGAACCACACGGCCGATGCCAGCGGCGAGTACCCGCACACGAGCTGCAGGTACTGCGTGGTGAGCAGGCCGACTCCGGCCAGCCCGGCACCGGTGGCGACCATCGCCGTCAGCACCGCGCCGACGGTGCGGTCGCGCAGCAGGTCCAGCCGCAGCAGCGGATCGCGCAGGCCGCGCTGGCGGCGGACGAACAGCATGGCGAACAGTGCGCCGACGGCGGCTGCGGCCAGGGCGGCGGGCGCGTCGGCCAGGTCCGCGCCGAGCTGCTTGACGCCGTAGGTGAGGGGCAGGATCGCGGCCAGCGACAGCAGGACGCTGGCCAGGTCGAGGCGGCCCGCGTCGGGGTTGCGGGAGTCGGGCAGCGTCAGCGGGGCCGCGACCAGCAGTACGGCCATCGTCGGCGCGCCGATCAGGAACACCGATCCCCACCAGTAGTGCGTGAGCAGCACCCCGCCGAGCACCGGCCCCAGCGCCGCCCCGGCGAACACGCAGGTGGACCATGCGGTGATGGCCAGGCCTCGCTGCCGGGCGTCGGTGAACATGGCGCTGATCAGGCCGAGTGTCGACGGCATCAGGGTCGCGCCGGCCACGCCCAGCAGCAGCCGGGCCGCGATCAGCATCGCCGGGCTGGTCGCGTAGGCGGAGGCCACCGACAGCAGGCCGAACGCCGCGGCGCCGATCATGAGCAGTCGCCGCCGGCCGATCCGGTCGCCGAGGGTGCCCATGGTGACGACGAACCCGGCCACCATGAGCCCGTACCCGTCGGCGATCCACAGCTGGTGCACCGCGTCGGCGCCGAGGTCGGCGCTCAGGTGCGGCAGTGCCAGGAACACCGAGTTGATGTCCAGCGCGACCAGCAGCGTGGGCAGCGCGAGCACCACCAGGCCCAGCCATTCGCGCAGGCCAGCCCGTCCGGCTCGGTCCAGGGACGTTATCGTGGCCATGGCGGCTCCTCCTCGTCGAAACGATGTCGCGAGGAGGTCGGGACCGGTCGCGGATTCTTGCGCCGACGGCACGCGGAAACTTCTCCGGCGGATGTCAAGAACGCATGGGGTGCTCCGACTGCAGGGTGACGGGACCGCCACGGACCCGCCGACCTGAGGAGGCCAGAAGTGAAGTTCCTGCTGCTGCTGCACAACAACCCGGCTGTGCTGAACGCGCTCACCGACGACCAGCGCACCGCGATCATGAACGGCCACGGCGACTTCATCAAGACGATCCAGGAGTCCGGCGAGCTGATCGTCACCCAGGCGCTGGCCGATCCGTCCAACAGCGCCGTGGTGCGGGTGCGCGACGGTGTCCCGGCTGTCACCGACGGCCCGTACCTGGAGGCCAAGGAGTTCCTCGGTGGCTACTACCTGGTCGAGTGCGCCGACCGGGACCGGGCGCTGGAGTTGGCCGCGATGATCCCCGACGCGGCTGTCGACGGGCTCGGCGTGGAGGTGCGGCCCGTGATGTTCTCCAGCGGGATGGAGATGTGACCGCCCGCACCGAGGACCTGCTCCGGGAACTCGCCCCGCGGGTCCTCGGTGCGCTCGCGCGCCGCTACGGGGAGTTCGACGCCTGCGAGGACGCGGTGCAGGAGGCCCTGATCGCCGCGTCGCAGCAGTGGCCCACCGCCGGAGTGCCGGACAATCCGCGCGCCTGGTTGAGCGCCGTGGCGACCCGGCGGCTGGTCGACCACGTGCGCAGTGAGGTCGCCCGGCGTCGCCGGGAGGCGACCGCCGCCGCGCTGGCCGGCGCTCCCGTGGTCCCCGGTGTCGCTTCCGAGCAGGTGCCGGAGGCCGATGACACGCTCACGTTGCTGTTCATGTGCTGCCATCCGTCGCTGACCCCGGCTTCGCAGGTGGCGTTGACGCTGCGCGCCCTGGGCGGTCTGCCGACGGCGCAGGTCGCGGCGGCTTTCCTGGTGCCCGAGGCGACGATGGCTCCGCGGATCAGCCGGGCCAAGCAGCGGATCAAGCAGGCGGGGGCCACCTTCGACCTGCCGCCGATGTCGGAGTGGCACGACCGGCTGCAGGTGGTCCGGCACGTGCTTTACCTGATCTTCAACGAGGGCTACACGGCAAGTTCCGGCGCGCACCTGCAGCGACCCGACCTGGTCGCCGAGGCGATCCGGTTGACCCGGTCGCTGCACCGGATCCTTCCCGACGACGGCGAGGTCGCCGGGCTGCTCGCGCTGATGCTGCTCACCGACGCGCGCCGCCCGGCCCGCACCGGCCCCGACGGGATGCTGGTGCCGCTGGCCGAGCAGGACCGCACCCGGTGGAGCGCCGACACGGCCGAGGAGGGCCTGGCGCTGATCACCCGCACCATGGCCACGTTCCCGCCTGGTCCGCACCAGTTGCAGGCGGCGATCGCGGCGGTGCACATGGAGGCCGCCAGTGCCGACCAGACCGACTGGCCGCAGATCGCGGCGCTGTACCGGATCTTGGAAGGGCTGTCGCCGAACCCGATGGTCACCCTCAACCGGGCGGTCGCCGTGGCCATGACCGACGGGCCGCGGGCGGGGCTGGAACTTCTCGACACGCTGGAGGCCGACGAGCGCATGACCCGGCACCACCGGCTGCCCGCCGTCCGCGCCCACCTGCTGGAGATGGCCGGCGACGCCGCCGCGGCCCGGGAGGCGTACCGGCTGGCCGCGAAGCGGACCGCGAGCCTGCCCGAGCAGCGGTACCTCACCGAACGTGCCAAGCGGCTCACCTGAATCCGCCGTACCTGCGGGTAGCCGACGGGCCGGTTACCGTTGCCCGCGTGCAAGGGGAACCGGGAGCATCGTTCGGGTTCTCGGTGCTCGGCTCCATCAGGATCCACCGCGCCGGGGCAGAGCTGACGCTGGGCACCCGCCAGCAGCGCCTGGTGCTGGCGTTGCTGCTGGCCAGGGCGGGTGCACCGGTCGCCGTGGCCGAGTTGGTCGACCTGCTCTGGGACGAGCAGGCCCCGGCCAGCGCCGTGAACGTCGTGCACCGCCACATCGGGGAACTGCGGCGGCTGCTCGAACCCGGCCTGCCCACCCGGTCCACGGGCCGGCACATCCTGCGCGAGCTTTCGGGCTATCGGCTGCGCGTCGACGAGCAGTCCCTCGACCTGCTGAGATTCCGGGCGCTGAGCCGCTCGGCCCGCCGGAGCCTGCAGGACGGCGATCCGGAGTCGGCGCTGCGGCACGGCCTGGACGGGCTGGCGCTGTGGCGCGGCCGGTGCGCCGCGGGCCTGGAACCGGCCTCGCGGCGGCATCCGGTGTTCCTGGCCGTGGAGGCCGAACGCGCCCAGACCGTGCGGGAGGCCGCCGACGCCGCCGAGCGGTGCGGCCGGCTGGGCGAGGTGCTGGCGCCGCTGCGGTTGGCCGCCGAACTGCACCCGCTGGACGAGTCGCTGCAGAGCCGGTTGCTGCTGGCGCTGGCCGCCGACGGCCGCCAGGCCGAAGCCGTCGAGGTGTACCGGGTGGTGCGGCGGCGGCTCGCCGACGACCTGGGGGTCGAACCGGGCGAGGAGCTGCGGGAGGCGTACGACCGGCTGCTGCACCAGCGCACCCCGCCGGTGCCTGCCGGGCCGTCGTCGGCGCTGCCCCGCCCCGCGCAGCTGCCGCCGGACCTGCCTTCCTTCCACGGCCGTGACGAGATGATCGCCGAGGCCCGTGCGGCTCTGGCCCGTCCGGGCGGGCCGGCGGTGCTGGCGATCGACGGCATGCCCGGGGTCGGCAAGACCGCCCTGGCCGTGCGCCTGGCGCACGAGCTGGCCGGCGGCTACCCGGACGGGCAGTTGTACGTCGACCTTCGCGGCCACGGCCGGGAGGAGGTGATGGGCGCGGACGAGGCGCTGCGCGGCCTGCTCGGCTCGCTGGGGGTGCCCAGGGACGGCATCCCGGCGGAGCTGCACGCCCAGGCGGGCCTGTACCGCGGCAGGCTCGCCGGCCGTCGGCTGCTGATCGTGCTGGACAACTGCCGCGACGCCGAGCAGGTCCGGCACCTGCTGCCGGGCGGCCCCGGCTGCCTGGTGATCGTCACCAGTCGCAGCCGGCTCACGGCCCTGCAGACCACGGCGGGCGCGTACCCGCTGCCGGTCGGCCTGCCGAGCGCCGGCGAGGCCCGGGCGATGCTGCTGGACCTGCTGCACGGCCCGGCCGACCCGTCCGCTGTGGACGCCGTTGTCGCCGCCTGCGGGCGGTTGCCGCTGGCGCTGGCGATGGCGGCCTCGCGCGTGGCGAGCCTGCCGCCGACCTCGCCGACCTCGCCGGCGTTCGCCGCCGAGCCGGCCGGATCCTCCGCCGGCCTGGACGATTTCGACGGTGATGATCCGCAGACCGGGCTGCGCGCCGTCTTCTCCTGGTCGTACGAGGCGCTGTCCGGCCCCGCCGCCCGGCTGTTCCGGCTGCTGCCGCTGCATCCCGGCCCCGACATCTCGGTCGCCGGGGCGGCGGCCCTGGCCGGAGTGCCGCCGCGGGTCGGGCGGGCGCTGGTCGGGGAGCTGAGCCGCGCGCACCTGGTCAGCGAGGATGGGCCTGGCCGGTTCCGCGTCCACGGCCTGCTGTTGGCCTTTGCCGCCGAACTCGGCGAGGACTCCGACAGCCCGGCCGAACGCGCCGCCGCACGACTGCGCTTGCACCGGACCGGCGAGTAGCGGCCGCGCCACCTCGACGGTCACGCCGCAGCCACGGCCGGTGGCACTGGGTGACGGCACTGAATCCGCACTTGCGCGTCAGTGCGATCGCATCGACGCTGCCTAGGCTCGGGCCGCACTCACCCGTTCCACCTGGCTTTGGGGGATTTGCCGTGCTGCTGGCACCCGAGCGCTCGACTGCCGATCCGACCGAGCGCATGACGTCCCTGCATGCGGACCACGCCGCGGCCGTGCTGCGGCTGCTGCTCGCGTTGACCAACGGCCAGCGGCAGAGCGCCGAGGACCTGCTGCAGGAGACGATGCTGCGGGCCTGGCAGCACCTGGACTCGGTGCCGGCCGACACCGACGCGGCCCGCCGGTGGCTGCTGACGGTCGCGCGGCGGCTGGTCATCGACGGCGTACGGCGGCGCTCGACCCGGCCCGCCGAGGTCCACCTGGTCGACATGACCTGGATCCCCGGCGTGGACGACACCACCGGCACCGCGCTGGCCTCGCACGCCGTACGGCAGGCGCTGGGGCGGTTGAGTCCGGCGCAGCGGAGCCTGCTGTGCGAGGTCTACCTGGTCGGGCGGTCGCCGAAGGAGGTCGCGGGGCGGTTGGGCATGCCGGTCGGCACGGTGAAGTCGCGGACCCACCATGCGCTGTGCGCGCTGCGTACCGGCCTCAAGGCCGCCTGAGACGCACCCCGCCGGGCCGCGGTTCCGGCGTACGGCCAAGTTCACAGCGCCGCGAGGCCCGCACAGGTCACGGTGTGGGCCCTGCCACGCTACGGCGATCGTGACAACCAGTTCCACGCGGATCGCAGCGCCATGACCGGCCCGCTGACCTTCGCCGTCCTCGGCCCGGTGCGGGCCTGGCGCGGCCGGTCCGAGATAGACCTCGGCACCAGGCAGCAGCGGCTGATCCTCGCGCTGCTGCTGGCCCGTGCCGGTGGCGCGGTCAGCGTCGCCGAGTTCGTCGACCTGCTCTGGGCGACCGATCCCCCGCCGAGCGCGGTCAACGTGGTGCACCGGCACGTCGGGATGCTGCGGCGGCGCTTCGAACCGGACCTGGCGGCACGTGCGGCCGGGTCGGTGCTGATCCGCGACGGCGCGCAGTACCGGCTGCTGGTCGACGAGCAGTCGCTGGACCTGCTGCGTTTCCGGCGTCTGGTCGCCGAGGCGGCGGACGGCTCCGGCGAGGCGGCCGTGGAGCTGTACCGGCAGGCGCTGGCGCTGTGGCGCGATCGGTGCGCCTCGGGCCTGCATACCGACGGCCGGGCCCATCCGGAGTTCGTGGCCGTCGACGGCGAGCGGTTCGCGGCGGTGCGGGCGGCGACCGACGCGGCATTGCGGGCCGGGTGTGTGCACGTGGTGCTGCCGGCGGTTCGGCTGGCCGCCGAGTACGAGCCGCTGGACGAGGCGCTGCAGGCTCGGCTGCTGCTGGCGCTGGCCGCGGACGGGCGGCGGGCCGAGGCGCTGGCGGCGTACGCGGGCATCGAGCACCGGCTGGCAGAGGAGCTGGGCATCCAGCCGGGGGCGGAGTTGCGCGCGGCTCGCGACGGGCTGCTCGACCAGGACGTCGCGGTGCCGGGTGGGGCCGAGCCGCCGGCGCAGTTGCCGGCCGACCATCCGTACTTCACCGGCCGCCGTGAGGTGATCGCCGCCGTGGAGGAGTTGCTGGCCGGCGGCCAGCGGCCCACGGCGCTGGTCGTCGACGGGATGCCGGGGGTCGGCAAGACCACCCTGTCGGTGCACCTGTCGCACCGGCTGGCTGCCCGCTACCCGGACGGGCAGCTGTATGCGGACCTGCGCGGGTTCGACTCGGGTGAGTCGGTGATGACCCCGGCGGAGGCGCTGCGCGGTTTCCTGTGGTCGCTGGGGGTGGCCCCGGCGGAGATCCCGGACGAGTTGCACGCGCAGGCGGGGCTGTACCGCAGCATCCTGGCCGAGCGCCGGATGCTGATCCTGCTCGACAACTGCCGTGACTGGGATCAGATCCGGCATCTGCTGCCGGGCACCGGCGGCAGTCTGGTGATCGCGACCAGCCGCCGCCGGATCGCGGGCGCGGCCGGTGCGGCGGGTGCGTTCGCGCTGCACCTGGATGTGCTCAGCGACGACGAGGCGCGGGAGTTGCTGGCCAGGCGGCTGGGTGACGCGGTGGCCGCCGATCCGGCCGCCGTCGGTGAGATCATCGCGCGGTGCGGGCGGCTGCCGCTGGCGCTGGCGCTGGTCGCGACCCGCAGCATGGGCCGGCCGGGGCTGAGCCTGCCGGCGGTGCTGGGTGAGCTGGCCGAGGCCGACGGCCGGCTGTCGGGGTTCGGTGACGCGCACGCCGACCTGGAGGCGATCTTCTCGTGGTCGTACCGGGCGTTGACGCCCGCGGCGGCGCGGCTGTTCCGGCTGCTGCCGCTGCATCCGGCCGGTGGGCTGAGCACGGAGGCGGCGGCGGCGCTGGGCGGGGTGCCGCTGCGGGCGGCTCGGGGGCTGCTCGCCGAGTTGGGGGCGCAGCTGCTGGTCGAGCCGGGCGAGGGCCGGTGGCGGATGCACGATCTGCTGCGCGCGTACGCCGCCGAGCTCGGCGAGGAGCACGACAGCGCGGCCGAGCGGGCCGCCGCAGTCGCGCGGCTGTACGACTACTACCAGCTCAGCGCGTACGCGGCGCAGCTGCTGCTGCTGCCGCAGGTGCCGCTGCCGGAGCCGGAGCCGTCGGCGCACGGGGTCACCGGCCGCGCCTTCACCGGCCGGGCCGACGCGATGGCCTGGTTCGCCGCCGAGCAGCGGGTGCTGACCGAGGTCGTCGCGCAGGCCGCGCGGCGTGGCCGGCCGCGTACGGCGTGGCAGGTCGCGCTGGCGATGCAGAACTTCTTCCAGGACACCGCGCAGTTCAAGCAGTGGACGGCGGTGGCCGGTGCGGGACTGGCCGCGGCCGACGACGATCCGGCCGCGCGGGCGCTGCTGCACCGCAGCCTGGCGGGGGCGTGCTACTTCCTGGCCGATCTGGACGGCGGGTTGTCGCACCTGGAGCGGGCCAGGCAGATCTTCGACCGGCTGGGCCTGCACGCCGAGCAGGGCCATGTGGAGAACAACATCGCCGAGATCCGGTTGGAGCAGCGGCGTTACGCCGAGGCGGTCCGCCATGCCGAAGCGGCGCGGGAGCTGTTCCGGGCCGCGGGCAACGTGCGGGGCGCGACGACGGCGCTGCTGGCGATCGCGCGGGCGCAGGGCTGGCTGGGCCGCCACGCGCAGGCGCTGGGCATGTTCGCGCAGGCGCAGCGGCAGTTCGAGGTGCTCGGTGACCTGCACGGGGTGGGCACGACGCAGGCGTGGATGGCGCACACGTACTCGATGATCGACGACCTGCCGCACGCGATGGCGATCTGGGAGCAGGCGGTCGACACGTTCCGGGGTGCCGGGGCCGCGCACCACACCGCGCAGGTGCTGGTCGCCGTCGGTGACGTGCACGCCGGCAACGGCGAGGCGGCGCTGGCCCGGCGGACGTGGCGGGAGGCGCTGGCCGAACTGGACGGGACGGACTCGCCGGTGGCCCGGCGCATCCGCGACCGGTTGGCCCGGTGACCCGGACGCGGCGCTGGCACGGCGCCGCGTCCGGGTCGGTTCATCAGTACCGGTAGGCGCGGATGACGGTCTGCTTGACCGTGTTGCCGCCGCTGTCGGTCGCCGCGGAGCGCAGCGACACGAAACCGGTGCCCTTCGGGTGGCAGATCCAGGCCGTGGCCTGCTCGCCGAAGCGCATGACGGGCAGCTTCTGCCAGGTCTTGCCGTCGTCGAAGGACGCCTCGACGGTCAGGGACCTGGTCCGGCCCGGTGCCGCGCCGACCTGCCGGTCGAGCGAGATCGGGATCGCGAACAGCCGCCCGGCCGGGGCCTTGTTGTCGACGTCCAGGGCCGGGGTGTACCGGATCGCGGTCAGCGGCAGCTTGACTAGCTCGCCGTCGGCCACGTGCCCGGACTTGAACGTCCACTCCGCCTCGACCACGGTCGACAGGGTGAACGCCGGGTCGCTGTGGAACGTCGCGGCCAGCCGGTAGTCACCGGTCTCGGCGGGCACCTGCCACACGTAGGGGACCTCGCTGGCGGTGCCGATCTCGACGCCGTCGCGGTAGAGGTTGACCTGCGCGCTGCCGCCGCGCACGTGCCGGAAGCCCATGTGCCCGGCGCCGTCGCCGTGCAGCGGCCCCGGCCCGCCGATGTTGTCGCCCCAGTAGCGGGTGGCGTACTGCTGGCCGAAGTTCGGCTGCGGGTACACCGGCCCGGCGACCGCGTTGGCCCACTTCACCGTGTACGTGCGGCCGGGCTTGAAGCTGGTCCAGTCCGACTGGTAGTAGGTGTAGCGGAACTGCGCCGAGGTCGACTGCCACTGCGCCTGCTTGTCCTGGTTGTAGTACTCGGTGATGGTGCTGGGCACGTCGTAGGTGAAGGTCGGCTGGACGTTGCGGTCGTCGCGGTACACCGGGGAGTTGCCCGGCGCGTGCGCGACCGCGTTGCGCCCGACCGGCACCCCGGCCACGTCCGCGCCGATCTGGGACCGGACCTTGGCGAAGTCGCCCGCGCGCAGCTTGCGGTTCAGGCCGGTCATCATCTTCTGCGGCTCGTAGAGGTAGACCCGGTAGACGTACGGGCTGTTGTGCAGGCCGCCGTCGGGGTCGACCTGGCCCCAGATCCCGTGCACGTAGGACACGAACCCGGGGGTCTTGCCCGTGCCGATCTGCGCGGTGCGCACGTGCTGGAAACCGACGTTCATGAGCACGCCGAACGGGTCGTTGCTGCCCCAGATCTGCGGCTGCTCGGTGCGGATCGTCCACCCGGACTCCGGGTGCACCAGGGTCGCCTTCGCGTTCGGCACCGTCACCGCGATCGCCTTGGCCTGCCGGGTGTCGACGGTCAGCGCCTGGTCCTTGGTCAGGTCGAGGGTCGGGCGCACCATGGTGGTGATGTCGGGCTCGCCGGGGTCGCCGGTGACCAGGTAGGTCTGGACCAGGTAGCGGCCCGCACGGACCCGGTGCGTGGTGGCCGACGGGTCGTCCAGCACCAGCATGACCTGCCGGTCCAGGTCCATCAGGACGGTCACCCAGCCCTGCTCGGCCTTGGGCGCGCCGCCGTCGGGGCCGACGAGCTTGAGCGACAGCTTGCTGCGTACGACGTCGAGCGCGACCGGGGTCTGCACCTGCGCGCCGCCGCCGGTGGCGGTGACCTCGCCGCCGTAGTAGCGGTCGGAAAGGCCGGTCGCGGCCTGCACGGTGACGTCCACGGTGGCGGTGCCGCCGGCCGGGACGGTCACCGAGGACGCGCTGAGGCTGAACAGGCCCGCCGGCGCGGGAGCGCCGTCGGCGTCCTTGGCCTCCAGCGACAGGGCCAGGGTCAGGGCCGCGTTCCCGCTGTTGGTGTAGGTGATGGTGCGGGTCTGCGCGGCGGCGGTGCGTTCGAAGGCGACGCTGACGGGGCCGGCCGTGACGGTCTGCCCGATCGCCCGGGCCATGTCGAGGAAGCCCGCGCCCTGCTCGTACACGCCGATAGTGGCGCTGGGCTGGGCGGAGGCCATCAGCGTCGACTTGATCCGCTCCGGGGTCCAGTCGGGGTGCTGCTGGATCAGCATCGCCGCCGCGCCGGCCACGTGCGGGGTGGCCATCGAGGTGCCGGACAGGCTGGCGTACTGCGGGTTCTCGTCGTTCGGGTACAGGTCGGAGGTCGCGCTGCGGGCGGCGAGGATGCCGACGCCGGGCGCGGTGAGGTCCGGCTTGATGCCGGCGTCGTTGGCGCGCGGGCCGCGGCTGGAGAACTCGGCCAGCTCGCCGGTCTTGCTCACCGCGCCGACGGTCAGCGCCTCGGACACACTGCCGGGCGAGTTGACGGTCGACTCCCCGCCCAGGCCGGAGTTGCCGGCGGCGACGACGAACAGGATGCCGTACTGGCGGGTGAGGTCGGCCACGGCCGCCTCGATCGGGTCGGTCGCCGCGCTGTCGGGGCCGCCGAGGCTCATGTTGGCGACCTTGACGCCCTGCTGGGCGGCCCAGGTCATGCCGGCCAGGATCGCCGACTCGGGGCAGCCGTCGATGGTGCAGACCTTGGCGCTGTACAGGCTCGCACCGGGCGCCATGCCCTTGAAGCGGCCCTCGGACGCGGCACCGGTGCCGGCGATGGTGGACGCGACGTGGGTGCCGTGCCCGACGAGGTCGAGGGCGTCGGGTTCGGCGGTGAAGTTCTCCGCCGCGGCGATGCGGCCGGCCAGGTCGGGGTGGGTCTGGTCGACGCCGGTGTCGATGACGCCGACCTTCACGCCCGCACCGGTCAGCCCGGCCTGCCAGGCCGTCGGGGCGCCGGTCAGCGGGACGCTGACGTCGAGGGTCGGCTTGCGCAGACCGTCGAGCCAGATCTTGTCGTATCCGGCCCGCAGCCGCCGCTCGGCGCCGGCCTCGGCGGTGAGTCCGTTCCAGAACGACACCGCGTCGGCGCGGTTCTGCGCGACGGCGCTGATCCCGTCGAGTTCGCGGGTGGTCCGGCCGCCGGTGAGCCCGGCGGCGGTGCCGCTGTGCTCGATGAGCAGCGGCAGGGTGGCCCGGGTGTCGTCGTAGCCGAAGCCGATCAGCGCCGAGACGTCGAACAGGCGCTCGTCGAGCTTGCCCCGGTTGAGCAGGCCGACGGCGTCGGCGGGGATGACCCGCACGTCGTCACCGGCGCTGTGGGTCAGGAACGGGATCTTCTCCCGGCCCTTGCCCGGCACCACGCTGACGGCGGTCTGGCCGTCCACCTTGCTGACGTGAACGGTGTCGCCGGTGAGCAGAGTGACCGTTCGGGGCTTGGACGCGACCTGGGGTGTGGTCGTCGGCTGCGGCGACTGGGGCTGGGCCGCGGCTGGTGACCCGCCCGGGGCCACCGCCGACACGCCCAGCACCACCAGTGCCAGCGCCGATAACTTGCGTACTGACGGCATCGTTCTCCTAGACCATCGCGAGAGGTATCCGGGCGGTGATCCAGACGTGTCCGGCGAACGAAAGTTCGGATAAGTGACCTGGATCACATCAGCGGGTCTGCGCGACGGTCCTACGCACCCGCGCCTGCGGGTCGCCGAAAGGGCACCTGCCGTCGGCGAGCACATGATCTGGCGCGGCCCGGCCACAATGAGTGCTTGCCAGACGAGGGGGGATCGTGGAGATCGTGGCCGCTGACACCGGGAACGCGCTGACCATCCTGTTGCTGGGCCTGTTCGTCGGTGACGTCGGCGTCGGCCTGGCGTTCGCGGCGAACCTGTTCGGCGTGGCCGGACAGCACGGCCGCGACAGCCACGAGTTGGCCGAGCGCGTCAGGCGGTTGACGTTCAAGAGCACTCGCGCCCTCGGCATCGGCTGGATGCTGTTCGGCGCGGTGCTCGTGGTGTCCGGCACGGTGCACCTCATCAAGGCGCTGAGCTGACCTGCGAGTCCGCCGAGGCCTGAATGCTCGCACCGGTAGTGGTGCTCGGCAGCCTGGGCTCGATCACCGCCCCGCGCTGTCACGCCGGATCCCCGACGCCGACCAGGGCATGGCCCGTCAGCGCCGATCCGACCGCTCCCAGCGGGTGAACGGCATGTTGCCCACCCCGAGTCCGCGTCGCGCCGCCCGGCACGACCACCACTGTCCGGCCGGTCCCGCCGGGAAGGGAACCGACAGGTCCGCGGCGAGCTGCACCAGCGGTGTCCGGGGACGGGCCACCGCGCGCGCGGCCAGCACGGCGAGGGTCAGCGGCAGCCGCTCGCCGGCGATGATCTCCTCTATCGCGTCCGGTTCGGCGGCGATGCGCTCGGCTCCCAGCCGCCGCACCAGGTAGAGCCGGGCCTCGTCGGGCGTCGGCGGGTCCAGCGGCAGCGGATGGGCGCGGCCCGTGGTGATCAGGCCGGTGAGCGGGCGGCGGCTCGTGACGACGGCCAGGCAGCCGGGGGTGCCCGGCAGCAGATGCCGCACGTGCTCGAAGTCGCGGCCGTTGTCGAGCACGACCAGGATCCGCCGTCCGGCGAGGATGCTGCGGTACAGCCCGGCCAGCGCGTGCAGCTCGGCGGGCAGGTGCTGCGGGGCGACGCCGAGCGAGCCGAGGAATCCGCGCAGCGCCTGGGCGGGGCTCATCGCGCGCCGGTCGGCGGCCGCCCCGCGCAGGTCGGCGTACAGCTGCCCGTCGGGGTACGCGGCGGCGAGGCGGTGTCCGAGATGGATCGCCAGCGTGGTCTTGCCGACGCCCGCGATCCCGTGGACCGCCAGCGCCATGGCGCGGCCTTCGCGGCGGTCCTCGTCGAGCAGCTGCCGCACGCGAGTGAGGACGTCGTCGCGGCCGACGAAGAACGGGTGGTCCGGTGGCAGCTGGGCCGGGGGCGGCAGCATCGGCAGCGGCTGAGCCGGGGCCGGGGGTGACGACACCGGATCCGCCCGTTCGCCGTCGTTCGCCTGGCCAATCGGGCCGGCGGGGACGGGCGGCGGCGTGGCGCGCTCCGGCCCGGTCGTGATGCGCTGGTGCAGCAGCCGGTCGTAGGCGTCCAGCAGCTCGGGGCCGGGGTCGATGCCGAGTTCGTCGCACAGCCAGCGGCGCACGTCCTGGAATGTCTCCATCGCCTCGGCCTGCCTGCCGTCGGCGGCGAGCGCGAGCATGAGCCGGGCCTGCAGCGCCTCGTCGAGCGGGTGCAGGGCGGCCGCCTGGCGCAGTGCGGGGACGACCAGGCGGGCCTGCCCGCAGCGCAGGGCGGTGTCGGCGGCGTCGCGTACGGCGTGCGCGCACTCGGCGTCGATCGCGGCGAACACCGCGGGCCTGCGCGCGTCGGTGTCCAGGCCGATCCCGCAGGGGCCGCGCCGCAGCGTCAGCGCCTCGGCGAACAGGCGTGCCGCCGCGGCGGGTTCGCTCGCCTGCCGGGCCTGGGCGACGAGGTGGCGCAGCCGCAGCAGGTCGAGGGACTGCTCGTCGACTTTGAGCCGGTAGCCGGCGGCGTGCCGGATGAGGTGGCTGCCGACGGCGCGTACGGGCAGGTCGGGTTCGATGAGCCGGCGCAGGGTGCCGATGTAGCGGTGGACGACGTTGACCGCGCTGGCCGGCGGGTCCTGGTGCCAGATCGTGTCGACGAGTTCGGTGAGGCTGACGACCGATCCGGCGTGGGCGAGCAGCAGCGCCAGCACGAGCCGCTGCTGGCGGCCGCCGAGTTCGAGTTCGACGCCGCCGCGCCGGGCCGCGACCGGGCCCAGGATGGTGAACCGCACCGCCGTCGTCGACTCAGTCATGGCTGCCTTCGCTGTCGGGTCGCGGTCCCGTGCGGACCGGCTCGACCCTCCATGCAACCAGCGGATCTGGCCGTCTACCAGGCAGAAGTTACGCAGAATCGGGTGTGCACGCCGTGTTCCCCGATCGGCCGGGCGGTGTCATCGCACGCCAAGGCGGCCGCAGTACGGATCCGGTGACATTCGAATGCCACGAGAACGGTCCGTACTGCGGCCGCGACACGGGTGGCGGGTCAATCCCCCGATTTCCGCCACCCGACACGGTTGGCAGGTGAGCCCCCCGGCCCCCGCCACCCGCTGCCCACCGCCCCCCTCAGTGCGGTCGGCTGTTTTCAAGTCAGTCGGTCTCGCGGGCCGCCCGCTCGATGAAGTCGGCGGTGTCGTCGGCCCGGGACACGAACACCGCGTGCGAGGCGCCCTGCTCGCGCTGCTTGACGCCGTGGGCGCGTTCGGCGCCGAAGTGCTGCAGCTTCGCCGGGATGGTCTGGTCGGCCTCGGCGATGAGGTGGTAGCTGGGGATGGTGCGCCAGGCCGGCTCGCCCGCCGCCGCCTCGTTGAGCGCCGCCGCGGTGGCGGGGCGCTGCGTCGCCGCCATGAGCGCGGCGTCCTTGGCCGGGACGTCGGCGGCGAACTGCCGGCGGAACATCTGCTGGTCCACGTACAGGTCGACGTTGCCGTCGGGCAGCGGGACCGGCCGCAGTGTCTGCGGCAGGGTGCTGCCCTCGAACTTCGACGCCAGCGTGAACGCGCTCTCACCCTTGTCGGGGGTGAACGCGGCGATGTAGACCAGCGCCTTGACGTTGGGGTTGCCGGTGGCCGCGGCCGAGATGACCATGCCGCCGTAGGAGTGGCCGACCAGGACGATCGGGCCGTCGATCTGGGCCAGTTTGGCCTTGAGCTGTGCGGCGTCGGAGGCGACACCGCGCAGCGGGTTCGGGGCGGCCACGACCGGGTAGCCGTCGCGGAGCAGTTCGCGGGTCACGCCGTTCCAGCCGCCGGAGTCGGCGAACGCGCCGTGCACCAGCACGACCGTCGGTTTCGGACCGCGGTCGTGCGTGGCCTGCGCGGCGCTGGGGGCGATCGCCGTGACGCCCGCCACGCCCAGCACTGCCGCCGCGGCCACACCCATGGCCAGGAACTTCTTTCTCGGTGACACGTGTGTTTCCTTCCTGAGGTCGGACCGCACCGCGGTCGCGGGTGTGGTCCGGGTCGGTCCGGCCGCGGCGGCCCTTCTGTGGACCGGTCCGCCGCCTGGGGCGACGCGATCCGTGTCGTCCCTGTCCGCACCGACGCTAGGCGGGCCCAGTGCCGAAGCAGTGGCACCCGAGTGCGTTCACGAGCCCCGGCCCGCGCTCCCGCTTCACTCAGACGCATGCGCCCTGAACTGCGGTTACGTGGTCTCTTCCGTCGAGGGCCGCCAATGCGGCCTGCGCCACACCGATCGACGTGGTGCGGTGCTCGGCGCAGTGGACGCCGACGTGTGCGTGCTGGGCGATGCCCCGGTGCCAGGCCCACACCGGGATCTCCACCTCGCACAGCGCCCGCGTGCAGGACGGAGCACGGCTCCCGGCCGCGCCGGGGCCGGAGTCGTGGCCGCCGAGGAGCTTGATCGCACGGGTGAGGTGCGCACGCGCCTGCTCCGTGGCCCCGAGCGCGGAGTGCGACCGGCCCAGCGTCAGGTGGACCCGGCCCGCGAAATGGGGTCCGTGCTCACCGGCCAGCGGCAGCGCCCGTACCGCCTCGGCCAGCGACTGCGGCCAGCGCCGCACGTCGCCCAGGCACCGGGCCAGCGCCGCGCGGGCCGTCATCGCGGCCATCCGCGCCGCCGCCGGATCGACCGCCCGCGCGTCGAGTTCGCGCAGCACGCCCCGGAACTCCTCGATCGCCTCGGCCGGCCTGCCGAACTCCACCAGCGCCTGCGCCAGCCCCATCCGGACCTGTACGTACCCGTCGTGGTCGCCGGCCGTGCCGGCCAGGTCCAGGGCGAGCCGGTACGCCGCCACGGCCCGGCAGGCGTCGGCGCCGAGCCGCCACGCGTGGGCCGCGTGGTGCATCGCCGCGGCCTGCTCCCTGGTGTCGCCGAGGTCCTCGGCCAGCCGGTAGGCCTCCATCGCCAGGTCCACGCCGTAGGCGTGGCGGCGCTGGCAGACCGACACGGCCCAGCCGTAGTAGGCCAGGTGGGTGATCTCCTGCCTGCGGTCGGGCAGCCGGGCCGCGGCCGCCCGCGACAGGCCGAACACCTCCGGCCACCGTCCGGTGTGGGCGCTGCGTTCGGCGTGCCAGTGCAGGGCCTCGCCGACGTCGGCGACCCGCTGGTGCCGGCCGTCGGCGGCCGCCGAGCGCAGCGCGGGCAGCCAGTTGTCGGCCTCGGCGCGCAGCCAGGCACGCGCCTGCTCCGGCGAGGCCGACGCGGGCAGACCGGGCCGGTCGTCCGGCCCCGGCCCGCCGCGCGCACCGGCATCGGGTGCGAACCGCAGCCCGGCCGCGACCGCCGTGTCCAGCAGCCAGTCGCCCAGCCGCTGCCCGGTCCGCGCCCTGGCCTGTGCGGACTCCTCGCAGCGCAGCCGGTCGGCGGCGTAGAGCCGGATCAGGTCGTGGAACCGGTAGCGCTCGCACCCCTCGTGCTGCAGCAGCCCCAGCTCGGTGAGCTCGTCCAGCCTGTCCTCGGCTTGCGCGGCGTCGACCTCGGCCAGGACCGCGGCGTGGGCGGCGGCGAAGTCGGCCCCCGGCACGTGGGCCAGCCGCCGGAACAGCACCTTCGCCGGGCCGGACAGCTGCGCGTACGACAACGCGAACGCCGCGGCCACGCCCAGGTCCCCGACCTGCAGGTTCGCCAGCCGCCGGTCGGCGTCGGTGAGCCGCCCGGCCAGGTGGCCCATCGTCCACCCGGGACGGCTGGCCAGCCGGGTCCCGGCGATGCGCAGCGCCAGGGGCAGGTGCCCGCACAGCCGGGTCACCGCACCCAGCTCGTACCCGGGTGCCTGGTCGAAGGCCCGGCCCGCGACCGCCCGCAGCAGCTGCGCGGACTCGTCCGGGGTCAGCGGCGTCAAGCCGATCCGCAGCACCCCGTCCAGCCCGCCCAGCAGCCGGCGGCTCGTCACGACCACCATCCCGGCGCCCGCCCCGGGCAGCAGCGGCCGCACCTGCCGCTCGTCGGCCGCGTTGTCGAGCACCAGCAGGCAGCGCCGCTCGCGGGTGATCGCCCGCAGCTGCCCGGCCCGCTCCTGCTCGTCCTCGGCGATGCCGCGGGATTCCACGCCCAGCGCGCGCAGCAGCCGCCGCAGCGCCTCACCTGCCCCCATCGGTTCGGGGTCGGTGCCGCGCAGGTCGAGGTAGACCTGCCCGTCGGGGAACAGGTCGCGCATCTGCTCGGCCGCACGGATCGCCAGCGCCGTCTTGCCCAGCCCCGGCTGGCCGTGCACGAGCGCCACCGGTGTCCGGCCGCTGCCCGACGCGGCGTGGCCGCGCAGCTCCCGCAGCTCCCGCTCGCGGCCCACGAAGTCGCCGATCCCGCGGGGCAGCTCGCCGGTGCGCGGCCGGCCGACCCGGCTGCCCGCCCGCTCCGCGCGCACCAGCGCGACCAGCCCGGCACGGTCGGGGTCGGCGACCCCCAGCGCGCCGGTCAGCGCGGCGAGGGTCCGTTCCTGCGGGGCCCGGCTGTGCCCGCGTTCCATGTCGCTGATCGCCCGGCCGCTCACACCCGACGCCGCGGACAGCTCCTCGATGGTCATCCCGGCCGACTGCCGGATCTCCCGCAGCCGCTCGCCGAACGCACAACCGGTCATCACACGCCCCCATCGCCTCGTCGCCCACCCCCACCGAAGATCGCTTCGGTGTGCCGGGCAGGTCACGGTCGCGGTCAATCGTGGGCCGGTCAGGCGGCGGCTGCCCAGCCCAGGGCCGCTCGCGGTGAGATCTTCGTCGGGCTGTCACAGATCCGGTGTCCGGACGGTCCGCCCTGCTCAGCGGACCACCGAAAACGCCCAACCGGGCACTGGACCGGCCATGGCTCCGGATCCGCCGGCTGCATCCCGCACCACGCTGCCGACGGCCGCGGCCGCTTGCGATAAACCAGCCTGGTGGCCGCCGGGGGCGCGGTGGGGAGGGCGTTCACCGCGCTCGCGGCCGGCGGGCCGCCAGGCTGGGGCTTGGGGAGCAAGGTCAGTGCAGGGCCTCCAGCGCGGGCAGCACCGCCCGGTGGAAGGTCGGGTAGGCGTAGATCATGTGCTGCAGGCTGGTGACGGGGACCTGCGCGTGTACGGCCACGGCCAGCCCGTACAGCACCTCGCCGCCCGCCGGGCCCGCCGACGTCGCCCCGACCAGCACACCCCGGTCGACGTCGGCGACCAGCTTGACGAACCCGTCGTTGCCCGGCCCGTGGATCCAGCCCCGGGTCGAGGAGTCGATCGGCACCAGGCTGGTCCGCACCCGCAGACCCTGCTCCCGGGCCTGCTGCTCGGTCAGACCGACCGCGGCGATCTCCGGGTCGGTGAAGGTGACCCGCGGCAGCGCCCGGTAGTCGGCGGTCGGCCCCGGCCGGCCGAGGATGTCGCCGACCGCGATCTGCGCCTGGTACGTCGCCATGTGCGTGAACGCGCCGACACCGGTGATGTCGCCGACCGCCCACAGCCCGTCCCCGGCCCGCATCCGGGCGTCCGTCGGCACCGACCTGGCCGCCGGGTCCAGCCCCACCGCTGCGACGCCGATCCCGGCCAGGTCCACGCCCCGGCCCGCCGCCACGAGCAGCCGCTGCCCGCGCAGCGGCTCCGGTTCACCCTGCACCCACACCGCGAACCCGGCGCCGTCGTGCTCGACCCGCTCGGCCCGCACGCCGGTGAGCACCGACACCCCGTCGGCCCGCAGCGCGGCGGCGGCCAGCTCCCCCGCCTCGGGTTCCTCCCTCGACAGCAGCCGCTCACCGCCCTCGATCACGGTGACCGCGCACCCGAACCAGGCGAACACCTGGGCGATCTCCACCCCGACCGGTCCCCCGCCCAGCACCAGCAGCGACGCCGGCAGCCGCTCGACCTTCATGACGTCGCGGTTGGTCCAGTACGGCGTCGCGGCCAGCCCGGCGACCGCGGGGATCCGCGGCCGGCTGCCGGTGGCCAGCACCACGCCGCGGCGTGCCTCGTACACCGTCTCGCCGACCGCGACGCGGCGCGGGCCGGTCAGGCGGCCCGTTCCGCGGACGAGCCGCACGCCTTTGGCGGTGAGCCGGCCGGCCGCCGCCCGGTCGTTCCAGCCGTCGGTGGCCTGCTCGCGGATCCGGTCGGCGACGCGGCCCCAGTCGGCGCTCACCTCGACGGTGCCGGCGAGGATCGCCGCGCGGCGGGCCTCGGCCAGCGAGTTCCCCGCCCGGATCATGATCTTGCTGGGTACACACGCCCAGTACGGGCACTCCCCACCGACCAGCTCCGCCTCGACGCCCACCACGTCCAGGCCCGCCTCGGCCAGCGCACCGGCCACGTGCTCGCCACCCGGCCCCAGACCCACCACGACGACATCGGCCCGCTCGCCCATCCCGGCTCCTCCACTCATCCCGCGACCAGGTCAGTGCGGCCGGGACCGGTGCCGCACGATCGCCAGCGGCGCCTGCGCATGGTGCAGCACCGCGTGGCTGACCGAGCCGAGCAGCAGCCCGCCGAGCATTCCGCGGCCGTGCGCGCCGACGACCACCAGCTGGGCGGTCTTCGACTGCTCCGCCAGCACGTGCGCCGGGGTGCCGCGCACCAGCAGGTGCTGGACCGCCACCTGCGGAAAGCGCTCGGCGTACCCGGCGACCGCCTCGGGCAGCACCCGGTCCAGCTCCTCACCAAGCCCGTCGACGTCGTGCACCCGCGGCACCGAGCCGTCGCGCAGGGCGGGTGTCGCGAACAGCCACGCGTGCACCGCGATCAGCGGGGCGCTGCGGTTGGCGGCCTCCTCGAACGCGAACCCGACCGCCTCGATCGACAGTTCCGAGCCGTCGACGCCGACCACGACCGGCCCGCGGGCGCGCGGCTCACCGCGTACCACCAGCACCGGGCACAGCGCACGGGCCGTGACCTGCACGGTGACCGAGCCGATCAGCAGCTCGGCGAACCCGCCCAGACCCCGGTTGCCTAGCACCAGCAGCGCCGCCCCGCGCGACTCGTGCACCATCACCGGGGTCGGCGCGCCGTCGACGACCACACCGGTGACCGGCACCTCGGGGGCGACCTGGTGCGCTTCGGCCAACGCCTGCTCGACGTACCGCTCGGCCTGATGGCGCAGTCCGCCGTCGGCCGGGCCGCCCGGAGCGGGGCCGACCGGCACGTGCATCAGCGGCCAGATGAACGCGTGCACGATCCGCAGCGCACGCCGCCGGTGGGCCGCCTCCCGGGCCGCCACGCGCACCGCGGCCAGCCCTTCGGCCGAGCCGTCCACGCCCACCACGACAGGGGCACCGGCATTGATCGTCATGGGATGTTCCTTCGCTCGTCCTCGGGCGACGCAGCGCGATGCCGGCCGAACCGGCAGCAGCAGCCGCCCTCGTGCATCGACGACGCTACGGACGCCCAGTGCGCAGGCAGTGGCAATCGAGTGCGTGCGCGGCGTCACCCGGCCAGGTCGCCGCGCACAGCCTGCCCTTCGGTGTCGCGGCCTCGGGCCCGTGAACCATCGACGAAGACCCGATAGGATCAGAGATCGAAGGTCATGGTCTGCGGCGAGGCGTGCTCGCGACGGCCCTGGCCATCAGGGAGGTGCCTGATGGACCCAGCCTCTCGCGGTGTCGGCCCGACCGGTTCCGTCGACGTGACGCCCCTGGTGGACGCGCTGCCCGCCGACTGTGTCATCACCGACCCGGACCGCATGGACGCCTACCGGTGGGACCGCGCCAACGATCCCCTCGCCGGGGTGCCGCTCGCGGTCGTGCGGGCCACCTGCACCGCCGACGTGCAGGCCGTGATGCGGTTCGCCACGGCGCACCGCATCGGCGTGGTGACCCGCGGGGCCGGGTCGGGCCTGTCCGGCGGGGCCTCGGCCGTGGCGGGATGCCTGGTCGTCTCGACCGAGCGCATGCGCGCGATCACGGTGGATCCGTCGTCGCGCACCGCCGTCGTCGAGCCGGGCCTGCTCAACGCCGAGGTGAAGGCGGCCGCCGCCGAACACGGCCTGTGGTATCCGCCCGACCCGTCGTCGTACGAGTTCTGCTCGATCGGCGGCAACGTCGCCACCAACGCCGGCGGCCTGTGCTGCGTGAAGTACGGCGTCACCGGCGACTACGTGCTCGGGCTCACCGTCGTGCTCGCCGACGGCACCGCGGTCGAGCTGGGCGGACCCCGGATCAAGGACGTCGCCGGGTTGTCGCTGACCAAGCTGTTCGTCGGCAGCGAGGGGACGCTGGGCGTCATCACCCGGATCGTGCTGCGGCTGCTGCCGGCCCAGCGGCCGCGGGCGACCCTGGTCGCCACGTTCGCCTCCCTCGACGACGCCACCGGCGCAGTCCTGGCGGTAACGCGTGGCCTGCGCCCGTCCATGCTGGAGTTCATGGACCGCACCTCGATCAACGCCGTCGAGGATCTGACCAGGATGGGCCTGGACCGCGACGCCGAAGCCATGCTCGTCATCCAGTCCGACGAGCCCCACACGCACGCGGCGCAGGAGATCGCGCACATCGCCGAACTCTGCCGCGCTGGGCAGGCCGTCGAGGTGTTCACCACCGACGACCCGCAGACCGGTGAGGCGTTCACCGTGGCTCGGCGCATGGCGATCCCGGCCCTGGAGAAGAAGGGCTCGCTGCTGCTGGAGGACGTCGGGGTGCCGGTGCCCGCACTCGGTGCGCTGGTACGCGGCATCAAAGCGATCTCCCGGGCACGCGAGGTCCTGATCGCCGTCATCGCCCACGCCGGTGACGGCAACACGCACCCGCTGATCGTGTTCGACCCGATGGACGCCGACCAGTCGGCGCGCGCCCAGCGCGCCTATGGCGAGGTCATGGACCTGGCCATCGCCCTGGGCGGCACGATCACCGGCGAGCACGGCGTCGGCCGGCTCAAGAAGGCGTGGCTGCCCGACTACCTCGGCCCGGACGCGCTGGAGCTCAACCGGCGCATCAAGGACTGCCTCGACCCGTCGGGAATCCTCAACCCGGGGGCGGTCTTCTGACCCGGGCGGTCGCCGTCGGCCGGTCCGTTCACCTGATCGTCGCCGTCCTGCGGAATACGGGCACCTGAGCACACCGGATAGGGTGACCTATGTGGACGATCGCACCAGCCCCGTCACGCAGTTCTGCGCCAACCTCCGGACCTTGTGGCAGGCCTCGGGACGCGACCTGCCGGGCATCGCCCGGCAGGTGCGCATCAGCCGGACCCAGCTCTACGCGATCCTCGACGGGCAGATCAAACGGCCGCCGGACTTCGAGACCCTGGTACGCCCGTTCGTGCTCGCCTGCGGCGCGAGCGAGGCCGAACTGGCCGAGTGGCGTCGCCGCCATGACGTGCTCGTCGGCGTCCACGAAGGACTGCGCCAGCGAGCAGGCACCAAACCGGCCGGACCCAACCTGCTGCCCGCCATGGCCGGCAGTTTCGTCGGCCGCGCCGCTGCGCTGACCGCGCTGGACAACGTTGTCCAGCCCGTCACGGTGGTGTCCGGGCCGCCCGGCATCGGCAAGACCACGCTCGTCGTGCACTGGGCCGCGGCCCAGGCCGCGGCCTTCCCCGACGGCCGCCTCTACGCCGACCTGCGCGGATACGCCCGCGACGGTGGCATCCTCGACCCGGCCGACGCCATCCGCGTCTTCCTCGACGCGCTCGGCGTGCCCGCCCGCGACATCCCCGCGGACCCCACCGCGCAGGCGGCCCGTTTCCGCGGCCTGGCCGCCGAGCGCCGCCTGCTCGTGGTGCTCGACAACGCCCGCGACACCGACCAGGTGCGCCCGCTGCTGGCCGCCGGCCCCGGCGTACGCACGATCGTGACCAGCCGCAGCCCGCTGACCTCGCTGGTCGCCGAATACGCCGCCGTGCCGGTGCCCGTCGACCTGCCCAGCCAGGCCGAAGCCGTCGAGCTGGTCCGGTCGCGCCTGCCCGGCTCCGCCGACGACACCGCGGCCGCCGACGCCGTCGCCGTCTGCGGGCGGCTGCCGCTGGCGCTCGCGCTGACCGCCGCCCGGGTCGCCCAGACGGGGTCGCCGCTGGCGACGGCCGCCGCCGACCTGCGCCGGGCCGGTTCGCGCAGCCACGACAGCCTGCACGCCGTGTTCTCCTGGTCGTACGCGGCGGTCGGCCCAGCGGCCGCGCGGCTGTTCCGCCGGCTCGGCCTCACCGCCGGACCCGACATCGCCGCCGACGCGGCCGCCGCCCTAGCCGGGGTGCACGACGCCCGTCCCGAACTTGACGAACTGGTCGATGCCGGTCTGCTGGTCGAGCACCGGCCGGGCCGCTACCAGCTACACGACCTGCTCCGCGACTACGCCCACGAGCTGGCCCGCACCACCGACAGCGGCGACGAGCGCCGCGACGCGCTGACCAGGCTGCTCGACCACTACACGCGCAAGGCCCACGAGGCCGACCGGGTCCTGAACCCGATCCGCCCGGCGATCCCGCTGCCGGTACCGCCCGCCGAGGGCAGCCACCGGCCCGACTACCGCACGGCGCTGGCCTGGCTGGAAGCCGAACGTTCGGTGCTGCTGGCGACCCTGCGCCAGGCCCGCGACGACGGCCAGGACCAGTACGCGTGGCAGCTCGGCTGGGCCCTGGACACGTTCCTGTACGAGCAGCACCGCTGGCACGACGAGGGGGCGGCGTGGGCGGTGGCGCTGCGGGCGGCGACCGCATCGATGGACCATGCGGCGGCCGCGCACGCCCACCGGTTCCTCGGGGCCGTCGCGGGGCGTCTGCAGCGGTTCACCGACGCGTACACGCACATGCACGAGTCGATGCAGCTGTGCCGGGACACCGGGGACCACCGCGGGGAGGCCGAGACCGAGTTCGTGCTGTCCTACGTGTGCTTTCTGCAGGGCGACCTCGGCAAGGCGCTGGCCCACGTCGAGCGGTCCCTGGAGCTGTGGTCGGGTCTGGACGACCCGAGCTGGGCGGGCCGGGCCGCCAACGGCGTCGGCCTGTATCTGGCCTACGGCGGGGACCCGGCGGCGGCGATCGGGTTCTTCCAGCGGGCCGCCGCCGACCAGCACCTGGCCGGTGACACCGTCAACGAGGTGGTGTCCCTGGACAACATCGGCCAGGCCCACCACGCCCTCGGCGCGTACGCCGCCGCGATCGAGCAGTACGACATCGCCCGTGACCTGGTCCGGGAAGTGGGCGATGCGATCCTGGACGCGCAGCTGGCCAACCATGCCGGTGACGCGTTCCAGGCACTGGGCGAGCACGCCACGGCCCGTGAACGCTGGGAGCACGCGTACAAGCTGTACGCCAACGCCGGCCACCCGGTCGCCGACGATGTCGCCCACAAGCTCGCCGTGCCCCAGCCGGACCCCGACGACCACCGGTGAGCGGGGGTCCTTCGGATCAGCGCCGGTAGCACCGCCAGGCGTACGCGTCGTCCTGGTCGGCGGTGCGCGCGTAGGCGCCCTTGCCGTAGGCGTCGGCGCACGCGACGTCCATGTCGACGGCTCGCACGAACACCAGCAGCCGTACGCACTGCCAGCCGCCGTCCGCGCGGGGTGTCGCCACGGAGCCGCTCACATGCTGCCGGCAGTACTTCGCCGCGAGGTCCTGCACCCCGGCCGCGTCGGCGGGGCCGAGCGGCTCCGGAGCGGGTGACCGCGACGGACCCGTGGCCGCGGGCCGTGTCGGGACTGCCGAGGTCGGCGCAGGCGCCGGTGTGGGGCTGGCGGTGGCCGAGGGCGGCCCGGCGGTCGGTTGCGCCGCGCCGATCGACCAGTGGCCGTCGGGTGTCGTGTCCGGATGCCACGACGGCGCGGAGCCCGCGTCGTCGCCGTCGGCGAACAGCGGCTGGATGCAGAGCAGCACGGCCAGGGCGGTGGCGGTGAACAGCCACCACCGTCGTCGGCGGTGTCGCCGCTGTGCTTCGTCGTGCTGCGGGTGTGCGTCCGGGTGCTCTGCGCCGGCTGCGGTCGTCTCGTCTGGCACGTGTGCTGTCCTCCTCGCGACGCTGCGACGCCTGGTCGGCCTGTGCCACGACGCTCGGGCGCGGCCTGGTGAGGCGGCGGCGGGCCGACCTAGGGGGACGTCACTTTCCTTCATCACCTTCGTGATCAACGCACATAATGGGCACCTGTCCGGATCGGCGCAAGCCGGGACCGCCTCGCGACCGGCCCGCGCAGCCATCCGCGCAGCGCCCGCCCGACCCGCACCGGGCCGAGCCCCGCCCCCTTATCGGACCGTTTGACCACATAACCGCGGCATTTGCCCTAGCGTCTGGGAATAAACCGGTGGCGATGACGCGCCGGGTCGAAATCAACGACACCCGGGGACACGCATGATGACCTTGGCTCAGTCGTCGTTCGGCAACGGCGACTTCCTGCTGTTCATGTTCGAATTCTTCTTGTTCGTGATCTGGTTCTGGCTGCTGATCATGATCTTCTCGGACCTGTTCCGCGATCACGAGACCTCAGGCTGGGCCAAGGCCCTGTGGACCATCCTGGTCATCGTCCTGCCGTTCATCGGCATCCTGCTCTACCTCATCGTGCGCGGCCGCGGCATGAGCGCCCGCGCCCTCAAGCAGCAGCAGGCCATGAAGCAGCAGATGGACGCGCAGATCCGCGCCGCCGTCGGCACGGGCGCGTCGCCCGCCGACCAGATCGCACAGGCGAAGTCCCTGCTCGACACCGGAGCGATCACCCAGGCCGAGTTCGAGGCGCTCAAGAACAAAGCGCTCTCTTCCTGACCTGCGGCGCGGCCGTGGCCCCGGGCATTCGGGGCAGCGCCCTCATCCGGCCTTTGCCATAGTGGCGCGATGAAGGCAGACCTGCACGGATACCTGAGGGGCGGCCGCGAGTCGCTGCTGTGGAAACTCGACGGGCTCGGCGAGTACGACATCCGGCGGCCGCTGACCCGGACCGGCACCAACCTGCTCGGCCTGGTGAAGCACTCGGCGGCCACGGAGATCCTCTACTTCGGTGTCGTGTTCGGCCGGCCCTTCGAGCAGGACCTGCCCTTCGTCGGCGAGGCAGCGCAGGCCAACGCCGACATGTGGGCGACCGCGGACGAGACCCGCGAGGAGATCGTCGACCTGTACCGGCGTGCGGCCGCCCACGCCGACACGACCATCGAAGCCTTGTCGCTGGACGATGTCGGCCGGGTGCCGTGGTGGGGCGATGCGACGCCCACGCTGCGCCACGTCCTGGTCCACGTCACCGCGGAGACCCAGCGGCACGCCGGTCACGCCGACATCGTCCGTGAACTCATCGACGGCGCGGCCGGGCTGCTGCCCAGCCACGACAACCTGCCCGCCGGCGACGAGCCGTGGTGGTCGGACTACCGCCGGCGTGTGGAACAGGCCGCCCTGGACGCCGACAGGCGGGTGTCCGCCGAAAAGACCAGCCGCTGACCGCGGCATCTGCGGTCAGCGACTGGTGCGTCGTGTCCTGCCCCGGATCAGCGCGAAGGCGTCGGCGTGGGACCGGCCAGGGCCTTGAGCTGCTGCTGCTCGCTGGTCGCGGTGGCCTTGAGCTTGTCGGCGATGCCCTTGACGGTGGGGTCGACGCCGTTGGCGAGTTCGGCGGTGATGGAGCCGAGCAGGCCTTCGTGGTTGGTGGAGAACAGCTCGACGATCTTGGCCTGGAACTGTTCGGGGCTCAGTCCCTTCAGGGCGGCAGCGTCGGGCATGGCCGGCATCGACGGCATCGCGTTCGGCGCGGCCGACGCCATGGCGGGCATGGACGCCATCCCACCCGGTGCGGCCGAGGGCACGGGCAGGTTGTGCTGGGTGAGCCAGGCGGTGAGCTGGTCGATCTGCGGCTGCGACGCCGATTCGACCTCGGTGGCGTACTGTTTGAGCCCGACCGACTGGGCGCCCTCGACCGCCTGCTGGGCGAGCCAGCGGGCCTGCTGCCGCAGGGCGATGGCCTGCTGGGCGAACTGGACGTCGGTGTTGTTGAACTGTCCGGAGGCACTGGGCTGCGCGGCGACGACGGCCGGTGTCGCCGTGGTCGTGCCGCAGCCGGTGACGGCCCCGCCGGCCACGGTCATGACGGCGGCGAGCAGGACCAGGGATCGGGTCCGGGTGTTCATCTGCATCCTCCGGTGATCGGCACACAGTTCTCGACCACCGTATGACTTGGATATCAGCTTTGAGGGCGAATCGGATGATTGGTCGCTTTAGGCCGTGTGCTGGCTCCATGCCCTTGTCACTTCGGCGTCCGGCGCGCAGAAGGGGCGCCTTCCCTGCCACGGGAAGGCGCCCCTGTCACTGCGTTGCCGGTCAGCCGTTGACGGACAGCACCGTCTGGCCGACGGGCGAGCTGCCGTTGCCGTAGGCGAGTACGCCCAGGTAGCGGACGCCCGCGGTGAGGCCGGTCCAGGTCGCGGTGACCGTCGCCGGGCCGTTGACGGCCGCGGTCTGGGTGGCCGGGGTGGCGGTGAGGTTGCCAGCCGCCGTGTTCGGCACGACCCAGGCGTTGCCCGGCATGGTGACCGCGCCGGATGCCGCGAACAGGTGGACGTAAACGTCGTAGCTGCCCTCGGTCAGGGTCACCGACTCCTGCGCGGTGCCGCCGGTGCTGCTGGCGACCTGGCTGCTGGTGTTGCCGGCGGGGTAGACGAACACGTCCACGTCGGTGCCCATGGGCACGTCGGCGTCGAAGGTCGAGAACCGGGCGACGGCGGTGCCGGCCGGGACCGTCACCGTGACCTTCTTGACCGAGTCCGACTCCATCGGGGTGAAGGTCGGGTTCGGGCCGGCGAAGGCCAGGTTGCTGACGGAGGCGGCGGTGAGGCCGCCGACGGCGGTGGTCAGGGTGCCGGCGTAGCCGGTGCGCAGCGACAGCGTGGTGCTGCCGCTGGTGCCCGTGCCGGTGGCCTCGACCGGTGCCGCCAGTGCCGAGTAGCGCACCGCGATCGGGCTGGTGACCTTGTGGTTGCGCAGGTCCGACCAGGTCAGCGAGCCGAACGCCCAGGTGCCGGCGGCGGCGGTGGTGCGGGTGATGGTGACCTTGAAGGTCTTGGACTTGCCCGGCGGAACCGTCAGCGTCTTGGGCTCGACCTTGACGGTGAACCCGGCCGGGGCCTTCACCTGCGCGGTGTACACCGAACTGTTCTTGCTGATGTTGGTCACCCGGCGGGTGACCGTCTGCGCGCCGGGGACGTCGCCGACGGCGATCGACGGGTAGTTCAGGTCGCTCGGGTCGATCGAGCCGACCGAGGCGCAGAACTCCGGCTCGGTGATCAGCTGCAGCTGGCCGATGCCGCAGGCGTACTGCAGCCACTGCTCCGGCGTCGAGTCGTAGACCAGGCCCGGGTCGAAGGCGCTGCCGGGTACGACGTGGCCGGAGCCGTAGTTGAGCGGGGTGGCGTCGCCCTGCGACCACTGGATCGGCGCACCGGTGTTGTCCTTGGTGGTGGCCGTCGTCATCATCGCCGACTTGATCCACATCGGGGACCACTTCGGGTTCTTGCTCTTGATAAGCGCGGCGACGCCGGCGATGTGCGGGGCCGACATCGACGTGCCCGACAGCGAGTTGAAGTGGTTGCCGCCGCTGGCGGCCGGCGAGACCGCCGCGATGACGTCGACGCCGGGACCGGTGATGTCCGGCTTGAGCAGGTCGCCGTTGCCGGCCAGGGCCGGGCCGTAGGACGAGAAGCCGGCCATGGCCGGGGCGCGCACCGGGTCGGTGCTGACCGCGGAGATGCTCGCGGTCGGGTTCGCGTCCGAGGCGACGTACGCGGTGACCGCGGCGCCGCTGGCGGCGTCGAGGTGGATGCTGGGCACCGAGTGGAAGTCGGCGTTGAGCGACTGCGCGGCGCTGGTGTTGGCCTGGATCATGCCGATACCGCCGGCCTGGGCCACGGCCGCGCTCTTCTCCACGCGGGCGTTGCCGCCCCGGTCGCACAGCACGATCTTGCCGGTCACCTTCGCCGGGTCGAGCGTGCCCAGGTAGCACAGGTTGACCAGGTTCTGGTCCGCGCCCGCCAGACCGGCGTTCGTCGAGTCGATCAGCGTCGCGGGGCCCGCGGCCACGCCGACGCCGACACCGGTGTAGGTCGCACCGTTGCCCAGGGTCACGGTCTTGGTGTTGCCGCGGTCGTGGGTGCTGGCCGCGACGGTGGTCAGCCACGGCGAGTTGTGCGCGACGCTGCTCACGCCGATCGTGTCACCGGAGTTGCCCGCCGAAGCCGACACGAACACACCGGCCGCGGCGGCGTTGAGGAACGCGATCTCGGCCGGGTCGACGACGTACTGGCTCGAACCGGAGATCGAGTAGTTGATGACGTCGACGCCGTCGGCGACGGCCGCGTCGATCGCCGCGACGATGTCGGCGGTGCCGCCGGAGGAGTTGCCCGCCACCGGGTTGTGCCACAGCACCTTGTACGCCGCGATCCGCGCCGCCGGCGCCACACCGGACACGGTGCCGACGACGCCGCCGTTGATCGACGCGGTCACCCCCGAGTTGCCGGCCGACGTCGACGCGGTGTGCGAGCCGTGGCCGTTGTAGTCACGCGGCGACAGGAACTCGGCGTCGTTGACGTTGGCGTCGTCGTGGAAGTAGCGGGCGCCGATCAGCTTGTTGTTGCAGGCGATCGGCTGCTCGACACCGGCGTCGCAGACGCCCTTCCACTTCTTGTTGATGACCCGCTGGTCCGGCCGCGGCGAGGGCAGCGCGGCGAACGACGGGTTCTCCGCCCAGATGCCGGAGTCGATGATGCCGACGATCACGCCCTCACCGGCGTGGGAGTCACCGCCGAACTGCTTGCTCCACACCCCGCCGGAGCCGGTCAGGCCCAGGAAGTCACGGGTCGTGATCGTGTCCGCGGTCAGCTGCTCGCTCTTCCACACCCGCAGCACGCCGCTGTCGGCCCGCAGGCGCGCGACCTCGGCCGCGGTGAGCCGGGCGCTGAAACCGTTAAACGTGACGCCGTAGTCGTAGGACTTCTTCGCGGTGTCGACCCGCGCGCCGCGCAGCGCGGCGTCGTGCTCGCCCCGCAGCCGGTCGCGCCACTTCTTCGACGCGGCCGAATGCGCGTCCACGCGCTCACCGGCGGCCGGCCGGGTCGCGGCATAGCCGCTGACACCACCGGCGTAGTTGGCGACCGGCTCACTGACGGTCTGGACGAGGTACAGCGCGGTGGCCGTCGAAGCCGGCGGGGCGGCCTGCGCGCCGCCTGCCACCGAAGCCGCCACGAGCGCGGCTGCCGCGACGGCGGCGAACGCCATCGAGGCCGGACGTCTGCCGGCCGGTCGAACGAGTCTCACGGGGGTGTCCTCCTGGATGAGGCGATAGCGGCGCGGGACCACGGGGTGTAGGTCCGGTGCGTTGATACGCCCTACCGCGATGCGAAGGGATCGTTGCACATCCCCGCTGCGCGACACCAGAGGCAACTTTCAATCCACCCCATGACGATCATCGATCGGCGCAGGCCACACCTGCCGCACGGCCACGACAATCCGATGCCGCGCCCGGCACGACGCGGGCTGGGGAATCCCCAGCCGCACGAGCTGCCGGGACGGCAGGCACGACGACGGTGCGGTGATCGCGCCACGTGACCACCTCCGGAAACGGCCGATGCAGCGAACGTCCTGTGTGGATTCACCGCAGGTCCCATCCGGGCCGTTCCGCAGGTTCGCCGCCCACAGGTAGCTTTGCCACATGAGCAGCGCGGCCGCCTTCCGGGAGAAGGCTTCCGTCGTGCTCGTGCGCCTGTGCCTGCTCGCCGTGGTATTGCTGTGGATGTGGTTCAACGCCATGCTCGTACGGGAGCTGAGTGCGGAGTCGCTCGCCCGCGCCGGATGGGCTGGCGTGCCCGGCACCGTCCGGGTCTCCGGCTGTACGTCGGAGGTCATCGACCACGAGACGATGACCGAATGGACCGACTGCACCGGATACTTCACTCCTGCAGACGGATCGCAACTGCCGTGGAAGGTGGCGATGCCCAACACCGGCGGCGAGCCGACCCCGGGCAGCACCGTCGAGGTGCGGCTCGTCGACGGCATGGCGTTGCGGCTGTCGTGGTATCAGGCCGGCGCGTACGGGGCCGGGACGCTGCTGTTCGGCCTGCTGGGCGGCGTACCAATCGCGGCCGCGGTGATGGTCCCCTACTCACTGACCCCGCTCGCGCGGCGCTCCCCCATGCCGCCCGGCTTGCAGGCAGCCGTGTTCACGGTGATCGCGCTCGTCGGCGAGTCCCTGCTCACGCTGCTGCTCGACCGGTGGAACCTGCTCTGACACAGCGCGGGTGGTGGGCGGTGTCGGGCAGCCGGCCGATGCGGGACTCGGGTCCTGATTCAGGTGGCTGCCGACAGGACCCGTTATGCTCGTCGGCTGCCGTGCGGGAGGTCAAGGGTCGCGAACAGCTGAGGGCGAGTGTGCATAAGCGGTTATTAATGCGCATGGGTGGATGCTAGGGTTCTTTTGTGAATCTTGCGGATTGGGCGAGGGCACAGGGGGTCAGTCCCCATACGGCGTATCGCTGGTTTCGTGAGGGCACGTTGCCGGTGCCGGCGACGCGGGTGGGTCCACGTACGATTTTGGTGAATGTCGAGGCGAACGCCGGGCCGGGCCCGGTTGCCGGGGTGGGGTTGTATGCCCGGGTGTCCTCGCGCGATCAGAAAGCAGATCTTGATCGTCAGGTGGCACGGTTGTCGCGGTGGGCGGCGCAGGCCGGACACGCGGTGGTACGGATCGAGTCCGAGGTCGCCTCGGGGATGAACGGCTCCCGTACCAGGGCCCGGCGCCTGCTCGCCGATCCGAAGGTGATCACTGTCGTGGTGGAGCACCGTGACCGGCTCGGGATGAACACCGAACTGGTGGAGGCCGCGTTGTCGGCTTGCGGCCGTCGACTGGTGGTCCTCGACGACGGCGGGGTCGATGATGACCTGGTGCGGGACATGGTGGAGGTGCTGACCTCGTTCTGTGCCCGCCTGTATGGGCGCCGCTCGGCGAACAACCGCGCTCGCAGGGCGTTGGAGGCCGCCGCGCATGGCTGACCTGCGGTCGATGGCCGCGCCGTTCGTGGTGTCCGGCCCGTCCGGGGTGGCGATCCGCACCCGCCTCAAGGGCTTGCGCGTCGAGGACGAGTATGTGCTGGCTGCGGTGGGTGAACATCTGGGTTCTCTGGCCGCTGGTGATCTCAAGCAGCGTTGTGTGACGGGCTTGGCCACGACAATGGTCGGTGGGCGCAGCGCAAGCGGGGGTTGACGGGCCTGTCGTCGTCGCGGTGGGCCGGGTCGATCACCAAGTCCACCCACGATCAGTGGGCGCTGGCGCGCCGCCGCGGTGTCCCGGTCGCGGCGTTCCGCCGGGCTGCGGCGTACGCGAAGAACGGCCGGGAGCGGTATGGGCTGCACGCCGACACCGAGCAGCGGTTCGTCTCGTGCCTGGCGCAGACCGCCGACCGGGCGATCCCGGTGACGGCCCGCGCGGCGCGGGCGTACCTCGACGTCGCGTTCTTCCACCCGTTCGACGACGGCAACGCCCGCCTGGCGGGGCTGGTGCTGCAGTTCGTGCTGCTGCGTGAGGGCGTCGAACTCGACGAGGTCGCTGCGATCCTCACGACGGTGCGCCGCGCCGACGACGCCGGGGGGCCGCGGACCTGGCCCGACTGGTGCACGGCATCGCCGAGGCCGCCCGCCGCCGCCGGCTGCGGGCGCACGGGTAGCCGGTCGGCGGTGCCGCCTCAGCCCGCGTGGCGGTAGTAGCCGTGGCTGTCGCGGGTCACCCGGCCGGTACGTACGGCGATGGTCAGGCCGAAGCGCAGCAGTCCGTCGATCTTGTCTGTCTTGCGGCGTAAGCCCAGCAGCTCCAGCGTCGTAAGCAGGGTCGGCGCCAGCGAAGGGCGGACCTCGCCGCATCATCAGTCACGCCCATGTTGATCAACCACTCGGAACGCAGGTTCAGCCGGGCGCGGGAAAGCCCCGGCCGAACGGAGTTGACGACGACCCGCGAACACCGAACCCGACGACGCCGCGTTTGACATCAGCGAGGTCGGGCCGGTGATCGACGGCGACTGGCCGCCGATGGTGACGTCCCAGGCCTTCGACCTGCTGCCCGAAGACGTGCAGGCCCGGTTCGGGGCCGGCGAGTTCACCGCGCTCAACGGCGGCTTCCTGCACATCCCCGTCGAGCGCGAGGCCGAGCTGGTCGCCGAGCTGCGCGGCCGCGGTATCGAGGTGACCCGCGACGACGCGCTCATCAACGAGCTGGACGGGCGCGGCTTCAACCCGGCGGGGTGACCCGCAGCAGGCAATGTGGTCGGGATCCGGTGCCGTCGGCGCGACGTCGGCCGGGTCCCGACCGCGGCAGGCGGCGCGGGTCGCCTTGACAGGCAAGCAGACACTTGCCTAACGTTCGGTCATGAGCATCGACGACCCCGCGATCACTCCGTTCCTGATGTTCGAAGGCGCCGCCACGCAGGCCATGGACTTCTACGTCTCGCTGTTCGACGACGGCGAGATCATCAGCGTGACGCCGCACCAGGGCGAGCACACCGGCGTGCAGTTGGCCGAATTCAGGGTGGCCGGGCAGCGGCTGCTGTGCAGCGACAGCTTCGTCAAGCACGCCTTCACGTTCACGCCGTCGCTGTCGCTGTTCGTCCGGTGCAAGGACGACGCCGAACTCACCCGCCTGCACGCGGCGCTGTCCGAAGGCGGCCAGGAACTCATGCCGCCCTCGAACTACGGCTTCAGCACCCGGTTCGCCTGGGTCAACGACCGCTTCGGCGTGTCCTGGCAACTGAATCTGGCCTGAGCCCGCGCGGAGGTCTGGTCGATCATGGCAAAGCAGGTGCGGGTGCCTTCCGCAGATGCCGAGAGCTCGCAGTTCATCGAGTTCGCGCACAGCTACAACGGCTACGAACTTCACGGCGAGATGGAGGGTCTCAGCAGGCTGGTCCGATCCGTCAGACACCGCTGGCAGGAGTCGGCCGAGGTGGGCGACGATCTCGACGTGCTACGGGCTTGTCTGTTCTACGAAGTGCGCGGCCACCGCCACAGCGGCGGATATGGCCGGTTCGAACAAGACCCGTTCGTCGCCGCGCTGCTGACCGGCATCCGTCGTCTGTCCCCCGGGCCCATGCCGGTCAAGGGTTCGGCCGGCTGACCGTGGCCATCGCCTTGAACCGATCCAGAAAAGGCGTCGACCGGTTTCCGCCCGGCGCAGGCGGCAGAATGCATGACGAGCCAGCCGGCTCCGGGAACGGTCCGGTACCGGCTGGGCGTGCTTCAGTTGAATGACGTCCGGGAGTGCGGATGGCCGATTGGGACGGCGCCGGTTACGCCCACATCAGCGCGTTGCAGCGAGCCATGGCGACGGCCTGCCTGGAATCCGTGACGGTCGCGGGCACCGAGCAGGTGCTCGATGTAGGCTGCGGCGACGGATTCGTGACACGGCTGATCGCCTCCATGGTGCCCGACGGAGCGGTGCTCGGTGTTGATCCGTCGCCGCGGATGATCGAGGTGGCCCGCACCGCCGACGACCAGCTGACCAACGTGTCGTTCCAGGTCGGCGACGTCGTCACGATGGCTTTCGGGCCGGACTTCGACCTGGTGGTCTCGTTCAACGCGCTGCACTGGGTGGCCGAGCAGCAGACCGCCTACCGCAACATCGCGGCGGCGCTCAAACCCACCGGTCGGGTGCTCGTGCAGGTCGTCTGCCAGGGTGACCGCCCGAGCATCGAACGCGTCGCGATGGAAACGGTGCGCGATCCGCGCTGGGCGCAGGCCTTCGCCGGCTTCGCTCAGCCGTATGTGCACATCGAGCCCGACGAGCTTTCCGCGATCGCGGGCAGCGCGGGCCTGGAGGTCGTGCAAAGTTCGGTCGTCGACCGGGAATGGGACTTCGGCTCGCGCGAGCAGTTCGCGCAGTGGTGCACGGTCGGGTTCGCGGACTGGACGTCACGGCTGCCGGCTGAGGAGGTTCCCGCGTTCGTCGACGCCGTCGTCGACGAGTACCAGAAGGTCGCCGGCCGGCCAGGGCTGTTCCGGTTCCTGCAGTTGCGGGCCGAGCTTCGGCCGCGTCCGCAGTAGGCCACCTCGTCTGGGCCGGCACCCTGACCGGCATCGGTCAGGGTGCCCGTGCAGCGGGTCAGGCGGTGCAGAAGCGTTTCTTGGCTTCGTTGGCGATGACCTGGGTCGCCGAAGGCGTAACGGTGCATTCGAGAATTCCGGCGCGGGAACCTCGCCAGCCTGTCAACTGCGCCGACGCGTTCCTTCCATCGCACGCGATGGAGACGCTGATCGTCAGCTTCTTCACGCCGAGATACTGGACGTATCGACCGGGGGTGGCGAGTTTGGGGTCCCAGGCGCCCTCGACGTCGGTCGGCGTGGGACCACCGTCGACGATCTCCCCGGTGTGCTCACCGGCTTGGGCGTACAGGTAGGACTTCAAGTCCTCGGCGAGGTCCGCTCCGACGACGCCGGGAACGACCTGCGTCACGTCCACGGTCGTCGACTCGGTCACCTGCGAACCCTTGCCCACCGTCATGACAACGGCCCGCGTCAGTACGTCTTCGGAGCGCAGCTCGCCCCAGCTGAGCTGCGGTTGCTGGGCACAGGTCAGCGGCGCGGCGGCGGCAGCGGAGGCCGGTGGGGTCGCCGGGGTTGCGGCGGGTGTTTCCGGAGCCGCCGCCGTGCACGCCGTCAGGGCGAGCAGGCCGAGCGCCGTACAGGTGGACATCAGGAGTCTGCGCATGGGTTTTCCTTCAGATTCAGGGCGGCAGGGCGTCACCGCCCTGCCGCCTGCCGATCAGCGCCGCTCGGGTGGCGCGCTCAGCACTCCTTGGCCTTGGCCAGGTTCGCCAGCGTGTTCGAGGTGCTGATGGAGCAGTCGACCCAGCCCCGTCGGATGGTGTCCCACGAGATGCCCTTGCCGTACTGGTCCCGGACGGCGACGCCCGAGGGGCACTTGAAGTGCTCGTAGTCGGCGGTGTACCGGATGGTGCCGCCGTAGGCGACCACGGTGCTGTGCGGCGGGACGCTCACGTTCGCGGTGACGGTCTCCGTGGTCGTCGAGGTGCCGGCGTCCTGAAGCTGCAGGCTGTAATTGATCTCCATTGAGGCGATGACGCCCTTGGCACTGACGCCGGTGCCGACCGTGTTCGTGATCGTCGAGGTGACGGCCGTCGCGGTCTGCGTCTGCAGCGCTCCCGACTGGGTGATGTTGGTGATGTTGTCCCAGGCCGAAGAGTGCGTCAACACGGTGGAGCTGACCTTGTTCTTCCAGGAGAACCAGGTGACCCCGATGGGGTCGCAGGTGATGGCCATCGGTGCGACGTCCTGGGCGCTGGCGGCGGCCGGCGCTACCAGGACGGGCACGGCGCTGACGGCCAGCACGGCTGACAGCTTCGCCGCAGCGTGTACGATCGCTCGTGTTCTCATTGTGGTCCCCTAGATCATGAGAGAACTGCAGCGGCTGCGGTGTCTCTAGCACCGCGGCCGCTCCCCGCTTCTGCCGGGAGGTCCCAGAAGAGGGTGGGCGCCCACCGCGGTTCTCACCCGCCGGCAGCGCCCCTCTTCATGGGAGCCCGGACATTACCCATCGGTTGCCCAGCGCGGGTGCCTGCTTCGCCCGGTTGATTCACGGACTCCGATCACAGTGCCGAATCGGCGTTCACCCGCAGTGATTCCGACTCGGTCAGCAGTGCGTGGCTGCCACAAAGCGGACGGCGATCCGTGACGGTCCGTCGACCAAGTCGACTGCATCACAACCTGATAACGGGGCCGTGGCCAGCACGAAGGCCGCCTCCGGAGGCAAGTTCAGAGCCCGGCTTCAGACCGCGGCATGATCGAGCAGTGCGAAGCCGACCGCATCGCCGGTCCCGATCGCAGACGCCCGGCGGCGCGACTCCCGAATGAGCCGCGCCGCCTTGCCTGTGCCGATGTCGAACGCCATGACAGGCGCCCCCAACCGGGCGCAGACGGACGTCAGTCGCCGATCGCCTGGTAGACCGTGGTCCAGAAGTCGTGCATGGCCCGGATGGAGTCCGGCACGGACGCCCCGACCTGGGTGAGCAGGATTCCGGTGAGCTGCTCGTTCGGGTCGGCGTAGGTCGACGTGCCGCTGCCGCCGTCCCAGCCGAACTGGCCGATGTTGGCGTAGTCGCCGCGATAGGTGCGCACCGCCATCCCGTACCCCCAGCCGCCGTGCTGGCCCTGGCCGAACGAGATGTGGACGTTGTCGCGGGCCATGGCGGTACGGGCGGCGGTCTGCTCGGCTGTGAGCTGGTTGGCGGTCATCAGCTGGACCGCAGCCCGGGACAGGATCCGCTCCGAGCCGTGCACGCCGTTGTTGAGCAGCATCCGGAAGTAGGCGTGGTAGTCGTCGGCCGTGGACACCAGCCCGCCACCGCCGCCGGCGAACGCCGGAGCCTGGCTCCACCGTCCACTGACCGCGTCGTCCCACACGTGAAACTCCCCGGTCTGCGGGTCGGGCGCGTACAGCGGCGGCAGCCGGTCGATCTTGTCGCCGGGTACGTGGAAGCCGGTGTCCTTCATTCCCAGCGGCTCGAAGAGCCGCTCGGCCAGGAACGCCTCGAACGTCTGGCCGCTGACCCGGGCGACGAGCACGCCAAGCAGGTCGTTGCTGATGTGGTACTGCCAGCGCTCGCCGGGCTGATGCATCAGCGGAAGCGCGCCGAGCCGGCGCAGCCACTCGTCGGGCTCGGGCATCGGAGTGGGCAGGTTCGGGGTGAGCCCCTGCTCGAAGATCGCGCCCATGATCGGGGTGCCGAGCGCGGTCATGTCCATGCCGAGCCCGAACGTGGAGGTCAGCACGTCGCGTACGGTGATCGGCCGCCGCGCCGCGACGGTGTCGTCGAGCGTGGCGTCGATCCGGGTCAGCACCCGCCGGTCGGCGAGTTCGGGCAGCCACTGCTGCACCGGGTCGTCCAGCCGCAGGCGGCACTCGTCGAGCAGGATCATGGCCGCAGCGACGGTGACCGGCTTGGACGTCGAGGCCATCCGGAAGATCCTGTCGCGCTGCATCGGCGGGCCGCCGTCGTGGCGCATCGTCCCGATCGTCTCGACGTGGGTCTGGTTTCCGCGGCTGACCAGGGCGACCAGGCCGGGGATCTTGCCGGAGTCGACGTGGCGTGCCAGCACGTCGTGCATCTTGCGCAGCCCCGTCGGGGAGAAGCCACGGTTGTCGTTGTTCATGATGAGTCTCCTGGTGTATTCGTCAGGTGCGGGAGCGGTTCGGTGTCGTGCTGCCGAGCGGAATCCCGGAGCAGCCGACGCCTCGACGCCGGTTCTGAGCTGTGTGGATCGGCCGTCCAGGGCCCCGGGGTCCGCGCGGACCCCGGGGCGGCAGGTCATGCGGCGTCGAGCGCCGCAGTGATCTTGCTGATCATGTCCGCGGTGGTGGGGCTCGCCCCGTCCTTGCGGGTGGCGGCTTCGAGGGCGAGCAGGACGGTGTCGCGGAAGTTGCCGGCCTCGACGGGGGCCTGCCGGTTGAGCAGGCGCATGGCCTCGGTCAGGGCGGGCAGCACCTGGTCGGCGATCTGCGCGACCGAGGTGCCCTTCAGCTTCAGGTCCCTGGTCTTCGCCGCGAGCACGTGGCCGACCGGGCCGGTGGCCGAGGCCAGGGCGATGGAGCCGTCGGTGGCGATCCGGTGCGGGGAGCCGCCGGCGGCACCGGCCGCTGCCAGGAGCGAGACCGCACCGTACGCGGCGGTCCGCAGGGTGCGCTTGTCCTGGTCGCTGAGGGTGAGGGTGAGGGACATGGTGGTGTGCTCCTTCGGCGTTGGCGCGGATGCGTTGAGTGGGGGGCGGGACGTGGATCCTGTGTGTGCTGCGTTGCTCTCGGGGCCTTGCGGTTGTGTGGCTGAACCGTTCATGGCGCTTACGATCGCGGGGCGTCCTGTCGCGGGGCCGTCGCCGTCCTGACACGGCCGCTGACACGACGACGCGACGCCCGCACTGACGCCCGCTGCAGGCGAAAGACCCTGCTCAGCCCGCATTCGACCAGCAGTCCTCGGGTCGCCGGCGGTACGGGCTTGCCCGGTGCCGCAGCCGGAAACAGCACGGCGGGCGGAAAGCGGATCGGTTGACGGCGGCATTCGGCCCGTCGCGTGCTGGAGGTCAGGCCGATCCGTTGCGGGCGGCCGCCCAGCCGGGCTGAATGCGGGTAGGGACTCCCGCTGTTGTCATGAACTGCCGGAGCCGGTGGTGGACGGTGCGCAACGGCCGGCGCAGCCAGCCAGGTCATGACCGACAGGACTCGACGGCAGGTGGCCCGCCTCACCTGCGACCCAGCGCGCCTGTGGCTAGTCCGCCAGGGCGAACGCCCCGTTTTGGGCCCGCAGCAGCAGGAAGGTCGGGTTGACCTGCGTGCCGTCCCGGCGGAATTCCGACGGTCCCGACAGGAGCTGGACGTCGCCCGGTTCGGTGTCGGCGATCGCCTTGCGGACGGCTTCACGGTCGGTGGTGCCGGCGCGGGCGATCGCGTTGATCGCGAGCCGGGCGGCGTCGTACGACTGCATGGTGAACGGTCCGGGCTGTCTGCCGTAGGCGGCGCGGTACTTCGCGGCCCACGCCGACGCCTGTGGCATAAACTGGGCCACGGGCAGCGAGAGACCGTAGAGGTTGTCCCCCTCGGCCGGGGTGATCTGCTTGAGCAGGGCCGGGTCCGTTCCCGCGTCGGCGAGCAGGATCTTGCCGGTGTAGTGGGCGGCGTGCAGGTCCCGGACCAGCTTGGCGGCCTCGGCGTAGTAGCCGGTGTAGAAGACCAGGTCGGCCCGCTGCTGTAGCACGGTCGCGACGACCCGGGGATAGCTCGTCGCGCCCTGGCTGACGCGCTGCCGCCCGGTGAAGGTCGTCCCGCCGTCGGCCTCCTGGACGAACGTGGTCGTCTCCGACGCCAGGGTGTCGGAGAAGCTCGTGCCGTCATCGACGATGGCCGGCCGCCGGACGCCGAGCTCGCCCATGACCTCGATGCTGCGTTTCGCTTCCAGCTTGGTGGTTCCGGCGAGCAGGAAGACGCTGTCGTACCCGGGCGCGAGCAGATCGGTGGAGTTGGCAGCCGGGATGATCATCGGGATCCCCGCCGCGTGGAAGATCTTGAGACTCGGCACGGCCGCCACGCTGCACCCGCCGCCCACCGAGACCGTGATGTCCTTGCCGACGAGCTCGTTGGCGCCGGCCACCGCCGCGGCCGGGTCGCAGGCGTCATCACCGAAGACGATCTCCACCGGGCGCCCCAGTACGCCGCCCGCCTCGTTGGCCTCCTTGACCGCCATGTTGTACGCGTCGGCCATCGGCTGGCCGGTCGGGGCGAAGTATCCGCTCAGCGGGAGCAGCGCCCCGAGCCGGATGGGAGGTTTTTCGTCATTTTCATCACTTTTTTTACAAGCCGCGAGAGTGCCCGTCGCCACGGCGAGCACGGCAACCGCGGCCAGCAGCCGCCGACCCGCGCCACCGAGCACCCCCGAAAATTTCATGCCCGCAATTGTGACGATTAATCCTCAAATCAGCCACCTTCCCGACCTCCGTCGCCACTCGGGGAGCGTCCCACTCGGTGGGATCGACGTGCGGAGTCCTTCGGGGATCAACTCCGTGGGGTCGCGATGGCCTTCTCGACACGCCGCCGGCGTGTCCCGCGATTCTTCGCGCTCTCGACGGCGTGCACATGCTCGCGCTTGTGGCTGTGGGCGAGCTTGTCGTAGGCGGCGCGGGCGACGCCTACGACGCCACCTATCAGGCGCGCACCCGGTGGCCTTCCAGGTGAGCCATCACCGTCTGGTTGGCCGCCCACCCGTCGGGGAACTTGACCGGCTGCCCAAGGTGCACCGGCTCGCTCGACGGGTGCGCGTCGAGCAGCTCGCGGATGCCTGCCCGTGCCACCATCACGCACGCGTGACGGTGCCGGGAGGCGAGCACGCACAACCGGCCCGCCTCCAGATGGAACGCGGTCGCGTCACGTCGGCCCGACAGCGGGTGCAGCACAAACGTCACGTCGTACTCGCGGCCCTGCAGCCGGTTGGCGGTGTCGACGGTGATCTCGGCGTCACCGAGTGCGGCCCGGATCGCGGCGACCTGGTCCCGGTGCGCGGCACCGATCGCGATCCGCTGCGCCGTCACCGGCTGGGTGCCGCGCTCGGAGTGTGTGCTCGCCCCGCGTTGCAGCAGCCGACGTGCCAGCTCAGCCACCGCGGAAACAGCTTCGGCGTCGGTGCGCATCGTGTGCCGTGCTGGCAGCTCCAGCAGCCCCCAGCCGGTCTCCGCCGCCCGCTCCAGCACTCGGTCTTGTGCGGTGTCCCCGAAGCCTTTCGTGGCGAAGGTCAGCCGTCGCTCCCCCGGCCCGGTACCCGACCGGAAGCCCGTGTACGGGTAGAACGCCTCCGCGACAACCTTCTCCGCGCTGTGCGGCAGCCGCCACGACACGGGCAGGTGATGCACGGGCACGTCGGAGTTGTTGCGCAACAGCACCGCGACCGCGCTCTGCATCGGGTCCCAGGACAGGCCACGCCACCGGTCGTTCTCCACGGTCGAGAACGGGTCGAGCTGGCCGGGGTCGCCGACGAACAGCGCCCGCTCGAACCGCGGCGCGATCGCCAGCAGCGCGTCGGAACGCATCTGGTACGCCTCGTCCACGATCGCCCACCGCCAGGTGCGGTCTTTGACATGCGCCCACTTCGCCGCGGTCGAGATCGTCACCGCCGGGGTGCCGAGCGCGGCCAGGTCGCTGTCGACGTCGACGTTGGAGAGCCCGGCGATACGCGCCGGGGCCTCATATCCGGCCCGGCTGAGCCGGGCGACCCGAGCTCCCGGCAGCGCCTGGGCCAACGGCACGGCAAGCCGTTCGACAAGGTCGTCGACCTGCTCATTGGTCTGCGCCACGATCATCAGCGGCTCACCGGTGGTGGCGAGTTCCGCGGCGGCTCGTACGACCAGGGTCGATTTGCCGGCGCCGGGCGGGGAGTCGACGACCACACCGCGGCGCGCACCGGAGCGCAGATCGGCGAGCACCGCCTGAATGACCTGCTCAGCCTGGCCGGACGGGTCGAAGGCGTTCATTCCCACACCTCCGTGGCGTCGTCGTCGCTGGGCACGTAGGGCTGGGGCGGGCCACCGTGGGTCCACGGGGTGTCCTCGGCGTCGGGCAGTTTCGGCGACGGGATGCTGTCGGCCAGTACCGCCGTGTAGATCAGCGTCTCGCCGATCTCCGGCACGGTGCCTGGAGGCGGGGTCTTGGACCTGCCCATCCCGCTCTGGATCTCCAAACTCACATCGGCGCCGGCGGGCTGCGGGTCGACGGCCACGACCACCGCCTTCTGCTGCTGGCGGCTGACGGCGCGCACTTCGGCCCCGGGTGCGATCAGCGCCGGGTCCGCGGTGCGTACGACGATCAGCGGCCGCGTGACCGCGTTGCCGTTGGCGTTGGCGACGCGGCGCTCCCGCTCGACATCGGTGACCGTGCAGAGGAACGCCTCGCCGGCGGCGCGGTGGTTCGCCATGACGAGCGGGTCGTCGAAGGCGCGGGCGACGTCATAGGCGAGCTGCGCGCGCTCGAGCCGGTTGAGCCGACGCGCGGCGGCGATCGCTCCGTCGCGGCGGGCCTGCGGTAGCCCTCCGTCAACGAGGTATTCGTGGAAGCCGGTGAACCGCAGCCGGTCGTCGATCCACCGGCCCTCGACCGACGCCCCGGCGGTCAGCTCACGCAGCCGGGCCACGCCGTGCCACATCAGGCGCCATGTCGGTTCGAGCTGGCTGTGCAGCGCCTGCCGCAGCCGCTCGACCGCTCGTGCCTGGCTCGGTGATCCGGGCTCGGTGCCGCTGTAGTTGCGGATGGCCGGGGCGAGGATTTCGTTGTCGAACACCGGGTCCGTGGTCGGCCCGGCGGGTGGCCACAGCAGCGGGTCCTCGGCATCGCGCGCTGCCTGCGGGCCGGTGCGCCCCGGCGGTGGGCTGATCCAGCCGAGCTGCGCGGCGAGGTTGGCGTCCTCGATGGCGCTCTGCCCGGTGGCCCAGTGCATCGACAGCACCTCGGTCATGGCGAGCAGGTTCGCCGAGCCGGGATGTTCGGCGCGCTCGGCGAACCAGGTCAGCCAACGGCCGAGCAGCGGCACGTTCGGCGCGACCGCGTACGGCCCGGTGGTGCTGCGGAACCGGGTCGAGCGGCCGAACAGTTTGACGAACCCGACCCCGGCCGGGTTGGGCACCAGGATCTGCGGGGCGTTCCGGAAGCACACCTGGCCCTTGATCTCGTCCGCGGCGCCGCAGAACGACGTGAGGTAGCCGACGACAACGTCAGCGAGTTCGGCCGCGAACGCGAACCGCTGGGTGCGGTCTCGCGGCTGCGGAACGACCAGCAGCCGGGGGACGTCCTCGGCGTCGCCGACCAGGGCTGCCAGCGGTGCGTTGGCCTCCCCGGCCAGGGTCAGCGGCACGAACACCAGCGGCCGGTCCGCGACGTGCACGTGGCGCACGGTCGCGATCGGTTGTGCGACCTGGGCCGCGACCGCCATGGCCCGGGCGTACGAGGTGATCGCGCTCATGCCGCCGCCTGCGCCACCAGGGGTGCGTAGCCGCCGGCGGCCGTGACAGCCGGGGCCGACTCACCGTAGATACGCGCAGCGGCACGCAGCAACGCCGTGATCTCGGCCTGCTCCTCGGACGGCAGCAGACTCCCGGCGGCCAGCCCGAGCGCCGCGGCGACCGTCTCGACCCCGCCGAGTTCCTCGCGCACGCTCTTTCCCAGCGCCGCGGTCTCGCCGGTCGCCTCCTCACGGCAGAAGAACGCGAGCTCGCAGCTGGCCAGGCACTCGGGTGAGTACCGGGCCGGGATGCAACCCAGTGCCTCGACGAGCTCCGCCGGCGTGCGGGCGGGCTGCCCGGCGTCGTCCTTGGCCAGGTCCAGGGTGAGACCCGCCGGCAGCGGATCGAGCAGCGAGTCGATGCCGGCCAACCGGTTGAGCTGGTGCTTGAGCACGATCAGCTGCTTGCGTACATCGACCTTCGTCGCGCAGGGCTTGTTCGAGAAGTCCTTCGGGCACACCAGCACGATGTCGGACGAGACGGCATCGTCGTTGCCGAGCAAGGCGCGCAGCGCGTGGACGTACACGGCGGACTGGATCGCGGCGGAGGCGACCTTCCCGCCGTCAGCCTGCCCGTCGATCACCGCGAACGACTTGATCTCGATGATGTGGAAGATCCCCGCGTACTGGAACGCGATCAGATCCGGCTCCAGGTAGACGCCGTTGCCTGCGACCTCCATGCGTAGCAGCGGATGGTCGAACAGGGTGCCCACGTCGTCGCGCCCGGCCGCGGCGGCCAGCAGCGTCGAGCGGGAGTGGGCGTGGCGCAGGCCTTGGCTGTCGTTTCCGCCGACCTCGTCGAGGTCGGTGTAGCCGACCTCGGTGATCTCCAGATTCAGCACCTCGCGCAACAGGGTCAGCAGCTCGGCGCAGCCGTTGGCCTTGACCTGCGCCTCGAACGCGTTGCCCCGGGTGATCGCGAATGAGGACTGGCCGAAGCGGGCCGGGAATCCGACTCGTTTGGCGAGGGCGTCCTTGTCGACACCTGCGGCATCGCACACGCCGCGCCGGGCGCAACCCGGATTGCTGGTCAGCGCTGCGATGGTGCGCGCGTTGTGGCGCTTGGGCTGCACGCGCCCGCGTAGTCGCCGCAGGCGGCTCTCGGTGTCGTCGTTCTGCACAGGGTTTCCTTCGCGGGGGAAGCGTCAGAAGAAGTTAGGAGAGTAACCGCCTTGTCACTCGGCGACAGCCCCGGCTTCGCGCAGTTGGGTGCCGAACAGTTGCTTCACGTCGTCGAGCTGCTTCTTCGCTCGTTTCGCGGCGGCTTCGCGGTGGACCCGGTCGGCATCGGCGTGGATGTCGAGTTCCGCCTTGGCGGCCGTCGCGACGTTCACCGGCGTCATGGCATCGGCACGCAACGCCGCGTCGGGGATGTTGGCGGCGAACCGCCACAGCAGCCGGACCGCCGCCGGCGAAGGATTCGGTATCCGTTCGACGTGCTCGGCGAGGCGGATCGCCGCGGTGAGGAAATCGACTCGCGGACTGAGGGGACCGATGATCCGCCGCTCCATCGGCCAGGTCGACACCGCCAGCAGACCCCGGGCCGGCGACAGCAGATCGGAAGTCAACGCCGAGCACAGATAATAGGGCCGGGCATAGGGGGCGGAGCGGAACGACCGTTCCTCGTCTCGACGGAGGCTGGTCAACCGCGCCGGCACCATCTCACCGGCCTGGAAGGCCTCATGCACCGCGATGATCAACTTCGGTGCGGCCGGCGCGCCCAGCAGCACCAGCGCCTGGTGCACCTGTTCTCGCAGCGGAAGCAGCGGCGCCGAGGGGCGAACCGGAGCTGCCTTGTCCGCCTGTTCGACACGTTCGGCCATGGCCTCGAGCGCGTCGTCCCATTCGCGCTCAACTCTGCGCAGCTCGACGCGTAGCGCTTTGGCCCGCTCGGCATTGCCGCCGGCCACCGCCCGGCGCACCGCGGCACGCAGCTCGTCGATGCGGCGCTCGAGCGCCTCGGCTGCCTCTGTCACGGACGTAACCATACCGATTCCAGCATTTCCCAGCAACAACCAGTCGCCGCTCCGACATCACGCGGCGCCGCCGCGATGAACACAACCAGCAGCTTTGGCCCTGAGCTGCAAGAAGGGCAAGTAGCACGAGTGGCGTGGACAGCGCCCCGCCGAGCATGTACATTCCTCCAGGTTCTTTCAGTATTTACCAGCAATCTCCATTCGGTGTCGGGCTGCGCGCAAGCATCCAGACCGAACGGCTACAGACCAATCGCGGAGGGAACCACCTCCACGACCCGCAAGCACCTCCTGGTCACCGCTGCCGCTGCCATCACCACCCTGACGATGCTGGCCTGCGGTGCCGGGTCCGGCGACACCTCGTCCTCGGTCACCGGCGGCGAGGGCAAGTCCATCGAGAGCCCCGCTCCGGAGAAGACGACCACCGTCGCGAAGGTCGGCCAGGCGGTGACCCTGAGCTACGACGGCCTCGGCGACAAGGACACCGTTGAGATCACACTCGCCAACGGCAAGCAGCACACCAAGGAGCCCGGCTCCTGGGGCAGCAAGCCTGAGCGCGGTGTCTACCTGGCCTTCGATGTGACCGTGGTGTGCAAGGAGGGTACGCACTACGCCAGCCCCGCGAACTTCAAGTTCGTCGCCAAGGACGGCACCGTGCGCGACACCGCGTACGCTTCCGGCTTCAAGCGGGCCCTGGACAGCATCGACCTGTCGCAGGGCCAGAAGGTGGCCGGAAAGATCGTCTTCGACGTGTCCAAGGCCGACCTCAACGGCGGCCGGATCCAGATCGAGGGTATCGGCTGGGACTTCGACAAGCCCGCCGCCTACTGGGCGCTGTGACCTGACCGCCCGGCCGGCGTCCCGTCGGCCGGGCCGCCCGGCTGTGCCCGGTCGGCTGGTCCACGCTGGTGCACCAGCCGGGCCGGGCCCCTGCCGTCGTCCGGGTCAGGCTTGCCAACCAGGGACAGATCCATGGTGAGGGCCGCCGCGACCGTCTCCGGCAGCGCCACCCGCGCAGCCTGCCGCTCCGTTGCCCACTCGCCGGAGTCCGGCGTCTCGCCCATCACCACACCGAACCAGCGCTCACGGTCCTTGACCACCCGGAACATCTTCTCGTCATGCGTACCCGCCAGGTACGGCTCGTAGATGACCACCGGCCGTCCCGTACGCCCGGCTTTGGAACCGATCCGGTCGACGCGGCCGTTGCGCTGCTCCAGCGTGCTGGGGTTCCAGTCAAGGTCGTGGTGGATGACGTGCCGGCAGTCCTGGTGCAGGTCGACGCCTTCGGCCATGACCGAGCTGGCTACCAGCACCTCCGGGAAGAACGGCGTGTTGAACGTGAGCATCAGCCGCCGACGGGTGTCGGCCCGCACTCCTCCATTGGCCAGGCGCACGTTGGGCAGCAGCAGCTCCCGCCGCGGCGAGCGCTCCGAAGGGTCGTAGTGGTCGGCGGTTGCGGCGATACCACCGGTCTGGATGGTCGTCAGTGCGTCGAGCAGCTCGTGGCGTTCAGCCACCACCTGCTGCCCGAGCGAACGCGCGAACGCGGAAACCCGGTCGCTCAGGGTCGTCCCGGAGGAGTCGTGGCGGTCGAGCCCGGCGATGAGGTCGTCGATGGTCATGTCCGGGAGCAGGTCTGCGAACCTGACCAGGAACGAGGGGGTACGCATGAAGCGCACGACGATCTCCGTGGCCCGCTCGGCCGAGGTGTCGTCGAGCCCGCCCATCTGCTCCCTGACGCGGTCGTGGAACACCTGGTAGCCACGGACGTCGCTACGAAGCAGCCGTTCCCCGACGCGGTCCAGCGCAGCGAGCACCTCCGTCTCGTTCTGGCCTTCCAGCTGGAGTCCGGCCGCGGCACGGTCGAGAATCTCTGCCTTGAGCGCGCGGGAGATGTGGGTGCGAAGTGCCCGCCCTGTCTCGACGTAAAAGCAGAACACGAGCGTCTTCTCACCGGCGGACCAAAGATCGACCACCCGCCGCACCGTCGCCGCGATCTTGGGGTGGCGGGCCCACTCGTCGGCGGTCTCCGCAGGCAGCGCCTTCGCGATGCGGTCGAGATACCAGTCGAGCTGCCGGGTCCGGCCCACCGGCTCGTCGGTGGGCCGCTCGTCCTGCGCGGGTGCCTGGTCGCGGCGGGTCTCGGCGTACGCCTCGAACGACGAGGCCAGGCCGTAGGCGAAGTAGGCGCGAGTGGCGCGCTCGCCGGTGCGGTCCAGCGATGCCACCGCTTGGGCTCGCGCGGCGAGCAGGAACGGCAGCGTCGCAGAGCCGCCCACTGCCAGCCCGACCGGCGCGGGCTCGTTGTCGGTGATGCCGCGTCCAGGCAGGTAGCGGCGTCGCTGGGCTTTGTGCGGCTTCAGATGCCGGATGACCCAGGGCCGCAGCAGGTCCTGCGCGCGGCGCAGGTCGGTGCGGGCTTCGCCGGCGACGACGAGTGCTTCTCGCACCCGCTCGGGCTGGTCCTGCCGCGGGTCCAGCGAGGTGAGCGCGGCAACCGTGTCCGCGTCGGCCGGATCGATTCGTGACCAGGTCCGTTCCAGCCACAGCGCGGTCGCCCGGGCCCGGTCCAGGGCTTGTTCGAGGTCGGCGAGCTGGTCGTCGAACGCTTTGCGGGCACCGGGCGAGGGCCAGCGTACGCCGTGGAAGCGGTCGAGCACCCGCAGCAGTTCCCGGTGGTCGAGCTGGAACGGTGTCGCGGTGAGGAACAGCATGCGTTCGAACATGTTGCCCAGCGGCCCTTGCAGCGCGTCGGCGTCGTCTTCCGCTTCCGCGTTGGCGAACAGTTTCGCCAGCTGGGTGTCGTTGCGGGCATGGTGTGCCTCGTCGAGGATCACCAGTGGCAGGGTGACATCCAGCGCTTGGAGACTGGCCGTCCAGGTCTCGTTCAGCGCGGTGGTGAGCAGCCGGCGGGCGTCTTTGATGCGCTCGTCGAATGTCGCGGTGCGGTAGACGGGCACGGTCAGGATCGCTTCCTGCAGCGGACCGAGGTCGACTCGTTCCACGGCCTGCAGCAGCGCCGCAGGCACGGGATCGTCGTCCAGGGGCTGGTCAGGACGTCGGCGCCGCCACTGGTCACGCCACCTGCCGGGCGGAGTGCCAAGCAGGTCGGTAACGAGGTCGCGGTCACGGAAGCGCTGGTCGCGCAGCAGTTCACCGGCGAAGCGGGCCAGCGAGTCGCGGCGCTTGAGCAGGTCCGCGTGGCGGCGCGTCGCCTGCCGCAGGAGGGCCAGCCGCACGAACGGGTCGGACAGGCCGAGGGTGAGCGCGCCGTGCGTCACGAAGATCAGGTGCTGCCGGGTCTCGGCCGGGTCGTCGAGCAGTTTCAGCAGATCGCTGCCGTGGCGCACGGTCCGGGGTGCGGCGCGCAGGCCGTGGCCGGCGGGCAGGCAGCGTTCGGCGAACACCTCCCACTCCGTCGGCCATTTGTCGGCCACGGCTGGTGGGACCAGCACGACGACGGGCCGCTGGCGGCCGGTCGCCGCCAGCACGCTGACCGCGACCGCCAGCGCGACGTAAGTCTTGCCCATGCCGACCTCGTCGGCCAGCACGACGCCGGGCTGGTCGGCGAAGCGGCGCAGGATCTCCGCGGCGGTACGGGTCTGCCGTGCGGCGTCGTCAGCCGGCACGCGATCGTTGTGCAGGGTGAGGTCTGCGCTGAGCGTCCAGTTCACCGGCTGGCCTCCAGGGCATCGCGCACGTATGCGTCAAGTGCGGGGTCAGGCGCCGGCCCAAGTTTGTCCCGGCGTTGCCGCAGCTGCTCGACGGTCTGGGTGACGAGTTCGCGGACTGTCGCCTGATCGAGACCAGAGGTGGCGGTCGGCCAGTCGACAGCCCGGACGGTGAGGGCGAGTTCGGCGACGAGGAAGTGGCGCTCGCCTGCGACGGCGTCCTGCTCAGGTGCGGCGACGAGGCCGTCGGCGATGGCAATCGGGCCGAAGGCGCCGTGCAGCCGCCAGTGCAAGGCGTCGACGCTGGTGGCGGGTTTGCTGAGCCGCTCCTGCAACCGCCACAGGGCCAGGGAGTGCCGACGGGTGCGCTGCAGCAGCAGGCCGCTGCCGTCGAAGCGGCGCAGCGGGTCCAGTTCCCGTTCGACCGCGCTGGCGCTGGTGCCGTGGCGGTCGCGCAGTGACTGTTCGAGCGCGTACGGCAGCGGCCGGGTGGATGCCAGCGCGGCGAGCAGGACGTCGACAGGCAGCTCGGCGAGCTCGGCCGGCGGCGGCAGCGTGGTGCGGTCGGCGACATTGGCGGTCAGCGCGGCCTGGTATGCCATGCCGGCGTCGCTCCAGCACACGACCAGGTAAGCAGGTAGCGGCCCGGCCGGCAGGTCCACGCTGCTGTGCACGGCCGCGCCCGCGGCTTGCCACCGACTGGCAGCAAGCACCGTCTGCCCTGCCGGGTGCATGATTTCCCAGGCAGCAGGCAGGTCAGCCGGCTCCAGCGTGAGCCTTGCCCGCGTCGGCGGCCCCGGTTCGATGAGGCAGTCGATGAACCCGGTGGGCAGTTGCGGCCCGGCTGGTTCGTCCTCGTCGGGCACCGTCTCCCAGACCTGCTCGTCGAGTTCGACGGGTGTGCCGGTGCCGGCGAGGGCACGTAGTGCCTTGGCGTCGCCACCGGTGGCGGGACAGCCGATCCACAGGTTCAGCTCGTGGTGGCCGATGCGCGGGTGCAGGCCGAGGCCGGGGGTGGTGGCGTTGGACGAGCCGACCATCGCCGCGACCCACTCGTCGCTTTCGACCATGATCAGTTTGGCGTGCAGGCGCCGCGGTTCGTCGCCGCGCGGGGTGTAGGTCGCGATCCGGGCGCCGGGCTGTTCCGCCAGCGTCGGCGGCCCCTGCAGGCTGCCCCGGTGCGAGTCGATCCCGACCAGGAGGGTCAGCTCGCGTCGGTCCTTCGGCCGACCGGTGAGCAGTTGTGTGACCGCGGCGACGGAGTGTGCCGGCCGGCCGTCGTCCCAGAACGGCGACAGGACCGTGGCGCGCAGCGGCTGCGGCCCCTGCCACACGTCGGCCAGCCGGACCAGCGGGCTGATGCCCGGCCGGGCCGGTGCCACGGCCAGGCGCATCGGTCCCTCAGGCCGCGTCGGCAGGCCGAGCTCGGCCACCCGGTCGGCGAGCAGGTCGACCGTGCGCAGTGCGCGTGCCTTCGGTCCGATGTCCTCCGGCCCGGCGGCCAGGGCGACTATGCGGCGCAGCTCGGCCACAAGGTCGTCGCAGACTTGGCGCGGCACCTGGCAGCCATCGGCGAGTTCCAGTGCCAGCGCGAGCTCCACCTGTCTGCGGTAGCCGGCGGGCGTGAGATTGGCTGATCCGATCACGATGCGGCAGTGCCGCTGCCACAGCAGCACTGCCACCTTGGCGTGCAGGAGCCCTCCAGGGGCGGCCACGGGCAGCAGATCCCAGCGCAGATTGCGTTTCTCCGCCGGGCTGCTGCGATCGACCAGCACCGTGACCTGGGCTTCGCTGAGCCGGTCCTCCTCCTCCAGCACCGCGGCGATCGATGAGATGTGATCGCCTTCGGCCGACACCGTCGACAGGCCGAGGAACCGCGACATGCAGTCCTGGGTGAAGAAGTCGACGTCGAAGGTGAAGCTGGCGGCAAGGCACGCCAGTGGCGCGCCGGCGCCGTCGGGCGCGGACCAGTGGTCGAGCAGGCGGACGTCACTCATCGGCGGTGTCCTTCATGAAGCGCAGCAGCGGAGCGACCCGCACCGGGTGCACGAACCAGGGGCCCAGCTGCGGCGGGTCTCCCGCGCCGTAGGCCTTGCGCACGACCCAGCCACCGCGCAGTGGCTCGAACCAGGGCCGCCGCCCGTGGGGCGGCTTGCCGGCCTGGACCTGCTCGTGGTGGGCGAGCAGCTGTTCAGCGAGCTCGGCGGGTGTACGTGGGAACGCCAGCTCACCCAGGCGATGTTCCAGAACGGCGTCAGGCAGCACCTGCGCGACCGCATCGGCCGCACGCCGGTAACTCGCGGGTAAATGGTCGGCGCAATGCCTGATCGTTTCGTGTTCGCGGGCCGCCGCGGGAGTGAAGGGTTGCCCGCCGAGCGAGTACGAGATGGAGCACAGCGTCCGGAACCCGGCATCCACCAGGGCCGCGAACTGTTCGTAAGCGACGACGGCGTCGACGATCCGAGCCAGTGCCGGTGAGCAGCGGGGGCGAACCGACTCGAGCAGCTCTGCCTCGTACCGGCTCGGGTCGAGGTCGGCGACGAGTCCGGCGAGCTCGGCACGTGTCTCGTGGCCCGGGTCGGTGATCAGGGAGCGCAGGACCCGCCGCTCGGTCGGGCCCATGTCATCGGGGCGCAACGCGGCTGCGAGCTGGCCGAACACCCGGTTGCCCGCAGCTGTCCGGCAACCGCCGGCCGCCAGCGCGTCCTGTACTTCCAGCCGGATTCTCTTGCGCAGATCGTGTCCGGTGGTGCCCGGCACGTCGTCGGTGAACCCCTTGAGGTCCTGGTCGTGTTCCCAGGCCCGGACCAGATCGGCGCAGCGCGTACCCGGCTCCAGACCCGGTCCGACCACCCTCGCGTCAACGGCGAAAGGCTTGTACACGCCGTTGAATCCGAAAACCGACGGGCCCTTGAGATAGGTCGCCGCGGACAGCCGCTGCGAACGCTGCAGGACCGCCCGCGCCTTCTGGCTGCCCGGGATGCCTGACGGGAGCTCCTTGCCGAGTTTGCGGACGAAGGCCTCGACTGCCAGCCATTCGAAGCAGATCGCCGGCGTGGAGATCCCGTCGGCGGGGACCTGCTCGGCCAGGGGCTCGCAGGCCAGGGAGCCGACCGCGATGGCGGTCACGAACCGCACCTGGCCCATGCGGGCCCGCAAACCGGGCACGAGCAGGTCAGCCAAACGGTCCGAGATGCTCGCCAGGCCGACCGGATCGAGGCTGCCTTCACCACTCACGGGAGGGTCGTAGGCGGATACTGCGGGCAGTGTCAGTCCTGCCAAAGGCAAGGCGTCCTCCTGGTGATCTGCAGGCTTGTCGTGCAGTGGTCGGTGTAACCCGTACGTGGCCGGCCTGGACGGTGCCGCTTCATCACTGTACAGTCCTCCATTGTTTTCCAGCAATTGCCAGTATTCCTGGAACCGCGCCGAGGGAGGCCACAGTGGACGCCGACGAATCCCTGCAGCAACTCGTGCTCGACAAGCTGGCCGCCGACGGCCCGGGGCCCGACGTGACCCGCCTGATCATCGGCGCCTATGCAGGCGACGACCAGCTCACGGCAGCGATGGCCGGCGCTGAAGCCGACCTGCCCATGCCCGCCGGCACGCGCGCACCCCGTCCCAGCTCGCTCTACCTCGAGTCCGTGACCGTCGCCGGCTTCCGCGGCGTCGGCCCCTCCGCGAGCGTGCGGCTGCAGCCCCACGCCGGCTTGACTCTGATCGTGGGACGCAACGGATCCGGAAAATCCAGCTTCGCCGAAGCCGCCGAACTCGCTCTCACCGGTGACAGCGCACGCTGGGCCGAACGCAACAGCGTCTTCCGAGACGGGTGGCGCAACCTACACCACGCAGATCCCTGCAGCATAGAAGTGACGGTACGCGCCGACGGCGTCACCACACCCATCCGCATCACCCGGACGTGGCAGCCCGAACACACCGACCCCGGGCAGGCCGTCACCCGCATCAGCGCTCACGGCAACACCTACCCCGACATCGAGAAGCTGGGCTGGACCCAGCCCATGCAGACCTACCGGCCGTTCCTCACCGCCGGCGACCTCGGCCGCCTCATGACCGCGACCCCCAGCGGCCTGTTCGACGCGCTCGCGCCCATCCTCGGCATCGACCCCATCACCGACGCCGACCAGCGCATCATGCGCGCCCGCCGCGACCTCAACGCACGGGTCACCGCCGTCAAGACCGCCCGCGAGGACCTGCTGCGCAGGCTCGCCGACGTCAGCGACGAACGGGCCCGCGCCGCATGCGCCATCCTGGCCGCGCGACGACCCGACCTGGCGGCCCTCGACACACTGCTCGCCGACGCTGACGATCGAGCAGCAGACCCTGCCGCCGACGCCTGCCGACACATGACCACTGTGCTTCTTCCCGAACCGCAGTCCGCGATCGGCGTCGCCGCGGAGCTCGCCGCCGCGGCCGACCTCGTGAGCGCGTTGCAGGCCGAGCGCGGAAAGACCAGCGACCGGCTGGCCACGCTGCTGGACCTCGCCATCGTCCACCACGACACGCACGGCGACGGACCCTGCCCCGTGTGCGGGGCCGGCTCCCTCGACGCCGACTGGCACGCCCAGGCCGCGAGTGCCCTCGCCCGGATGCGCACGGACGCCGAACAGACCCGGCAAGCCGACCGCCGACTCGACCAGGCCCGCAACGAAGCGAGGTCCCTGCTCGGCAGCGGCCGCCACCTGGCCGCAGCCGATGACATGCTCGCCGACACGCTTGGCGAGCACCTCAGCCGGCTGCGCAACGCACTCGCGCAGTGGTCCGCGATCCCCGCCGATGCCACCCCGCAACAGCTCGCCACCCACATCAGCACGGCCTACCCCGGGCTGTACGACGCGATGACAGCCACCCGTGACGCCGCGGCCGAGTGGCTGCGCCAGCGCCACGACGCCTGGCGCGCCCACGCCGCCGCGCTGCAGGACTGGCTCGGCAAAGCCCGCGGCACCAGCGCCGACGAGCCGCTGCTGGCGCAGCTCAAGGCCGCGCGGGAATGGCTGCGGGACGCCGCCGAACAACTCCGTACCGCCCGGCTGGCCCCGTTCGCGTCGCAGTCGCAGCAGATCTGGGACCGGCTGCGCCAGGAAAGCAACGTCGAGCTGTCCGGCATGCGCCTGGACGGGACCACCACCCGCCGACGCGTCGCCTTTCCCGTGACCGTCGACGGCACCGCCACCTCGGCCATGGCCGTCATGAGCCAAGGCGAACTGCAGGCCCTCGGTCTCGCGGTGTTCCTCCCGCGCGCCTGCGCCCAGGACAGCCCGTTCAAGTTCCTGATCATCGACGATCCGGTGCACAGCATGGACCCGTCGAAGGTGGACGGCCTGGCCCAGGTCCTCGACGAACTGGCCCGCGACCGCCAGGTCATCGTGTTCACCCACGACAACCGCCTGCCCGAAGCCGTCCGCCGCCTCCAGATCGACGCCACCATCTGGGAGGTGCAGCGACGCGAAGGCTCCGTGATCGAGCTGCGAAAGAACCTCGACCCGGTTCGCCGCTACCTCGACGACGCCAACGCGCTGGCAAAGACGAACGAACTCGTCGACGACGTACGCCGACCCGTGGTCGCCGGGTTCTGCCGCTCAGCCATCGAGGCCGCCAGCCACGAACGTATCCGGCGCCACCGCATCCACCGCGGCGAGCGACACGCGCAGATCGAGGAACTGATCGACCGCGCGCAGACGCTCACGCAGACCGTCGCCCTGGCGATGTTCGACGACCAGCAACGCGGCCGCGATGTCCTGCCCGCGCTCAACCGCATCGGGCCCTGGGCCGCCGACGCGTTCAAAGCATGCCAGGAGAACGTCCACGGTGCACAGCACGGCACCCTCGAAACACTCGTCCAGCACACCACCCGCCTGGTCAAGGAGCTCCGGTGAACCACACCGACACCTACCTGGCCGCCGCCGAGCGGCTGCTCACCGACGTCGTCCCCGGCACCCGCGGCACCTGGCCGCGAGCCTGCGCCTGGCTCATCCGGCTCGCATTGGAAAACGAGCTGACCGCGTTCTGGGCCGGGACCTGCCCGCCGGTGACTCAGGTCCGCTCGCGCAGAGCCCAGCTACTGCTGCTCGGCGGCTACGCCACCAGGGACGTCAGCCGCCAGGCCAGCCAAGCCTGGGCCTGCCTGTCGCGCGCCGGCCACCAGCACAGCTACGAACTCGCCCTGACCGCCAGGGAACTGCGGCGACTGTGTGACGACGTCAACACGGTCGTCGCGGCACTGCGGGACATCATGTCCGGCACCGTGGCCCCTTCGACAAACAGCTAACGCCGACACCGGCCGAACAGATCTCCGCAAAGGAGGCACACCACCGCATGGACCACCAGGACCTGCTCGCCATTGTCGATCACCCGTCGGCAGAGAACGCATTGCGCTGTTACTACACCGGCTGGTCCGGCAGGCGGTTCGAATCACTCGGCCGGCTCGAAGGCGCGGATCCGGATCCACATGAGTTCACCCCGGTCGACATCGTCGCCGTGAGCCTGCTCAGCGTCAACGTGCCGGCCGAAGCGGCGATCGGCCTACTGGAAGGCGATCCGGGCAGGCGGCTCTCAGCGCTGCTACGCGATATCCCGGCTGACGTCGACCTCGGCACCAACGGCGCTGGCCGCCTGATAGACGACAAAAGTCCGGCAAGGACCGCGTGGAATGAACTCACCGACCAGCGCGGTATCGGATCAGTGATCGCGGGCAAGCTCCTGGCCCGCAAGCGCCCGCGGCTCATTCCCGTGTACGACGCTGTCGTCGGATGCGTGCTCAACCCGCCGCAGCATGAGTTCTGGACTTGGCTGCACCACCAACTCCGAACCGACGGCGGAGCGCTGCTAGGCCGTCTCGCCAAGCTGCGTACGGACGCGGACCTGCCTGAACCCGCGTCCGCGATCCGGGTGCTCGACGTCGTGCTATGGATGTTCCACCGGCGGGTTCACACCAACGCAGGCTGCTCCGGATTCAACCTTGCCGAAGTCCCCTCGCGACCGAACTGTACGGCGTGGCGCGCATGACACCCCTTCCCACATCGCGCGGCGGGACCCTATGTCCCGTCAAACAGGTGTTCGCGATCGCCACCGATCACACAGAACGCCGCTTGAAGAACGGCACCGGAGCTTCCCGAACCAGCGCCTGGTTCAGGCGTAGTACTTGTGCGCGGTCTCCGGTGGCTCGCTGAGCTGCAGAAACTTCGTGATGATCGCGCCGGCGACGCGTACCACCTGGAGCCGGTCCGAGAAGGGATCATGTCCGCTGACCACCAAGTGCGGGCCGGATATCAACAGGTCACCCTGGACGGCCCCCTCCTCGATGCATGGTCTGACTGCCGGAACTTCCGGTTCGAACAGCACGAAGCCTGCGGCCGTACCGCCGCCGTCGGCCTCCCAGCGGTAGATGACTCCTCCCGGCAACTCCGCGACCTTGAAGACGCCCAGTACGAACACTCGCTGACCCCTTCGACGACACCTGGAACAGGCCCGACGCAGGATCATTCGATCGGTACCAGCAGCTTGACATACCTGCCGGCAATCGGAATCCTGAAACGTTCTGCCCGCTTGTCCATCCGATATGGATCGTAGGATTGCCATGACTGAACCAGCACCGCAACGCCCGCTCGTCCAGCAGCCACGCCCTCTACCCGTATTCATCTTGGCCGATGTCAGCGGCAGCATGGACGGCGAGAAGATCAAGGTCCTCAACGAGAGCATCGCGACGATGCTGCGGACCTTCGCCGCCGAGGACTCGATCCGCGGCGAGATCTGGGCCTCTGTCATCACTTTCGGCCTGGGCGGAGCAACGCTTCATCGCCCGCTCTCCCCGATGACCGACACCGGTTGGCAGGACATGGTCGCCGCCGGGCGGACACCGCTCGGCGCGGCCTTGGAACTGGTCACGTCGCTCGTCGAGGATGAGTCGGTGGTCCCCCGCCGGGCCTTCCGTCCCACCATCGTGCTCGTCTCCGACGGCAAGCCGACCGACGGATGGCGGGAGCAGCTGATGCGGCTACTGAATTCCGGACGTGGGAGCAGGTCGCTGCGGCTGGCGGTGAGCGTGGGGCGGGACATGGACCAGGACGACTTCGCGATCCTGGAGGCCTTCATCGGTGACCCGAGGATCCCCGTGGCTCGCGCCGACCAGGTCCACGAACTCCCTCGCTTCTTCGACTGGGTCACGGCCACGGTCACCACGCAGGTGCGCAGCGGCCGGGTCAACAACGACGACCTGCTCGACTTCATGAACTGATCACAAGCGGGAGCGGAGCGCATGTCGACCGACACGCCGACCTGGCACACGAGCGGGCTGCAGGTCACGGTGCACACGGAGGATAACCAACCCATCACACTCGTCCGACGACTTGGCGCCGGTGGGCAGGGAGAGGTGTGGGAGGCCACGGGGGGTCGAGTGGCCGTCAAGCTGCTGCACAGCCGTGACCAGGCTGCGGCCCAGCGTCTGGCGGCCCGGTTGCGGGCGGTGCGGCTGCTCGACCTCGGCGGCCTGCCCCTGGCACGGCCCATCGCACTGCTGCGGCCGCCGACCCTCGGCTACACGATGGCCATGTTGGCAGACATGGTCGCGCTGCGAGATCTGATGACGCCGCGCGGCCGCGAAGACCTGGCCAGGTGGTACGCGCGCACAGGCGGGTTGCGACGCAGGTTGCGCCTGCTGGGCCGCCTGGCGGCGGGCCTCGCGCAGTTGCACTCACGTGGTCTGTGCTACGGCGATCCTTCGCCGGTGAACGTGATGGTCTCGGAGTCCCTCGATTTCGAGCAGGTGTACCTGATCGACGTCGACAACATCGCCGTAGCCTCCGACCTGCGTGGTGGCGCCTACGTCACGCCGGGGTACGCCGCACCCGAGGTGAGTTCCGGCCGCCTCGGTGTGACAAGTCTGAGCGACGCCTTCGCGTTCGCCGTGATGGCGTTCCATACCCTGACCGCCCAGCATCCCCTCATCGGCGACCCCGTCCATGACGGTGAACCTGAGTTGGAGGAGGAGGCCTTCGCCGGGCGGCTTCCGTGGATCGACCACACGTCCGATCCCACCAACCGCTCCCGTTTCGGCATCTCGCGAGCCAAGGTGCTCACCCCCGGCCTTCAGACGCTGTCCCGGCGTGCGTTCGAGTCCGGTCTCAACGACCGCACCGCGCGGCCGACGGTGGGCGAGTGGTGTTCGAAGCTCTTCGAGGCGGCCGACATGACACTCGTGTGCGAGCAGTGCTCAGCCTCGTTCTACGGCGACAAGGCCACGTGCCCGTGGTGCGCGGCACCGGCTCCGGCGGCCTATGTGGCGGCGGCCTTCGCCCACGTGCCCCCAACGGGCTCGAACGTCTCAGGCACCGCGCCGCTGCGCCGGGCGGTGCTGGTCCAGCAGGAGGCGGAGACGTCGATCTCAGCCCGAGCCGTCCTGCCCGCCGCAGCGGAGCCGGAACGGGTCCTCGCCACCATCCGGTTCAGTAGCGCCGGAGGACTCACTGCCGTCAACCGATGGGACCGGCCGCTGTGGATCGTCGGTCCGGGCGGGGGGCCCCACCTGCCCGTCGAGCCGGGCCATGAATCCGAGCTGCCCGGACGGTCAGGTGCGATCTGGGAGCTCCACTTCGGCTCACTGTACGAGCCGCACCGACTTCTCCGATTCCATCGCCTCACCAGGGGGACCGATCGATGACCAGGCCGTCCTCCCGCGGTCGTCGGCCCGCCGGCGCCGGCTCCGGCCAGTCGAGACCACCCGCCAACCAAGCTGCGGCCGGCTCGTCGGGACCGCCGCTCGCGCCACTGCCGGGCGCGGCGACCCTGGTGTCCCTGGAATGGCAGCTGCATGGCGCACCGCCGTCGGTGGTCGCCGACAGGACCGAGGCCGTGCTGACCCGCAGCCCCGGGGGCGGCGTCGTCGTCGAGATCGACGGCAGGAGCGCCATGGCCTCCGGGTTCACGACCACCGATGACGACACCCTGCGGCAGGTGATGCAGCAGGTGCGCAGCCGGGTCGCCATGGTGCTGGTCCTGGACCCCCAGCCGCGAGGCTCACGCTGGGCGCGGCTGGACCTCAACATCTACGTATACGACAAGGGGCCGACCGACCAGCCGCTGACCATCGGCGTCACCGACAAGGAATTCGCCTCGATCCACCGTGCGGCGGAAGACCGCCATCGCCGCCGGTCTCAGGAGTGGGCATTGGCCTGGCTGCGGGACCGCCTGGTGCTTCCGCCGCGCCCGGGAGCGGCCGCCGGGTCGCCCGACCGGATCGTGATCTCGGCTGGACCCAGGCGCAGCGCCGACGAACCGGTCGGTTTCCGCATCCACGGCCGCGGTCTGTCGGCAGACGTTCGCATCGTCGACAACCGGGTGATGCTCAGCCGTGTGGTGCTCCGTGGGCACGACACGCAGCAGGGCCCGCTCAGGCTGGTCGAGCGCGCGGTGACCTTCGCCGACGTCTCTCGCGCCACGATCCTGCGCGAGGAGATGAAACACCAGCTCGCGAAGCTCGCGTCAGGCGAAGGTTTCTTGGCCATGTGGAACTCGTACAACCGCAAGGAGAGCTGGTGGGCCCATCGGCGGGTCCGTGACAGCGGGTACCTGAAGTTCGAGCGTGTCGCCCGTCGTCACGACGGCGTGCTGAGGTTCCACGTCAGTGTGCCGACCGGGCCCGACGACGGTCGGCTGTCACTTCTCGACCTGGCTGACGTCGGCGACGACGAGCCTATGGAGCTCGAGGCGTCCGCTGAGCTACCGAGCGCTCTGCTTCGGGAACCGGCGGCCGAGCACGACTGGGGCCTGCTCGACGACCAGCTTCCCGCCGACCACGTCAGCGGGACCGTCGTCGCGGCCAGCACCGAGGCCAGCACGATCGACCTGCGGATGATGGCCAACTCCAATGCCAAGCTCGGCCAGCCAATCGTCCAGCCACCGAACTCCGGTTTCCTCTACCGGGCCTTCCGCGGCGACCGGCGGCGTCTGATGCGCCGCCGGGAGGCTTTCGACCGCATCCTGAAGGGCCGCACCCGTATCCCGAACCTACTGACCCTTCTGGAGGGGGATCCGGTCCCGGCTCCGCCGCCGACCAGGTGGATCGACCCGAAATCCGACGCGGCCTGGGCCTGTTTCAAGGGGGGCAGGCCGACCTTGGCGCAGCAGCGCGCGCTCGATGTCGCGCTGAATACTCCGGACATCGCGATCATCCAGGGTCCCCCGGGCACCGGCAAGACGCAGCTGATCGCCGCGCTGCAGGCACGGCTCGCCGAGTCGGGACGCGGCTTCGCACAGCTGCGTGGCAGCATGCTGCTCACCAGCTACCAGCATGCGGCGGTCGACGAACTGGTCCAACGGTCGACGGTCTTCGGGCTGCCGGCGAACAAGGTCGACCGTACCGACCGCGGCGCGACGGTCCAGATCGACCGCTGGCGCACGGCGACGATCGAGCACCTCGACGACCGGCTGCGCCAGAGCCCCGCAGGCCCGGGTGTCGTCGCACTTCGCCGTGCGGCCGGGCTCGCCGCTGGTTACCTTCTCGCACCGACAGACCTGGCAGCGACCGAGTCGATGCTGCAGGAGATCATCCAGCTGGCCGACGGCTTGGCCTCGGATCGGCTCGTGGACCGGCTACGCCACCAGCTGCTGCTCACCCGTGCCCCCAAGCCGCATGCCTGGGGCTCTGACGCCGAAGAGCTTGCCATCGTCGCCGTACGTGGCCTGCGGGTCACGGCGACGGCGTTTCTTGACGACGGTCCGGCTGCCGCAGCCAAGGCACTGCGCCGGGTAACAGCCCTCGCCGACGTCGAGCTCCCTGCCACGACGGCGGCCCTGCTGGCCGCCGCGGCCGCATGGGGCGAGGCGGAGCCGCCACCGTTCTTGGCGGACCTCGAACCGGCCCAGACCGCCCTGCTGGAGATGCTGGCACAGCCTAACGGCCCCAGTCCGGCCGCCACGGTCGATCCGGCACTACGGCAGCTGCTGGAAGAGCTCATGGACGAGATGGCCCAGCGGGTCGCCGAGTCGCCAGGCGACGGACTGGCGCTGGCCCTGCTGGACTATCGCGAGGCGATCCACGGTGACCCGGCCGCCGTCGACTGGACGTTGCGCGAGTACACCGCCTCCTACGCCGCGACCTGCCAGCAGGTCGCCTCACCGGGGATGGCGCGGGTCAAAGGTGAGTCACGGGTCGACGACATCATCTTCGACACGGTGATCGTCGACGAGGCGGCGCGAGCGAACCCGCTCGACCTGATGATCCCGCTCATTCACGCCGGGCGCCGCATCATCCTGGTCGGTGACCACAATCAGCTGCCGCAGATGCTCGAACCGGACGTGGAACGAGAGTTCGAGCCCGACATGCGCAGACTCCTGTCGGAGAGCCTGTTCCAGCGTCTATTCGAGTCGTTGAACCGACCTGGCTCACCGGTCGCCCGAGTCGTCACCCTCGACACCCAGTTCCGGATGCACCAGGTACTGGGCCAGTTCGTGAGCCGAAACTTCTACGGAGGCAAGCTCGACTCCGTCAGGCCCGATGCGGACTTCGTACACCATCTTCCCCGGTACGGCGACGCCGTGGCGGTGTGGCTGGACGTACCGCCGCAGGCCGGACCGGAAAGCGGTGAGCGCAGCAAGTCCAGGGTCGCCGAGGCCCAGGCGGTAGCCGCCGAGGTCAAACGCCTGGTCGACGAAGCTCCCGACCTGACCATCGGAGTCATCTCGTTCTACTCCGGGCAGGTCAAAGAGATCTACCGGCAGCTCGCCGCGCAGGAGCTGCTCACCCGCGCCGGCCAGGGTTACGAGCCCGTCGAGCGGCTGCGCTACAAAAGCTCCGGTGAGCGACTCGACCGGCTGATGGTCGGCACCGTCGACGCTTTCCAGGGCAAGGAGTTCGACATCGTCCTGCTGTCCATGACGCGATGCAGCCCACGTCATGGGGTCGTGCCCGACCCGGCGAGTCCGGAATACCATCGCTGGGCCGCTCGACGCTACGGGCACCTGACACTGATCAACCGGCTCTGCGTCGCGATGAGCCGACAGCAGCGGGTCCTCATCGCGGTCGGCGCGGCGGCCATGTTCGACGGGCCGCAGACACCCGCCGCGCTGGGCCCGGTGTCGGACTTCCTGCGCATATGTCGAGGAGGTGGACCGCATGGAGTCTTCGTCTCCTGAGTGGGGCCGTGCACGCGTCCTGAGCTACGCCTCGCCGCTGCCCGCCGACACCCGTTTCTCTGTCCTGTGGCCGGCATGGGCCTACCGTGTGACCGCACCGGTGCTCAAGCAGCGCGGCTTGGACGTCTTCGAGCGGGTGGTGCTGGCCCTGTGCGAGACCGGGATGCGCCAGCCTGGCGAGATCGGAAAAATGATCAAGCTGGATGCTCGCCTCTGTGCGCACATCATGGAGCAGTCAATGGCATCCGGGCGGCTCAATGCGCGTTCGGAGGTCACCGAGACCGGACGTGAGGCGCTCCGTACGGGAGTCTCGGCGCTGACACCGGAATGGCAGGTCTGCTACGTCTTCGAGGACCCGTTCACCGGAGACGTCTGGCCACGCGTCGTCGAGAACCTCAACGAGGCTTACGTCGTAGGGGTGGCCGGCGAAGGCGTCGAACTGGAGCTCGCCACCGCCGGCAGGTCTGACCGCGCGCGGGCGCGCAGGGTACGACCACCCCATCGGGCCCCGGTCCGCCCCAGCCCGGCGCGGGTGGTCGAGGCCGCTTCCGCCAGCCGCGCCGCCCATGAGCACTTTCGGATGGCCGAGTTCGAGCGCCGAGCCGGGCTCCGCGCCATGAGTATCGCGCCGCAGGAAGTCGCCCAACCCCGTGCCTCGGAGTTCCCAGACTCACCCGAACTGCTGCGGGTGGCCTTCCTCAACGATCCCGTGCCGGTCTACCTGCTGGGATTCATCGAGGTGCGGGGCAATGACTCCGCCATCGAGACCGCCGAGGCATGGACCGCACACGACCCGTTCGGGCTCGGCCCGAGCGAGTTCTTCCAAAGCCTGGTCTTCCGCTTCGGCCGCGCCGACGGATCGCTCGACGCGCAGGTGCAGGCACGTACGAAGGCGGAGATCGCCCAGGCCAGCAACCGCTACCAGACGGCAGACCGAGAACTGCGCGCGCTGCTGGAGCTGAACCTCGTGCAGGAGTTCGGTCAGCAGATCCGCGATGACGAGGATGCCTTCGATCTGATGATCGAGTTGGAGATGGCCGTGGCCGGGACCGCGCGAGACGAGGCCGTGGAACGGATCGCGCACACGGCGCTGCGCCTGTACGAGGTCCTGTTCAAACGCCTGCTACGCATGTACCCGCTCAGCCCGGCACTGTTCGACTCTTACATGGGCAACCTCCAGCTGCGTCGTGCATTGCTGGAGAAGGCGGCGCAGAGTATCGGCTTCCACCAGGTCACCACGTTCTACACCGGTGTCAAGGACCAGGAGCTCAGAAAGACCCAGGAGTCGAGCGAGCGAGCGTTCGTCAAGGCAATGTGTGTGCTGTCGCTGCTGGCCGCCACCGAGTACCCCGACCATCCGCTGCGGGCCATGGCACAGCAGCAGCCGGACCTGCCGGTCGTCATCGCAACCCTCAACCAGCTGCGCAACCGCGGCGCGCACGCCAGTCGCGATGCCACGAACCCGCATGACACGGACTGGTGCCGCCAGGCAGCGGCCTGCGCGACCACGGCACTCACCCGCCTGCCCCAGCCACGACACGAGAGGACCACTTTCTGATGGCCAAGGGCCCGAACAAGAAGCAGCGACGTCCGCTGACCACCCCGGTCCCACGGCCCCCGCAGGACAAGCCGGCTGGACCGTCCACGCTGGCCGCGGAGATCACCGCAGGCATCGCCTTGGTGGTCGAGCAGCTGGGAGCCGCCCCCACTATCGACCTGCCCCCGGCGGACGACACCTCTCTTGACGAGGTACGCGACCTCTGGACGAGCGCTGTTCGAACGAGGATGGCCTACGAGCGGGCAATCGCCGACCACGACGCACGCGAGCAGGAGCTGCAGCGGCGGGAACAGGAGATGGTGGAGCGGGCGTCCGCCGACGAGGCGACCCGAGCCGGCCTTGCCGAGCTGGAACACGAGCAGGCCGTGAAGGAGCAGGAGCGCCTGGCGCGCTTGGCGGAGATCGATGCTCGGGACGAGAACCTGCTCGCCCGCGAGACGGCGTTCGCCCTCGAGCAGGAGCGTGCCAAAGAGACCGTGATCAGCCAGGCGAGGGCCGAGCTCTCCGCTGTCCGAGGCCGCTTCGACCTCGCGCAACAGGACCTGGACCAGGAGCTGGCCCGGCAGCAGAGCCGGCTGCACGAGGTTCTCGCGGCCGAACGGCAGCAGGTCGACCAGGACAGAGCCGACCTCGACGAGCAGAGCAGGCGGCTTCGTGACCTGGAGCGGGGCCTGCGGGTCCGGGAGGAGGACTTGGCCGACACGAAGGAGCTATACGAGCGCCGCATCACCATTGCTGTCGCCGCCGCGGTGCAAGAAGCCCAGCTGCGGGCCGACCACATGCAAAAGCTGTACGAAATCGCGTCGCAGAACGCCGAACAGCACAGCCGCCGGATCGCGGAGTACGAGCGGCTGATGCGGGCCTTTGGCAACCAAGAGCCCGAGGAGGTGCTCGACGAGTTGCAAAAACTGCGCGCCGACGGCACCGAGCTGCGACGGCTCAGGATGGCCGCGCCGGATGAGACCGCACACAAGTTGGCCGCGCTGCAGGAGGAGGTGGACCGCCTGCGTGAGACCTGCCTGGTCTACTCGGCAGACAACGAGAGGTTGCAGCGGCAGCTGTCGGCACACTCGATCACCGCCACCTCGTTGGAGCGCCTCACCGTCACCAGAGAGGCGATGGAGGCTGAGATCGCCGCCTACCGCAGCGTGGTCGAGGAGCAGAAGGCCGACTGGCGCCAGCTCGTGGAGCGCAAGGAGGGCGCCTCGGCGTTCCCGTCGTGCTCGAAGATGGACGAACTTCACGCCGATGAGCGTGAGGATCTGGCCGACACGGTGCCGCCGCTCGCTGATCTCGTCACCCGAGTGCGGGATCTGATCCGGCAGCAGCATTCGCTCTTCTACAACGAGGCCGATCTGCGGTCCTTCCTCGCGGGCCTGGCTTCCAGCCAGCTGCACCTGCTGCAGGGCCTCAGCGGTATCGGCAAGACACAACTACCGCAGCGGTTCGCCGAGGCGATCGGAGCACACTGCACCGTGGTCTCGATCGGCGCCGACTGGCGCACGCCCCAGGACCTCATGGGCTACTACAACGCCTTCGAGCGTCGCTTCTACGAGTCCGAGTTCACCAAGGCGCTGTACCGGGCACAGACCCCGCAGTTCGCGGCTCAGCCGACGTTCATCGTGCTGGACGAGATGAACCTCTCCCACCCCGAGCAGTATTTCAACGACGTGCTCTCGGCACTCGAGCACACGTACGGCACGCCTGCGATACCTGACCTGGTCTTGATGAGTTCGTCGGTCGACCCGTCGCCGCGATTGCTGCGGGAAGGGCGACTGTTGCCGCTGCCGAAATACGTCCACTTCGTGGGCACGGCCAACCACGATGAGACCACGGTCTCGTTCGCCGACAAGACCTACGACCGGGCGCATGTGACCGAGCTGCCCGCCAAGCCGGTGGAGTTCGGCGGCCGCCTCGTGGATCCACTCCCGCCGCTGAGCTTCACGGCACTGCAGGCGGCATTCGATGCCGCCGCAGTTTCCTACGCCGACGAGGCGAACAGGACCAAGGCGTTCCTGTCGACGACGATCGCCGACCGCCTCGCGGCAGACTTCCGGATCGCATGGGGAAGTCGGCTCAACCGCCAACTCGACCGGTCACTTCCCGTGGTCATGGCAGCAGGTGGTTCCATTGGCGAAGCCACGGACCACATCCTCGCCACCAAGATCCTCCGAAAGCTCAAGGGGCGTTACGAACTGAACATCGACATGGTCAAACGCCTGCGTGACGACCTGCCGATCATGTGGTCCAAGCACACCGCAGAGGACGACCCGACACAGTCGCTGGCGCTCCTCGATGACGTCATCCGGCACCTGGGCGGCGCATGATGCCGCCGGAGAAGATCATCGACCGGATCTCGGGCCGCTCCACCCCGACCAGTGCCGGACGCATCGCGCTGGGTCGACTGATGTCCGTGCCCGATGCCGAACATGCGCTCAACGGGACGGCTCCAGGCCACTTTCACGACGCCGAACCGGGCCGAGAGGATGCCGCCCCGGTTGACGCAGTGACGATGCAGGCGGTGATCACCATCGGCGAGAGGGTGGCCGCGCTACGCCACAAGAATGCCGCACACGCCGCGCTGAGCGACGTGTCTCCACTGCTCGACGGTGCCGCAGCCCGTCTCGCCCTGGACAGGCACCCGTTCGAGTTCGTGATCGCCGAGCACAGGCGCTTCCTGCTCGCCGTATGTTTCCGCCCGGCCGGCCGGGTGCGGCGGGTCGACCGGCTGCTGCCGGTATCGCGAGCACGGCTGGTCACACCGCGTTCCCTCGCCTATCTAGCCGCGCACAGCGAGGACTGGTCCACCCTGCGACCTGACGGCGTACGTCCCGAAAGGGTGCTGAGTCCAGAGCGCGAGGGCGACCTCGACCTGTACGAGAATCGGGTCGCCGCACACCTCGGCGACCAGAGCCGACGATTCCTCACCATGAGGATCGGCCAGATCCGCGGCATCAGCGAAATGCTGAGCGACATCCAGCAGTATGTCGACGACCTGAGCACCCGACCATGGCGGAAGGGCGGCGAGCGCCTCTGGGAACTCGTGGCCGATCTCATCGACCAAAACGGCTGGCGGGAGGAAGCCACCCGGCGCATCGCAGAACTGGACGACCTGCGCACCAGAGTGTCCGCGGTCCGTTCGTCGCCGGTGTGGCGCGGAGTCGACCGGCGCGCGTCCCTCGGCGCGACACTGCGGACCACGAACCTTCTCACCAACGACGAGCGCTACCGGGGCGTCGCCGAACTGTGGCACCGTTGGACGGCAACACGGACCAACGCCGGCTCCGCCGACGAGCGGCGGCGGCAGTTCCAACGGTGGTGCCAGGGGTTTGCGGCCTACGTCGAGGTCCTGGTGGTTCGCGCGCTGGACGAGATCGGCGCAGCCGAGTCCGCATCGACCACGGTGTCGCGGCCCGCGACCTACCTGTACGGCACGACGAAGGTGACGCTCGTCCACGACGAGGGCAACGTGCTGTGCCTCTGCATCGATGACAAGCCTCTGGTCCGCGTCGTGGCGCTACCGGACTCGCTGACTGCTTCACCCGCCGGGGCGAGCGCCGAACTGGAAGCGATCTCACACGCTCAGCCATCGGTGCCGACGCTGGTGCTCTACCCCGGAACTCGCGAGCAACGGGCCGCCCTGGCGACGCACACGCGGCTACGCGCCTTCGAGTCACCCGGGGCGCCGGCGCCCGAGCACCGCCCGGAGAACGTGTGGGCGATACCTGTCTCCCCGCTCGAGATTGACAGCGTCGTCCGGCTCGCCCGGGCCCTGCGATGGTTCCTGGAACACCACCGCCTCTCGGCGTACCCCCAGCAGGTGCCGTGTGAGCCGGCGTTGGCACGGTCGATCGCGACCGTGGCCGACTGGTTGTCCGCCACGCCGACCGGGTTCGTCGTACACCGCATCCCTGCCGAACACGAGCTCGCCGCAGCCCGAACCCGCTCGTCGACGGCCTGGACCGAGGTGATGCGGGGAAACCGACGGGACAGTGCCCAGGAACTTCTGCGATCAGCCTGGGAGGACATCCAGGCGGGGGTGGAGCGGACCAAGGAACTCACCACCTGCCCACAGTGCGGTGCGACATCTCCGCAGCCAGAGCGGACCTTCCAGTTCCGCGAGGACGGCACCTATCACTGCCATTGCCCGGTCTGCAAAGCGGAGTGGGAGATCAGGCTGTGCCGTTCGTGCGAACGCGCATATCCGTTGATCGGCATCCCGGCCGGAAGCGGACTTGATGTACTCGACGGCGACCAGATCGATCGGAAGTTCAGCGTCGATCTTCTGGCCGCGCCGTGCGTCGTCCGCGATCGGATCTTCATCTGTCCCTGGTGTGCCAAGTGCGGAAACGCGCAGGGGTCGCGGAACTGTGCCAGATGCACTTTGCCGACGGGATGAGCGCGTTGCTCCTGATGCAGGATCTGCACGATGCGGCGGGGCGACGCGTCCAGGAGGTCGCACAGAAAGTCGTCAGGGTGCAGTGCTTCGACCGCGTGCGGGTCGAGTGCGTGGACCGGGAAGTCGCGGAGGTTCGTGGTCACGATGAAGTCCGCGTCGGCAAGGACGCTGGGGACCAGCACGCAGGCGCGCTCTTCGACGACCCCGTCCGGGACGCGGCTCGTGGAGCGTTTCGGGCGCTCGTCCGGCCGGGGAAGGCCGCTCGGCGGCCCCTCCCCGGCCGGTGCCGCGTCACCGTGAGGGCGTGCCGACCGCCGCCGCGGCGAGGCCGTCCAGCGCGATCCATGAGCAGCTGCTCGAGAAGTCCCGCCACGGGGCGTAGCCGCCGGTCGGCGTGGCCGCGCTGATCGCGGTCACCAGATCGGCGGCGGTGGCGATCACGAGCAGCTGGTCGGCGCGGTCGACCACCGTCCCGTCACGCACCACCACCGTGTCGATCCGGAACCGGAGCAGCTCCCCGCTGCGGAACCGCTGCGTCCCCTCCCCGCGCAGGCCCACGCCGAGCAGCCCCGTGAAGCCGTACGGGCCGAGGTCGTCCTCCCCGTCGGTGACGCGCTGCAGCCGGACGTTCGTCGGCTGCGGCTCGGGCGCCCCGAAGCCCCGGAACATGTACGCGTTGCCGGTCAGCGCGCCACCGGGTTCGGCGGCCCGGACGGTGAGCGGCACGGACGCTCCCGACGGATCCAGCAGCACGGTCGCGCCGGTGTACGTGCCCTCGTGGTCGATGGGGCGGCAGTGCTGGCCACCCGGCGCGCGGGCGTCGTCGACCGGCACCCAGCCCGGCTCGCGCTCCAGCCGACGGCCCCGGGGGTCGGCGAACAGGTCATGGGCCAGCACCTTCAGCAACGCCGCACCGGTGTGCGGCGTGAGCAGCAGCGGCCCGCCGGGCTGCGCCGATGAGACTCCGGCGAGCATGGCCGCGCCCCGCAGCCCGGCGTCGGCCAGCGTGTGGTCCAGTGGCACGTCGGCGAGACGGTTGGTGTTCCAGGCCGTCCAGAGCCGGACCTGGCGCTGCCCCACGCGCACCTGGACCAGCAGCCGGGCCTCGACCCGCGAGTACGTGAACTCGACCGGGACCCGGTCCGAGCCGGTGAACGACTCGGTGTGCCGTTCCACGGTGACGAGGCAGTCCATGACGGTGAGGTCGACGCGCAGGCGCTCGCCGACGGTCGCCGCCGCGGCCTGGGCGTCCCGCCAGAACCCGGCCAGCGGCTGTTCGGGCTCGTGCAGTCGCCGGTCGAGGTGGTGGTCGTCGGACCAGCCGCCGTCGGGATGCCGGGCAGCACGGTCGTGGTAACGCCGCGCGTGCGGGACGATCTCGCGCAGGTCGTCGAACGCCTGCCGCACGACCGGCTCGGACAGGGTGTCGGTCAGCAGGTGCGCCTCGCGGCCGTCGCGGGCCAGCCGCAGCCCGTACGGGCCGTGGGCGGTCACGGTCGCCGAGGAGCGGACGCCGCCCCCGGTGACCTTGTGCTTGCGGCGGGCCAGGCCGGTGGCCCGTACCTCGACGGTCTCGCCGTCGGCGGCCAGGGCGCACGCCGCCGCGGCGGCGGCACGGCCGGCGTCGAGCAGCTCGTCCATTCAGCACCACCAGTCCAGTTCGGCGAAGCGCATGGTGGGCGAGTGCAGGCCGATGAGGACCTGCTGGCCCTGCTTGCCGCAGGTGGCGTTGTCGCCCTCGACGTCGTCGGCGATGCCGACGAGCCGCCGCAGCGTTTCCCTGGTGTCGCCGAACAGGTTGACGTCGCGCAGCGGCATCCGTTCCCCGGCGGGGGTCAGGTAATACGCCTCACCGGCGGAGAAGCAGAACTCGTCGCGGGTGGCGACGGTCTCGGCGGAGCTGAGCGAGGCGACGTAAAGCAGCCCTTCGCGCGGCACCGCGCACAGGTCTTCCGGCCGGTCGGGGCCGGGCAGCACCACGGTGTTGGTGGCGCGAGGCAGCGCCGCCTTCGTGTAGTCCTCCCGGCGGCCGTTGCCGGTCGACGGCTCGGCGTCGGGGTAGACGGCGCGCATGCTGGTCAGCTCCCCGGCGATGACGCCGTCGTCGACCAGCGTGGTGGCCGATGCGGGTGTGCCGTCGTCGTCGACGGGTGTGCTGCCCGCCCCGTCGGGGACCGTCGGGTCGTCGACCAGCCGCAGCGGCGCCTTGCACACCGTCGTGTCGCCGAAGCCGGTCGGGCGGGCGGCGAGTTTGGCGTGGTTGTCGGCCTCCAGGGCGTGCCCGATCAGTTCGTGCAGCAGTGCCGCGCCGACCTTCGGGGCGAGCACGACGGGGGTCCGGCGGTGCCCGGCCGGGCGGGCGGGCAGCAGTGCGCGGGCGCGGGCGACGGCGTCGCGGGTGAGGTGCCCGGCCGATGCGACCAGGTCCGACGTGGGCGTCTGCGGGGTCCACGCGGGGCTGCTGAGCCGGGTGAAGGCCCGGGCGGTGGAGCCGGGTCCGGTGACGACGGCGGCGCAGCGCTGCCGGCTGCCCAGGTTCGCGGTGAGCTGCCGGATCCCGCGGGAGTCGGCCACCGCGCGCCAGCGCTGGAAGAAGTCCTGCGTCAGAGTCACCCGGACCTGCTCCGGTGCCGCGCACCACTGCTCGGCGGCGCCGGTCGCCAACGCCTGCGGCCATGGTGACGGCCCGTGGGAGAAGGGCAGCGGAGCCGGTGCGGGCGGGGTGTGCGGCCGGCCCAGCCCCGCGATGGTGGACATCTGGTCGGCCAGCGTCGCGGCCTCGGTGAGCGGGGCAGAGCCGTACCACCACGAGTCGCGGTGCCGCACCAGCACACCGACACCGGCACGCCGGTTCGTTGTGGAGCCGGACGTGCGGGCGGCCCCGTCCCGGACCATGCAGTCGAATCGCAGGTCGGCAGCGGCCTCGACGAACACCTGCACGTACTCGACACCGAGGCGGGTCGCTTCCGTACACCAGTGGTCGGCCACCGCCAGCAGGTCCTGCGCGGCGGCGCCGGGGTCCGCTGCCGGGGTCACCGGAACAGGTCCTTCGACACCAGTCCGCGGCGCTCCAGCAGGGCCAGCAGCTCGCGCGCCCGGTCGCCGCCGAGCGGGTCCTCGCCAGGAAGGCACACGTGCGGGCCGAGGGCGACGGCGGCGTCGACGATCTCGTCCTCGTCGCGTCCGTTGCTCAGGGCCCAGACCAGGGCCACGTCCGGCTTGACCACGAGCTGGCGCTGCAGCTCGTAGTTGAGCAGGACGCCCTCGGTCAGGTGGATGGTGTTGTACTGCGGGTTGCGCCGGTACTGGCCGGTGCCGGTCTCCCAGAACGGCCATTCCTTGACGGCGGGGCCGTTCCAGCCGAGCAGCTGCGCGGCCGCACCGACCGTCTGCTGGAAGACGAGGAAGTCCAGGCCGTCGGCGGTGGCGGGCTCGGTGGCCCAGCCTCCCCGCTGCCAATGCCGGAACACCTCGTGTGGGAAGGCGTCACCGATCGAACGGTGCAACTGCTGGTGCACCCACTTCAGGCCGTAGTACAGGTCACCGGCCGCGGCGGCCGCCGCCTTGCCGACGCACACCAGCACGCTCTGGCCGATCAGCCCGGCAGACTCGCCGTCGTTGTCGAGCAGCGCACCCTTGAAGTCCGACAGCCAGCCGTTGCACGACAGCGCCCACGTCGACAGGGCCATCTGCCGCAGGCGGTCGTCGTGCTCGGCCAGCCGCGCCAGGATCCGGTCGAGGTTAGCCGAGTTCTTGATCACCTGGATCTGGCGCAGGCGCAGCAGGAAATCCAGTTCCGTCGCGTTGAGCGCGTTGTGGCGCAGCCGTTGCCGGTTGCTCTCCCACTGCCCGACCTTGTCCAGCAGCGAGTCCACCCACGCGACGGTGTAGGTCTCCAGGTCGATGCGCTCGGTGTCCACCTTGAACTGCCGGGCGACACCGCTCTGGGCTTCGGTGTCGGTGGTGAGCACGAAAACGTCGACGTCGCTGGTGGGGCTGCCCAGCCCGGCCGTCAGGCTGCCGCCGAGATACACCGAGTCAGCGCGGGCGTCGTCAATGAGGGCCTCGGCGTTGGCGAGCGCCGTCTTCAGTTTCTCTTCGCGGTATGTCATCACAGTGATCCTTTTCGCTGGAGGGGGCACGGCCGTGACGACCGTGCCCCCGGAGACGTTGCTTACGCGTCGACGGCGTCGACCGCGTCCACGGCGTCGACCGCGTCGACCGCGTCCACCGCGTCGACCGCGTCGACCGCGTCGACGGCGTCAGCCGCGTCCACCGCGGCGACAGCGGCCGCCGCCTCGACCTGGCCGGCGACCTCAGCCTCGATGTCGCCGAACTCCTTGATGTCTTCCATGCTCACCTCCCTCGGATCTGGTTGCGGACCTCGCCCGGCCGGACGAGGGGCGTGCGGCCGCCGCTCAGTCGGGTGTGCGGTGGCGCAAGCTGAGGAGGACCGTCGCCGTCCCGGCGGCGGCCCACGCGGCGGCGACGGCCAGCTCGCCGAGAAGGGCGGTCGCGAGGTGGTCGGTCAGCGAGCCGGTGCGGACCGCGGCCATCAGATGGCTGAGCGGGAACGCGTCCGCCAGCGGCCGCAGCAGTGACGGCAGCCGCTCGGCGGTGATCAGCACACCGGCGAACAGCATCATGGCCAGCACCGCGATGTTCGGCCACACGAACTGGTCGCGTACCCGCAGGTTGACGCCGCCGACGACCAGACCGACCCCGAACGAGCTCAGCAGGGCCAGCAGCAGCAGTAGCGTGAACGCCGGGACCGGCAGGAACAGGTCGCCGAACAGCAGCGCGCACACGAGGTAGGTCAGCATCGCGCTGACGAAGCCATCGAAGACGTGCGGCACCGCCCGCTGGCAGATCGCGCCGAGGATGTTCTGCGGCGAGGCCAGCCACGTCGGCATGGTGCCGAAGTTGTGCTCGTTGCCGACCGACAGCGCCATGCCGTAGATGACCGCGTGCGCACCGGCCAGCAGGCTCGTGCCGACCAGCGTCGGGCCTACCGGCACGCCGTAGTGGGAGCTGGTGGCGGCGAACGCGATCGTCAGGCCGATCGGGCGCACGATCCGGGAGCTGAGGTAGCCCAGCGGGTTCAGCCACGTGAACAGCGCCTTGTAGGACAGCACGGCGCCGTGCAAGAAGTCGCGCACCTCAGGCCTCCAGCAGCAGGGCGTGGCGCCGCACGGCGCGTTCCAGCAGCCGGATGCTGCCGACGATCGCGGCGGCCGACACCGCGGTCAGCGCCGCGGCGATGGCCAGGTGGTCGCCGCCGTCGCCGCGTACCCAGGCCATGATGTGACTCTGCGGCAGCACCCAGGCCGGGACCCGCAGCACCAGCGGCAGTGCCGTCACCGGCACCAGCAGCGCGCTCATCCACAGCACGAGGCTGACCAGCCCGTTGGTCATGCCGGGGGAGAACGGGAAGCGCAGCACGACATAGCCGAGCAGCCCCACGACCGAGGTGGTGGCCACGGCCAGCGCCAGCGTGCCGACGATCCACCGGGTCCAGTCGAAGCCCGGCTCCAGGCCGAACATCAGCAGCAGGAACACGAACGTGCCGGGGATGGAGAACAGCGACTGCAGGCCCATGCCCAGCAGCCGGCCCAGGATGACCGGTGCCAGACCGGCGGGGCTGCTCAGCGCCGACGGCAGGGTCTTGGACTTCTTCTCCGCCAGCAGCCCGATGAGCACCAGGATCACCAGGGCGTCGAGCACGCCCAGCCCGGCGATGCCCACCGCCAGTTCCGCATCGGTGCGCCCGCCCCGGTAGCTGTGCAGGATGTACGCGTACACGCAGGGCAGCACCACTCCCGACAGCAGCGACATGGGGCTGGTGCCGTGCATGCGCAACTGGTCCACGGCCGCGCGCAGCGCGGTCCTGGTCCTCATCGGTGGTCCACCATCTCGAGGAAGACCTCCTCCAGCGTCGGCGAGGTGACCGACACGTTCGCGGCCTCGTCGCCGAAGCGCTCCAGCGCCCACTGCACGGCCGCCGCGCCGTCACGCACCCGCAGCCGGGTCGCGCCGCCCTCGTGCGTGACCGCGATCAGGCCCGGGCAGGTGTCGGTGTCGGGCCCGCCCCGATCATCGTTCCAGACGATCTCGACGGTGTGCCCGAGCCGGTCCGCCGCGCGTACCCGAAGCTGGGCGGGGGTGGCCGCGGAGTGGACCGCGCCGTCCTTCATGAGCACGACCTGGCTGCTCAGCTCCTCGGCCTCGCGCATGTCGTGGGTGGTGAGCAGCACGCTGCGCCCGTCGGTGGCCAGCCCCTTCACCAGACGCCGCATCGACGCCGCCGACTGCGGGTCCAGGCCCGCCGACGGCTCGTCGAGGATCAGCACCGGCGGGTCGTGCAGCAGCGCCCGGGCCAGGTGCACCCGCTGCTTCATGCCGCGGGAGAACGTGCCGACCAGGTCACCGGCGCGGCCCGAGAGGTCGACCAGAGCCAGGATCTGCGGGACCCGCTGCTTGAGCGCCGCCCCGGACAGCCCGTACATCAGGCCGAAGAAGCTCAGGTTCTGCGCCGCGGTCAGCCGCGGGTACAGGCCGCTGTCGCCGCCCAGGCTCGCCCCGCACGCCAGGGCGGCGCGGCGGCGCTCGCGCACGACGTCGAACCCGCCGACGTACGCCTCACCGGAGGTGGGCAGCAGCTGCCCGGTGAGCATGCGGACGCTGGTGGTCTTGCCGGCGCCGTTGGGTCCCAGGATGGACACCACCTCGCCGGGCCGGACCACCAGGTCGAGGCCGACGACCGCGGTCCGGGTGCGGCCCTGCCGGTCCTTGAATTCGCGCCGCAGCGCCCGGGTCTCGATGCCCGCTCCTGTGCTCATGTGGTCCGTCCTTTCGATGGGGCTGTCTGGCAGTAGAGGTCGGGTGCCACTGTCACCAGCCACGGCGCGGGCCGCGGGTCGCCATCCGGGTCACGGCGTCCGGGTGCGCGGCCAGCAGGTCGCGCGACAGCTCGGTCACCTGCCGCACCCACGGCCCCGGGTCGGCCGGGTCGAGCCCGGCCATGGTCTCCACCGCCCAGTACCGCTCCGCAGTGAGTTCTGCGGGCGCGGCCGCCCGGAACCGCTGCTCCCGCCAGTGCGGCAGGTGCGCGCCGTAGACGCCGTCGCGTTCCAGCAGCGCGTCGACGGCGTGGTCGAACGTCTTGCGGGCCGACAGCACCGCGCTGTGCACGTCACTGGCGGCCAGCTGCCCGGTCGCGTCCTCCCAGGCGGCGAGCCCGTCGCCGAGCGAGCGGCTGGTCGCGAAGCTACCGAAGGCGCTGTCGCGGGCGGTGGCGCGCCGCTGGTCGAGCCAGTCGCCGCCCGCGACGGCGGTGCCGGTGATCAGGTGTTCGAGGAGCAGTTCCTCGTGTTTGCGCAGCGGCTTGCGGGCCGCGCCGGAGGCGAACTGCTCGGCGCCGACCCGGGCCAGGAGCCGGTCGACCGCGGATGCCGACCAGTGCCACCGGCCGGGGGCGGCGACCCCGGTCGCGACCGGATGCGGTCCGGTCGGTTCGGCGGCGTCGCCGGGGTCCGCGCCGATGACGTACTGGTAGGAGTCCTCGTCGCCCTCGGTCCAGCCGCGCACCGCCGGACCGGCGTGCAGCACCGCGGCCCCCGCGGGAACCGGCGCGTGCCGCGGCGCCACGGCGGGCGAGGTCGGGATGCGGGCGGCGATCGCCGCGGCGATCCGGTCGCACAGCGCCAGCGCGTCGACCACCCATGCCTCGGGCCGGTCCCGGTCGAGACCGGACATGGTCTCCCAGGTCCAGTACGTGTCGAAGGGCAGCTCCGCGGGCGCGACCTGCCGCATCCGCCGGGCCCGCCACTTCGGGACGTACACGCCGTAGTCGCCGTGGCTCTCCAGCAGCGCGTCGACGGTGGCGTCGAACGCCAGCCGCGCGGCCAGCACCGCCGCCTCGGTCTGCCCCGCGGCCAGCCGCCGCCGCGTCCGCCCGGCGTCGGCCGCGGCGTCGGCCAGCGACCGGGCCACGGTGGCGGCCTGGAAGCCGCCGCGCGACACCCGGTCGCGGTGCCGGGCCAGCCAGTCCCCGCCGAGCACGCTCACGCCGGTGAGCAGCCGCTCCAGGAACAGCTCCTCGATCTCGGCCAGCGGGGTGCCCGACGGCGGCCCATCCGCGACGGCCCTGGCGACCTTGTCCAGGACCTGGTCGATCTGCCCTTGCGACCAGTACTTCAGCTGCCAGGTCCGGTCGCCGCTGGACACTGCCCGGGTCGGGATCACCGGCGGGGTCAGCGGCGCATACTTGCCCGGACCCTCACCGGGCGTCCACGGTCCGGCGGAGACGACGTACAGGTTGTAGTCGCTGCCCTCGTTCGCCCAGCCGAGCGCGGCGGAGCCGACCAGCAGCACGGCGAGGGTGTCGGCGGGCAGCAGACCGGTCTCGCGCAGCTGCGCCACGCACGCGTCGGCGCCGATCGCGGCCGGGTCGGCCGGGGCGGCGACCCGGTTCGGGGATGTCGTCGTCATGCGGCACCGGTCTCCTGCGGTCGCCCGGCGAGGTGCCGGTCGGTGGTGGCGGGGATGGGGCGGCGTTCGTAGATCAGGCGGGACGCGTCGACCACCTGCCCGTGGTCGAGCACGACCTCCGCCGGGCAGTCCCGGCCCAGGAACGCCAGCAGGCTGGCGGTCAGCCCGTACGCGCCCGCGTTGGGCACCACGACGTGGTCTCCGGCGCGCACCCCGATCGGGCTGCTGCGGGTCCAGAAGTCCAGCGGCGTGCACAGCGGCCCGACGACATCGGTCGGGCGCGGTTCGGCGGTCGGATCGCCTACCCTGGTCACCTCGGGCCGGATACGCGGCAGCCGACCCAAACCCGACATTCCGCCGAGGTGGTTGATGCCGGAGTCGAGCACCGCGAACGTCCTGTCCCGCGACACCTTGACGTCGACGGCGGTCGCGACCAGCCACCCGGCGGCCCCCACCAGGTATCGGCCGGACTCGAACAGCAGCCGCGGCCGCTGCTGCGCAGGCCCCGAAAACGCCGCGGCCAGCGCATCGTCGACCACCTCGCCGAGCCCGGCCAGGTCGACGGGCGGCTCCGGGACCAGGTATGAACGGGGAAAGCCGCCGCCGAGGTCCAGGATCCGCGGCCGGACGCCCAGCGCCCGGCACAGCTCGGCGGCCAGTTCGATGGACTCGGCGAACTGCCGTCCCAGCGCCTCCCGCGATGGCAGGTTGCTGCCCAGGTAGAAGTGCAGACCGACGACGTCGCATCCGGCCGACGGGGCGAACCGGTGCGGCTGCGCCAGCAGCAGGCGTGCGTCGACGCCGAACGGCGACGCGACCCCGGTCATCGCCAGGCTCGCCCCGGTGCTGCTGCGGTCCGGGTTGACCCGCAGCAGCACCGACACGTCCACACACAGGCCGGACGCGACCTCGCGCAGCGTGTCCAGCTGCGCCGCCGAGTCCACTGAGAACAGCCGGGCTCCGGTGCGCAGGGCCTGCCCGACCTCGGCCGCGGACTTGCCCGGTCCGGTGTAGACGATGTCGGCCGCGTCGATGCCCGCGTCCAGCGCCGTGACCAGTTCGGAGCGGGAGGACACCTCCGCCCCGCAGCCGAGCCGCCGCAGCTGCGCGACGATGCCCGGGTGCGGGTTGGCCTTGAGCGAGTACAGGATCCCCGCCTGCGCGGGCAGCGCCGCGGCCAGCGCCGCGTGCGCGTCACGCACCCCGCCGAGGTCGTAGGCGTACAGCGGGCTGCCGTACTCCGCGACGAGTCTGCTCCAGTCCACAGGTGCTGTCATCGGGCAGGCTCCCCGGCCTCGTGCAGGGCCCGCCGGTCGACCTTGCCGTTGCCGGTGACCGGCAACTGCTCCACCACCCGCACCGCGACCGGCACCTTGTAGTCGTCCAGGCGGGTACGCAGCTGCGCCAGGACGTGGGCCGCGTCGTGCTCGCCGGTGACGTACAGGACCGGCCCGTCGCCGCCGTGCGGGACGACGGCCGCGGCGTCGATCCCGGCGATGTCCAGGGCCGCCGCCTCCACCTCGACCGTGCTGACCCGGAAGCCGCGGTGCTTGTAGATGTCGTCCTGGCGGCCGTGGAAGTACAGGAACCCGTGCTCGTCCATGGCGCACAGGTCGCCGGTGAACAGGGCCGGCTCACCGCCGGGGCCGGTGCCGAAGCGCCGCGCGGTCAGCTCCGGCGCCCGCCAGTACCCCGCCATCACGTGCGGCCCGTACACCACCAGCTGCCCGACGGCGTGCGGCGGCAGCACCCGGCCGTCCTCATCAACGATCTCGCAGCGGGTGCCGTCGAGTGGGCGGCCGACCGAGTCCGGCCGGGCCGGGGTCTCCCCGGGAAGCAGGATCGACACCCGCTTGCACTCGGTCAGCCCGAACATCGGATACACGGCGATGCCGGGCAGCAGCGCCCGCAGCTGCTCGACGTGACCCGCAGGCAGGTGGGCGCCGGTGTTGGTCAGCGCCCGCAGCGGCGGCACGCCCGACGGCCCGCGCCGCAGCAGGCTCAGCAGGACCGACAGGATCGACGGCACCGCGGGCAGGACCGTCACGCCCCACTGATGCATCCGGCGCAGCAGCCCGGGGCCGACGTCGGCCATCGTGCCCAGCGTCAGCGTGGCACCGGCCGAGCAGGCCAGGAACACCTGGTAGAGGCCGTAGTCGAAGGCCAGCGGCAGGAAGCAGCCGACGACGTCGTCCGGGCGCAACTGGAGCCGCTGCTGGATCGCCCGGGTGGCGAACCCGATATTCGCGTGGGTGCTCACGACGGCCTTCGGCATTGCCGTGCTGCCCGAGGTGTAGATCAGCGCGGCCGTGCGCCCCGCGTCGGCGGGCGCCTGCGGGAAGTCGGCCTCCGCCGCGCCGGCCGCCGCCACCAGGGTCACGACCGGGGCGGTGTTGCCCGCCTCGGCCAGCAGCTGGTGGAACTCCGCGTCGGCCAGGACCGCCGCCGGTCCGGCGTCGGCGAGCATGTGCCGCAGCTGGAACGGGCGCACCGTGGTGGACACGACCACGAATGCCGCACCCAGGCGGGAGACCGCGTGGATCGCGGCGACCAGCGCGTGACCGTTGTGCCCCAGCAGCAGCACCCGGTCACCGGTCCGTACGCCGCGCCCGTGCAGCACGGCGGCGATCCGCCTGCTGCACGCCGCCAGCTCGCCGTAGCTGAGACTCGCCTCGGTGGTCATGACCGCCGGGCGGTCCGGGTGGCGTGCGGCCGCGGCGTCGAGCAGCCCGTGCACGCTGTCGGTCGCACTCATCGGGCCGGGTCCCAGTAGACGGAGACCAGCTGCAGATCCACCTGGCCGGTGTTGGTGAGATGGTGCTGCGTCTGCGACTCGAACAGGATCACGTCGCCCTCGCCGATGTCGAACGTCTCCGTCCCCCGGTCCAGCCGCCCGCTCCCCGCGGTGATCACCCAGATCTCGTGCTGGGAGTGCGAGTGCAGCGGCAGTTCCGCGCCGACGACCACCGTCGCGGTGTTGAGGGTGAACGGCATCGACTGCGTGACGGCGCGGGGCAGGACCAGGTCGTCCAGCGTCACCCCGGCCGCCAGCGGCCGGCTGAACCGGCGCAGCCCGCCGGGGGAGCGCCGGGGTGCGGGGGTCGTGTTCTCCACGCTGCTCAACTCCTTGACTGCCGTGCGGCGTCGGCGAGGACTGCGGCCAGGGCCGCCGGGCGGGCGAACGTGTCCGGGTTCAGGGCCTCCGGCGGCAGCTGCACGTCGTGCTGCTGCTCCAACCGGTTGATCGCGGTGACGATCCCCAGCGAGTCCAGCAGCCCGGTGGTGAGCAGGTCGGTGTCGGCGTGCAGCACCGGAGCGCCCGGGATGATGTCGGCGAGCACCTCCAGCACCGACCGCAGCACGGCGTCCTGCCCGCTCATGCCTGGACTCCAGCGCTGCGGGCAAGCTCGGTCAGCCGCACCCGGTCGGCCTTGCCGGTGCCGGTGCGGGGCAGGTCGTCCAGCAGGTGGATTTCCCGGGGCAGCATGTAGGCGGGCAGGAACTCCCGGCACCAGGCCGTCAGCTCCGCCGCGGAGACGCCGTCGGGGGTACGCAGCGTCGCGAAGGCGATCAGCTCATGGGTGCGTTCCGGGTGCGGCCGTGCCGTCACCACCGCCTCCCGCACCGCCGGGTGGGCGGCCAGGCGTGCCTCCACCTCCCCGAGCTCCACCCGGAACCCGCGGGTCTTGATCCGGCCGTCGCGGCGGCCCCGGAAGTGCAGCAGCCCGTCGGCGTCCCAGCAGCCGAAGTCACCGGTACGGTAGGTCTCGTAGTCGGCGCCGCCGACCCGCACCGTCAGCCGCGACGCGGCCGTGGCCGCCGGGTCGCCGAGGTACCCCTCGCACATCGTGGCGGTGTGGACGACGATCTCGCCCTCCTCGCCCGGCGCGGTCAGCACCTGCCCGTCCGGCCCGACCACGAACACCAGGGAGTCGCCGAACGGCAGGCCGATGGGGATCCGGTCGCGGCGCAGGTGCTCGGCGGTCACGTCCAGCGCCGTGACCGCGTTCGTCTCGACCGGGCCGTAGATGTTGACGATCCGCACGCCGGGCAGCCGGTCGGCCAGCTCCCGCAGCGGCGGCACCGGGAACTCCTCACCCGAGTACATCAGCGTGCGCAGTTCCGGCAGGCCGCCGTCGGCCAGCGCGGTGCTGCGCAGCAGCCCGATCCACGCCGACGGCACCGCGTACATGCTGGTCGCGTGCTGCTCGCGCAGGGTGCGGCAGACCACCTCCGGGAACAGCAGCGTGCGGTCGTCCAGCAACAGGATCGTCGCGCCCTGCGACAGGGTGCCGAACAGGTCGAAGATGTGCATGTCGAAGTGCAGCGGCGCGTAGCAGGCCACCACGTCGCCCGGCCCGACCGGGATCAGGTCGTGCGCCCACCGCAGGAACGTCACCGCGTTGGCATGCGTGGTCAGCACACCCTTGGGCACACCGGTCGAACCGGAGGTGTACAGCACGTTGGCGATGTGCGAAGGCGCCAGCGGCGTGTCCTCGACCGGCTGCGCGAGCAGGTCACCGACCGCCGCGACCGGCACAGCGCAACCGTCGCCCAACTCCGGGCGGGCACCGGCGCCGTCGTCGAACACCAGCGCCTTCGCGCCGCTGTCACGCAGGATCGCCTCCCGCCGGGCGGGCGGAGCGGCCGGGTCGATCGGGACGTATGGCACCCCGACGGTCAGACAGGCCAGCATCGCCGCGACGGTGCCGGGCGTCTTGGTCGCGTGCAGCGCCAGCGGGGCGCTGTCGCCGTCCGCGCCGATCGCGCGCCCCAGCCGCAGCACCTGCCGCTGCAGCTCCGCATAGGACATCAGCAGGTCACGGTAGACCAGTGCCGTCGCCTCGGGCTGCTGCTCGGCGACGGCCAGGAAACGCTCCGACAGTCTCTCCACGCTCAGCTGCTCCGTCCGGTGAGGTGCTCCAGCAGGTCGTACGCGAAACGCACCTCGGCCGCGACAAGCCGGTCGGCGATCAGGTCGGCGGCGGACACGGCCGGCCTGCTGCCCCGTGCGACGCGCTGGGCGTTGACGAACGCGAACTGCGACACCCGCCGCCACGGCTCGTCGACCTCCGTGGCGAACCGCCGGGCCAGCTCCTCGGTGACCAGGTCGGGACGGTCGGCGGCCAGGCGGACCAGCCACGACGCGTGGCAGGACCGGGCCCGGGTGACCTCCCAGCAGCCCAGGTCGAACAGGTCCGCGGCGGCCCGCTCGCCGATCGCCGCACGGCCCCACTCGGCGTAGCGGGCCAGCTCGCCGCCCTGCTCGACGTGGCGCAGGATGCCCTCGGCGTTGGCGCGCAGCATGTCGGCCGGGTCGTGCGGCCGGGCACTCCCACGCTCCCGCAGGACGATCACCTCGCCGCGCTGCGGTTCGGGCAGCGCCTCCACCAGCGTCTGGAACTGCTGCCGGGTCACGCTCGCCGGTCCGGGCACCACCCGCCCCCAGGGCGTGCTGTTGGTGTACGCCTCGACCAGGTGGAACGTCTCGCCGTCGTCGACGACCCCGGCGAGGATCGTCGGGTGCGCCGAACTGTCGTTGCCGAAGTACGGCAGCCACGGCATGTGGAACGCGTCCCCGTAGACGATCAGCGGCACGCCCGCGGCGGTCGACGCCGCCACCGTGTCGTAGTAGCGGTCGATCGGCACGCGGTGCCGGTCGAACACGATCCCGGTCTCGGCGGCGATCGCGTCCAGCACCGCAACTCGCAGCGTGACGGGCACCTGTTCGGTCGTGGGCAGCGCGAAGTGCCACTGCATGCCCATCGGCGCGGACGGCGCGGCCGCCCCGTAGAACTGCATCAGCGCGGCCAGATGGGCGTTGTCGCAGTTCAGCCAGGGGGCGTCCGGTACGGTTCCGGACACCTCGCAGACCGGCGCGGGTGCGTAGGTCATGATCGGTCAGCCTCTCTCACCTGGGATGCGGTCGGTTGAAGGCGATGGACGTCTCGGGCCAGCCGCGCGGAGACCGCGAACCGGCCGTAGCCGGACTCGGCGGCCGGCAGCCCGGCCCGGTCGCGGCCGAAGGACGACAGGTCGGCGCTGCGGGCGGCGCCGTCGACGATCCACTCGGCCAGGCACCGGCCCACCACCGGCGCGTACTTGAAGGCGGTGCCCGAGTCGCCGACGACGTGGAACAGGCCCCGCGCCTCGGGCAGCACGTCGACGATCGGCCGCCCGTCCGGGCTCATCGTGATCAGGCCGGACTGGCCGCCCCGCGGCCCGGCGGCGCGCAGCCGCCCGAACCGGGTGGTCAGCCGCTGCCGGCACACCTCGGCGTACCACGGTTCGACGCCGGTGTCGGGCGTGGACGGGTCGGCCACCGCCACGCTCATCTCCAGACCGGCCAGCGCGGTGCCGGGCCCGGCCGGGCGCAGCCACGAACCGTGGACCTGGTCCAAAAGGACCGGCCGGTCGTCGTACTCGGCGGGCACCGCGTCGAAGTCGCACGTCTGCACCCGCCGCACCGACAGGCCCAGATCCACGCCGAGGCCCGCGAGCAGGCAGATCGACCACGCCCCGGCCGCGAGCACCACCACCGGCGCGTGCACGGCGCCGCCGTCGGTCTCGACACCGGCGACAGCACCGCCGCGGCGCAGGATCCGGCGGACCGCCGTACGTTCCACGCGGGCACCCGCCCGCACGGCGGCGTCCAGGTACGCCCGCGTCGTCAGCGCGGGATCGGCGTAGCCCGCCTCCGGCTCGTGCACGGCGGCACCGACGTCGCCGAAGTCACCGTCGGGGAAGAACCCCGCCAGCCCTGCCGCGTCCAGGACCGTGAACGGCAGGCCGTCGCGCTGCTGTCCGGCGACCAGGGCCCGCAGGCGCTCAGCGTGCCGCTGCGACACCACCTGGACCACGCCCGTGGCACGGAACCCGGTCGTGCCACCGGTGAGTTCGGGCACCCGCTTGAGCTCCCGCAGCCCGGCGACCGCCAGCGCCGCGTCGGCCGCGCCCGTGTAGTGGCAGGCCAGGACCGCGGCCGAGCGGGGCGTGGCGGCATGGGCCCGGGGCGTGTCGAACAGCACCACCCGGCCGACGCCCCGGCAGGCGAGGTGGAAGGCCGCGCAGGCGCCGTTGACACCGCCGCCGACCACCACGGCGTCCGCGAGCACCGTCACGCCGCCTCCGCCCCGGCGGGCTGCGGCGTCGACCGGGGACCCGTGCCGCGGGCGAGCACCTGCTCGACCGCCGCCCACACCTGCGCCCGGACCACGTCCAGGGGCTGCGTGGCGTCCACGACCGTGAACCCGGCGAACTCCGGCAGCGACCGGAACGCCGCCCCGAAGCTCTCCAGGAACGCCCGCGTGTGGGTGTCGTCGGGGCGGCGACGGACCCGCTCGGTCGCGGTGGCCGCGTCCACGTCCAGGTACACCACGACATCGGGCTCCGGGAAGCTCGCGTACAGGCGGCGCACCAGCGGCTCGTTGGCGGTGCCGAAGGCGCGGGCGATGGCGTACTGGGCGTGCACGTACCGGTCGATGATCACGCAGTGGTCGGTGCGGGCCAGCTCGGCGTGCAGCGGCAGCAGGTCACGCCACTTGCAGACGGTGGAGACCAGCTGCGCGAAGTCGGCGCCGAACATCTCGATGCGGTCGCCGAAGCCCTCTTCACGGGCCAGCGCGTCCAATGCGCGGCGGACGGGGGCGAAAGGTCGGTTGGCGTGCCAGGTGACGCTGTGTCCACGGGCGGTCAGCGCGCCGGTCAGCTCGCCCGCCGCCGTCGTCTTTCCGGAGCCGTCGATCCCCTCGACGGACACCAATGTGGCATTCTTCATTCATTCCCCGTGTGCAAGCGCCGTCGGATCGTCAAAGGAGTATGGCGGGAGCACGATTGATGGGCCATGCGACGATGTCGAGAATCGGCGCCGATGCAGATCCGTGAATGACCGTCGCCGACGATACACGTCGATCAGATAAACGAAAGTCGTCGCTCAGAATGTGGAACGTGAATACGTCCGCGGGTCGTGCGCCCCCGGCGGAGTCCCGCTTCCCGGGCGCGACGCCGTCGCCGCCATACCCGACTGACTATGATCCGCACGGAACGCAGTCCGGAACGGAGACCAGTGACATGGACGACTTCTTCGCCGTCGGCCCGCTGACCGGGCGCATCGCCCGGCTCGAACCGCTGGGCGACCAGCACGTCCCCGGGCTGGTGGCCGCCGCGCAGGCCGGGCGGGAGCGGTACGCGCTCACCGACGTGCCCCGCGACGAGCAGGAGGCCTACCGGTACGTCAAGCGCGCCGCCGACGGCCTGGCGGAAGGGAACATCGTGGCGTTCGCCGTCGTCGACCAGCGCGACGGCACGGTGGTGGGCTCCACCCGGTTCTGCTACTTCGAACACTGGCGCTGGCGGGAGGAGTACCGCCGCCGACCCGCCGGGATACCGGACGCGTGCGAGCTGGGCGGGACCTGGCTGGCGCTGCACGCCCAGCGCACTGGCATCAACCGCGAGGCCAAACTGCTGATGCTCGAGGTCGCCTTCGACCGGTGGCGGTTGCGCCGCGTCCGGCTGCGCACCGACGCCCGCAACGAGCGCTCCCGCGCCGCCATCGCCGGGATCGGCGCCAGACTGGACGGCGTCCTGCGGGCAGACAGCGCAGGCTACGACGGGGCCGTACGCGACAGCGCCACGTACTCGATCACCGAACAGGACTGGCCCGAGGTCCGCGACCGGCTCGCGGCGTCGCTGGTGCGCTGAACCGCGCGCTACGCCGCGGCGGGGCGGCCGATCGGCGCCGCCACGTCGCCGTCCAGGGAACTCAGCAGCGCCGTACCGGCGCGGTCGAGCTCGTAGAACACCCGCACCCCGACCCGGTGGCGCTGCACCAGCCCCGCCGCGGACAGCGTCGCCAGATGCTCTGAGACGGTGCTCACCGCCAGCCCCAGGTCCGAGGCCAGCGCCGACGTGGTGGTCGGTGCGGCCAGGCCCCGCACCATGGCGGCGCGGCTGCGGCCGAGCAGGATCTCCAGACGGTCACCCTGGACCGGCGCGTCGCTGCGGCGGGTGTCGCCCAGCATCCCGGCCAGGACGGCGGCGCCCCGGGCGCCGTAGGACAGCGCCACGACGTCGTCGCGGCCGACCGCCAGCAGCGGCGCGCCTTGGCTGAGCAGCAGCGGCACCAGCAGGATGCGCCGGGCGGGACGGTCCAGCTCCAGGCCCGGGGTGGCCGCGACCCGCAGCACCGTGCCCTCGCAGCTCAGCCCCGGGTGCAGCGTCGCCAGCAGCTGCTCGGCGCCCTCCATCGCCAGCGTCCGCGACCGCAGGAAGATCTCCTCCTCCATGATGGCGTGCATGGTGGAGGCGATCGGTTCGAGGACCAGCTCCCAGTAGCGTTCCAGCAGCACTGACAGCTGCCCGAGGGCGGTGACCGGGTCGCGCCACAGCGGGTCCAGCGCGGGCGGGCGCCGGGCCGGATACCACCGTTCCAGGTCGGCGCGCACGTCCGCGGCGCACACCTCACGCAGCGCGGGCAGCTCCTCGGCCAGCGACACCCGCGTGCCGGCCGGGACCGGGGTCAGGAACGGCGGCAGGGCACCGCCGCCGCGGCGCAGCAGTTCCACCAGCCAGCCCGGCGCGACCAGCCCGGCGGCTTTCATCGTCATCCGGGAACGGTGTGTCCATTGTCTTCGGGGCCACGGTGCCGAATCGTCATTCGCGGCGATGAGATGAAGACTCGCCAGCGATTCCCAGAGCCAACTGCTCCCCACCCGGACAGCGATCTCCTGGGATTTCCTCATGGGTATTCGAATCACGGTTCAGCGAACCTCCGTGCCCCCTGGTTCCGCTGTTGCGGTTCGCTCCACCCTCACTGATCGTCGATCCATTCGCAACACTATGCCCAAGGGCTGGGAGGTGCTGTCGGTAAGGCGTCGGGAGCCATCTCGACGGCCCTCGCCACGGCCGTCTCGACCGCCTCGGCGAGCGATTGCGGGACCCGGTTGCCGGTCATGGTGGCAAGCCCCGCGGCGGTGATGCCCCCCGGCGTGGCCAGCGTGTCCCACGCCGCGGCACCCGACGGCGCCCGCTCCAGGATCAGGGCCGCGCTGCGCAGCGCGTCGGCAGTGAACGCGACGGCCGTCCGGCGGTCGACGCCCGCCGCGCCGGCGGCGTCCAGCACACCGCCCGCGGCGCAGGCCAGGAACGCCGCGGCACTGCCCAGCGTGGCCGCCGCCACGTCCTGCGCGGACTCCGGGACGTCGACCACCTCACCCAGCCGCGACAGCAGCAGCCGCACCCGGCGCGCCTGCACCTGCCCGACGTGCGGTGCGGCGCTGAGGGCCAGCAGGCCCCGGCGCTCGACGGCGACGGCGTTGGTGGCGACCCGGAACGCCCCGACGTCGCCTGCCGACCCGGCCGTCAGGTCGGCGAGCGGGCGACCGGCGACGAACGAGACCACGGCTGTGCCCGGCCGCAGCCGGGGCAGCGCCTCGGCCAGGACGGCGTCGGCGTGCTCGGGGCGTACGGTCAGGATCACTACCTCCGCGTCCCGCACGGCCCGGGCGGTGTCGAGGTGGACCGCGATCGGGTGGGCGGCGGCCAGGCGGGCCGCCTGCTCGGACGTCCGGACGGTGGCCTGCACCAGGTCGCCGGGGTGGCCCGCGGCCAGCAGCCGGACGACGAGGGCCTCGCCGAGGCGGCCCGCGCCCAGCAGCGCGACCCGCGGCGGCGGGGCGGCGCCGGAGTTCACCGGGCCTCCACCATGGACGCGGCCGTGGTCGGCAGGTGGAGCTCCACGGCCGCCCACGCGTCGGCGAACACGGCGTCGGCGTCGCGGGCCCCGTCGACGCGGGTGAACCGGGTGCCGTACTCGGGCAGCGCCCGGTACGCGGCGGCGAAGTCCGCGAGGAACTGCGGGCTGGTCGAGTCGGTGCCACGGGCGCGCACGCGTTCGGCGGCGACGTCCGGATCGATCTCCAGCAGCAGCGTCAGGCGCGGCTCGGGCAGGCCCGCGTACAGCCGGCGCAGCCGCGGCAGGTTGCCAGTGCGCTGGACCAGCGCCAGGGCCAGGTGGGTGTAGAAGTAGCGGTCCATGACCATGACCAGGCCCGGCCGGGCCATGTCGTCGGCCAGGTCCGCGTAGTCGCGCCACTTGAGGATCGCGGCGAGCATCTGCGCCCGGTCGCGGCCCAGCATCGCCGCGCGGTCGGCGTACCCGGTCTCCCGGGCGACCTCGTCGAGTCGGTCGCGCACCGGGGCGAGATTGACGTTGGGACACCACTTCACCGGCAGCCCGGCGGCCGCGACCGCGTCGGCGAGCCGCCGCCCCAGCGTGGTCTTACCGGACCCGTCGATCCCCTCCAGGACGATCAGGGCCGCCCGCTGCCCGTCGCCGCTCATGCCGCCGCAGCCCGCCAGGCGCGCGCGAACGCGCCTCCCGCCTGGGCCGCCACCGGCCTGGTGCCCCGTACGAACATGCCCCGAACCATAGGGCGATCCCGCGGCCCGTCCCACAGATTCGGCCGCGGCCGAAAGATTCCACCGGATCCAGCCACGACCGGCCTACTTTCGGTCGCGCCCGAAAGAATGGTCACCGATGACCGGTCGGGCATATCTTGTGTGTCGCCTCGCCCCAGGACCGAGGGCGGGATCCCACCTGGCCGGGCGAGCCGCCGCCCCCGCCCCGGAGACCCCGTCCCCGCTGGTGGGCGGGCGCCGCCGCAGGACCGGGCGTATGGCGATCGAGCCGGGGTCCGGCGGCAAGGAGAGGGAGCATCATCGTGCAGACGCGAAGCGTGACGCAGACCCGCGCACCGTCCGGACCGGACCGCACCACCCTGATCCGCATGCTCTTCGACATGCACGTCGTCCGGGCCTTCGAGACCAGGCTGCTGGCCTGCGCCGACGAGGGCCTGGTCACCGGCCCCGTGCACACCTCCATCGGGCAGGAGGGCGTCGCCGCGGCGATCCTGCCCCAGCTGCGGCCGGGCGACCAGGTCGTCGGCAACCACCGCTCACACCACCACTTCCTGGTCCAGACCCTGTCACGCACCGTGCCACCGGACTGGGACCCGCTGACGCAGCCGCTGCCCGAACGGGCACTGCACCTGCTGACCGACTGCTTCGCCGAGATCCTGGGCCGCCCCGGCGGCGTCAACAACGGCGCGGGCGGCTCCATGCACCTGCGCAACGAAGCCGTCGGATTCGCCGGATCCAGCGCCATCGTCGGCGGCGGCATCCCGCTGGCGTCCGGACTCGCCTTCGCCCAACGGCTGCGCGGCGACGGCGGCTGCGCCGTGTGCTTCATCGGCGACGGCGCCGTCAACCAGGGCACCTTCCACGAGACGGCGAACCTCGCCGCGATCCTGCGGCTGCCGCTGCTCATCGTCGTGGAGAACAACGGCTACGCCGAAGCCACCCGCCCGGACGAGGCGTCCGCGCTGCTGCCGCTGACCTCCCAGGGCGTCGCCCACAGCCTCACCGCGCTGCGGGTACGTGACAACGACGTGCTGCAGACCCACGACGCGGCCCGGCAGCTGCTCGCCGGCATCCGCCGCGGCGCGGGCCCGGCCATGCTGGAGGTCGAGACCTACCGCCACCTCGACCACACCGGCGGAGCCCCGGGCAGCGCCGCCGGATACCGCGACGCGGCCGAAGAGGCCCGCTGGCGCGACCTCGACCCGCTGCTGCGCCTGCGGTCCGGGCCGGCCCGTGACGAGCTGCTCGGCCAGGACGAGGCCGACGCGGTCGCCGCGGCGGCCGGCGCCTGGGTCGACCGCGCCTACCGGGCGGTCCCGCCGCCCGGGCCGACGCCGGTGCTCGACCCGTACGCGCTGCTGCGCGGCCCGGCACCGTCGCCGCCTGTCCCGGCACCCCGGCCCACCGACGACCGGCCCCGCACCCTGAGCTTCCGCGATGCCATCGCCGAGGGCATCGCCCGAGCCGTGCGCACCGACCCCGACGTCGTGTTCCTCGGCGAAGAGGTCGCCAAACCCGGCGGCCTGCTGGCCGGTGCCGGCTGCCTCGACGCCGGCCTCGCCGGCACACGCATCATCGACACGCCCATCTCCGAAGCGAGCTTCGTCGGCCTCGCCGGCGGGGCCGCGATGGCAGGACTGCGGCCGATCGTCGAGCTGATGTACGGCAGCTTCGCGCTCATCGCCGCCGACCAGCTGTTCAACCACATCGGAGCGATCCGCGCCCTGTACGGCAACACCGCCCAGGCCCCGGTCGTGATCCGCGCCAAGGTGCCCACCGGGCTCGGCTACGGCCCCCAGCACAGCCTCAACCCCGTCGCGCTGTTCACCGCGTTCCCCGGCTGGCGCGTGCACGCACCCGCCGACCCGCGCGACTACCTCGGCGTGCTCAACAGCGCCCTCACCGGCCACGACCCGGTGCTGCTCGTGGAATTCTCGCCGCTGTACGGCGAACGGCACGAGCTGACCGACGCCGACTTCGCCGCCCACGCGCCGCTCACCGGCGCGCGGATCGTTCGGCCCGGCACCGACGTCACGATCGTGACCTACGGCCTCGGCGTCACCTGGAGCCGCGTCGCAGCCGACGACCTGGCCACCCGCGGCGTCAGCGCCGAGATCGTCGACCTGCGGGCGCTGGACACCCCGTCGCTGGACTGGGCCACGCTGCAGGACAGTCTCACCCGCACCGGGCGCGGCCTGTTCGTGGACCCCGCCGCCCGCGGCCAGGCCATCGGCCCGCGCCTCATCGCCGAACTGCTCGACCGGATGCCCACCACGGTACGCATGAGGCAGCTGGCCTGCGCGGACGTGCAGCCGGTCGCGCCCGTCCTGGAACGGCAGGCCGTCCTCACCGCCGAGGACGTCAGCCGGGCCGCCCGGCGCCTGTGCACCGCCGACTGACCCCGGCGCCGCCCGCCGACCCTCACGGAAGGAACACTTCCTTGACCGACACCACCACCACGCCGGACAAGTTCCTCGACGTCCTGCGCGAGTTCCTGCCCGAGCTGGCCGACGACCAGGTCCCCGACGACGACGTGCCGCTGTCGTCGTACGGGCTGGACTCGCTCGGCTCCATCTCGCTCATGCTGGCACTGGAGGAGACGCTCGACATCACCTTCCCCGAGGACCGCCTGACCCCGGAGGCCTTCGCCACCGTCGGCAGCCTGCGACGCACCGTCGCCGAGATCCGCTCGGCCGGCTGAACGATGGCCCCGCCGAGCCACAGCGCCACGACCGCCGAAGCCCCGCCGTCGGAGCACGTCCTGGCGCTGGCGACCGAGCTGGCGGCCACGTTCGCCGCCGCGGCGCACGACGTCGACGAATCCGGCCGCTTCCCCGCCGACAACGTACGACTGCTCCGGGAGTCCGGCCTGCTCGGCACCCTCGTGCCGACCGAGTACGGCGGCCTCGGTCAGGGCCTGCCGCAGCTGGTGACGATCGCCGGGACACTCGGCGCGGGCTGCGCGTCGACCGCCATGATCTGGGCGATGCACTGCCAGCAGGTCGCCACCCTGGTCCGGCACGGGTCGAAGGAGCTGCGCGCCGAGGCGCTGCCCCGCATCGCCGCCGGTGACTGCCTGCTCGCCTCCATCACCACCGAGGCCGGCAAGGGCGGGCACCTGCTGTCCGCGCTGAGCCCGCTGCAGGCCGCCGACGGGCACCGCCTCGGCGTCGAGCGGGACGCGCCGGTCGTGACCGGCGGCATGGAAGCCGACGCCTACCTGATCACGATGCGTACGGCGGCAGACCGCCCGGCCAACGACGTCTCCCTGGCCTACGTGCCGACCACCGACGCCGACGTGGCCTTCCGCAGCGGCTGGCAGACCCTCGGCATGCGCGGCACCGCCAGCGTCGGGGTCCGCCTGACCGCTCAGATCGACCCGTCCCAGCTGATCAACGGACCGGGCGGGTTCCGCCCCGTCGCGGTCGAGACGATGATCCCCGTCGGGCATCTGGCCTGGGCTGCCGTCTGGCTCGGCACCGCCCGCGGCGCCTTCCGGTTCGTGGTCGACCTCCTGCGAAACCCGAAGACCCGCGGCGCCTGGCGCGAATCAGACCTGGCCGCCGAGCGGCTCGCCCGGGTACGCCTGCAGCTGGACACCCTCAGCGCCTACCTGTGGACCTGCCTCGCGGAATACCAGGACCTGCTCGACGACGAACAGGCCGGTCCCGGCCGGTTCGGCGCGACCGCGTTCCAGCTGCACGTCAACAACCTGAAGGTGCTGGCGTCGGAGACGTCGTTCCAGGCCGTGGACGACCTCATCACCATCGCCGGGCTGCGGCACGGCTACGTCCGCTCGCCCGCCCACCCCCTGGAACGGGCATTCCGGGACCTGCGGGCCGCGGCGCTGATGTACTCCAACGACCGGCTGATGACGGCCAACGGCCGCTTGGCGCTGCTCGACCGCACCGTCGAGCTGGCCGGTGCCCGCCCGGGACAGGCCGACCGGTCGGCGGCGTGGAGGTGAACCCGGACGGCCCGGTCGCGGTGCCGATCCGGGACCATTTCGGCGCGGGCACCCAGGGGCTGTTCCAGATCTCGGACCACGCGGACCTGCCCGACCACGTCCTGAAGATCATCTCACCCCGGGCCGGGGACCTGCACGACATCGGCCCCGGGGTCAGCCCTTCGCCCCGCGCCGCCAACTACTGGGCCCGGGAGGCGTGCTTCTACACCGACCCCGGTTCCTGCGCCGGACCCGGACTGCGGGCACCCCGACCGTACGCCGTCGAACACCGCGACGACGGCACCATCGGACTACGACTGGAACACGTCGACGGGACCGCCCCCCGCACCCCCGCCGACCACCACGCCGCCGCCGCAGCCCTCGCCACCTTCAACGCCCACCACCTGCGCCACCCGCATACCGAGCCGCCGCCCTGGCTGAGCCGCTCCTGGCTGCGGTGGTGGTTCCTCAGCACCGTGCCCGCCGTCGCGAACACGCTGCAGGACCCCGACCTCGCCCGACTTGCCGACATTACGGCGATCGTCGACCCGACCGCCGCGCGCACCCTCGTCACCGGACTGTGGACCGCCCGAACCGCCCTGCTCGGGCGACTGGCCGCGATCCCGCGCACGCTCAACCACCTCGACGCCAACCAACGCAACCTGCTGCACACCCCCGACGGCGACGTCGTCGCCGTCGACTGGTCCTACGTCGGCATCGAAGCGCTCGGCGCCGACCCCAGCCAGCTGTTCGCCTCCACCGCCACCCGCCTGCTCGTCCCCGCCGATGCCCTCGACGAGCACTACGACGCGGTACTGACCGGCTACCTGGCAGGCCTGCGCGACGCCGGGCTGCCCGACACCCTGCTGCGCCAGGTGCCCGACTGGTTCGCCCTGCACACCTGCCTGCGCTGGGGCGCCACCCACCTGTTCTGGCTGCGCCATCTCACCGACCCCCGGCGGCGGCAGCTGCTCGAACAGCGATGGTGGCACCGGCCCTTCGGCGAGGCGGCAGACGACCTGGCCGGATCCCACCGTTTCTTCCTCCGACTGGCAGACCGCTGTGCCCGATAGCCTCCCGGCGCTTCGATGACCACGTTCGTCCTGGTGCACGGGGCGTGGACCGGCGCGCACGTGTGGCGGCAGGTCCGCACGCGGCTGTGGCGGCGCGGCCACGACACCTTCACCCCGACACTGACCGGCCTCGGCGCCCGCACCCACCTGGCACACCCGGACCTGGGACTGGACACGCACATACGTGACGTCCTCGGCGTGCTCACCTACGAGGACCTGCGCGACGTCGTGCTGGTCGGCCACAGCTACGGCGGCGCGGTCGCACTCGCCGCGGCGAGCCGCGCACCGCGCCGGATCGCGCACCTGGTGCTGCTCGACGCGCTGCTGCCACACGACGGCGAGTCCGTGCAGGACCTGCGCCGCCACCGCACCCCGCCAGGTGAGCCGATCCCGCCGCCGTGGTTCCGCGACGCCGACCCGGCCCGGCTGGCCCGGCTGCTCGCCGCGAGCCGGTTGTCGATGCAGCCGCCCCGGACGTTCCACGATCCGGTCGAGTTGCCCGACACAGGCGAGCCGGTGCCGTTCCGGCGCAGCTACGTGCGCGCCGCGCGACGCGCCCCCTCCGCCGCGTACGACGCCGCCGCAGAACGCGCCCGCCACGACCCCGGCTGGTCCTCGCACAGCATCGAAGCCGCCCACGACGTCATGCTCGAGGCACCCGACGAACTGGTCGACCTGCTGTGCGCGCTCGCCGGCGACGGGTAGCACATCCCGGCGTACCCGCGGTCTACGACGTCGGGCTCGACGGCGACCGCCACTACGTCGTCATGAAACTCCCCGGCCGCCAGGTCTGGAACCGGCAGCAGACCAACCGCCAGCCCACCGACGACGTCGTTCCGGGCATGGCAGGGCTACGAAAACTCGCGCCGTCCCCGATGTGGGCAATCTCCGACAAGCCAGCCCCACGAAGCGCTGGTCGGCGAGCACGACTTCATCATCAAAAGAAGCCGATCATCATTGCGGCGCTCGCCAACGGCCCGAAACAGGCAGCAGGAGTACCCCGACAGCGATGCCAACGGGAGAAACACAAGCGAGGCATCGTCAATGACTGATGCCTCGCGGGGATTTGCGTGTCCGAGGGCGACACGTCCAGGAGGTCGCACAGGAAGTCGTCGGGGTGCTGTGCTTCGATCGCGTGCGGGTCGAGTGCGTGGACCGGGAAATCGCGCAGATTCGCGGTCACGACGAAGTCCGCGCGGGCTGCCACGGCCGCTGCCAGCACGTGCCGGTCCTTGGGGTGGTTGGTCATCTGGTCCACGAGGTCCTGATACCCGTCGACCTCCGCCTCGGGGAAGAACGCGCGCATCGCCTGGATCCGCCGGTCCGCAGCGGCCGCGCTGACCGACTGCGGCAGGTTGCGCCGCACCTCGTCCAGGATCTCAGCGGACCACAGGGGCCGGTAGTGCTCGTCTTCCGCGCATCGCAGCAGCGTGTCGGCGAGGACGCTGGGCACCAGCACGCAGGCGTCGAGAACTGCGCTGATCATGCTGCGGCGTCGTCGCTGCCGCGGGCCTTGCCGATCGCCTGGTCGTATACACCCATGTCCACGGCTTCGGCGGTCATCTCGTCGAGCGCTTCGCGCCTTTGGCGGGACCGCTGCTCCTTGTATGCCAGGACGTCGTGTAGTGCGATGCGCCGGCTGGAGTTGGGACGGCTGAACGGCAGGACGCCGTCCTCCATCAGCTTGACCACCGTCGGCCGGCTCACGCCGAGCAGCTGCGCCGCCTCACCCGTGGTCAGCTGGGTGTTCTGCGGCACGACGAGCACGGGCCTGCCCTCGCCCAGGATCGCCACGACCTCAGCGAGCGCCTCACCGACCGCCTGCGGCATGTCGACCGGCGCCTCATCGTCGACGACCAAGCGCAGACGGCGGCCGCGAAGCGCGCGGCGCGCGAAACGACGCAGCTCTGCTGCATCCGGCACAGCCCCACCCATGGGTACTACGGTCACGACGGCCTCCTCCGTCAACCAGCTTACCGCGTTAAAGCGAAAAAAACGCAAGGCGGTCGTCGGGCGTATTTCGTGGCGCGGCCGTCGGTCCCACACCGTCCGGATGGTGTGGCGGTTCGCTGTGCCGGTCATGCCGGTGTCCTAGACTTCGGCGGTGCCGGTGTCGCGGAAACGAAAGCCGAAGAAGTCAAAATCGCCCCAGACGCCTCGTCCGAGAGCCGGTTCGCCACTCGATTCGCCGATGAGGCCGCCAGCGGCCCGAGCCGTGGCCGACCTGTTCGCCTACCGTAACGAGCTGCACGCGCGGCGGGAGCAGATGGCCGCCGAGGCGGCGCAGGAGCTGGTCGCAGACCTGGCCGAGCATACGGACGGCCGGCCGTATGTAGAGGTGGCGGACGAGTTGTGCGCCCGCATGGGCGTGCGGCTGCGGACGTGGGCCGACGGCCCCGTCGACGACCACGTCGCCCCGAACACCTTCGCCGCCGCCGTGCTGACCGCCGCCACCGCGGCAGTACGCGGCAAGTTGCCGGAGGCGGGTGCCGAGCCGGACGGCTGGCGAGGCGCGTGGCAGGTGCTGACCGCGGTGACGCGCATGGTCGCGGCCGACGCCGCCGCCGATGCGATCGCCGAGCTGCGCAGCCTGCCCGGAGCCGAGGTGCTGCCCGAGCTGCCGGACGGCCCGGCCGCGACCAGCCCCATCCTGTGGGTACGCGACGCCTACGGCAGCCGCTTCGGTGTGACGGCCTCCTTCTCGACCCTCGGTGGCGACGACCGCTGGTACCTCTGGGACGTCGACGCCTGCGGGTACATGCCGTTCACCGTGCACAGCGGGTACTACCCGACGCAGGAGCAGGCGCTGGCCGCCTGGCGGGCCGGGGTCGGCCCGATGGCCGCCGAAGCCGCCGCCGCGCCGGTCGACGATCCGTCGCTGCTGGCCGAGCTGCTGTTTCCCGGCGAGGGCTTGATCAGAGCGGGCGGTGAATCCGCCGAGCAGCTCGCCGAGTACCACCGCGGCGCGCGGCTGGCCGACGCGGCCCTGTCGACGCTCACTGTGTCGCCGTACGACCCGGCGGAGGATCAGGCGGCGAACGCGGCCAGGGAGTTCGAGGCCTGGCTGCGCGAGCACCGGCCGGACCGGCTGCCCGCCGACATCGACGAGATCGCCGCCGAACTGGCCGGCTCGTGGCGTATCGACAGCCCGCCGGCGCTGTTCCACACCTGCTCGCCGCACCGGGTGGCGTCGGCTGTGGCACACGTTCGCGACTACTACGAGGACGACTTCGCCGAGCGGCTGATCGACGTACTGCCGGACTGGATCTCGTGGCTGGCGGCCCGCACGGGCCTCTCCCCGGACCTGGCCGACCGGTGCACCCCCTACGTCCGCGGCCGGAGGTTTCCCGGCACGGAAGGGGACGGCACACAACCGAACTACCAGGCCCGCGTTGTCGAGTAGTGACGCGGCGCGCCGCGCGCACGGACCTGAGATGAGCGTGCCGATGACCGGTCTTGATCCGGCTGCTGCCGCAGCGGCGTCGCGCACCCTGACCCGGGTCGTCATGATGACCCGCTGGGCCGGCACCGGCCGCAGGCTGACCCAGACCGGCAGGCTGACCATGGCCGACGCCCGCGAGCTCGTCGATCTGCTCGGCACCGGCGACGTGATCGATCCGGTGATCGGCGGGCGGGTGTTCCGCACCCGCAGCAGCGACGACCTGCGTGGCCTGGCCACGGTGCTGGCCTGGGCGAAGGCCGCGGGTCTGCTCCGGGGTGCACGGCAGGCTGGTCCCGGTGAAGAAGAACGCGCGGCTGCTCGACCAGCCTACGAAGCTGTGGCCGGTCTTGTTCGAGGCGTTCGGCCACATGGGCCCGGCCGTCTGCCCGTCGGGCTGGTACGCGTCCCTGCTCGGGCACGACTTCGCCACCGGCGTCGCGGCGCTGCTCACGGGCTTCACCGAGGCCGGCGGGGCGATCAACGTCGCCGACGCCGGTGAGCGGGTCTGGTCTGCGCTGGCCTCCCGCTACCGGATGGACGACGCCACGCCTGACCAGCTGCGCGGCTGGCGCACGGCCACGGACCGGGACGTTCGGCGCATGGTCGACGCCCTCATCGACCTCGGCGCTGTTCACGAGCAGCCGCCCGGAACGCTCCGGCTGACTCCGCTGGCCGAGCACGCCGCCCGCAGCCGGTTCGGCGCGACCGCGCCCGGCGACCCGATCGCCCAGATCAAGGTCACGCAGCGGTTGCAGCACTCAGGACGGCCGCCAGTTCACGGTCGGGACTGATGTTGCGGCCGTATAGCGGACTGCACGGCGTCGTCGCCAGCCGTAACGCCAGGCCCAGCAGGTCAGGATGCGGCTCCGCACGGTAGATCTCGGCCAGCCGAGCAAACTCGACCATGACACCCACGACGCTGCGATTCACGGTCACACCGAGCCGACAGTCCCGCATCCGGCCTACTTCCGCATCAACGAACGCCTGCGGCGCTCGGTGCGCGCGCAGGACGGTGGCGACCTCATCGGCAACCCGTACCGGGAGCGTGGCAGCGGGTGCCAGCGGCATCAGGACCGGCAGCAGCGTCGACTCGTTGACCAGCAGCACGACCCGGGGGCGCCAAAACAGCGCCGTGGCGTACCACTGACCCAGCAACGTGGTGCCACGCTCGCCGTCACCGGCGGATTGACGGCCGACGAGCTTGAGCAACTTCGCTGTCGCGCGCACGATGAGCACCCAGCCATTCTCCTCCAACTCGGTGAACCGGACGGCCAGCAGCGGCCCGCCAACCTGCAAGTCGCCAAGCACTGTCAGAAGACGGGTTCACGCCCCGAATCCGACACCACCAACCCCGATGGCAGCTCTCGGCCGTCACGTCGTCGCCTGGATCGCAGGTCAAGCCGTCGGCGAAGGGCACAAGCAGGGCACTCCAGCGAGTGAACTGGCAGCCTTTGCGGTCATCGCCCGCATGCCGTGCGGTCTACCTCCCAGAAGTACAGACGACTGTAGGGCGGTCCGGATGGCAGGCAACGAAACTCTCCAGCAGGAAGCACTCGGCACGTGAGTTCGTACCCATGGCGAGCGCCTCCCTCGTCAGCGCGGCCACCGTCAGGGCGTCCCTGTCCGGCGACGGTTCGCGTTCTACGGGCGGATCTCCACCGACGGCTACCAGGACCCGGACTCGTCGCACGAATGGCAGAGACGCGCGGCGGTGGAGTTCCTCGCCGACCGCGGGGTGATCGTCGCCGAGTACTTCGACATAGGCCACTCGCGGCTGGAAGAGTGGCCCGACCGACCACAGGCCGCCGCGCTGCTGGCAGCAGTCGTCGACCCGCATCGCGGGTTCGAGGCGATCGTGGTCGGCGAGTATGAGCGCGCCTTCTGCGGCAGCCAGCTGCTGCGGCTCATGCCGCTGCTCGAACGGCACGGCGTGCAGCTGTGGCTACCCGAACTCGACGGCCCGTTCCGCACCACTGACGTCGAGCATCGCGCCACCATCCGGGCACTGGGCGCGTACTCCTGCCGGGAAATCCTGCGGGCGCGGTTCCGCACCAGCTCGGCGATGCACGCCCAGGCCCGCCTACAAGGCCGAAACCTCGGCGGCCGACCGCCATTCGGCTACCGGCTCGTCGACGCCGGGCCACACCCCAACGCCGCGCACGCCAAGTGGGGTTCCGCATCGGTTGACAACCCGGCCAGGACCATAGATCACCAGCATTCGATGACCTCTGATGGTCAGCGGACCTCGAGTTCGTAGAGCGAGTATCCGTACTGGCTGTTGCGCGCTGTGCCGACCATACGTACATACCGGGCAGTCTTACCTCCGACTGGGATGGTGACGGTGCCACCGCTGCCCCGGTCGGTCGAGTAGGCGGTAGACCACATCGAGCCGTCGCGCGAGAACTCCACCCGGTACGCCGTGGCGTGCGCGGCCTCCCAGCTCAGCCGGACCTCGGTCACCGTCCAGTAGCCGCCGAGATCGATCGAGATCCACTGCGGGTCCGTCCCGAACGCGCTGCCCCACCGGGACAGGGGGTCTCCGTCGACGGCGAAGGCAGCCGCCCAGGGTTCGCTCTCGATGCTGGACGCCTGCGCTGGACGCCTCAGCGCGAGGTTGCGGCGCGTCGGGTTCGGCTGGCCGTCTGCGGCAGGCGATGCCGGTTCACCCGACGCAACTGGGCTTCGATCGACCACTGAAAGGCTCGGTGCCGGCCGGGCCGCCGAGGGCGTCACCCGGCTGGTGGGCCCGGCGGCGGGTGTCGGTGTGCTGCCCGAGGTGGCGGTGGCTTGCGGCGTCGTGGCAGCTGCCGTGCCCGCCGACGGCGTGTCATGGGTGCCCGCCGCGCTCGGCGACAGCGCCGACCCGATGCCCACGCCGAGCGCGACCAGTACGGTGGCTGCGCCGGTGAGCAGCGGCGTGCGCCTGCGGCGTCGCACGGCGATCCGGGCTCCGGGCGGTTTGGTCGTGGCGGTAGGCGAGACCGGGCTGGTCCCTTCGCTCAGGCCAGGTGTGGTGTCGCGGGTCGCGGGGACCGGCGTGGCCGTTGCGGCGAGTCCGGTCCTGGTCCGCGCGGACCTTGCCAGCGCGGGCAGGGCGGACCGAGCGGGCGGGCCGTCTGGCCGGGTGCCGGCGTTCATGCTGTTGAGCGCGCGGCGCAGCAGCGCTGATGCCTGGGCCTGGTTGATGCGTTCGGCGGGGTTGCTGCGCAATAGGCCGTCCAGGGCGGGAGCCAGTGCGCCGGCTTGCACGGGTCGCGGTGGTGGCTGGCTCGTCAGCGCGGCGAACGCCGCGGCGGGCGTGGGGCCGTCGTACACCGGTCGTCCTTCAACCGCGGTGTACAGCGTCGCGCCGAGCGCCCACAGGTCTGCGGCCTGGTCTCCCCCATTTCCGTCGCCGTGTTCGGGCACCAGGCCGAAGTCGGTGAGCAGCACCCTGCCGTCGGCGGCGACGAGCACGTTGGAAGGTTTGACGTCACGGTGTGTGATGCCGACCCGGTGGGCCGCGGACAGCGCGCCCAGCAGGGCCAGGCCGATGGCAGCAGCCTCCTGCGGCGGCATCGGTCCGGCGTCGGCGAGCACCTCGTGCAGCGACTGCGCCGGCACGAGTTCCATAACGATCCAGGGTCTGCTGTCGGCGGTCAGGACGTCGAGTACGCGGATGACGTTCGGGTGGTCGAGCTGTGCGACTGACCGTGTCTCCCGCAGGATACGTTCGCAGGACGCGGCCTGTTCTTCGCCCCTGGGGTCCGACGACGCCGAAAGTTCTTTGACCGCGACGAAACGCTGCAGCTGCTCGTCCCTGGCACGCCAGACGCGTCCCTGACGGCCCTGGCCGATGACTTCGAGAAGCCGGTAGCGGTCGGCGAGCAGTTTTGGTAATGAGTCGGGCACCAGACGGAGCTTACCGGCAGGCTTTGCTCGTACATGCGCTGTTCTTGGCGATGTCGCTCATTTGTGGACATGATCACATCGTGCGTCAACCGTGGCGGAACGCGGGAGGAACAGCGTTTCAGCGGGCCTACTGTGGACCCGGAACCGGCAACCGCAGCGCGGCGAAACGTCAAGTGGCACGGCCGCAGACGGCGGGCACGCCACTTCGTCGGGACTGGTGTGTGGCACCTGCGCCGTGTGGCCAATACGATCTGGCGGGCGCTCGGGCAACGATCAACGGAAGAATTTTCGATGAGGCGAAAGGACCCCCGGGTCTGGATGGTCGGCGCGGCGGCCAGCACGGTTGCGGGAATCGCTGTGCTGGCCGTACTCGTGAAGACCGACGGCGAGCAGCCGACCACCCCGCCGGGGCTGGCCGCCGCTGTGCCGGTGAGCGGCGTGTCAGCGGTGGCCGTCGCCCCGTCACCGATCTTGCAGACGCCTTCCGCGCGCGTCACTGCCGTCGCGTCGCTGCGGCCGTCGGGCACACCGAGCCCGCGTCCCGCGGCTTCCGCCCGGCTCGCCGCCAGGGCCGGGCTTGCCGGCCCGAAACTCAAGGACGTCGCGATGCAGTTGGTGTCCAGTGCGACCTGCTGGAGTTCCCGCCGCTGGATCCCGAGGCCGACGATGCCGGCGAAGTCCTCGCCGAGGTCGATGGCGCCGTCGAAGCCCTCGCCCCCGCCGAGCGGGCCACGGACGCTGTCCGGGAGCGGTGGGCGAACTTCGGCGTCGCCGCTGAGGACTACTTCGATTACGTGCGGTCCGGTCGGCTGCCTGATCCGCTCACCCAGGAGGCCGCGACCGACGTGGTGCGCACGCTCCTTGCCACCGGTGGCGGCGACGAGCGAACGGTCTGCTGGTGGTTGGACGGCCTCGCGCGTCGTACCGGGCCCGTGCTCACCCGGTCGTAGCAACTGATCTTGTGTGTCGTTGGTCCTCTCGGCGAGGGATCGTCGAGAGGACGGTGGAGTGTGGCTGACCGGCAGCCGTTGCGCGACAGGTGAGGCTGGGCAGGTGGCTGGCGGCTTGTGCCGCCAGCCACCTGCGACGTCGTTCCCAGCCTCGACGTCGTCAGACGGCGTCTGCGCTCATGTCTGCCACCTACGCCGGTTCGAGAACTTGGCGGTGAAATGCGTGTGCAAGTCGTCGTCCATGGCCATGTACTGGCTGACAGCCAGGACGCGCTGCTCGCCGATGGCATCCGCTACTTCCCGGCTGAGGCGGTGGCCTGGCACCACCTGCGGCCAAGCGGTCGGCGCAGCGTCTGCCCTTACAAAGGCGTCGCTGAGTACTACACGGCGGACGTCGGCGTGCAGCTATGCCGCGATGCAGCCTGGGTGTACCGGTGGACGTGGCCCTGGTCCGACCGGCTTCGGCACCGGGTGGGTTCTGCCCCGACCTCGTCGTCGAGTCCGCATCATGACCAGCCCAATGACGCCGTCGAAGAAGAACCTGTTGGAGGAGGTGACCGGCAGTGAGCGGTGAACTCGCGGTGGCGTTCCTGGTGAGCCGGGAAGGCATCGAACAAGTAGAGCTGACCGAGCCCTGGCGGGCGGTCGAGCAGGTCGGCGCGACCCCGCGGCTGCTGTCGCCCGAGCCTGGCAAAGTCCAGGCCTACCGACACCTCGAGCCGGCCGACACGTTCGCCGTCGATGAGGTCGCCGACGACGCCGATCCAGCCGCGTTCGCGGCACTAGTACTGCCCGGTGGGGTCGCCAACGGCGACCTGCTGCGCTGGCAGGAACCGGCCCGCGAGTTCGTCCCGGCTTCCTGGCCACCGGCGGACCGGTCGCGGTCATCTGCCACGGCGGCTGGATCCTCATCGACGTAGACGCGGTCTCCGGACGCACGATCACCTCGTGGCCCAGCATGGCCGCCGACTTCCGCAACGCTGGAGCCGAATGGACCGACCAGGAACTGGCCGTGTGCACCAACGGCCTGTTCCCACTCATCAGCAGCCGCAAGCCCGACGACCTGCCCGCCTTCTGCACCCAACTCGTCGCTTCACTACCACGTTGACGCGCCAACAAAAGCCGATCATGCAGCGAGGCTGGACGAGCAGGGACCAGCCCAGCCAGCAAGACTCGTGCTGACGCGCCAGCGGCGAGCTGACGCAGGCGTCGACCCTGGCCAGCTGCAGTGTGCCGCTACCACCGGCACCCCGCACGTCCACCATCCAGCCCACACGTAGCAGCGCGGGCTCACGCTGCTGTCCAGCAGTACGCCGTCGGTCACATCGTCATCGCTGCGGTATCCCAACGTTGAACATGTACGGCGCTCATCACGCCTGCTGCCGAGCGATAGGGCCACTTCTCATGATCACCTCTGATATCAGCGCCCAGGCGACCGCGTTTCTGGCCGAGCACACGGCTACATTTCACGCTGCGGTTGCCGACGCGACCGCGGCTGCTGGCGCAGGGCGGCTTCGGGAGGTGTCGCTGGCCGCCGAGCGGCTGCGTGACGGCGGCCAGTACCTGTTCATGGCAGTCCTGGAGGACGCGCTGGCCGCGGGGATGGACTGGTGGGCACTGGGCGACATGGTCTCACTGCACCCGCAGGCAGCGTGGGAGCAGTACGGCAAGAACCGCACGGCGCCTGCCGCCGCCCCTGCGCGTCAGCGTCCGCACCTGGCGATCAAGCTGACCGCCGGCCTTTCCGGAGTCCACGAGCACTCCGCAGAATACGGCCCTGACATCGCCGACCTGGGCACGCCGTGCAGCTTCGCGTTCGACCCGACCGTTGACCGGATCCGCCGGGCCGCCCAGACGTTGGGCGAAGACGTGTGGATCGCGGTGAACCTGCCCGACCGTGCCCGTCCGGCGGCCGAGCCGATCGACGGCGTCGATGTGGTCAAGCAGTGGATCTCGGTGCTGACCGACGATGACGACGTGACCTGGCTGCGCGAAGTCCTGGACGTATACGCCGTGCAGTATGACAGCGACGAAGATCTACCCATCGGCTGACCCCGGTAACCGATCCGGTTCATCAGGAGCCAGCCCGCGGCAGCGGCACCGGGTTTGCGGGGCGCTCACCACATACTCGACGTTCAGTTACGAGACTGTGCGGCTCATCCAGGACGGCTTCCGCCGGCTGGCACTGCTCAACGTCGTCGGCAGCGTCGCCACGGGCCTCGCCGGCGGAATGCTGGGCTTCGTGCTGGCCCGTACCCTCTTCGGTTGACCCGTGGCCCACCGTTGGCGGCCAGGTCGACACGGGCCTGAAACACCAGACGTGTCCCAGGCCCTGCCGACCGTGTCAGCGCTGCCGGGTGACCGTCTTGTGCTCGACGTATCCCGTCAGGCCGACCGCGCCGTACTCACGGCCCAGGCCGCTGGCCTTGTAGCCGCCGAACGGTCCGTCGAAGCTCATGGGTGAGCCGTTGAGGGTGACGGTGCCCGTGCGCAGCCTGCGGGCGACGCTCATGGCTCGATCGGCGTCGGCTGACCAGATGCCTCCCGACAGACCGTAGTCGCTGTCGTTGGCGATGTTCACGGCGTCGTCCTCGTCGTCGTAGGCGATCACGACCAGAACCGGGCCGAAGATCTCCTCCCGCGCGATACGCATGCCGTTGTCGACGTCGGCGAAGACGGTAGGTGTGACGTAGTTGCCGATTTCCAGGCCCGGCGGCACCTCGGGGCCGCCGGTCACCAGCCGGGCGCCTTCCTCAATGCCCAGCTTGATGTAATCGATCACACGCTGCTGCTGGTCCCGGCGGATCATGGGGCCGATGAACGTATCCGGGGCCGACGGGTCGCCGACCCGCAGCGACTCCACCATCTCCTTGAGCGCCGCGACGACCTCGTCATAGTGGCTGCGCGGTGCCAGGATCCGGGTCTGCAGGATGCAGGCCTCGCCGTTGTTGCCCAGCGCGCCGAAACGTAGCCCCTGCATCACGTCCGCCAGGTCCGCGTCATCCAGGATGATCGCGGCGGACTTTCCGCCCAGTTCCAGGCTGACCCGCTTGAGCTGCTCACCGGCGATCGAGGCGATGCGGCGACCCGCCCGAGTCGAGCCCGTGAACGAAATCTTGTCGACGTCCGGATGCGAGACCAGGTACTCGCTGGTCTCCCGGTCCGCCGGCAGGACGCTGAGCACCCCGTGGGGAAGACCGGCCTCGTGGAAGAGGTCCGCCAGCAGCGCCATGCTTAAAGAGTTCTCCGGGGAGACCTTCAGCACCACCGTGTTGCCCGCGAGCAGGGCGGGGGCCAGCTTGGCCATCGCCGCGGAGAACGGCGAGTTCCACGGGATGACCGCGGCGACCACGCCGATCGGCTCACGCCTGACGATGGTGTCGAAGGCGACCGACTCATCCGACGGGTCGACGACCGTCTCCCAGCCGAACTCCTCGGCGGCCTTGAGGTAGGCGTTGGCCTGCCGGGTCAGGAACGGCTGACCGGCCCTGGTGAACCAGCCCGCCGATCCGTTCTCGGCGGAGATCGCCGCGGCGACCTCGTCGGCGCGGGCCTCGCGCAGTTTGTTGAACCGCCGGATCACTTCCTGGCGCTGCCCGGGGTCGGTGCGCGGCCACGGACCGCTGTCGAACGCCAGGCGGGCGGCGGCAACGGCCGCGTCCACGTCGGCGTCGGCCGCCTGGGCTGCCAGGCCCAGCACGGACTGGTCGTGCGGCGAGCGGATCTCCAACAGGTCGACGTTGCTGGGCGTTACCCAGGCACCGCCGATGTACAGCTTGTCACGAACGATCATCAGGGGCTTCCTTCTTGCATGATTTGACGGCAGGTGCGCAGCAGGCGCACCGCCAGCGGAGCGGAGAGGGTCAGAGGAGAGGGCCCAGAAAGGTCAGGGACGTACCAGCCGCGCGACCGGGGTGTGGGCGAAGTCGCCGAGTCCGTCAAGGTCCGTGGACAGACTCACGTCACGCCATACGGCGTCTTCGGCCGCGCGGGCGTGGGCGATCAGCGGTGCGAGCCAGGCTGCGTCGGACCCCAGGAGCAGGCGCACGGGAGGGTTCGGTTCCGTGACGATCCGCAGGATCACCCGCGCCATCTTCAGCGGGTCACCGCGCTGTACGTCCGGGTTTTCGTTGTAGGTCCGGACGAAGGTCCCAACCGTGGACTCGTACTCGTCGTGTAGCTCTGGCATGGGTATCGGTGTGGCCGCCCACGGCGTGCGGATGCCGCCTGGCTCGACCAGCGTGGCCCGGACGCCGAGAGGCTGGACTTCTCGAGCGAGGATCTCGGTGAAGCCGCCCAGCGCCCACTTGGCGGACTGGTACGCCGCGAGCCCTGGCTGGGCGCGCCGGCCACCGATCGTCGAGACGTTCACGATGTGGCCGGAGCGCTGCGCGCGCATCACGGACAGCGCGGCCCGCACCATGTTGACCACACCGAAGAAGTTGACGTCCATACTGGCGCGGAACGCCTCGTCGGGCATGTCCTCGATCGATCCGACAGGCCGCCGGCCCACACTATTGATCAGGACATCCAGGCCGCCGAACTCGTCGACTGCCCACTGCACCGCCGCTCGGGCGGAATCACCCGAGGTCACGTCGAGCGCGCGCACTCGCAATCGGGCATCGTGCCCGGAAGACATGGCCACAACCGGAGGTTCCAGATCGGCCGCCAGCACGTTGTGTCCGGCGGCCAGAGCGGCCGCGACCAACTGCTGACCCAAACCACCAGCAGCTCCGGCTATCAATAGGGTCTTCGTCATCGGTCACTCACACTCCATCCGGGTCGGCTCTGCGGCCGCTGCCGGCTGCGTCGCGGTCCTTGCGAGCACGCGACGCGGCCCAGCCTGCGGAGCCGGACCGGCCGCGACGGCGGACGGGCACGTTCAGGCCCCGGCCGGATGGTCCGTGGACCGGCTGACCGCAGCCCACTTCGTGGCCTCAGCGATCCGCGCCTGCTCGGCGTTCAGGGCGATCTCCAGGGCGTCGCTGCCCAGCAACAGTCGGCGCGGAGGCTCGGGCTCGCCGACGACGTCGATGATGGCCTTGGCCATGCGTGCGGGGTCGCCGGGCTCGTTGCCGCTGTAGGCGGCGAAGCGCTCGAGCCACAGCCCGACGGTCGGGGCGTAGTCGGGATTCATGCTCCCGGAGGCGCTCGCAGCACCAGCGGCCCAGCCCGTGCGGATGCCCCCGGGTTCGACAATGGTCACCTTGATCCCCAGCGGGGCAACCTCGCTTGCCAGCGCCTCGGAGAAGCCCTCGACGCCGAACTTGGCCGTCTGGTAGGCGCTGAGTCCGGGCGTGCCGCCGACCCGGCCTCCGATGGATGAGACCTGCACGATGTGGCCGGAGCGCTGACGGCGCAGGACGGGCAGCGCCGCCCTCGTCACGTTGATCACCCCGTACAGATTTGCATCGATCTGTGCCCTGAACTCGTCCTCCGGGAAGTCCTCGACCGAGTTGCTGGTCGCGTAGCCGGCGTTGTTGACCACCACGTCGAGCGCGCCGAACCGGTCGACCACCGCTGCGACCGCTTCCCGGGCCGAGGCGGGCGACGTCACGTCCAACTGCAGGGCCTGAAGCCTGTCGGGAAAGGCCTGCTGCAGTTCATCCAGTGTCTGCGGCTGCCGGGATGCCACTGCTACGCGGTCGCCCGCGTTCAGCGCTGCCACCGCCAAGGCCTTGCCCAGACCCTGCGAACCACCGGTGATAAGCCACGTTTTCATACCATTTCTCCCATTTTTGTGATCGCTCCCCGAGTCCGATCTTGAAGGGGTCACCGGGAAGCAGGACCTAAATGCAACACCAACGTAGCACTTCTGACCTAAGGTGCAGCGTGATTGACGTCATCAAGGGCTTGAGTGCCACCTGGTGGTAGCATCTGCGCATCATGAGAGCCGATGCCGCCCGCAATCTCGCCGTGGTGCTGCGCACCGGCGCCCGACTACTGGCCAAGGACCCGAGTACCTCACTGGCCGCCATCGCCACTGCGGCAGACGTGGACCGCACCACGCTGCATCGCCATTTCGCTACACGCAAGGCCCTACTCAGCGCAGTCTTCCAGGCGAAACTCGACTCGTCGGAGAAAGTCCTCGACGAGGCCCGGCTGACAACGGCGCCCGTGGCGGTCGCACTGCACCGCTACGTGGAAGGCATCATCCCGGTCAGCCGCGAATGGCCGGTCGACACGCGGCACATGATGCAGCAGGACCCGGCCGCCAGCGTCAGGCGTGACCAGCTCAGCGCACGGGTGGACGCGTTCGTCCAGCGCGCGGCCGACGAAGGTCATCTGCGGAGCGACATCCCGCTGTCCTGGGCGAGAGCAGTGCTTGATCAACTGGTGGACACCGGCGCTCACCGGTTTCCGGAGATCGACGCCGCCCAAGCGGCGGACCTGGTCGTCGACACCTTCCTCAACGGGCTCGGCAACCGCTGAGTGCCCGACTGGTGATCTCGATCCGGCCGCGATCGACGCGATCTCCTCGCTACCGGCGGCGTCCGGCATCCGTGGAAGGTGCGAGCACGGATGCCCGATCGGAGTAGTCATCATCTGCCGTCGCGAACCGCTACGTGCTCGCACCTTCACCTGCGTAGGCGACAACCGTGCAGAACATCAGCGCCAAGTGCCTGCCAGTCGACGGCATCAAGCACACGTACCCGCTGGCGGGGCTGCTGCGATGCGCCTTCTGCGGTCGCAGCATGGAATCCCAGTTCAGCCATAACAACGTCGCCTACCGCTGCCGCCACGGCCACACCAGCGCCCAGACTACCGCCATGCGCCAGGCCAGGAACCTCTACCTGCGTGAGGACGTCATCCTCGGCCGGATCTTCGCCCAGCTGAAAACCATCACCAGCCGGGATCCCCGCATCGTGGAAGAGATCACGAAGCTCCAGCAGAACCGGAACGTCCCCGATCTGACCAGGTTCCTGGGCACTTACGGCATCACGGTCGAATGCCGTGCGACGTGCATCTCGCTCGAACCCAATCAAGAGAAGTCGATCACCGTTAGAGCGCTCGCCAACGGCTCAAGACGAGGGTCGGGGATCCCCCAACAACGGACCCAGCAGCAGAAACACAAGCGAGACATCGTCAATGGCTGATGCCTCGCGGGGACTTGCGTGTCCGAGGGCTACATGAACCCTAAGTACATGATCACGATGGCCAGCGACCTGCTGCTTTCATGATCGCTATCGGCGGGCGGCGGTCATCGCGCGGTCGCTGCCCGGCCAGCATGGCCACACGTTGTCGCACGCCGCCGTCGCGGCGCTATTGCTGGTTATCGAGCTTGAGGGTCCTGCCGGAGGGTCACAGCAATGCCGCCGCCGATCAGCGGCCTTGGGCTGTTGGCCTGCGGCGAGCACATCGACCACCACCAGGCCGATCGCGCACGGAGCGCAGCTCCGCTCACACTACGAACCCGGCCCAGGGCCAGTCGTTAGGCGTTCCGACCTCGGGCAACGCGCGGGTTGTAGGTGCCCTCCAGGAAGGCGATGAATCGCTCGGGATGTTGAACGTACGTCCCGATGGTGCTTGGGGTGTGGTTGCCGGCCGCCACGAGCTCGCCATGGTAGCGATGAAGTTCGTCGCGAAGCTCCGCGGTCGTGTAACTGCGCTCAGTCATGAGGTCATGATGTAGGTATTGGGATAGTCGGCGGCATCGGTCATTTACCCAAAGTCTCCAGTCGAGGTTGAGGTGTGTGTCATGTACGTCGAGTACACACCGGCGGACATAAACCGATTACATGATCACGGTGATCGGTAACCTCCTTCTCTTCTGATCACACGGGCGGCGACGGACGTCCCCCTCGCCGCCGTCCCGGCGGCCACTGGCAGCAGTGGGCTGCCTGGATCGTCAACTCGTACACCACGCCCCTGGACGTGACCCATCGGCTGTTTGCGCGGCCGCAGCGTAGTACAGCCACCGACAGTCCGGGCGTCAGTGCACTGGCCATGGCTGGCGATCGATCATGCGAAGGCCCAGCCCGCCGGGTTGGAGCACGACTCTCTGCTGATGCCCGATGCCGTATCCGGGTAGCCGCCGTACTTGGCGTGGTGCAGGTGCGCGAAGAAGTAGCACATCGACTCGCAGTCGCAGTCAAGGATCGCCAGCCGCGGGTTGCCGACGACAGCCGTGTAGTAGTCCTGGCCGAGAGCGACAATGAAGCCGCGGGCGTACAGGAAGCCGTCGTCAGATCCGTCGGTCACGGCTTGGATGTCGGCGCGATCGATGTCGTACAGCTTGCGTTCCAGGACCCGGTCGAGGTCGGTCAGCTCGGTGGCGGACATGTCCCGGCAGATAGCGGTGAGGCCTTCGAGGAAGTGGTCCAGCGCCCGATCGACCGCCATAAGGGCGGCATCGGTATCCCCATGTTCGGGCCGGCTGGCAAGGGAACGTCTCGTCTCGTTCACCTTGTCATCGAGATGCGCCCATGCCTGCTCCAGAAGCCGCCAGAACCTGGTCTCGTCCGCCGCGGTGGGCGTCTTACGTTCCGTCTGATCGAACTCGGCCATAGCGCGGATATTAATCCGGGGCGGGGTTGCTGGCCGGCTGAAGTGCCTGGCATGATCTCGGGCATGATCGAAAGAATCGAGCCCTCCGTCCGCCGGTGAGCGTGACACCCGAGCCTGGGCTGCTCGGATCCCAGCTTTCGCTGTTCGATTACGCGCTGCGAACCCATCAAGAGAATCCCGATGCGCCCCTGTTCCGTGATGGCGAGCCGTATCCGGACGACGAGCAGCATCGAGGTCGGAAGTCTCGTCCTCAAGCGCCGGAGGATCGGCGTCGTGAAGGTGCTGACGTCGCCGCCGTCCTGGATGCGCATTTCGCCGAGCGATCTGCCGTGCCACGCGATCTCGCCGGGGCGTTCCATGACCTTTATGTTCCAATCCATCCTAATGATCACATCGCTGCTGCGGCCTGTCGCGTGGACGCTGACCGTGTCCGGGCGACCGGTCGCTGGCTTGTCCAACACGCCACCGATCGCTGCGCTGTGACCGTTGGCCTAGCATTGCTGGCCACCCTCTGGGATGACGACGACCTTCCGCTGATCAAGACGATCGGCTTGTTGTCGAACCGCTTCGGTCCACTGGCCGCACGCGCGCTGGAACGGCGGTCGTGGTGTGGCGGCTCGGAGGCGTTGCTGTGGCTGGCCGAACGGGTCACGGGCTGGGGGCGTGTATACGTCGTGGAGTCGTTGTGCAAGGTTGGCAGCGCTGCGGCGAGGCCCTGGATGCTGCGACGTGCATGTGATGGCGACTACCTCAACCGCTACTTCGCCGGAAAGGTCGCCACCGCAGCACACCTACATGAAGCGATCACCGCAGCGAATCCCGACAGCGAGCTGGTCGATCACACCGGCCTGCTGCTGACCATCATGGCTGACAGCGGTGGCACGGGCATCACGCTCGATCACTACCCGCCCGCCGCCGCCGTCTTGCAGGCCCACTGCGAACACGCCAGTCGTCTGGAGCCGTCCGTGGAACGCTTCTCGATCGCGGCGCAGCTGGCTGCATACCTGCGTCAGCCATCGGCCCGACGAATAGCCTGGCCGGAAGGCGGGCGGGAGCAGGTCGTGGGCGGCTATCTCTCCCTGCTTAATCGCGAGAGCTGGTGTGCGGTCGCCCGTGCTGGTCTGGCCGCCGGTGACCACCGTGTCACCTGGCTTGCCGGGGCGCTGGCACCGGGCCTTGCGCTCCGAGCGTTCACCGACGCCGTCACCGACGAGTAACGTCCCAAAGGCCGGCGGGACCTGCGATGCTCCCGCCGGCTGCGCGGATCTGCGCCTGTCGGTGGTAGAGCTAGGGGATTCTGTCGACCGACTTCCGCAGCCCAGCTCGACCGGTTCCCGGCCTCCTCGACGCCGTAGCGAAGCTGAAGATCAACCGAACCTCATCCCTCGCCGCCGGGCCAGTCCGGGCCCGTAAGGGTCGCCAACAAGCGGCCGTCGCCCACGACAACCGCGACGTCCAGGTCGCTCGTTGCGCCGCCGGCGAAGGCCACCGGCGGAGTGGGGCCGAGGAGGAAGACGGTATGCAGGGCGCGTGGCGTCCAGTGATCATCGTTGTGAGGATTGCCATCAGCATCGAGCTGGAGGTTGGCTCTCCACGCTGCATGGCATAGCACTGAGACGAGGATCCCCAGGAAATCGACATGGAGCAACTGGTCGGCATCGTCGATCATGATCGCGACGTCGTCCGTGCCGCCCACATGGCTGTGCCAGTCATGTAGACAGTCCACGAGCGCGTCCCAGTTGCGCCCAAAGTAGCTGGGGAAGGTCAGCTCCCGGGCGAACGCGGTGAACAGCGAGCTCCGGTCTCGGAGTTCCCGGCCGTCCAGTCGGAAGACACTTCCGCCCCGCTTCACAAGTTCAGCCGTCTCTGCGCCAGCCCACGGGTCGTCACGCCGGGTGAAAACCACCCAGGGCGGGCGGGGCTCTACGAGCGACGGCGGACTGATCACACCGCCAGAGTAGTGCGACGGCCTGTACGCCATTCCCGTCGGCGCCTGCAGGTGGAACCGTTCTCCTAAACTGGATCTTGACAGGGTCAGGTTGCCCTGAGCGAGTCGGGCACGTGAACCCGATTCGCAGGTGCGCAACCATAATCGACATCCATCGTTCTATCGATGTGCCTCTTATTGATGTCATCTCGCCGCCGCCACCTTCCAGGACGCCTAGCAACCTGGCCAGCCAAGCACCGACCACGGCCGTTCTGACGGACTGGGCCGGCGCCACGCGCAAGCAAACCGGCCGCATGAGGCAGCCAAGGATGACTGCTAGGCTGCGGTTCGCGTTCTACGGGCGGATGTCGACGAAGGATCACCAGGACCAGCAGACCTCGTACCTGTGGCAGCACGAGAACGAGTCCGAGCTGATCGCTGACCACGGCCGCATCGTGGCCGAGTTCTTCGATGTCGGATACACCAGGCGGCTGCCGTGGTCGCAGCGCCCGAAAGCCCGCGAGCTTCTTGCCGCTCTCGCCGATCCCGATCGCGCCTTCGATGCGATCGTGATCGGCGAGTGTGAGCGGGCGTTCTACGGCACCCAGTTCGTCGACCTGATGCCGATCTTCGCCCGGCACGGGGTGCAGGTGTGGCTGCCCGAGCTGTGCGGACCCTACGACCCGGGCAACCCAGTGCACGAGCTGGCATCCTGCAGCTGTCCGCGCAGTCACGGCGCGAGGTGTTGCGCTCCCGCTTCCGGACCACCGCGGCGATGCGGGCACAAGCCCGCGAGCAAGGGCGCTATCTGGGCGGACGCCCACCGTACGGGTATCGGCTCGCCGACGCTGGGCCGCACCCCAACCGCGCCGACGCCCGGCGAGGTCGACGCCGGCTACGGCTGGATCCCGATCCGGCCACCGCGCCGGTCATCACGTGGATGTTCACCCAGCGCCTGACCGGGCGCAGCATCGCGAGCATCGCCCGTGACCTCAACGACAACCACGTGCCCTGCCCGTCGGACGAGGATCGGGAGCGCAACAGCCACCGCGCCAACGAAACATGGTCGCTGCGGTCGGTGGCCGCGATCCTGGAGAACCCGCGCTATACCGGCCACGAAGTCTGGAACCGTCAACGCACCGACCGCGAACCCATCGACCCCGCCGAGCCCAGCCGCGGATACCGGGAAGTGCTGCGGTGGAACCCTGCCAGCGAATGGGTGATCTCCACCCGCGTCGTCCACCCGCCGCTTGTCACCGAGCAGGACTTCATCGCCGTGCAAGCAGTCCGGTCCGCCCCGCCCCGCCAACGGCGAGCGACGCGTCTACCTGCTCGCCGGGCTCATGCAATGCGGCTTCTGCGGGCGCCGGATGGACGCCCACTGGGTCAACCACCGTCCCGGGTATCGCTGCCGCCACGGCCACACCAGCGCCAAACCCGCCGACCTGACACGGCTCGGCAACCTGTACGTCCGTGAGGATGAAACTCTGGCCTACCTGAGCGCCCAGCTCGCCCGCCTCGGCGCAGACCTCAACCAGCACAGCCTCGTCAGGCAGCTACGCGAACAGCGAATGACGATCATCTGCGACGGGCACGACTGGATCCTCAGCACCGAAGTCGAGAACCTGCGAGTGCCATCAGCGAAAATCCCAGATCAGAGGCGGCCTGACCGGCTCTTCTGATCTTCATGGGGTAATAACGTGTCCGAGGGGGGACAGGGACACCGTTCCACAGCACCGGTGCGGGAACCCGGTGTTCATGTGGGCAGGCTATGCCCTCCCGAGCTCTTGGTCAAACTCACCGTCGGTCGATACGCCGCCACCTCGGCCGATAGCATTCGCCGGTGGGTCGGTGCGTGCGACCCGTGTCCTAGTCTCCAGGCTAGCGGCTGCGCATCTGCAGCTCAATCGGTCAGGGCCAAGCTCACCCGGACGAGGATCAGTCGACCGCAATGGGGCCGCATCGACAACTGCTGTCCCACCACTCACGGTCACCGCCCCGGTTTGACACTCGGCCCGAAATCCGCCTTTCGGCCCAGTTGGGACCAGCGTCGCGGCCCCGTAGCGTCTTGGCGTGGAGTACTTGGTGACCGTGGATCTCGAAGTCCCCGGAGGCAGCCCTGACCTCGACGAGCTGCAGATGGCCGGAGCTGGCACGCTCTTGTCCGAAGCGCTGGACCGCGTTGAAGGGGATGCGGAGTCGGAGGAAGCCGACAACGACGAGACGGCCCCGGACGTGGACAGCGTGGAGATCGATCTGATCCGCCACTGGGTTGGCGTGTATCCCACGGGCGCGATGATGTTGCTGGTCATCGACGCGCCCAGCCTTGAGGCAGCAGAAGGCAGTGCCGGGGCGATCGCGGAAGCCGTACTTGAGGCAGTCGAGCCGCTGCAGGCGTGGGAGATCGCAAAGTGCGAGGTGGGCTTCAACCAGAAGTTCGTCGAGGCCGGCCTTGTCGCGGCCGAGGACCCAGCCGCTCCCCCGGCGGATCTTGTCGAGCGGAGAGCCTGGGTCGCCGACCCGGGCGAGTCCGAATCACCGGAAGCCGGTCCGCCAGATATTGATCAGGCCGCGTGGGTCGACGCGCACGCCGATTATCTCCAGGCGTTCGACCTGGAAACCTTCCACAGCCTCGAGTACGGCGAGCCCGCCGCTCGACTGCTGGCCGGTGCCCTCATCTGGGGGTCGACCACCGCGATCGATGAGCTGTTCTCGGACCTGGAGGAGTTCGACGGACAGACGGTAGCCGACGGCGGAGCGTTCATGATTCTTGAGGATCTCCCCGAACGGTTCGCGCACCGCTATGACCGCAGGTTCGCCCGTAACCTTCTCATCTCCATGATCTCTGTCACGGCCCGGTTGGCTGATCGCGAGTGGCGTTCGCCTGCGTCGACGGCCGAGGCGCTGGCCCTGCGCATTGTGATCAATAACGCGCGGTTCACCCTCGAGGCCCACGAGCTGCTCCCCGACATCGACCTGGACGAGGCGTACGGCCGGTTCGAGGACGAGGCGTTCGACGATCTCGACCACGAACTGCTCTTCGATCCGGCATTTGACGGCTTCGAGGACGATCGCGACTTCGCGGCCGTCCTGGGAACCCGCAACATGCGGTTCGGGGACTGGTTTCGCCAGCGACCTCACGCCACGGGCTCCCTACATCCGTTCCTTGTCGATGTACCGCCGATCCCAACTATCGGCAACGGTGTGGGATGACCACACCGTGTGGAGGCGCAAAGACAGTTGGAGCGGCAGCCGCAACGCGTATGGCGGGCGCTGAGGGGACCACTACATCGCCGACATCCGCGACCTTCACTGGGTTGCGTCGCCATGCGGCCGCTACGGCACAGTGCCGGCTGGGACTAACCACCTGGCAATCTACCCGGTCACCGCGGCGATGGCATCGAAGTCGCGGTCGTAGTGCAGGTCGGCGCGTGGTCGAGTATCTGCCTTGGGACTCCGAACAGGTCGGGCTGGCCGACGAGGTGGTCGACGTCGAGGTTCATGCAGGCAGCTTCCCGTCCGGCGAACACTGTGGGGCACGGTGACGGGCGTGAGAGCCCGCTGCTCGGGTCAGGTCGGCCCGAGCCCGTCATGCTGGATGTCACCAGCAATTGGCGAGCGAGCCGGTGTACTTGGTTCCTAACGCTGTCACCTCGACCAACTGCGGGGCGGCGCCCGCCCCGTGCCAGAACGCGGCGGCCACACGCACTTTCTCGCCGATGCCGAACTCTCGCCCTGCGGGCGCGGCATAGGCGTAACCGGTACTCACGGTCACGATCTGGCGGCCGTCGTGCGTACGCATCCGGGTTAGTGCCGCGCCTTCCTTGAGCGCGGCAAGTTCGGCGGCAAGTCGGTTGGCGTGCTCACGAGCCGAGTTCTCTGCCATCTTCGAGACCGCGACGCCGCGCTCGTATCCCTCGCGTTCGGCGGCTTCGGCGATGGGTAGAGCGAGCCGCTCGGCATCGGTCATGTGCTTCTCGCATGAGCGAAGGTAGCGTCGGACTACGCGCATCTTGCAGGCAGTCTTCGCCTTGGTGGGCCTGCCGCAGAGTGGCCATGGCGGGTAGCCGTCGTTGCCCATCGGTGCTCCCCCTGTCAAGACCGGCAGCCGCCTCGCAGCGGACGGCGATCAGCATCTCACAGGCTGGTACCCGTGGACACAGGATGATTGGCTGCAGGGATGCCAGCCACACGGCGGTGATCACGATGCCGCCGGAACGAGAGGGAGATCGCCGGCCCGCCGCTGTCGCCTCGCCTGGGGTACTCAGGTCAACGGCGTTTGCGACGGGCGGGGACAATAAGCGTCCACTGGGCCAGCATGCTGCAGCTGGCTTTCGACAAGACGCTCGAGGTGACAACGAGGTTGCGGGTGCGCCGGCGCCACCGAGCTGCCTTCTGAGTCTGACTTACCGAGTCCGCAGACCTGCTCCGACCGCATCGACCCGTGTCTGCTTCTCCTCTGGTTTGAGTCGCTGGCCGGTGACAAGCGGCGTCGATGCTCGGCCAGTGTCTGCGGGCTTCGGTCCGCATGATGTCGGCGTCGTCGCGCCACGACAGGGCAGTGGGATAGGGATAAGCCTGCGGATGATGTGGTCGATATGGTGCCTGCCGATATCGCAGCGGTCGGCTACCAACGAAAGCGAGGTAGTCGGCCAGCGCGTCGAGAACGCCGGCCAAGTCGGCAGCCAGCTTCTCGAGCGTCGGGGGTCGGCTACGGGCAGCGATCTCAGGATTGCCGCCGCGAAGGCCGCGTGCCGCTCTCGCCCTGTATCGTACTGTTCGGCTGCCCGCGGTTGGCCGCGCAGGCGTAGGCGGTGAGTACCGCGCGCACTCCGCCCTTTCCAGCCAACTGATGTTACATTCGCCGCACAACTGGATCTAGCACCGTAACGAGCTTGCTCGTGTCTGCCGTACGGAGATTGTGACGACAGGCATCGATATTGCCCTCCTTGCTCAGCTCAGACCAGTCCAGAAGATAGCCCGCAGCGGCGGCGAGTTGCCGCAGAAAGGCCCTCAGCGCCCGCCCGTTGCCTTCCCGGAATGGATGCCGCGCGTTAATCTCACCATAGAAGTATGCGAGTTCCTGGACGAAGGCGTCTCGGTTGTACCCGACGAGATGCCCACGCGCAGCGAGCTCACTTAGGACAGTGCTGACTTCGTCCTCGATGTAGCGCCAGTTGCAGAACCTGGAGTCCGCCTTGGAAATATCTACAGTTCTGATCAATCCGGCCCAGTCGTAGATGTCTCGGAATAAGGCGCGGTGGAATGCTTTGAGATGGTCGATGCCGTAATCACCAGGAATGGTTGCACGCGCGATCTCCACATCGCGCACGCTGACGATGCGGGCTTCCGTTGCAGCGAGGACCTGGGGGTCGACGATCCCGATCTTGTTGCGCAGGCAGTTGCCCGATGGGATCACGTATGGGTCGGTCATCGAGCAGCTTGGGCGATCTCTTCAGCGATCAGCTCTTCTGCGCTAACGGTGCCGTTGCCTACGTCGCGCAGCCGCTCCTGCCAATCTTCGTCGAGCTCAACTCCCTCGAGAGCGCTGCTGGCTACGGCTAGCGCGACTGCCGTCTCAGCGTCGGCGCGCTGGCGACTGTAGAAGTTGGCGATGATGTCGGTACGGAGGGCGACGTTAGAGGCAGCGTTATCCGACAGGCCAACCCGCGCAAGCTTCCACGGTAGTTCGTTGTGCGTCATGCGCGATAGCTGGATGGCCGAGAAAGCTCCGTAGTTGTCTACGACCCAGTCCACCGACTGTTGCTCGTCGAGACTGAGAGTTGCGGCGTCCCCATGTGGCCAGCTGTCGATTATGTAGTGCCCCCGATGACGATGGTAGAGCGAAGGGACCACTGGCCCCTGCCTCCACGCCTCGATCTGATCACTGAAGATCAATCGGTCAGTTCGGGCAAGGTGCCAACACTGACAGTAGTAGACCAGCTTCTGGAGCTTCATCGCAGTCATCGGACCAAGCTGATCAATGACCGCAGCTGCAACAGCGTGCACAGTCGCCACGCGAGCACCCCCTCTCGGACAGAATAGGCGACAGAGCTAACAACCTTGCCACAGACCTTCGGCGCGTCGCCTTGACAGCAATTCTACAGACCCGGTGCCAGTTCATAGTACACGTGTTCCATTTTACGCGCGACGCGGCTGATCCAGTCCACGTTGCGACCAGGCACAATAGTTGGCCGTTGGGCGGGCCACTTGGCCGCATGATCGCGTCACCGGCTAGATTCGGGCTGAAGGTCACGTTCGCCAAAGGTCGAAGTGCCACAGGTCAGCCCCAGCGGCCGGCCCGCCCTTCCAGACCACAACATGATCTCGCACCATCCTGCGCCGGAGTGTGTCGTGTCCCCCCGCAAGATCGCGCATGTCAGCCGGATGGAGCTATCGCCTGGCTGGTGGCGCAGGGCGATTTCGTACGTGCGGTGGTGGCGGTGGTCGAGCCACCGCCACTACCGCGCCAAGCTTGGCGTGGCTCCCTCATGCGTCGACCGTGGAGGCCGGCGTGTAACCGCGGCCTGGACCGAGGTCTTCGTAGACCACGGTCGGAGCGACCCTGTTCCAGCGATGTCCGAGCAGCAGCGCCAAGCCGCCGGGGCCGGCCAAGAATAGGTGGACACGGCTGTCTGCTGCGCACCGAGGACGAGGTTCTGACCGGAACCATGCAAGGAACCGCGGGCAAGGTCCTCCGACAGATGCTGAACAGGCAGCCGTTTCCGATTAGTATGCAATTCGAGCCCGTATACGAGGTCGCGGGCAGCGCCTATCCGTCGGGGTGGTGATGTACTTCCACACGCAGGTGACCGTGGACGACGCCGATATGGTCCGCGCGGACATGCAGGCCGGTCGCGCAAAAGGGCGTACGATCGTGCTGCGTCCGGCTGCAGGCCAGTCGTTTCGTGCGGTTCTCCCCGGCGTCCACGATCCCCACATGCCGCTGACGGTCACATCGCTGGCACTGCCAGGCATTGATGAGCGCATTGATGACTGCTATGCGTCCGTGACTCGCCCAGGACCGCGTGACCTCGCGGATCCAGCCAACCCGCAGAGGCGGTCGATGCCAAGCAGCACGGTGGCCAGCTGGTGTCTGTATGGTCCGCAAGCCGGTGGTGTACGGGCTTGCACCGTCTTCGCCTATGACATCTGCAGGGTATCGGCGACAATGGCCGGATGCGCTTCGCATCGGACGGCACCCTAGAGCACACCCCGGCCATCGAGGATCACGTGGTGCCCCTCGCTTCGGTAGTGGATGGCGAGGTCAGGATCCTCGGCTCGGCGTTCTTGATCGGGACGAGGGGATATGCACTCACTGCTCGCCACTGTGTGCCCAACGACATCGAGCATTTTAAGGTACTGTTCGCCACCGACCGCAGGGCGGTTGCCGTGGAGCCGATCGCGCAGGTCGAGCATCACCCTACCGAGGATGTCAGCCTTCTCAGGTTCACAACGGTCGATGCTTGGTGGGGGATGCTTCGCCTTGACTGTGGTCAGCGGAACCCAGGTGAAGAGTTCGAGGCCTGGGGATACCCGGAGGTGACGTATACCTCCACGGTCGTCAACGGTCGGCTTCGGGAGAGTCCGCAGATGGTTTACGACCGGGGCTATATCCGCCGCTGGCGGGACCGCCAAGATCTACCCAAGGTGAAGGGAGATCACCTCTACGAGCTGAGCACGCGGCCCGGTGCCGGCTACTCCGGCAGCCCCATCTGCGCCTACGAGCCGAACGGCAGCAAGTCGTGGCAGGTGATCGGCGTCTACATCGGCGAGCAGGGAACCGGACAGACTCTTTTGGATGTATTGGCCGATGGTCGCGTAGTCGCTGAGACACCCGCTGATGTGCGTATTGTTGGTTCGCATCGGATGCATTACAGCGACTCCGATGGCGGCGTAGTGCAGACCAGGTTGGTCTTCGAGCTCAGTGACGGCCACCTCACGACGAAGGCACCCGGCCCGACGCGGGTCGTCAGGCAAATCACGGTGGGTGGGGCCTACTTCGGCTATGCCGCGCGGGCTGCAGACTTCGGCAGTTGGGTTCCTTCGATGCTCGGGCACTCGCTGTTCGTTGAGGCTAACCCGGCGGCTGGCGCGACCCCGCTTCGCCTTGGGCCGCAGGATATCGTTCGGTAACGATTTGAACCGGGAAGGGTGACGGTGCCGAGCTGCGGCAGGTCCTCTCCGAGTACGCCCTCGCACCGTCGGATCGGCCAGCCAACAACTTGCCTGACCCGCCTCCCGCAATTCTGCCAACGTGGTGGCACGCAGAAGAGATCCGGTTCGCACCACTGCGTCACGACGCTCTCCTCTGGTCCGACGCGATGAGGCATGAGCCCGACAGAGTTAGCGCGCATCAGCAAGAACCTGTTGAACGGCCAGATCTGACCCCGCGCAGTTCAACCGTCGCCCTAACGCGAGCGTTATCGTGTCCGCGCCGCGCCTGATCGCTGTCAGCTCAGGCCGAAGAACGTCGCGGCCTGTTCCGTATCCGTGCCGGGCGCTTGGAGATGGGGTGTGGTGGCGGTAGCCCGTGATCCCGGTGCCGCACTGAATCTGGCTCTCAGGCCGCACCGGACCGAACGGCCACTGGCTACCACCCTGAACAGCGAATGCAATCATCCGCCAGTGTCCGTAGCGTCTGTACGCATGACAGCGGGTGCGCGGGCGGCAACGCAGTGGTGGCATATCCCGCCTGGTAACCAGCTCAGCTACCTCGCCGGTCTAGACCCTGACTTGCTGGACATCGCACTGGACCCGCTGCCCGAAGGAGCCCCCGCGGTCGTGCAGTTCCGCCCGCCGGCGGCGCGGTCCATGGGCGAACTCATAGACCTGTTACTCGAACGCCTTGACATCACGGCCAGGTCGCTGTTTCCCCGCTGGCTACCGGGCGCGGAACGGTTCGAGACCTCAGGCACGCTTGGCATGCCCGCCTTGCGGGCCTTTGCCCACCGAGAGGCGGGCCGGTCACAGGACTTCGGGCCATTCCTGGCCGACCTCGCGGAACGTGCCGCAACCAGCCGGGCCACCGCACGCCCCTTCCCCGCAGAGGTAAGGGCCGCAGGGCTTGCACGCGTCATCGCCAGGGCCTACGCGCGGTCCTCGGCGGTAACCGCGGTCGAAGTGCCGCCAGGACTCGCCGCAGCAGCTGAGGACGTATTGGTCGGCGCCTGCGAGTGGCTGGCCTGGCGCGGCGGCATGACCGTATGGCTGGTCGGCGAGCCGCTGCACGCTGTGGATCGCGTACGCGTCGTCGCTGTCAGCATGCCCGCGCCGCTGACGCGGCTCGCCGAAGCGACTCCCGCCCACGATAGCGCTGAGCCTGAGCGCCGACCGGTCTTCAGCTACCCCTCCCCGCCGGGTGCACCACGCGCAGACAGCGAAGCCGAGCAGGCACTTGAGCACGCACTCGCTCCGCAGCCGTGGGCGCAGGGACGAGAGTGGAATCGCCGCTACCAGGCGACCGAACTTGCGCGCGAGTACCGCCTTGACCTGTGCTGGCCCGCCGAGCGCGTCGTAGTGGAGGTCGACGGAGCAGACCACCGCCGTCACGTGAAGTGGGCCGATGACCGCGCCCGCGACGTCCATCTACAGATGTATGGCTACGCGGTGCTGCGTTTCGCCAACGAAGATGTTCTCGCCGACGTACAGCTCGTCGTCCACCAGATCCACCGCGTGTTGAACAGGCGCCGCGACAGCGCCCGAATCCCGGAGATGAGACATCATGCCGATTGACGACACCTTTCCTAACTTGACCCCCAACCAGATACTGGCTCTGGTCGTGCTGATGGCCGAGGCGCGCCAGGTGTCCAACAGCGAGCTGAAGGAGCTGGCAGGGTTCGCGCTGACCGGCACAGACAACACCAAGCTGGTGAAACTTGGCCTGGTGGAGACCGACCGGTCGCAGCGCCCGTTCACACACCTGCTCACCGACACGGGTTGGCGCGTGGTCCGCGAACTGCACACCTCGACGCCCCCGAAAGCGGGCGGCTCAGCTGCAAGGTCGCTATTCACTCTGCTCGCCAACGTGCACCGAGGGCTCGACCGGCTGCAGGTCAGCCATGCCGCGTTCTTCACGCACACCGCCGTCGTCGGGGAGAGCACCGAGTCGGCCGTTCGGAGCGCATATGACAAGCTGGCCAGGTCACCGGGTGCGTGGGTGGGCCTTGCCGAGCTGCGCGAGCAGCTCGCCGACATCGAGCGAGGAAATCTCGACGAGACGCTGCGGGCGATGGTCCACATGGACGGCGTACGTATCATCCCTGTCGCTGACACCAAGAACCTCGAGCCGCGCGACCGTGTCGCCGCCCTGCGTATCGGTGCCCAGGACGCCCACCTCATCGCCATCGGGCAGCCATGATCAGCCCGCAGGAGCGCTTCGCGCTGGAGGCCCTCGGACTGAACCCGGCGCCGACACCCGACGACGTCTGGCGTCCCTCGCCCTACGACGTGCCGGAGTTGCATGAACGCGTGGTCTCCGAGATCCTCAGCGGCGTGGGCCGGGCTCGCCGGGACGAGAACACAGCACCGCTGATGGTCGCCATGCAGGGCCTGGCCGGGTCGGGTAAGACTCACCTGCTTGGTGCTGTCCGCGAGCGCATCCAGCGCGACGGCGGATACTTCTTCCTAGTCAGCCTCATCAGCGGCAAGACATTCTGGGAGAGCACCGCGCTGTGTATCGTCGAGGCGCTGGGGCGCGACGCCCTGGGCTGGGGCAGTCAGCTGAAGACGTTCCACCGCCGGTTCACCTCCCAGCTCGGCCTGCCCACGGAGGTACGCGACGCGGTCGCCGGCGACGCCCCGCTGACACGCGCGCATCTCGACGCATACATCGTTGGCCTGCGGACCCACGCCAACGAGGTCGGCCGGGAGTGCCAGGACACTGCCCGGGCGTTGGTGCTGCACGGCTCGCGGAACTTCGAGGCGCAGGACATCGGCGACGCCTATCTGATGTCCGAACCCGGTGACCCGGACGGCCGCCGGGATTGGGGAATCTCTCCCGCCGTCCGGCCGCCGCAGTTGATCGTCCGCGATATCTCACGCCTGATCGCGCTGACGCTCGGCCCGTCGGTCATCGCCGTGGACCAGATCGACACCCTTTTCGCCCAGGCCAAGACGATCATCTCCCGGCACGACGGGCAAGACCGGGAGATCGCCTCCGTCATCGCGCCAATCGCCGACGGCTTGCTCAACCTGCGGGAGATCACCCGCCGGACCCTCACCGTGATCTCATGTCTTCCGGATACGTGGGAACTGCTCACCGCATACGCAGCGTCGCCGGTCATGGACCGCATCCGGGTGGCGGTGTTGCCCGATCGTATTCCGAGCGCTGCGATCGGGCAGGCCATCGTCGCCAAGCGCTTCGCGGCGGGGTTTGCCGAGCACCGGTTCTCCGCACCGTACGACACGTGGCCGATCGCGGTGAAGGCGTTCGACGACTCGGTGGACTGCACCCCTCGGCAGCTGCTGCTCGCCGCCGACCGTCACGTCCGGCGGTGCTTGGACCGGGGCGCGGTTGACGAGCTGTACAGCTTCCGCGAGGACGTACCCGTGCCACCCCATCGGAAGGGTGCGACTGAGAGCAGCGAGTTCACCGCGCTCGACGTCCAGTTCCGGGAGCTCGTGGCGACGGCCGATATCAGCGGCGCCCTGGACCCAAAGACCGAGGACACCCACATGCCGGCTCTGCTCGCTGCGGGGCTCGCGGCGTGGATCGACGAGCAGGCGCCGACCGGGGCCACCTTCAAGCACGACCCTCTCCCGGGTGCCAAGCCGGCGCTACACGGGCGCCTCATCGAGGTGCTCAACGCCACGACTGAGAACGAGGCACACTGGGGATTCCGCGCCATCGGCAGTGACAGCGCGGTCGCGGTCATCAGCCGGGTCAAGGCCGCCTGCACCAAAATCGGGCTCGATGTCGAGATGCCACTGCGCAAGCTCGTCCTGCTGCGCGCAGAGGACTGGCCCAGCGGCAAGCGCACCGCGGAGGTGCTTCAGGCGTTCCGGGACGCTGGCGGTGTCGAACTCCGGCTCGCCTCGTCCGAGCTCAAGGTCCTGGACGCACTGCGCCGGATGCGGCAGACAGCTGATGGCCGCTTCGCCGAGTGGCTTGTCTCCCGCAGGCCGGCAAGCAGCCGAACGTTCCTTGGGGAGCTGCTACGGGACAAGCTGGTACCGGCGGCTGCCGACGACACCAGCTCGCCACGAACCGCCACGAGCGGCGGCGATGGGCGGGCGCTGGTGCCTCTCGGCCATCGTGCGGAGGATCAGGCCCCGTTTGCCGTCGATCTCGAATCCCTGCGCCGGCACTGCGTGATCTTCGCGGGCTCGGGCTCAGGGAAAACGGTTCTGATCCGCCGCCTGGTCGAGGAGTGTGCGCTGCTCGGCGTGTCGTCCATCGTGCTTGATCCCAACAACGACCTGGCCAGGCTCGGCGACCCATGGCCCGACCGGCCCGCCGGGTGGCTGCCCGACGATCCGGCGCGGGCACAGGACTACCACGACCACACTGAGGTGGTGGTATGGACTCCCCGGGTCATGGGCGGCCGGCCGCTGGCGTTCCAGCCGCTGCCGGACTTCAGCTCGGTGCAGGACTCTCCCGACGAGTTCGACCAGGCGGTCCGGTCCGCGGTAGCCGCCCTGGTGCCACGGGCCGGGCTCAGCGGTGTCACAAAGCTCGCCCAGCAAGGCCGAGCCGTCCTGACCGAAGCCTTGCAACAGTATGCGCGAGGCCGCACCGTCGGCCTGCGTGGCTTCGTCGACTTCCTTTCCGAGCTGCCCGAAGGCGTCAGCCGAATGGCGAAGGCCGAAAAGCTAGCTCAGGACGCCGCCGAGACGCTCAAGGCTGCGATGGTCACCGACCCGCTCTTCGGCGGCGACGGAACCTCGGCAGACCCGGGCGTGCTGCTCACCCCTTCGGCCGGCAAACGGGCCCGGGTATCGGTCATCAGCTTCATCGGTCTCAGCTCCGACGAGGAGCGCCAAAGCTTCGTTAATCAGCTGCAAATGGCGCTGTTCGCCTGGATCAAACGCCACCCGGCCGGAGACCGACCACTGGGCGGCCTACTGATCATGGACGAAGCACAGACCCTGGCACCATCCACCGGAAATACGCCGTGCACCGCGAGTTCGATCGCGCTCGCCGCGCAAGCGCGCAAGTACGGCCTGGGGCTGGTCTTCGCCACACAGGCACCTAAAGGGCTGCACAACCAGATCTCCGGCAACGCCACCACTCAGTTCTTCGGGTTGCTCAACGCACCTGCGCAGATTGACGCTGCGAAAGAACTGGCGCTGGCCAAGGGGGGCCGACTGCCCGACATTGGAGTACTCAAGAACGGGCAGTTTTATGCCGCCGGCGAAGGCTTCTCCTTCAGCCGCGTCAACACCCCGCTGTGCCTAACGCACCACCCCAAGGCGCCGCTCAGCCCAGAGGAGGTAGTCATCCGCGCCCAGCGCGAGTAGCAATGGCTCCTGCCGACTGGATGCGGCGAATCCTTCCAGTCGGCACCGTCTTCGGCAGCCGTCCGGCTCAGCAGCAGAGCAGGCGGCCGCCGAACGCCGTCACCAATCGTGGCGATTCGGAGAGTCGGCCACAGCATGTGGGTCTATGGCCTACATAAATACACAGGTCGCTGACGGCGTACAGGCGCTCATCGCATGTCAGACCTCGGCGCCGCGCACTACGGTAAGTCGGCGACGTTGAGAATTGTTGGTGCCGAGGCTTTCAGAGCCGTCGCCGGTGGCGTCTCCACGCAGCAGGCTAAGAGCGGGTCTATCTCCTTCTGTGCCCAACAATTGGCTGAGACGCTTTCGCGGCCACTGCAGCTCGCTTCCGAGTTCTTCCAGAGTTAGCCCGCCGTCAGCGGCGAGGTTGAACGCCTCGCGTAGCAGGCTGGGCAACTCGCCTGGAAAGCCGTCGACAGGCTCGAGTGTGATGGCGCCGTCGGTGATGAGCTGGTGGAGTCGTTGGTAGGTGCGTGAGGTGGTGGTGTCGGAGTAGAGGCCGACCTCGCGACAGCGGAAGATCAGGCTGCTGATCGAGGTGCCCCAGGTGCGCTGGAGATCAGCGAAGGCTGTGAAGTTGGCCTTCGTTGGCAGCTCCTGCACGATGCTGTCGCGTGGGGTGAGGAATTCGGCGGCGAACGCATCTGCGTCGCGTTCGTGGCCAGGATCGCCTGGCAGGGCATCGCCGTGCAGGGCGAGATGACCAAGTTCATGAGCTGCAGTAAACCGGGAGCGGTAGACGTCTTTGGTGCGGTCTCTGCTGATCACGATGAACGGCCTAGGTAGGCGGGAGGTAGAGAACGCATCTACCTTGCGGAGGTCTCCGTCTTTGGGAGCGTGGACGACCACGATGCCATTGATCTCGAGGGTGCGTACCAGGTGCGGGATCGGTCCGGCGCCTAGCCCCCAGTGGTGGCGTAGTGCCTTTGCCGCGAGCACAGGATCGCTGGGTAAATTGGTCCCAGGAGTTACCTCACCTGCGGCGAAGCCCGGCAGATTGACGTATGGCAGTACGATGCGCCGCTCCAGCGCGTAGATAAGTTCCCAAACTTGCTCGGTGAACGAAACCGCTTTAGCACGCTGGTATGCACGGGTGTCGCGAAGACTTCGGAAGTGCGCGGCTGATGCGTCGAGTCTGGCGTAGGGCCGTCCGATACGAAAGAAGCCGACCTCGTAGCCCAGGACTGCCGAAATTCCCATGAGTACTTCGGGGCGGGGTCTAGTGCCGGTCTCGTATTGGCCGATCGCTGCGGCGCTTACGCCGACCTGGTCAGCAAGTTCGCGTTTAGTTAGGCCAGCCAGCTGGCGCGCCTGGGTGAGGCGGGCTGGGTCGAAGTGCTTGGCGGCTTCGGCGGCCAAGCACTTCGGCGACGTGTCGATGACATCGCCGAAGGAGAACAGGTCGTCGGGTTCGTCAGTTTTGCGCATTGTTTCGCTGCTGATTTTCTGGTTGTTGCACCCTGCGGCCTTCTTCGGCCGACTCCGCAGGCGTGCGAGGCTTGATCACTGGAATGGGCATAGCGGCGTGGTCGAAGCGCTGCGGCGTGGTCGCCACGGACGGTACCTGGAGGATGGGATACGTGCCGGGCAACGGCGTGACCGTCGGCACCGCGAGCGGCTGCGGGTTGACCCAGATCACGTCGTCGGTGTCGGTCACACTGATCTGGCCCCATCCGATGTGCAGCAGTCCGCGCCGCTCGTGCGCGGCGTAGTAGACGATCACGATACCTTTCGGTTGCAGGCCGCGGAGCAGGTCTACCGGTTCGGATTGCTCGTGGTCGAGGTCCAGGCCGTCGAATGTCGGCTGGCTGTGCTCCGGCTTCGGTCCGAACTGCCGGGCGAGCTCACGCGCCGTCTTGTTGATCTTTCTGCGGGCCGCAGGGCTGTCGATCGGCGTGACGGTGTCTTTGGCGTACTCGACCGGCAAGATGACGATGTCGTCAATGAGCACCACGGTGTAGTGCGCGCCGAAGGGTTTGACGAACTGCACCCCCGGGATGCCTTCCAGGTGTGTGGCGAGTTCTTCGTACTTAACGGGCCAGCCTCCGCCGAACGCGTGGCGGGTTCTCAAGCCCGATACGGCGTGGATGTCCATCTGGCGGCCGACCGCCGCCTGGATGGCCACGGGAATGGCCTCGGCGAGGGCCTGGGCGCTGTCGCGCCCGAACATCGACACCGCCCACGAGGGCAGCGACACGCGCTTAGCCACGAAAGCCTCCAGATCTTTATCTCTCCACAGAAGAGTAACACTAGCGCTTTAGTTTTGCGCGAATCCTTGCCGACTCTGCTAGCGTGCGCATGTCGACATCGGCCGCCAACAGCAGTCGAGTCGTCTATTTCGTCGTGAATGCCTTCGGATGTGGACAGTGTGCCGGGTCGCACAACCAGTGCGGCCTCTCCGGTGCCCGCCGCTCCTAGGGTGACTCTCTGCCATGAGGGAGAACATGAAAGCGCAGGTGAAGCATCCTGACCGGGATGCGGCGATCACGGCTTTGACACACGCGGCCAACGTGTGGACCTCAGATGAGCCGATCGGGCTGCGCTGGCGTCGTGTCGCCGGGCTGCATGCCACTGTAGCTCTTGCCCATCTCGTGCACGCCGGCGTAGCGCTGCCGTTGGTCGACTTCGTCGACGCGCTGCACGGCCCGATCGCGCGTCTGCTCCCGGCATCGCTTCGCGAAGAGTGCGACGAGGCGCTGTTGATCGAGGAAGGCACGCTCAGCGCCACGGCAGCAGACCTGCTGATGGAGCACCTGGCGCCCTCGCTGTCACCATCTGATATTGCAGGATGGTCACTGGCGGCCCTGAGCGCGGAGAAGGTGCAGGGTTGGCTGTACGGACATCTGCTGTCCACAGGCACGCAGGACGGCTACTGCCGAGCGCGCGAGACGGTCATCAAATATGCGTCGGGCAAGACCCACGTTGTCGTCGACGCGGTGAAGGACGCCGGGCTGCCGCGTGAGGGATTGTTTGAGGCGATCCCGGCATGGGCGTGGGTCAGCCATGAAGGCGAACGGTACTGGTATGGCTGCCCGATCTGTCGCTACCCCATGCGTGTGCAGGTCAACAAGCTGGCGTGCATGTATCTGCCGCATGAGAAGGCAACTGGGCGTATCCCAGTCCGGCTCGCCCGAGGGCGGATCCCGGGCGTGGGCAACTGGAACCAGCAACGCTCGCTCGCCCTGGGTGGCAGCAACGAGGTCACCGTGGCAACGGTCGACCGGCACGCCTGCCTGGTGCGCCCGGTCTGGCGGTACTCGACGATCCCAGGCTGCGAGGAATTGCGGCTACGTGACCTGTTGCAGGCCCTTGAAGGGGTCGACGTGCAGATGTGGCCTCACACGGACCGCTACGACCTGCATGTCAGTGCCGACGGCCTGCGCAGGTCGTGGCACATCGACGTGAAGGACTACGCCGATCCTGCCCGGTTGGCCACCGAACTGCTGCGGCGCAACGTCCTCAACGACCCCAAGCTTCTGATAGTGGTGCCGGACTACCGCGCTAGACACGTACGGCTCCTCAACGAGCGACTGCGCCGGGAACTCGGCAATGGCCGCAAGTACGCGATGCACACATCAGAGTTCGTCGCCCAGGTGCGGAAGGCGGTGGGGGTGTGAACGGGCGCTACCGGCAGGCATCGAATCTCCGTCCATTGACCGGCCCGGCGCTGCGGCTGGCGCTGGGCATAACCGAGGCGCTCATGCCGCGCACTGCACACGACGGCGCCCCCGCCATTGACCCCCGCGACGCGCGGTTCCTGTTGTCAGGCCAGATGGGTGTATGGGACCGGTGGCGCGACGACCTCAGCCCTGGGCACCTCACAGCGATCGACCGCCTGCTTGCGCTGCGGCCGCGACGGCTGGCCAGCGAAGGTGGGTTCCGGGTCAGCCTGACTGCACATCTTCGAGGCCAGAGTGCCTCACGCTACACCCAGCTCGGTGACCTCCTACTCATCGGTGATGGTGTACCTGTCGATAACCTGATCACAACGGCGCTGGCAGATCTGGAGACCGCCGCCGCTGACCGCTGGTACGTGCCGCCAGCGGCCACTGCCGGCGACAGTTACTCATCCTCGGTCTTCCTCACCTCGACGGCCCGCGACGAGTTCCGGCGGAGCACCTATGTCATCCCCCGAGTCCCGCTATCTGACAGTCCTGTCATGGTCGATAGGAGCAGCGGCACACAGCAGATCGACATCGATGTCGACGGTCTACTTGCCACCGCCGCCGCTATCGACCATGCGCGCCCCGACTCGCGGTTCAGCCTCGCCGAGAGTCTGCGCAAGTTCCTGGTACATCTGCGCGGGCGCGACGGCGCCCGGATCAGCAAGCTCACCTTGCATGCCGGGCCGCTGAATCTGGCCGTCGCACCGACGGGCTCGGGCAAGAGTGTCTTCACCCGTGTGGCGGCTGTGCACCTTGCCGCCGCCGGCAAAGTGGTCGTGCTGCTGACTCCGGATGTCGAGAACACCCTGGAACTGGTGGCCGACATCAGAGCCGACATCGCCGCGCTAGACCTACACGTTCCAGTCACGGCACTTATGTCCTCCCGGCGGCTAGTCGAGGTCGCTATACGCCGCAGCGACGAGACGCCGGGCGATTCTGCCCGAGCCCGCTGGACCTGGCAGGAGCTGGGTTACTCGTGCCTACTGCCTGGCGACGCCGAATGGCAGCCGGGCCAGGAACCGTGCACCGACCTGCACCAGCCGGGCGAGGAGGGCCGCTTCCGCTGCCCACTGATCTCGGTCTGCGAGAAGTGGGCCCCGTGGCGGCAGGCGGCCGGACCCGCGCGCGTCATTATCGCCAACCATGCCTACTTCCAGGAAGGCTCGATGCCGATCCCGGTCGACGTCGACGGTAGCGCTCGTGGACGTATCAGTGCCCAGGAGCTACTGACCCGTCGCGCCGACGTCATCATGATCGATGAGATAGACGCCTTCCAGGCGCACGCCGTCGGGCTGTCCGGACGAACCCTGGTCCTAGCTCGGCGCGACACACAGCGACTCTTGCTGACCAAGCTCGACGACCAGCGCAAAGAACAGGTCTGGGCCCGCAACGTACCGCCGGAACTCGAGCTGGACTTCCAACGGGTGATCAACCGCCTCAGCTACTTGCCCGAGCGATACCTGGCGGCCGTCGTCAACGAGTTCATCGACCCGCAGGACCCGTTCAGCAAGCGCCAGCAACGACTTCAGCTGCCCCGACGCTGGGACAACCTGCTCGCGTGCCGCCTGTTCGGCCTCGACGAACTCGAAGACCGCCCTTCCGACGAGCAGCTGAGGTTCTTCGAAGCTCTCTTCCACCATCGCGATCCCGATGAGCTGCCCGACGGGTGGGACACCCTGCGCCACCAGCTGCGCCTGGTCGTCTCGGAGGATCCGGCTGCCGACCGCATCGAGCAGCGGCGCCAGGACATCGTCGAAGCGCTGGCCAAACTCGGGGAAGCCGGGGTCCGCGAACCGTTGGAGACCGCCCAGCTACTGCTACGGCGAGCATTCCTCGGCGACATCCAGCGCGACCTGGCTGCCCTGGAGCAGTTACTGCCGCTGATGCGTGACTGCGGTATGCGGCTGGCCGACGACGTCGAAGCCGCGCTCGACCGCGGTTCGTCGTGGCAAGCGACGCCCGAAGGCCCCATGGGCCGAGCGGTGTTCGGGTTCGCGGTCACCGGTGATCCTGCCGACCCCAGTGATCGTCAGCTCAACGCCGAGATCATCTCCGGTGACCCGCACGCCTACACCGCCGAACTCGGTATCACCACTGCCCCGGCCCTCACCGGCACGCCGAAGATCGTGCTGGGCCTTTCGGCCACTGCGTTCCTGCCCGGTGCGCCCACCACGCATGTGCACGCCGACGTCAGCTGGTACTACCCTGACGACGCGACCACTGGGATGGGCACGCTGACCGTCGCCAGCTCGTCGGTAAACGACCGGAACACCGGCAGGTCTATAACCGTATCGGGAGCGCATCGCAGCCGCAAAGCCCAACTGCTGTCCGACATCGGCGCCTTGCTGTGGGAGCAGGTCCTCGAAGCACGCCTGCAAAGCTTGCAGGAGCACCCGGACCCGGCCCGGCAGCAGCGAGCACGCGTCCTGCTGGTGACGAACTCCTACCAGCAGGCCACCGACCTGTGCCGTGGCCTCATCAGCGGTGGAGCCCAACGCACCCGCGTCGCAGTGGCAGTGCCCGCAGATGGCGCCGCCCACAGCCTGCAGATCCCCGACGACGTCCTCGCCCTCCCTGCCACCCGGCTACGCGCATTCCCCGACACGGGCCGTGACGTGCTTATCTCCCCGTTCGCCAGGGTCGCCCGGGGACTGAACATCGTTGTGGGCAGCCGCTCGGCGCTCGACTCGATCTGGGTCTGTGTGCGGCCGGTGAAGCTCATCGACGAGCCAGCCGCGCTGGTCGCGCACACCGGCGCCTACGCCCGTCGCAACCGCAGACCCTCCGACGACCCCCGGAAGGAACTCGACACCCGTCACCAGTACGCAGCCAACCACCTCGAGCTGATCAACAAGTCGAACCCGGCATTCGGGCGCCTACCCGAAACGGTTCGGATGTCGATCTTCGCGGACATCCTCACCGACCTAATCCAGCTCGCAGGTCGCGCCCGACGTGGCGGCACCGATACCACGTTGCATCTGGTCGACAACGCCTTCCACCGCGGCGGCACCGCACCAGGAAGCGACTTCCCGTCCCTGCTGCGCATGCTTCACAAACACTGGCTCGATACCGGCGTCCTCGACCAGGTCAACGCCCTCTACGGCGACACCCTCGATGCGTTCCTGCAGTTCGCCGACCTCACCGATCGGAACCGATGATGATCACTCTAGCGTTTCCCTACACCCCCGAGATGGCACCTGCCGTCTACGGCTACATCCTGAGTGACGAACTCAACGACGCCTGGCGCGACCTTCAGCGCCGCTACACCCGCGAGCCGAAGAGCCTCCCCTACTACGACCTCACCGCCGCACTGCGGTACGTGCTCAACGATTACGCCGCCATCCGAAAAGGTCCCAAGGACGCAGGCACGCTCGTCGTGACACGCAGGCAAGCCGACCCGGATATCGTTGCCAAACTTTTCAAGACCTTCGAAGAGGACCTGGCCACCACCCACAAGGCACCCTTCGAGAATCGACTCGCACCAATCCTCCTAAACGCCCGCCCCCGCCGCATCGAGATCGCGAGGCATCTCGCAGCCGTCAACAAACTGGGCAACCTCGACGTCGAGCCCTGGGCATACGAGCTCGCCACCTGGCATGCCGTCGAACTGCTCAAGGGCAACATGAAGCTCCCCAACGGCGAGGTGCTCACCCTCCGACCCGACACAGAAGGCCGCCTTGTCGCGTTCAACCACCCGCTACCGAAGAACGAGCCCCGCGGCGAGCAAGCCCTGCACTCCATAAGCCTCACACCGATCACCCTGCCCGGCTACCCACACCTGCTCCTTGGCCTCGACGCCCACATCAGCCGCGTGACCGGCTTCGGTGGCAACTCCGACACGGCATGGATCACCGCCGACGAAAACGCGATGATCATGCATGCTGCCCACCGCTACGCAGGCGAAGGCAAACGGCTCATCACCGGGACGCTGCCGAAACTGGTCGACTCTTTCACCATCCAGGGCGCCCTATCCTCATTCACCAACGACGACCTCATGCACAGGCCGCACCTGGTACGAGCCCGTCACCGCACCACTCCCGACCGCCACCCCGTCGGAACCGGCCCTGGACGTAGATTCCTCGAACTTCTCAGGCAGCACGCCGAAGAACGCCTGTGCGCAAAACCCGTGACACTCGAATACCCCAAGATCCAGTCAATTGACGTGACAATCCCCACCAAGGCCGCCCGGGAACAGGCTCCGGCCCCGCTGGTAGAGCCGATCACGGAGCACGGCACCCCGCTTCACCTGAGCGTCGTCTACGCCGACGACGCTCACCGAACGCGGGCTGCCCGGGCCATCGCCGCCACGCTCGGGGTCGCCGACAGTGAGCTACAGAGCCCCTCGGCAATGCTGTTCGACGGCGCGCTCACAGTCGCCTTCGCCTCCGCGCGCGCCGAAGACCTGCTCGAGCCCGGAGCCAGTGACGACCGAATCGGCCTCGTCGACGAGCTTCGCCGCACCGCGCCGAAGGACGGCCGCCACCTAGTGTTGATACAGACCGACAAGGCCCGCGCGACGAAAGGCAAGCCCGCAGACGACCCCAAGCGCCAGCTCCGTCAAGCTTTGGCGGCCCGCGGAAGCCTTACGCAAGGCCTGGACCCGGCCTCAGCTGGCAACAAACCCGACGCCACCGACTACCCAGGCCAGGCCGCTGTCAAGGATCTCCTGCGCGCCGCGGGCCTGACCTCGGTCCGCCCGTCTGCAGTCTTCACCGATCCTCTCAGCCACCTCCCCTGCGTCGTCGTCGGCCTCTCCAGCCGTACCGAAAACCGGCCCGCCAAGCGCATGATCAGCCTTACCGCGCTGGTCACCGACGGCAAAGACCGCCCCTGGCAGATGCTCGGCTACCACCCTCTGGCGGGCGGTTGGAACGACCTTGCCGTAGCGATTGCCGCCCACCACGGGACTCGGTTAACTGCCTTCGACCAGCGCGACAAAGACCAACGAGACCAAGCCGCCGGCGAGTACGGCGAACGCGCACTCAACCAACTGCGCATTCGCTACCCCGACATACCCATCGTCATCTTCGTCGACGGCTACGGCAGCCGAAACGTCTGGAAGGGCCTCGCCAACAAGCACCAAGGTATGCGCGACCCGGGCGCCCTCCCCCACCTCAGCATGCCCGCGCTCGACGGTATCTCGGTCGTACGCGTCAACAACACCGACGACGGCGACCTTCCACGCCCAGTGCGCGACGAAAACGCACGACCCGCCAAAGACCCGAACCAGGTACCGGGCAGCACCAAGCTTTACAAACTGGCTGGGTCTACAGCAGAGGCCTACTACCTGGTAAATCGATCTCGTACTGATCAGGCGTTCGACTCAGCGGTCCGAGCAGGGCACCGGCTGACTCGCTTCGAGCTCGAAGACGCCAAGACCCTACGCACCAACTGGCACGCGATGACCATGACCGAGTTTCTGATCATGCAATGCGGTGCCTTCACGCCCCAGCAGCTGGCCGCCCTGAGCGCCCGTCTATGCGGAAACCCGCTGGCCTGGGATGGGCGGACATCACGGCCAGCTCCTCTCCACCTCGCCGAGCAAGTATTGGCTGATCACCCTGACCGACTCCTCTAGTCCGGCCCTTGGACCTGAATCTGACGACCATCATCCGCCTGGTCTGCACCGACAACGCGAATGATGGTGCCAGCCGGTAGCCATCGGCGTCCCCCTTATCGAACACCGTGACCAAGGTGCAGCGGCGTCCCACTGCCGTCTTAGCTACACTCGGCATCCATGACGACGATCTACACAACCCGGGAGCGGAACGGCCACGGGAAGCAGAACTACTACTGGAACGAGTACCGGCTCGAAGGTGACACCGTCGTCAAGTACAAGTGCCACAGGCAGAAGTTCTTCGATGGCACAGAAAATACCTGGCAGGAGGACGAGACGGTCGTAGAATCGTGGAGGGTTGACGATCCGAGCATTCCCGACTGGCTCAAACAGTATCTCTGATCGCGCACCCTTGGTCCCGGCACTTAGACGTTGAAGCAGAGCTCCGCTACATCGCCGTTAGCCATGGTTTACAGAGGTCATTTCATCCTGATCGGCATCGATGTGGTTTGGTGTAGGGCCTGGATGGCCCGCGCGATGGTGTCGGTCTTGCTGACGGTGCAGCGGACCGGGAGAGGATCTGCCAGCACTTGAGCGTTGCGAAGCCGCGTTCGCCAGGTGCGCGGACTGCCGCGTGGCGACGGTTGTACGCAGCCGCGGCTGGGATCAGCGGCCTGTCCTTACCGGCACGGACCGGAGTGACCAGGGTGGGTGCCTCACCCTGGTAGCTGCGGTCGGCCCAGAACTGCAGGCCGTGGCGGACGGCGGCGTCGACCACACCGTGTCGGCGTGCGGCGGTCAGGTCGAGCCGGACAGCCGTCGGAGATCAACAGCAGGGTCCCTTTCTCACTCGCGAGGGCCTGCAGGTGACGCCGTAGGTGCGCTTACGGTGCACCCACCACAGTTTGTGGGCGCTGGTCCAGCGCACCCGGAACATCGCGATGATCATTGCCGTCCAGGATCGTCGCCTTGCCACGCCGAGCAGCTGCGAGCTGATGGCGCTGCGGTGACGCTCGACGAGTCTCGGTGACCGGGGCGGTGCGGGAGGTGTTCACGACGCCGCAGCGGGTCTTTGCCGACGGCGCCACGAGGCAGTTGGCCTTCCGCAGGGACTTCTGCGAGCACCTTGCCTCGGCCGAGCTGCGCCGGCCGCGGACAGGCCAGCTCGCGCGGGCCGCCGACAGCGACGTCGCGGGCGCATGACTGCTGGCCGACGGCTGTTCAGCCGACGGGGCGGCACAAGCGGCGGCGGCCGGGCTGCTGGTCGCGCGTGAGACGGACTCGCCAGGCTGGATGCCGAAGATGATCGCCGGACCGGCGGCCGTCGGTCTGCCCGTGTTGGATTGGCTGGATCGTCCAACCCTGAAATATTAAGGACACCTGAGCCATACGACTACAAATGAAAAAAGCTCGCAACGCGGAGAATTTGAGGACTTGCCGCTCATCCTGGAAAATGTCGACGGTGTATCTCAGCAGACTCACGGTGCGTGGTTTCCGGGCTAGTGGCGACGAGGAAATTGACGTTGCCTTCCCGGGCCGATTTTCGATCCTGGTTGGCGCCAACGGAGCTGGCAAGTCGACCATTTGCGATGCGGCCTACTTCGGTCACGCCAAAGTATTCCCACGATTGCCCAGGATAACTGCGGCGGCACTGGGCCCGGGTCCCTGCGGCGTGGACGTCGAGTACCGCTTCGAGGGGGATGCCGCGCTTGAGGGGCTCCTCGGAAGCCAGCTGCAACGAGAGGGCGGCGCGCCTGCGCCGGGCACGCTTGCAGCGTCCTGGAGCAGGACTCTCGCCCGAGATCTAGGGACAGTTCAGGCTTCAACGTCCTTGACTCATCCAGCAATCGAGAAGTTTCGCTTTATCTACCTACCTGCATGGCGTAATCCAGTCGACGAACTGGCGCGCAGGGAGGCCCGCATTCTGGTCGAACTCCTCAGGGCACAGCAGCAACGCATCAGCGGACTGACGAGCTTGGTCTCGCTTCGGGCCAGCGCTTCCAGGTTGCTGGAGGCCCTAGCCCGCGATGGCCTTATAGCTGCTGTAGAGGAGCGTATTACCTCACATCTGGGGTCCCTCACGGCGGGCGTCAGCCGCCAGTGGCCTTATGTTCGCGGCCAAGTCATTGATGACGCGTATCTCGCAAGAGTGCTTGAACTCATGCTCGCATTTCTTGAAGGAAGAACGAACGCTCGACCGCTCGAAGTCTCCGCGTTGGGTTACGTAAACCTACTGCACATGGCGGTGGTTCTGGCCGCCATCCCAGATCCGGCCAAACGTGGCGAAGGTCTGCCCGACGGATCCACCGAGCTTTCCGAAAACCAGCCAGATGCGTCCTCTGCCACGGATTCTCCATCGCACGCAGCGAGTGAGGACGCAGTCGGTGACACGGCCGAGAGGGCGCGCGAACTGCTCACGCAGTCGAAGGCAGAGGCTGACTCCCAGGCGGACTCGTTCTTTCCGAACGAGCCGTTCCACGCGACGATAGTGATCGAGGAGCCCGAGGCCCACCTTCATCCACAACTGCAGCACTCGCTTGTACGGTACCTGCGAAAAGTTGTGGCGGCGCGCCCTGAGCTGCAGGTTATCCTGTCGAGCCATGCAAGCGACATCATCACTACCGGTCGACCGGATGAGATCGTGGTGCTGCGTCGGCTTGCTGATGGACGTCGCACCGCAAGAGCTGTGGCCGGGATTCCCATCGAAGATCGCAAGACCGTGTTACGCATGGCCCGGCTCCACCTTGACTCCACCCGCTCGGCATCCCTCTACGCCGAAAGGTTAGTTCTCGTCGAAGGCGTCACAGAATCTGCTGTTATCCGAGAGTTCGGCTTCGTCTGGGCAGGATCGGATCCGGACAAGCAAGCCTTCGTAGACGCCCTAAGCATTGTCGCCATGGGTACGCGCGTGGGCTCCTGGCCAGTCCGTCTACTCGCGACAAAGGACCACGAGTTGTGTGAACGCCTCGCCGTACTCAGCGACAGCGACAAAGCGTTCGATCAGACTCCGACAATGCCTGTTTGGTTGGCGGCACACGATCCAGCGGTTGTCCGTGTGTTCCACAGCCATCCGACTCTTGAGCCTGCCGTCACGGTCGGCAACGAGACGATCGTAGAAGCAGCTCTACGTGAATGCGGGTTGGACGTGCCCAGCCCGCTGACCGCGGAAGCGGTACACGATCTCTTTCGCAGCGCGCAGAAGGCGAAGGAGGGTCGGCCGGCTTCGCCGGCGGGTCCAGGGAAGAAGCGAAAGGCCGAGTTCGCATTGGCCATGGCCGACCAGCTGGACCAGATACGCAGCAAAGGTGACGTGCAGGTGATCCTGCCAGATCATCTGCAGTCTCTCTTCGATTTTCTCTACGGCGACGACAGCCAGGCTGCTGCCGAGAGCACGTCGTCGGAAGCCGAGTCGGGAGTATCGAACTGATGACTGCGATCGATCCGGGTATCGCTCGACTGACTGACGAGCAAGTGCTCGCAGCGACTGCCGAGGTCGCGCGACTCTATATCGAAGCCTTTCCCGGATCTGGCAAGACTACCGTGGCAGCACAACGATTCGGGGCGCTACGGTTCGCGCCGATGTCGCCTATCGGCGCACAAATAGATGACCGAAGCGTTACGGCCGTGAGCTTCACGCGGTCGGCTACCTGGGAGCTACAGCGTCGGGTCAGACAACTATGGGGCCCGACGGCGGTTCGATGGCCTCATCGGATCATTACGCTAGACACGCTCGTACATGATTTGGTGCTTCACCTACTTAGCACCGGCGCAATAATTTGGCCTGGCGACCACCGCCTGCTTGAGGTGCATGATAGTTGGACGGTCCTCGCTGAGTCGTCTTGGACCTTTCGCAAATGCGTCCTTCGTCTAGTCGGGGCCCAGGTGACCTGCGACCTGGAAGTTGCGGAAGGAAGGAGCCGGGTCGGATTTGCCTCCTTCACCCAAGTGATTGCTGCTGGCCGATGTACGCACGAGGACGTTCGCAGCGTACTGAGCCAAGCAGTTGCACAGCCGGCCATGGCAACATTACTCATTGAAAGGGTCCGTACTACCATCAAGGCCCTCATCGTTGACGAAGTGTTCGACGCGAACGAGCTCGATATCGCAATTCTGAAGCTGGCGCTCGACGCTGGCATATCAGTAACGATGATCGGTGATCCTTGGCAAGCTCTTTACGCATTTCGCGGCGCACGACCGGACGCGGTGCCAGCTCTCATCAAATCAACTAACGTTAAATCGATGCCTCTCAGCCAATCATTCAGGTGGCGCAGCGATAGTCAGCTTGCATTGGCCCGCGACCTTCGGAATCGTTGCGGTGTCTCACTATCGCCACGATCCATGTCACCTCTCAGCGAGGTTGATGTCGTTCTAGCGTGCGTATGGAAAGATCTTTGGGCTACCGGGGCACAGGTTCTGCCACTAGCTTTCGGATCGGCTAATGGCACCCCACCTGAGGCAGCTGCCACTCTGCTCCTTAACCACTACACGCGCAGCGCCTTTGGCGAAAACGCCACATACGTCGGTGACGCTCTTACGGTACTGCGCATCACCGAACGTGAAGCGCTGGTGGCGCTCAGTGGAGAGTTCCAGGCCATTTTGGATATCCTGGCAGAACCAGGTAAGCCTGCTCTAATATGCGCATATACGCGGTTGGTTAAAGCTGTGAAGTTATTCAGCCCGCGCGCTTTTCCAAATATACATGCGAACTATACAAAACGTTTGGATCAGCTACGCCCCCGCCTTGGACATGCGGGACGGCTCATCCCGGGGCTCACCATCCACCAGGCGAAAGGGCGGGAGTGGGACTGTGTCGGAGTTCGGCTTACCGGACCTGAGCGAGACCAACTTAGCGACGGGCTCGATCCCACTCAGGAAAAGCATCGTCAGCTGTACGTCGCATGTACACGGGCGCGAACCCGCACCGAAGAAATATAGTCCGACGCGAAGCTATTTTGGAATCAGTTGCCGATCGCCAGTCCGGGCGAACTGGTCTACAGTCAGAAGCCCACGCCTCAAATCATTGAGAACTAGTTCAAGTCGATAGAAGTCGACTTCACCAGCCCCGTTACGATATGGCCGAAGCGTAGGGATTTCGTCGACTGAGTGCCAGTTGCCGTCTGCGAGCATGACCAGCCTTTCGCCGTCAATTTCAACGAACGGACCCCGATCAAAGTCTTCAAACGCATACGTCTCGGGATGGAGTATGACGTCCGCCCATCGGAACATGCCTGGCACGGCTTCCATGTAATCCCGTGTTCCTAGGTAGACGCCCCAACTTGCCAGGCGTGTTGGAGGGTTCCCGTCCCGACGATCGACGCTGAGAACAATCGAGCCACGCCCGGAGGTCTTATTGATCCATTCTTCGATGTCTACGATTAGACGATCGCCTGCCGAAAGGATACGCATCCACGGAATGGCGAGCTGCATTTCGCGAATTCGAAGCACATACGGATCGCCGGCTGTCGCATCCAGCCATGGGCGACATGTCTTTTCGTCGAGAACATTTGACCTAGGGATATTTATTTTCCAGGCACCACTCTTTGATCTTGTTAATGTCTTCGTATTGACCAACTGCCAATAGCACTGCCTCGACTCCGAGTCAACGATTACTACTACCACTGGCAAACTGTGATTAGTCCAATATTTGACATGGTCGGCATCTGGCCGATACCACCACCCATCTGGACTCTTATATCTGAAGTATGACTCGCCACTCTTGATCTGCAACGCCAGCAGTTTGCCGGTGGCACGGTTTGCGTCAACTACCTCAACGTGAGCGTCGATCCCGAAGTCTTCCAATGGCTGCTCGCGGAACACCCAACCAAGTGAATCTTGTACTGCAAGCTGAGTAACGGTGACGCCGACAACGGCTGTCTGCGATGAGCTAATCCTGCGCACAGCACAGCTTAAACTCGGCCCGCTCGGGCTTCCAGCCCGGCGAATGACCAAGAGTCGGCAAAATAAGCTAAACCTCACCTAAGGCGAACTGCGCATCCGTCAGATCTCTGGCAGATTCATGGACCTCATCAGTGACGAGCAGGCCGTTAGACGTGAGATGCATCTGATGCCGACTTGACACCAAGTAGCTGTTCGGGATAAAGACCAAACGAACAAACGGCAGAGTCTCGACATCGCGGCGCAGAAAGGACATACCCGGAGTTCCTGCAATGAACCATGAGCTTCCACCTAAAGCTGTAAACTGCTGTTGGATTATTGCCCCAAGTAGCTGTATGGCCTCAAGTGCAGGTGCTCGCGTTTCGCGATCAAGGCCGTGACGAAAATGAACGGATTCGTTACGTCGAGCATTGAGCTTGGCGAAGTTTCGAACTACGTCAGGTAGCAGAACTTTCCAGTCAGCGAGCGCGTCAATCATCTTCGGCCAGTTGTCGAAGGAGTCTTTCCGGTAGACATTCTTATAATGGGGTGATGATTTGAAGTCATCACGGAGCTTTATCACGAGATGGTTCAAAATTCTCTCACCCAAAGTGCATGCGGCCACTAAAGCCGGATAATAGGCACCCATGACAAACGCGGATCGTGCTTGGTCTAGGAAAATATTGTGGTACGCCAAAACTGAGAATGGCTTGGCTCCCAGCTCCCGAAAATTTTGAAGCTTGGAGGCGAAGTCACGTTGACCGAATTCTGCGGCAAGCTCCTGATGTAGGTTGTCGATGTTCTGACGCCACTGGTCGCGAATCTGCGGTGCCCAATCGTCGCTGATTTCGGTGCTCAGGATGTTCGCGCGAGCATCGAAGTCCATGATCATCGGACGGTACCGTTTGTTGCCGTCACCCGGGCCTCTTGCCTCGCTGGATGGCACAACCCTTCGCACGCTGGCCCCCTTGCCGCGGTGGCGCCCGGCCAAAGGCCGCCATGCGCCGTGGGAATTTATTACCTATATGCTCGGAGATTCATGCCTAAAACCTGTTGGGCCGCGTACAACGCGGCCTTTGATGATCGCGAGAATCGCCCGGCTGCTGTGATTACATCATTTGACTGCAGAGGGCCGAAGTCTGGGTTTCGCTGGCCCCGTCTGGGTGACATGGCGGGCTGACTCAGCGAATATCGCATCCCACGATCGGGCGCATGCCGAGCCCTGTCGAGTGCACTCAAGCACGCCCACCTTCTCGAACGCCACAGGAGACGGGATCCTGGACTCAGCGCTTGAGCGAAGGCGGTGAACGACATGGAGCCATCTGGCGGTGACGGTGGCCGGGACCTGCTGCGCACCTGGGTCTCACGCAAGGATCACAAAGCCAGCTGGCAACACCGTCACCCCGACGCGCTTTCACCCATGTATCGCATCCGGTTCGCGTTCTACGGCCGAATGTCCACGGACAGATTCCAGGACTTCGAGTCATCCGCCGGTTGGCAGAGGGCGATGGCCGTGGACCTGATCGCCGGCCATGGGATCATCGTGGTCGAGTTCGTCGACCGGGGTTTCACCCGCTCCCGTGGCTGGAAGAGCCGCCCCGAGGCGGCGAAACTGCTCGCCGCGGTCATGAGTCCGGACCGCAGCTTCGACGCGGTGGTGGTCGGCGAGTTCGAGCGCGCCTTCTACGGCGACCAGCTGCTGGAACTGATGCCGATCTTCCAAGCGCACGGCGTGGCGGTATGGCTGCCCGAACTCGGCGGCCCCGTCAACATTCAAGATCCGGTACATGCGTCGTTACTGAAGCTGCTCGGCGTCCACTCCAAACGCGAGGTGCAACGAGCCCGCTTCCGCGTCAAGGCGGCGATGCAGGCCCAGGTGATCGAGCAAGGTCGCACAGTAGGAGGCCGGCCGCCCTACGGATATCTGATCGTCGACGCCGGACCGCACCCGAACAAGGCGCACGCACGCTGGGGACGTCGGCTGCATCGCTACGCCCCCGATCCGGTCACCGCCCCGACAGTGTCGTGGATGTTCGCCCAGCGGCTCGCCGGATGGAGCATGGCCGCGATCACGGTCAGCCTCAACGAGCAAGGCGCCGCGTGCCCGTCCGCGCACGACCCGCAACGCAACCCGCACCGCACCGGCGCCGGCTGGACCCTGCGGACAGTCGCTTCGATCCTGGCTAACCCTCGCTACACCGGCCGGCAGGTGTGGAACCGGCAGCACACCGATCACGGCAGCCTGGACCGGGCCGACGACCCGCTCGGCCACGCCGAGGTGTCCCGGTGGAGCAAGGTCAACCAATGGACGATCTCCAACGACGTCGTGCACGAGCCGCTGGTCAGCGAGGCTGATTTCATCGCTGCTCAGGACATGCACGCCACCGCCAACGCCGCCGTCCACGAATTCGCGATGACCGGCCTGTTCGGCTGCGAACCCTGCGGCCGGAAACTGGAGCCGCACTGGAGCCGCTGCCGTCCCGCGCACCGCTGCCGGCACGGACGCACTAGTTCACGAACCCGCTGGCAGCGGCCGATCAAGAACGTTTACGCCCGCGAAGACCAGGCCATGGCCTTCCTCGAACAGGCCGGGATCACCCCCGTCGAACTGGTCACCATCCTGGAGGCCCACCAGCTGATCATCTGGTGCGATCACCACACCTGGCGGCTCGAGATCGACGGCAATGTCGTCGTCAAGAACGACCCGCCACGAATGTCACCGATCCCCAAGCAGCGCACACCCCGCCAAACGGCAAAGACGCCACCCGGAGATCGGGTAGCGTCGATTGAGACCGTGGGACAATAACGTGTCCGAGGGGGGACTTGAACCCCCACGCCCTATACGGGCACTAGCACCTCAAGCTAGCGCGTCTGCCATTCCGCCACCCGGACCGGTGGTGTCCGACCTTCCCCGGGCCACCTTCGGAGGCACATCTCCGCTGGTGTCCGGCGTCAGCCGCACGAGCCACAACGATACACGCTCCCCGTTGATCACGCACATCGGGTTACCGGTGTCGGTAGTCTCCGGGCGTGAACGCCGCCGTATGGGTCGTAGCCGGCCCTCCAGGTGCAGGCAAGAGCACCGTGTCCCGACTGCTCCTCGCAGCCCTGGACCCGGTCCCGGCCCTGCTCGACAAGGACGTCCTCTACGGCGGCTTCGTCGCCGCCACCCTGGAGGCCGCGGGCCGTCCGCACGGCGAGCGCGAAGGCCCCTGGTACGACGAGCACATCAAGATCCACGAGTACGGCGGCATGACGGCCGCCGCCCGCCTGATCCGCTCCCACGGCTGCCCTGTGCTGCTGGACGCCCCGTTCACCGGCCAGATCCATGATCCAGACCGCTGGGCGGCGTGGGTGACCGAGCTCGGCGGCGACCCGGTGCACCTGGTCTGGATCCGCACGGATCCCACGACCCTGCACGCCCGCCTGCACGCCCGGGGGCTGCCCCGCGACGCCCAGAAACTGGCCGGCTTCGACGCCTTCACCGAGCAGATCCGAGCCGGGATCGAACCCCCGGTCCCGCACCTGACCGTCGACAACCGCGCCGGCGCCGAACCGTTGGAGACCCAGCTCAAGGTCCTCCTGCACCAGTGATCCAGCACACGCCCCAAGGCCACACCCAACGCATGTCAGCACCCCGATGAGCGCCACCAAGCACCTTTAGGCACACCGCACGCGCGAGCGCAGAGGGGTGTGCCGGTCACCGAAGCGGAGTGAACACCACCGTGACGGCGACCGGGGCGGCGTGCAGTTCGTGCTCGGGCAGTACGGCGGGGCCGCAGGAGTTGCTGCCGATGCCGTGCTGGGCCAGGTCGACGTTCACCCACACGTGTTCACCGGGCGCCAGATCGGTCAGGTGCCGGGCGGCGTCGAGCTGCTCGCTGGTCCACCGCCGGGCCGTGAACTGGAACGGCGACCGGCCCTCGATCCGCAGCCCGGCACCGGTGGCGTCGGTCACGCTCGCCCACCCTACGTCGAGCCGGGACCCGTTTTCCTGCGGGTAGATGTACGGCGTCTGCATGGCGTCGACGGTGCTGGTGAATCGGCCGACTCGGGCGGCAAGCCGGGTGTCGGCGTAGGCCTCGCCTGGTCCCCGTCCGAACCATTCAACCTGGTCGTACGCGGCGGGCAGGCCGAGGCGGAGCCCGAGTCGGGGCAGCGGCACGGTCCAGATGCCGTCGGGGGTGATGTCGAGCTGCAACCGCAGCATGTCGCCGGTTTCGCTCCACCGGTAGGTGACCAGCAGCCCGGTGTCGGTCGCGGCCGCGGCGACACGGGTGCGCACGACCAGGGCGTCGCCGTCGGCGGTGACGCCGACGGTGCGCTCATGTACCCGGTGCAGGCCTGCGTGCCGCCACTGCGCCGCCAGGGCATGGGCGTCGTTGTCCGTCGGCGCCCGCCACAGGTCGACCCGCGGCGCCACCAGCCCGATCCCGCCGATCTCCACCAGCCGCCCGCGCTCGTCGAACCGTGCCGCCCGCGGCACACCGAACCCGGCCCCGGTTTCGTCGATCCCGACCGGCGCTACATCGCTTTTGATCTCGACGGGTGCGATGCCGTCGAGCGCCAGTCCTGTCGCTTTGGCCCCGTTGACCTGGGCGGAGGCATCCACGGCGAGCCACTGGCCCCAGGCGATCTCATGTCCAGCGGTGGCCCAGGCCGCGTCCTCTGTCAGCAGGGCTCGCACCGTCCACCACGCCTCACCCGCGGTCGCCGATGCGGTCCCTGCTCCCCCGCCGACACCCGGCACGCCGGCCGCGGGCAATGCGACGGTGGCGGACCCGCCCGCCGCCAACTGCGGGCACGGCAGCTCACCGGCCGCGTGTTCGATGCCGTCGATCTCGTACGTCCAGCGCAGGGTCAGGCCGGTGAGGTCGGCGAAGTCGTGTCGGTTCTCGATCGTGAACATGCCGGGTCCGGCGTCGGTGATGCGGATCGGTTCGATGACCTTCTTGTATTCGAGTAGCCCCGGTGACGGCGTCCGGTCGGGGAAGACCAGTCCGTCGCAGATGAAGTTGCCGTCGTGGAGTTCTTCGCCGAAGTCGCCGCCGTAGGCGTGGAACTCCCGCCCGTCGGGGGTCCGTGACCGGATACCGTGGTCGATCCACTCCCAGACGAACCCGCCGTGCAGCCGGTCGTGGCGTTCGAACAGCTGCTGGTATTCGTGCAGTCCGCCGGGGCCGTTGCCCATGGCGTGGGCGTACTCGCACTGGATGAACGGCATGGCGCGGCGGCGGGCGTCGAGCTCAGGGTCGTCGAGCGGCGGTTCTTCGCGGCGGCCGATGAGTTCGACCTCGTCGTGGTGGGCGTACATGCGGCTGTACACGTCGGTGTGCCGGCAGTCGCGGTCGCCTTCGTAGTGCAGGGGCCGGGTGTCGTCGAGGGCCCGGATCGCGGCGGCCATGTGGCCGAGGTTGTCGCCGACGCCTGCCTCGTTGCCCAGCGACCACATGATGATCGACGGGTGGTTGCGGTCGCGGGCGACCATGCGCACGGCCCGGTCGACGAGCGCGTCACGCCAGGCCGGGTCGGCGGTGGGGTTGCGCCGCCAGTCGTTCTCCCCGAACCCGTGGGTCTCCAGGTCGCATTCGTCGATCACCCACATGCCGAGCTCGTCGCACAGGTCGAGAAAGCGCGGGTGCGGCGGGTAGTGGCTGGCGCGTACCGCGTTGATGTTGTGCTGTTTCATCAGCCGCAGGTCGGCGCGCATCAGGTCTTCGCTGACGACGCGGCCGTGGTCGGGGTCGAACTCGTGCCGGTTGACGCCCCGGAACAGCACCGCCCGCCCGTTGACTTTGAACAGCCCGTCCTCGATCACGACGGTGCGGAACCCGACGGCCACCACGGCCCGCTCAACACCGTTGGCGACCTCGACCCGGTACAGGTGCGGCGTCTCGGCGGTCCACGGCGTCACCGGCACCTCGATCGCGAATCCGGCGGGCGCCGCCGACAGGCCGAGCTCAGGGCAGGTCAGCACGGCGCCGTCGGCGGTGTCGACGCGCAGGGTGCCCAGGCCGGTGCGGTGGTCGTATCCGGCGTGCACGCGCACGTCGGTCAGCCCGCCGTCGGGGCGGGCGAGCAGGGTGACGTCGCGGAAGATGCCGGGCAGCCACCACATGTCCTGGTCTTCGACGTACGTGCCGGCCGACCACTGGTGCACGCGCACGGCCAGGACGTTGCCGGTCGGGCGCAGCAGGTGCCCGACGGCGAACTCACTGGGCAGCCGGCTGCCGAAGGCGACACCGAGTTCGGTGCCGTTGAGCCAGATCCGCCCGCACGAGTCGATGCCGTCGAAGCGCAGCAGCGCGTCGCCGCCGGGCCAGCCGCCGGGCAGGTCGAAGGTGAGCCGGTGGTCGCCGGTCGGGTTGTCGGTGGGCACGTACGGCGGGTCGACGGGGATCGGGTAGCGCACGTTGGTGTAGATCGGGTTGCCCCAGCTGCCGTCGCGGCGCTGCAGGGACCAGTGCGACGGCACGGCGATCACGTCCCAGCCGCTGTCGGAGAAGGCCGGGTCGGCGAAGTCGGCGGGGGTGTCGGCGGTGGGCGTCAACCGGAACCGCCAGGTGCCGTTGAGGCTCAGGCGAGCGGCGTCGGTGGCCGGGTTGGCGCGGGGCGGCAGCGCCCCGTATCCCGTCGAGATCGTCTCCAGGTATCGCACGCCGGACAGATTCCAACAACATCCATCAGATGTCAACAAGAACCGCGCGCGAGACCGGTCCTGGCAAGGTCCGGTCGGCCGGCCGTCACTGCGTCTCGATCTCTCGGAGATACTCGGCCAGTCCGGGCGCGGCATCGACGATGTGGGGCTCGACGCTCGCACGGATCAGGCCGGCTTCGGCGTCTCCGCGCCGGCTTTCGAGGATGGCGACGAAGAAGCCGGCCGGGGGCACCGTGGATCCGGCCGCGGCGAGCGGTTGCGGTCATCGCCATGCAGACCCTGGCCATGGCGGCGTCGTGTGCTGCCTCGAGTGCACCCAACGCCTCGGCCACCTCATCGGCACCGTGCGCGGGCGTCAGGAACTCGTCGGCGAGGTGCCGATACCACGGGCGCATCCGGTCGCTCGCGGCGTCCACGACACTCCACCGCCACTCCGGTGCGGCGAACCGTGTCGAGTACCCGTCGTGATGCCGGACCGCCGACTCGGCGTTGGCGGCCAGGGCCGGGCGGCAGGATCTGCGTGCCGTCGCCGTAGAAGAGATGGAACGCCGCGGCGTACAGCCGCTCACCCGGATGCGCGGCGGCCAGCTCGGCCAGGGCGCGGCATCCGCCGTTGTGCCACGCCGCCTCGAACGCGTCCCCGTCCACGGCCGCACGGTACCGCCGGCAGCGGACACTCACGCGACCGGCACGCTCGCACCGCCTCGCCAGAACCCGAGCCCGCCGCACGACCGCGGCGGCTCATCAACGCGATAGGTTCCCTCCCTCCACAGCCCCGGTGGCGGGCGTCTGAGTAAGCAGGAGGTGTTGATGGACACGCGGCAGACACAGGCTTCCTTCGAGGAGTTCGTGGCGGGGCGCTCGGCGGCACTGGCCAAGATCGCATACCTGCTCACCGGGCACCGCGAGGACGCCGAGGACCTGCTGCAGGCTGCACTGTGCCGAGCCGCCGTCCGCTGGGCGAGGATCGACGACCCCGAGGCGTACGTACGCCGCATCCTGTTCACCCAGTCCGTGTCCTGGTGGCGCACCCTCAGACGCCGCCCACCCGAGACCCTCACCGACGAGCCGCCCACCCTTGCCGCCGCACCCACCGACCAGGACCTGCGCCTGGTCCTCGACGACGCCCTGCGCCGCCTCACCCCGAAACAGCGCGCCGTGCTGGTCCTGCGCTTCTACGAGGACCTCAGCGAATCACAGACCGCCGAGCAGCTCTCCTGCGCCGTCGGCACCGTCAAGAGCCAGACCCGCCACGCCCTGGCACGGCTGCGAGAACTCAACCCGCACCTGGCCACCCTGGTCGGGGACCAGCCCAGATCGGCGGTGACCCGGTGACGACCGAACTGGGCCGCATCATGCACGACGTCGCCGACAACGCCGCCATGCGCATACCGTCCGGGCTGTACGCCCGCGCCCGCCGCGCCCGGCGACGCCGCCTGGCCGCCCTCGCCGCCGTCACGACCCTGCTCATCGCCGGCGGCATCGCCCTTCCCGGATGGCGGCCGAACCCACCGGAGCCGGCCGAACCGGGAATCGACCAGCTCCCCACCGTCCTGGTATCACCACCGGCGGGCACGGCCGCACTCGACGACGCGCCACTGCCCCGCGCGCTGGCCGTGTACGCGACCGCCGACCAGTTCCTGCCCGGTGAGAACTCCCCGCTGACCGTCGTCGGCGGCGACGACCGCTACCGCGGGTACGACCGGCCCGAATGGACCTTCGCGTCCGAGTCGACCAACACGATCCTGCTCTCCCCGGACGGCCGGTATGTGCTCATGGCCCGGTGGGGATCCACCGGCAGCCACCGCAGCCGGCTGCTGGACGTGGCCACCGGCGACGTGGCCACCCTCGACGCCGGCGCACCGCTGACCTGGTCACCCGACGGCACTCTGGCGGCACTGGCCCGCTACGACGGCGACGCGTCCGGCGACGACCCCATCGGCGGCCACATCACCGTCGTGTCCATGCCCGACGGGCGAAAGCTGTGGCAGGTCCCGCTCACCCCGCTGCCGGGCCTGTACCGCGAACTGCGCGCCGCCCTGTCACCCGACGGGTCGATGCTCGCCGTCCAGCAGCGCGACCAGGTCACCGCGTACCGCCGCGACGGGACCGTCGCCTGGCGCGCGCAGGTCGCCGGGCAGCTCGCGGGCCGGGCCGCGTGGACCCCGGACGGGCGGCGACTGCTGCTGTCGGACGCGCGGGGTCGGCTGCTGCCGCTGGACGCGTCCTCGGGCGCGGCCATGCCCGCGCTGCCCGGCGTGGACGGGGCGGTGCGGGTGGGCCGCGAGAAGACACCCTTGATCGAGGTCGTCGGCTGGCGCGACGACACGGCCCTGGCCATCGTCGGCAATCAGCGGCTGTACGAACTGGGCGACCAGCCCCGCGTACTGCTGACCGCGCCCGACACCGTCTACGAGCTCGACGTCGCCACCGTGCGCATCAGCGCCGAGCCGCGCGTGCCGGGGGCGGCCGATCCCGGCCCACGGCCGCCTCTGCGGCTGCCGGGGTGGGCGTTGACGCTGGTGGCGGTGGCGGTGGTCGTCCTGCTGTCACGGCGCGGGCCCCGGCATGCCGTCCGCGACTGGCTGCGCGGGACCTGATCTGCCCGGCCGAGCCGGGAGCGCCGATTCAGGGCTGCGGTGACGGGCCACCCCGGCAGGTGATGTAAAGAATATTTGACTCGCCGCGACGCTCTGGCGTACCGTCGATATGTCAAAGATTTTAGACACACGGGCTCGACGGTCCGCTCCTCACCGTGCCCGAGCAGCCACGACGCGCACCCACCCGACGTCACCACCCATCCCTGGAGGTGCCCTATGACAGACGTGAAACGCACCGCCCGCATCACCGGCCTGGCCTACCTCGGTCTCGCCGTCTCCGGCTTCATCGGCTTCCTGCTCATCCGCGAGCGGCTCTACGTGCCCGACGACGCCGCCCGCACCGCGGCGAACCTCATCGCCCACGAAGGCCTCGCCCGCCTCGGCATCGTCGCCGACATCGCCATGGTCGGCACCCAGGCCGCCACCGCCGTCTGGTTCTGGCGACTCTTCCGCCCCACCTCACCCGTCGCCGCCGGATCGGTCGCCGCGTTCGGCCTCGTCAACTCCGTGATCGCCCTCGTCTCCGCGATGTGCACGACCACCGCACTCGACACCGCCCTGCGCGCGGACCCGGCATCGGCCGCCCAGGCCCTGCTGCTCTACGACCTCAGCGGCGCCGCGTTCACCCTCGGCGGCCTGTTCTTCGGCCTGTGGCTCATGCCGATGGGATGGCTGGCCATCCACTCCGGCCACATGCCCCGCCCGCTCGGCTGGATCCTCATCACCGGCGGCGTCGGCTACATCCTCAGCGTCCTGGCCGCCGTGCTCGTCCCCGACATGCCCGTCGCGGTCACCATTCTCGTCGTGCCCGCGACCGTCGGTGAGCTCTGGATGGTCGGCTACCTGCTGGTCAAAGGCGTGTCGAACCGGGCCGCCGCGGTGACCCCGCAGGTCGCGACCGCCTGACGCGCCGGCGGGAGAAACGCAGCGGCGCCGCGCTGGGTCGCGGCGCCGCTGCCTCGGTGAAGCTCAGTGCCGCAGCCGGTCGGCCATCAGGCGGCGCACCGCGACGGCGTCGCCGTCGCCCGCGTTGAAGCGCATCGGCGTCGTCTCGGCGTAGACCTCGCTCGTCTCGTACGCCCGGTCCTCCAGCTGCACCGCCTCCCAGTCGGCGGCGAGCCGCTCGGCGACGGTGAGGCTGCGCCTGCCGGACAGGAACAGCGTCTCGCCGTCGGAGTTGGCCTGCGCGGCGGCGACCAGGCCGATGCCGGGCACGTACGAGCGGCGTACGGGCGGGGCGAGCAGCGGGCTGAACTCCTCGACGACCAGGACGTCGTCGTAGCAGATGGCGGGGGCGCAGACCTCGTCGGCGGAGGTCTGGATGACCAGGCCGCACTGCAGCAGCCCGATCGCGGGCGCTCCGGCGCGCAGGTACGGCGGCTCGTCGCGGTCCGGGTCGCCGGGCACGACGATCCCCGCGCGGGCGCCTGCGACACCCGCGATCCAGGTCTCGGGCGCACCGGCGGGCAGCTCGTTGTCGACCAGCTCCGGGTACTCCCCCAGCTGCCAGATGTTGCCGTGGTCGTCCTGGGCCTGGAAGACGAGCGCGGATTCGACGGCGGCCCCGTCGCGCCATTCGTGCTGCCAGAGGACTCGGGCCCAGACGCCGTCGATGTTCTTGACGAGGTCGGTGGCGGTGAGGATGACCACGTGCGGGAGCAGCGCGCCGCCGTCGTTGGCGACGGCCTGCAGGGTCATCTCGGTGCCGGCCGACAGCGGCTGGTGGGGGCTGTCGAGGTCGGCGGGGTCGCCGAAGTCGCGCGGCCGGAAGCGGGTCAGCGGCGGGCAGGGGCCCGGGTCGGCGGTCGCGGCCGGTGGCAGGACCGTGGCGGCCGGGCCGGTCGACGGGTCGGGGGTGGCCTGCGCGGCGGCGGGGGTGGCGAGCAGTGTGGCGGCGAGGACCACGGTCGGCAGCGCCCCGCGCCGCGTCCGCCGTGGACGAAGGTCGTCGGCGTGCATGGTGCCGCCCTCCACAAAGGCTATTAGGTGCTTTTGCCCCATGTTCGGAGAGTAGGAGCATTCAGGTGGTATCGCCTACCGAGGTCACCCGTCAGCGAAACAGTTTGACCCTGACGTGGCGGGAGGCGGCACCGTCGAGGCATCTCGGTTCACCAGCGACAGGAGAATGCCATGACCACGCAGCCCGCCACCCGGCCCGCACCGGACATCGACCGCGACATCTACCCGATGCCCGCGTTCGTGAAGTTCGAAGCCGCCGACCTGCCCGCCACGACCAGGTGGTACGAAGCCGCCGGGTTCGTGGTCCTCGCGGCCATGCCCGGCCCCGGCGGGTCGACGGCCCTGGTCCACCTGCGACGACAGCGATACCAGGACATCCTGCTCGTGCCCGCCCGGGGCGTCCCGGCCGCCACCGGACGGGTCACGATGGCGGCCGGCGGCGACGACCTGCGGCAGCGCGCCGCGGAGCTGGCCGCGGCAGGCGGCGGCACCGCCGAAGGACCGGCCCCCACGCCGTGGCGCAGCGACGACCTGACCCTGACCGACCCCGACGGCAACGTCGTCGTGCTCACCGAACCCCGGCGCGCTGACATCGACGCCGACGCCGAGTGGTCGGCGATGGTCCGCGGCAGCATCGGCCGCGAGGTCGTCTGACGAAACCGCGACCCGCGGTGCCCGCCGCCAGGCGAGTACCGCGGCACCCCCGGCAACGGGCCCATGGGTCGGCCGGCGAAGCCGGCTTCGTGCAGTCCACCACCGACGGCCTGACCTGGATTCGTCTCCCGCTGCCGGGCTGAGGACCGGCGGCGTACAGCCCCTGCAACCACCGGAACGTCGAACACCACTCTTCCGGCACGCCCGCGGACCAACCGTGGTCGCAGAAAAGTACGCTCCGGTTCCCCCCGGACCCGGCACCGCGGGCGTCCACCTGACCATGGAGTGGCGAGATGCGCGATGACTGGACGCTGCCCGAACCGGGCACACCAGACGACCGGGCCGTCCGGTTCGAAGAGTTCGTCCGGGCCCGGACGGCGTCGCTGTGGCACGCGGCGTACCTGCTGACCGGCGACCGGCACCACGCCGAGGACCTGCTGCAGACGGCACTGGAACGCACCGCGGTGCGCTGGGACCAGCTGGACCGGCCCGAGGCCTACGTGCGCAAGGTCCTCTACACCCAGGCGGTGTCCTGGTGGCGCAGAAGGCAGCGGCGGATCCCGGAGGTGCTCGTCGACGCGACCCCCGAGCCGTCCGCGACCTCCGGCGAACCGGAGGTCCGGATCGTGCTGGCGCAGGCCCTGCGCCGACTCACCGCCAAACAGCGCGCGGTCCTGGTACTGCGCTATTACGAGGACTGCACCGAGGAGGAGACCGCGCGCCTGCTCGGCGTCACGCCCGGCACGGTCAAGAGCCAGACCCGGCACGCCCTGGGACGGCTGCGCCAGCTCGCACCCGAGCTCGCCAGCCTGCTCAGCGACCCGGACGGCGTGAGCACGACCGGCCACGACGAGAAGGTGGTGACCCGATGAGTCTGCGTGAACAGCTGCGCGCCGTCGCCGAGACGGAGCCGCCGCCGGCACTGCCGGAGGGCTTCTTCGTCCGCTCACGCCGCAGTGCACGCCGCCGCCGCTTGGCTGGGACGGGGCTGCTCGCGGTCACGGTCGCCGTCATCGGCCTGGAGATCGTGCATGGCAGCGGTCTAGCCTCGGTCGAGGCCGCTGCCCCGACTGTGCTGCCGGGGCTGGTCGGCGCGGGCGTGGGCGGCCCGCTGGGCTGGGCGCTGCTGGCGGTGCTGCTGGTGCTGCTGGCCGTGCTGTGGCGGGACCTGCCGCGCCGGTCGCTGGTGCGCCGCCTGGTCACGGCCGCGGTGGTCGGCGTGCTGCTGATACTGGCCGCGCCGCCCGGCACCGCGCTGTGGGGCGAGCCGCGGGGCAGGGTCGGCCTGCCCGACCGGCTGGCCGCGCCGGACCAGTGGTGGTCGGCGGCGGAACTGCAGCAGTCGCCGCCGGGTCCGGTCGCGCTGGTGTACAGCGGCCGGGCCACGCACGGCAACCTGGAGGAGGGCCGGGTGGTCATGCTGGCCGCCGACGGCGACCGCTACCGCGTGCTGGACGTGTTCAGCGACCCGCTGGAACAGCTGGTGCACGAGGAGTTGGCCAGCACGTGGCCGGTGCTGTCGCCGGACGGCCGCCTGCTGTCCGCGGGCGGTTACGGCGTCTTCGACCTCGTCACCGGGAAGCAGGTGCGCGGTCAGGGGTGGGAGTCCGTTCCACGTGCGTGGTCCGCCGACGGACGGCGCGTGGCCCGGGCGGCATACGACCCGGCCGACGGCGCGCAGACCCGCTGGCAGGTGCAGGATCTGGCGTCGGGACAAACCCTGCGCACCATCGCGTACGCCGAGCCGGGCGGCGGCGCCACGGCGGCCCTGTCACCCGACGGGTCGCGGTTCGCCGTCGAGCAGGACGACCGCGTCGCGGTGTATCCGGTGGCGGGAGGCGAGCCGGTGACCTGGCCGCGTGACGGCTGGCGGCTGGGCGACAGCACGGCGTGGAGCCCCGACGGCCGGCTGCTGGCGATGGTGCGCCGCACCGCCTGTGTCGGCTGCGGCCAGCCGACGAGCCCGACCGAGATCCGGGTCGTCGACGTGGAGACCGGGGCCACGGTCACCGGCGGGGCGTTCGCGCCGCTGCCCGCCGACGTCGCCGTCCGCGTGCAGGGCTGGCGTGCGCCGGATCAGCTCGTGGTGCAGGTCGACAGGGGCGTCGAGGTGTTCACGCTGGGCCGGGCGACGCCGTCGCGGCTGCTCACCCTGCCCGCCGGTGTGTCGGCGATCGAGATCGCCACGAGTCGGCTGGCGGACCCGCTGCGCCCGGCGGAACCGGCGACCTACGGGCCGCCGAACCTGTTCCTGTGGCTGACGGTCGGTGCCTGCGGGGGGCCGTTGCTGCTGGCAGCCGCCGGGGCCTGGTCGATGCGGCGCCGGGTCCGCCGGAGGGAGCAAGCCGCCCAGTAGACAGCGCCCACGACGGCGTCGGCGGCAGATCCGCCGCCGACGCCGTCGTCGCGCCCCGACCCGCCCTGCGTCGACTGCCGTGCACACCGGACTCACCCGGCAGCGGCCGCCGACGCGGGCAGGCCTAGGCGACGACCACGGCCAGGATCAGGAAGAGGAACGGCAGGACGCCGAGCGCCCAGCACACGGCCGCGGTGCCGAGCACCGTGCGGTAGAACCGGCGCGGCCGGGCCGGCTGAAGGACCCGGCCTTCCGCCTCGAGCGCAGCTGCGGCGGCGCTGTCCTCGGGCAGCGGCGGGAACAGCCAGCCGGCCCAGCCGACGACGGCGAGCGCGGGCAGTACCGCGATCAGCCACGCCAGGTAGCTGCCCTTGAGGCCGCCGCCGCGACCGCTGCTGACGTGCGCGGGGACGTCCGGGCCGACATACCAGGCCAGCAGCCCGACCAGCACGGTGTACGCCAGCACCAGGGCGGCGTTGACCCAGCCCAGCCGCACCGATCGTCCCGCCTTGCGAGCCCAGAACGGGTGCAGCGCTGCGCTGGCGAGCGTGGCGACCGCGAGCACGGCCAGCAGCACGTATCCGGTGCTCTGCAGACGCTGGTAGGCGTCGCGCAGCAGCGGGACCTCGTCGGCCAATGTGCTGAGCCAGATCGTCGCGCCGATGGTGATCACGATGACGGCGAGGCTCAGCACCGCGCGCTGATCACCGGTCCGAGGGGATGGGGTGGCAGTCACGGCCGGGATCGTACACATCAAGGTCACGTGGCCGCCGGGGCAGACAGCCTTGACGACCTGACCCATAATCTCGCGCATGGCTACACCTGACCTGCCCGTTTCCGACGCCGTACCCGTCAGCGCCACCCACCGGCGGGTCGCATGGACGTTGTTCATCACCGCGGCGACCCTCGCGGTCGGGGGCATCGTCGGCTCCTGGAATCCGTGGCGGCTGGTCCTGCTCGACCGCTGGCTCGACCACGCGCCCATGTTCTGGGTCGCGCTGCCCTTCGGCGTCTACCTCCTGCACCTGCGCTGGCGAGGACACGGCCCGCGGTGGTCGGACCACCCCCGTGACCGCAGCTGGATGGCCTGGACGTGTTTCACCGCGGTACTGGGGGCAGTCGCCCTGGTGTTCACCGTCGCGTCCTTCTGGTCGGCGCCGAAGGAGCGGGTCCTGGCCGGCTCCGCCGACGGCCGCCACCAGATCGTGCTCGACGAGGACGACGACCGCCTGCTGCTGCGCAGCGTCGATGGCGTACACAGCAGGCAGTCCCCTGTGCTCTGCGTGCTCATTCCGGTCGGGGCCGCGTTCGTCTCCGCTGACACGTTCGAGGTTCAGGACGACTTCCTCCCGAACACGCCCCGCCGCTACACCTTCGACCCGGACACGACGCAGATCCTGAGCACCTGCACCACGGCGTCCGCCCGGTAGCTGCGTGATCTACCCTGCGCCGGTGAGCATCAACGGCAACTGGCTGCGGGTGACGCCCGCTGAACTGGCGCGCGCCAAGGACGACCTCGACTGGGCCTATGCCCACGCCCGGGACCTGTCCGAGGACGCCGACCGGGCGCACAGCACCGGCAAAGCGTGGCACTCCCTGGCCTACCTGCTGTTCCGGTGCGGCTTCGGCATTCCGATCGTGTCCGGGGCCGAGCAGTTCATCGACGAGTCGGTCGGTGAGGTCGTCAACGAGCACGGCTTCCTCGCGTGGGAGGTCGACTGGGGCTACGGGCCGCCGCGTTACCTCACGCCCGGGCAGGTCGCCGCCGCGGCCGCCGAACTCGCCGACATCACCGAGGACGACCTGATCCGCGACGTCGACCAGGCAGAACTGGTGGAGGCCGAGATCTACCCCGACATCTCGGACCGGCTCGGCGAGCTGACCTGGACGGCCCACTGCCTGCCCGGGGTCAAGCAGTTCTTCGCCCTGGCGGCCAAGGATGGCGACGCGATCATCTGCTGGCTCGATTAGCCCTGTCGTAGCCGTCGGACAGCGTCCGCGGAACGGCCCTGCGGCGGTGATCCGGTTCCCGACGAGCGGTCACGCTGCGTCGGGGGCCGAGCGGCCGAGCACCCCCGAGGGATCGCGGTAGGCCCGCGCCAGCAACGTGACCCAGTCGTAGATCGCGGTCTCGTTCGGCGCGAGCGGCCCCGGCTGGTAGTGCGGCGAGGCCAGCCCGCGCTGCACCGACTCGCACGCCGCCCAGTCCTGCCGGTTCGTCACGTCCCAGAAGTCGACCGCGTACGACGGGTCGGTGACGGTGTCGTCGAACAGCCACAGGCATTCGACCTCGGTGCGGTCCGGGGCGAGCGGGGTCATCCGGTGCGCCATGACGTAGTCGGGGTGCAGCGACAGCAGCACGTTCGGGAACAGGCCCAGGTAGCGCACGGTGCGCCGGTCGACGCCGTCGAGCATCACCCCCTGCGAGCGCCCGTCGAGGGACATCGTCTCGGCGTGTTCGCGCAGTTCCATGGAACCGCCGAGCCAGTGGCCGGGTTCGTGCCAGTTGTCGCCGGAGTTGGGCGGGGTGACCGCGCACAGTTCCGGGTGGATCAGCGGGCAGTGGTAGCACTCGTGGTAGTTCTCGGCGATGACCTTCCAGTTCGCGGCGACCTCGTAGCGGTGCACGGCCTTGACCGTCAGCATCTGCGGCGCGTACGGCGCGACCAGCGCGTCGAGGGTGCCCAGGTGCTGCTCGAACGGCATCGCGGTGCCGGTGGCGTTGACGAACACCCAGCCGTGCCAGTCGACGGCGGGCAGCTCGACCAGGCCGAACTGTTTGGCGGGGAAGTCGTCGCCCATGCGCGGCGCGGTCTTCAGCGTGCCGTCGAGGTCGTAGGACCAGCCGTGGTACGGGCACACGATCGCCCGGCGTTCGCAGGCGCCGCCGTCGGGCAGCAGTTCGTGGCCGCGGTGCCGGCACACGTTCGCGAACGCCCGTACCCCCTGGTCGGAGACGGTGACCACGACGGCGACGTCGCCGACGGTCACGGCGTGCTGGTTGCCGCCCTCGGCCAGCTGGGCCCGCCGCCCCAGGCACGTCCACGATCCGGCGAACAGGTGCCGCCGCTCCCACGCCAGGACCGCCGGGTCGGTGTAGGCCCGCACGGGCAGCATCCGGGAGGTCCCGAACGGCCGCAGCGCCGCGTCGAGGCCGTCGGCGGGCAGCGGCGCGGCGGTCATCGCCGGCCCCGGCGGCCGGTGTCGCGCATGACCTGCCGGACCACGTTGCGGCCTGGGATACCGGTGACTCCGCCACCCCCGTGAGTGGCGGAACCGGCCTGGTAGAGACCCTTGATGGGGGTACGCAGGTCCGCGTAGCCGGCCGCGGGGCGGCAGTGGAACATCTGCCCGGGGGTCAGCTCGCCGTGGAAGATGTTGCCGCCGACCAGGCCGTATTCGTGCTCCATCTCGTGCGGGCCGATGATCTGACGGCCGATGACCGAGTCGGTGAACCCGGGCGCGACGGCCTCCATCCGCGCGACGAGGCGGTCGGCGTAGGCGTCCAGTTCGGCGGTGTGCGGCTGCGCGGCCCAGGTGTGCGGCACCCACTGGGTGAACATGCTGACCACGTGCTTGCGCCGGGTGACATCGCTCGTGTCCGAGCCTGGGGCCAGGGTCGGGTCGAACACCGACGGGATGCACACGTCGGCGAACGGCAGCGTCGCCGCCCGGCCGGCGGCGGCTTCCTGGAACGCGGTCTCGACGTCGTCGAGGGACTCCGACAGCACGATCGTGCCGCCGTACACCGCCGGGTCGAACTCGGGGTGGCTGGCGAACGTCGGCAGCCGGTCCACCGCGAAGTTGACCTTCACGGTGCCGGAGCGGGTCTGCCACGACTCGATGTCGGCGACGAAGTCACCGGGCAGGTCGGCGCGGTCCATCAGCCGCAGGAACGAGATCTTCGGATGCGCGGTCGTGATCACCGTGGGGGCGGTGAGCTGCTCGCCGGACTCCAGGGTCACGCCGGTGACCCGCCCGCCGCTGGTGTCGATGCTGGCCACGGCGGTCTCGGTGCGGATCTCCGCGCCGAATGAGCGGGCCGAGGCGGCCATCGCGGCAGTGACCCCGCCCATGCCGCCGCGCGGGAAGCCCCACGCCGCGGACTGGCCGCCGGTCTGGTCCAGGTGGTGGTGCAGGGTCACGAACGCTGTACCGGCGCTGCGCGGGCCGCCCCAGGTGCCGATGACACCGGACACCGACAGCAGGCCCCGCATGGCGTCGGACTCGAACCGGTCCTCGACCAGGTCGGCGACGCTGGCGGTGAACAGCCGGGTCAGGTCGAACGCGGCCCGGACGTCGATGTTGCGCAGCGTCTTGAGCAGCGCCGCCTGGCCGAGCAGGTCGCCGGGGCGTTTGCTGCCGAGCTTCGGCGGGATCGCGTCCAGCAGCGGGCCGACCTTCGCGCCGAGCCCGCCGAGCCAGGACTCCCAGCGCTCATAGGCGTCGGCGTCGGCCTTGGAGAACTTGGAGATCTCCTCGTGGCGGCGCTGCGGGTCGCTCGCCAGGTGCAGGTGGCGGCCGTCGCGGCGGGGGGCGAAGTAGGGGCCCTGCTCGTACACGTGGTAGCCGTGCTCGGCCAGGCGCAGGTCGGCCACCATGTCCGGCGGGAGCAGGCTGACCACGTACGACAGGGAGGTGACCAGGAAGTCGGGGCCGAACGGGCGCTCGGACACGGCCGCGCCGCCCACGGTGTGGCGGCGTTCCAGCACGACCACCCGCCGCCCGGCCCGCGCGAGGTACGCCGCGGCGACGAGTCCGTTGTGCCCACCACCGATGATGATCACGTCATGCGTCACGCTGAGAGTTTGACTGACTGACCACTCAGTTGGGAAGACCCAATTTCACCACGCGGTATTCATTACCGTCGGTGTTGTCGCGGCCGGGACCAGCCGCGGCCGGCCGTGGACCCAGCCCGAACCTGCGGGCCGGGACCGCCGGTCAACGGGGATCGAAGCTGCGAGGTCCCCGCTGCACGGCGACGTCGACGAACGCGCTTGCCCGCGGAGACAGGTCACCGGAGCGCCAGATCAGCGCCCACTCGGTGAACGGCGCGTCCTCGACCGGCAGGAGCACGATGCCCGGGTGAGAGTAGTAGCGGGCGTAGTGCGAACCCAGCGGCGCCAGCGCCTGCCGGGTCGCCACGGCGTGCAGCACCTCGTGGAAGGATCGCGTCATAACCCACCCGCAGGTCGTCGCGCAGTTGCGCGCCGAGCGGGGTGAGCGTCACCGCGCGGCTGGTCCGTTCGAACAGCGCGCCGCCGATGCGCCGCTCCTGCGCCTTGATCGACTGGCTCACCCGGGCCTGCGAGACGTGCAGCCGTTCAGCGGTCCGGCCGAAGTGCAGCTCCTCGGCCAGCGTCGAGAAGATCTCGATGTCCCGTAACTCCACCCGCACCCCGCCCCTTGCGCAGCGCCGCCTTCGTTGCCGCAGGCGGCCAGGCTACCCAAAGGCTCATGGCTGCGGCACCGGCCCCGGCGACGACAACCGCCGATGCGCGCCACGGCGTTCACCACCCAGCAGGCACGCCGGAGCGGGTGCTCCGGCCGACCAGGAAGCGGTGACCGTGTACCAGCAGCCGGCCTCGACCACGACCGCGGCGATCGACCTCGGCGCGGGCTGGCGGCAGCAGCCGTCCGAACGCGACCATCCCGCCACGCGCCCCATGCTGCGGCCGGTCGCCGCCGCCGTCGCAACCGTCCTGCTGTTGGCGCTCGGCGGTGCGGTGCCCGCACGCCTGCTGCGCGAGCTGGCCGCCATCGCGTTCACCGCGCAGGGCGACTTCCGGATCGTCGACGATCTGCTGCTGGTACGCGACGCGGACCGGCTCGCCGGATACCGGCTCGACGACGGCGCACCGGCCTGGAGCCTGCCGCTGCCCGGGGCGGCGGGCAGCGGCATGACGCCCGCCACGGCGGTGCCCGGCATGATCCTGACGGAGATGCAGGACCGGGCCACGGGCAGCCGGACCACCTACGCGATCGACGTCGTCGCAGGGGTGATCCGATGGCAGGACGGGCTGCCCGTTACGCCGCTCGGTGAGGTGGCCGTCGCGATCTGGTCGACCGGCCAGGACCGGACCTCGATGCAGGTCACCGTCCGGGACCTGCGCACCGGGCAGCCGCGCTGGGACATGCGGGAGGTGCTGCCGGCGATCGACTTCTCGGCCACCGTCGGCGGCCGGGGTCCGATACCGATCTGGACGCTGGCGCGCGACGGCGAGCTGACCGAGCGTGACCTGCACGACGGGACGGTGCTGCGCCGGCATCGGCTGGACCTGCGCGGGGCCGTGCCCACCGACCTGAACGTCCTCGGCGACGAGCTGACCATCGAGACGGCGCTCGGCGGCGTGAAGTCGACAGCCCGGTACACCACCGCCGACCTCGCACCTGTCGCGCTCACCGCACCGTACCTGTTCCGCGCGGACTGCGGCGCGCACTGGTGCACGTCGACGCTGCCGACGACCGACGAGGCCGACACGAACTCGGTCGCGATCGTCGACAAGGCCACCGGCAAGGTGCGCCGAAGCTTCCCCAACGGCAGCAGCGTCGTGCCGACACCGCTCGGGCTGCTGGTCGCCGGGCCGCAGCCGCGCGGGAACGGGCTGCCGGTCCTCGCGCTGCTCGACGCGGCGACCGCCCGGCCGCTGGCCGACCTCACGGACTGGGACCTGCACATGGGCTCGGCCACGTCGGTGACGGTGCTGATCCGGGGCAAGGACCCCCGGCAGGTCGGGTGGCTGACCCCGGGCGGCGTCGAGCTGACCCAGCTGCCCGCGGCCGTGCCCCTGAGCCGGTGCGCGTTCGCGCCGCGGATCGTCGTGTGCCCGGGCGATGCCGGCGGCCTGACCCTGTGGCGGGTGACCGGCTGACCCACCGGCGGAGCGGCGGGCCGGCCGGCACCGTGTAGGGCGGTGCCGGCCGGTCCGGTCCGGGCTCAGCCGATGTCGGCCTGCGGTCCGGCGTACGTGCGCAGCAGGTTCGGCACGTCTGCTGCCGCGTCGAGGGTGTAGGAGTAGAAGCTGCTCGGCGTGAACGCCGACCCGAGGGTCTGCTGCTTGCCGGTGCAGTTGACGCAGATGCTGCCGCTCTGGCGCAGCTGCGCCGTCGAATCGGGGTAGTACGGGTCCTTGACGTTGTCGAAGTAGCTGTTCTCCAGGACCATCTTCGTCGCGCCGCGGGCGTAGTTGCCGTACGAGGCGACGTTCTGGAGGTAGTTGTTGTACAGGTGGGCGTAGGCCACGTTGTCGGTGCTGGGGTTGCGCTGGTTGGTGTCCTTGATCCAGTTGTGGTGGATGGTCATGCGGGCGGTGACGTTCTCGGTCCAGCCGATGCCGAACGCCTTGTTGTTGCTGGACAGCACGTTCCAGGAGATCGTCAGGTAGCTGGTGTCCTTGCGGCTGTCGATCAGGCCGTCGTTCATCCGCGTGATCGTGTTGTGGTCGATCCAGACGTGGTCGGCGGTATCCATCTGGATCCCGTCTGCCTAACGCCGTCGCCGTGGAGGATCTGCACTTCGACGACGTCCGCATGTTCCTCCCGTTGCGCCTGCCCGAGGGCGTCCGCATCCACGGATCGGCGGCCGGCGGCCCGGGTGGCTCCCTCCGGCATCGGCCGTCGGATCACCACCCGGGTCCCGTCGGCTCTGCTCAGGGAACGGGCTGAGGCGGCACCTGTCCCACATACCGCGAGTCGGGACGGATGATCTTCGAGTCTTCGGCCTGCTCCAGTACGTTGGCGCACCAGCCGATGACGCGGCTGACGGCGAACGTCGGGGTGAACATCTCCCGTGGCAGCCCGCAGAGCTCCATCACCACGCCCGCGTAGTACTCGACGTTGGTGTGTAGCTCACGGCCGGGCTTGAGCTCGGCCAGCAGCGCCAGCACGCGGGCTTCGACCGAGACCGCGAAGTCGACGAGGTCGCCGCCGAGCTGGCGGGCGATGCCCCGCAGCAGGCGCGACCGGGGGTCCTCGGTGCGGTAGATCGGATGCCCGAACCCCATGATCCGCTCCCCGGACAGGATGCGGACGCGCAGCCAGTCGTCGGCGCGGTCCACCGAGCCGATCGCGTCCAGGGTGTCCAGCGCCCGGCTGGGCGCCCCGCCGTGCAGCGGGCCGGACAGCGCGCCGAGCGCCCCACCGATGCATGCGTACAGGTCGGCACCGGTGGAGGCGATGACCCGGGCGGTGAAGGTGGAGGCGTTGAAGCCGTGGTCGACGGTCGCGATGAGGTACTGCTCGATCGCGCGGGCGTGCACGTCGGAGGGTTCCCGACCGGTGATCATGTAGAGGTAGTTCGCGGCGTGCGGCAGGTCGTCGCGCGGGGCGACCGGCTCCAGACCGAGGCGCAGCCGGTACAACGCGGCCAGCAGTGTGGGGGTCATCGCGCACAGGCGCATCGCCTGGGCGCGGCGCTCGGCGGCCGACGTGTCGTAGAGCGGGCGTGCGCCCGCGGCCAGGCCGGCCACGGCCAGGGCGGCGCGCAGGCCGCCCATCGGGTCCACTGCCGACGAGGCGGCGGCGATCGCGGGCAGAGCGGCCGCGACCGCGTCGGGCAGGTGCCGCAGCGGCGCGACCTCCGCCGGCAGCGCGGCCGGGTCGGGCGGCAGCGCGCCGTCGATCAGCAGCGCCCAGACGTCTTCGAGCGTCCGGCGGCCGGCGAGGTCGATCGCCGAGTACTGCCGGTAGTGGTAGAAGCCTTCGAGGCCGCGGACGTGGCCGATCGTGGTGTCGGTGACCACCACTCCGGCAAGCCCGCGCGGGACGGTGACGGTGTCAGTCATGCCAGCAGATTCGTCCTGCGGTCGACCGCTGGTCAACGTTGATTCAGTCAATGTGAGACCATGCCCACATGGCCGAGGAACAGCTGCTCACCACCGCCGAGGTCGCGCAGCGCCTGCGCATCAAGCCCGAGACGATCTACGCGTACGTGAGCCGCGGACTGTTGACCAGGGTCAAGGTGCCCGGCGAGCGGATCAGCAGGTACCGCCTGTCCGACGTCGAACGGCTCGCCTCGCGCAACCAGGCCACCCGGCCCGACCGCGACGCCGCCCCGGCGATGCGCACGGCGATCACCCTGATCGCGTACGGGCGGCTGTTCTATCGGGGCCGTGCCGCCGCCGACCTGACCGACACCCCGTTCGAGCAGGTCGCCGACTGGCTCTGGACCGGCCGGATGGGTGCGCCGAGGTTCGAGGCGCCCCCGGAGACGCTGCGGCGGGCACGCGAGGCGAGCGGGCATCTCCCGCCGCACGCCCGCCTGTTCGACCGGCTACCCGTCGTGGTCGCCGTCGCGGCCGCGATGGATCCGCTGCGGTTCGACCTCGCCCCGGCCACGGTCGCGGCACAGGCGCCGCGCCTGCTGTCCACGATGGTCGACGCGCTGCCCGCGCAGGGCACACCCGCCGACGGCACGCTCGCCGCCCGGCTCTGGTCACGGCTGACCGCCGCACCCGCCGACGCGGCCGGCCTGCGGGCCTTGAACGCGGCCCTCGTCCTGCTCGCCGACCACGACCTGGCCGCCTCGACCATCGCCGTACGCGTCGCCGCCTCGACGCGGGCCAACCCCTACGCGGCGGTGTCGGCGGGCCTCGGCGCGCTGGACGGCCCGATGCACGGCGCGCTCGGCGCGAGGGTGTACCGGATGATCGAGGCGGCCCGGCGTGACGGCGCCGCCGCGGCGGTGGCCGAGCAGTTGCGGGTCGGCCGCCTGCCCGGATTCGGGCAGGCGCTGTACGCCGAGGGCGACCCCCGGGCCGCCGCCCTGCTCGACCTGACACCCACGCCCGACGACCTGCGGGCGACCCTCGACGACCTCGCGGCGACCGCACCCACGCGACCGAACATCGACTTCGCGGTGGCCGCGCTGGCCCACGCCACCGGCATGGGTCCGGACGCGACCGAGGTCGTCTTCGCCATCGCCCGGACCGCGGGGTGGATCGCGCACGCGATCGAGGAGTACGCCCAGCCGCCGCACCGCTTCCGGTGGAGCAGCGGGTACACCGGCCCCACACCGTTGCGCACCGACGGCTGAGCGCGGCAGCCGCAGGTCCTCACCGACTTCTCACCACTAAACGGACTAAAACCGCCAGAATGGGCAGGGTGAGGAGTCGCCCGTGCTCGCCGTACTGATGCTCGGCCTGGTCCTGGTCATCTGGGCCGTGCTCGCCCGGCCGGCCCAGCGCTACAGCGTCACCGTGCCCATCGCCATGGCAGCCGCCGGCCTCATCCTCACCAACGGCAGCAATCCCCTGGTCAACATCGAGGTAACCGGACCCATCGTCCGGCACCTCATCGAGATCACCCTCGCCCTGGTCCTGTTCACCGACGCCACCGAGATCAGCGTGCAATGGCTGCGCGAGACCGGCCGCGTACCCATGCGCATGCTGTTCATCGCGTTCCCGCTGACCGTCGCGCTCGGCTTCGCCGCCGGCGTCCCCCTGCTGCCCGGCGCCGGCTGGTGGGTCTGCGCCATCTGCGCCGCCGTGCTCGCCGCCACCGACTCCACCCCGATCCTGCCGCTGCTGCACGACCGACGTCTGCCCTCCGGCATGCGCCACACCATCACCGTCGTCAGCGGCCTCGACGACGGCCTCGCCGCACCGCTGGTCCTGCTGCTGCTCGCCGGGGCCGTCGCCAGCACGGACCTGGAAAGCGTCCTGCTGGAACTGCTCATCGCACTGGTCGCGGGCCTGATCGTCGGATTCGGCGGAGCCAGGATGCTCTCGATAGCCCGCGAGCGCGGCTGGAGCACCCCGGAGGCCGACCGGGTCGGGCTGCTCGCGCTGGCGATCACCGCGTTCGCGATGGGTGAGGTGCTGCACGGCAACGGGTTCGTCGCCGCGTTCGTGGCCGGGCTGGCGGCTCGCGCGACCGCCCCCCACATGCCGCACGCGGCGCTGCAGACCGTGTCGGACACCGCGATGGTGCTGTCTGCGGCGGTGTGGTTCGTGTTCGGGTCGCTGGTCGTGCCCGCGTTCATGGACGGCCTGGAGTGGCGGGTGTTCCTGTACGCGTTCCTGTCGCTGACCCTGATCAGGATGCTGCCGGTGGCGCTGTCACTGCTGGGCAGCCACGTGCCGTGGCGCGAGCGGTGGGCGCTGGGGTTCTGGGGGCCGCGCGGGCTGGACAGCATGGTGCTGGGCATCATCGCCCTGGAGCAGCTGTCGGGCCTGGATGCGGACTGGGTCGCCGACGTGGTCGTCGTCGTGATCAGCCTGAGCATTCTCATCCACGGGCTGTCCGCCCGCTACTTCGCCTGGTGGTGGGACCGGCGCAGCCGCGCGCTCGCGACATCGACCGGCCTTTCCACGCACTAGCGCAAGCCTCCCGGCCGGAACGCTCGACCTATAACTCTCGAAGCACCTCGTACGGGATTTCGATCTCGGATTCTCCGAGAACGTCCAGCAGCAGCTGATACTGAATGAAAGTCTCGCGGCTGGGGTCCACGGCCGCGCCCCAGACGGCATCGCATTCAGCGCATTTCTTGATGGTCAGCTCGCAACGGCTGATCTTGACCAGTTCAAGCAGTCCCTGCTCGCATCGCGGACAGATTGTCATCGGCTCTCTTCCATGGCGTGCGGTCCGGCGAACAGGCCAGCGCCCGCAGCGACGACCGTTACCGGCTGCTAGGACCGCCGCCTGTGCGGTAGTGGACCCACACAGTCGCCGGTGGCGATCGAGACGACGATGTCGTCTGTCAACTGCGCCGGGTCGATGTAAGGCGGCTGTCCTGGGCGTACGGCGCAGAAGGTCACGTTCCCGGTGAAGTGGTCCGGATCAACCAGGGTCCCGGCCGAGGATATGTACGCGGCCACTTCGACTTCGGGCAATTGGCGGTGCTGCTCGTGCAGCGCCGCCCACGCGAAAGCCACGCCCCGGCGCAACAGCATCGCCGCCCTCTCCTGCCCCTCGACCGTCAGATCGAGGTCGGGGATGCCGCGCCCGTTGACCGCGGCCTCGTAGTCCATGGTCTCCGAGAAGCTTGACCGATCACCGTGGTAGCTCATGTACCAGGCACCGAGGAGCACCGCACGGTCACTGACCGTCCAGCCTCGGCTCACCACGTCCGCCCACTCGGGAACGAGATCGTCCCGAGTGACGGTGGAGACGAGGTCGGCACCCGCGATTCGCCCGGCCCGGACACTCATCCATGCCATGGGAAGCCCTCTCCTTCGGCGATGGCCCTCGCCGTCACCCGCATGCACCGATCACCCGAGTCCCTTCGCGGGTGGCTGGGTTGAGGTTACCCAGGCGCCTGCACGGGTCGCGGAAGCCAGGCGTCTCCTTGAACAGCCGAAGTCGGTAGCCAAGCTTGCGCTCGGCGGTCGCCCCAAGCACGCCGGAGGGTGCCGCCCATTCGCGGCGGCACCCTCCGGCCCGGCATAAAGGTATCGACGTCTACCTTCTCAGCATCGACTCGGCCAGCCGATAGCTACCGGCATTCGCCGGAACCAGCCTGGACATGTTGGCGAAGAACGAACGACCCGCTGAAGCCAACGTGTCGAGGAGTTCTGATTCAGAAGTCCGCGCCTGTCGGACAACGTCGCCAGATCGACACGAAATTCGGAGGTCTCGGCCCAGCCGCTCGAATTCGAGAAGTACCGGTTGATCTGGAAAGTGGGTTTCCGCCCGCTCTTCACTGCGCAGGCTGTGGACCATGCTCGCAAGATATGACCAAAGCTGATCGACGTAGTCCCACTCGGACCTTCCGATGATCTCGGTGCCATTGATGTTCATCTCGATTGCACCTTCGATGTAATCAGAGTCGCTCAGTGGCTGCACTTGCTCCTCGACGGGCAGGAAGGTGCCGTCTTCCGATCGCAGGAAGGTCCGAATGGTGATCATGAAACCTACTTTGTCGGGTAGAATTGGCCAACGCGTCCATTGTTCATGCCGAGAACGTAGTTCGTTCCGTTAACCGAACCACGGATCTGGTACATCCCCGTCGAACCCTTGGAGGCGAGCGTCGCGCGGTTCTGCTGCATGACCGACCGGATAGCGTCCTGAACGTCGCCCACCGACATCTTGACGTCGAAGAACGACTGCTGGGCCTTGACTGAACCGTCCCAGAAGTTGGGATGGTGCCGCGAAAGAATGTGCTCCATACCCTTCTTGTCCAGCAGGAAGGACTCGTTGCCGAAGACGAAGCGCTCACTCTTCCAGTTTCGCAATACCGTCAGGCAACCCAGGCCCGCGTTGTGCACGAGCACCGGAGTCTCGGCGGCAAAGACGTAGTAGGTGTGCAGTTCGTCAATGGTGAGGTTGTACATCACCTTCGAGCCGACGCGGTTGTCCGCAGCGACGATCTCGACGGTCTCGGTCCCGAAGCCGCGGACGATCTCGCCCGGTTCGAGCTCGGACGCATTCACCCAGGCCGCTCGCGACGTCGACCAGAACGGATGCTCCCAGGTGGTGTCGACCTCGCTTCGCACCCCGCTGCCGTCGACGACCGTCAACTGGGTGAGTTGCTCGTCCAGGTTGACGTGGACGTACTCGACCTTTCTCGCCTGGGTGAGGCCAGAGATCGGGTCGGTCGCCATGACCTCGTCGCCGATCATGACGTCCTTGATCTTCTTCTTGCTGCCGTCTGCCATCAAGACGAGCGTTTCGGGGTCGAAGCTGTTGACCGCCTTGCACGCGTCTCCGGCGACATCGAGCACCTCGCCGGCGCCCTTGAGCACCTTGAGTTTCCCGACAGGAAGAATCCCGGCTATCTCGAGCGCCGCCCCACCGTAGTTCCCCTGGCTCCACGCTTCCTTGGCCAGCGCGATCGAGTAGGGAACGCCGACGATCGGCACGTAGCTCATCCATTCCATGAACTTCAGGCCCGATTGCCGACTCAGCTCCTCCTGCAGGTCACACTCCTGCATGTACGAGCAGAGGTACGAACCCAGGAAGCTGAGCGCCTGCTCCTGCGACAGATCACTGACATGGCAGTGCGACGGCATGATCGGGCATCCCGCCAGTTCGACGTAACGCGGGAACGAGATCGGCTTCTCTGGATCCGGAATGAAGACGAACGGGTCGATGACCTGATGCGTCGTATTGTTGTTCGCCCAGGTCCCGGCCCCGTTGGCCATAGGAGCCGTGTTGTCGCAGGTTTCGCGGGCTCCGCCCTCGCCGCACTCGGGCCGAAGTCCCTCCGGGTCGGTCAGCGTGACCGGAGTGTTGTTGGCGTACGCGTATCCGTTCCATTGCGATGGGTCGGTGAGATCCATGATGGGGTCCAGGCTGACGAATCGGCCGGTCGCCGAGTCGTACTCCCGCGCCCCGAGGTGCGTGAGGCCGGTCGTAGCGTCGAGTGTCCCGCCGAGGAAGCCCCGCTGATCGGGCCAGAACGAAGGCACGACCGGCTCGCGGATCGCGCCATAGGGGCTCGACCGACGCCATGTGATCGCGCCCGTGGACGCATCGATGCTGGCAGTGGCGGTGCCATGGTGATCAGCCGCCTCGAAGTGCACACCGGTGGTGGTGCGCACGGCGACGGTGGTGCCGAAGCCGTAGAACCGGGTGCCACTCACGACCGTCCCGTTGAGGGCGAGTTCCATACCCGGCAGGTAGAGAGTGGTCTTTCCGCCGGGCTCCTTGCGGACGATGCGGTTGCCGTCGGCGTCGTACACGTAGGTGGTGGCCTGCCCTCCTGCCGGAGTGCTGCTTTGCAGGTGACCTTCGGCGTCCCAGGCAAGATCCTGGTGCTGGGCGAGGCTGCCGACGGTGCAGTTGTTGGTGATCGTGGCGTTGGGTCGGCAGACGGTGTTGCCCGCTCTGTCGTAGCTGTAGTGGTAGGTCTTGGCGCCACCAGGCCCGTTCTCATCCACACGGGTCAAGGTGTGCGGCTGGTTCTGGCCCCCGCCCTGGGTGGGGTATTGGTAGTCGCGGGTCGTATCGGCACCGCCGGTGACCGAGTGAATGGTCTCGGTGTCGCGGTTGCCGATCTTGTCGAAGGTCCAGCTGTGGTGGTAAGGCGCGGGACCGCTGACGCCGGTCTGAGCGACACCGTCGTTGCAGGTCTTCGTCGTGTTAGCGGTCGACCACGCCTCGGTGAGCCGCCGCAGGTGGTCATATACGAAGCACTGGACGTCGCGCTGGCCGCCGGTCGGGGCGTCTTCGATCGACAGTACGTTGCCTGCCGCGTCGTAGACATACTTGGCGTCCATGTCGACCGCGGTCACGCCCTGCCGGTTGACCTTGGTTTTCTGCAGCCGGTCAGTTCCCCGCTCGTAGTCCCACGTGAGCCATGCCTTCTTTCCCGTTCCTCCGGTGAACAGCTCGGCCTGGAGAAGCTGCCCCAGGCTGCTGTACGACGTCGCGGTGACATAGCTCGTCGTGCCCGTGAGTGTGGTGGGACGCAGCAGGCTGTCATACGTCGTCGCCACCGCCTCTGCGGGCAGTCCGCCCGCCGCCGGCGTGCCGGCGGATTGGACAGTGCCGTCAGTGTTGTAGCCGGTCGTGAAGTCGTACGACTTGCCGAGCAGCGTGCCCACACCTCCGGACGGGAAGCTGTACCGGGTCTTGGTGGGCCGGTACAGATCGTCGCGGGTCATGAAGATCGTGTAGTAGCTCTGGCCGCTGACGATACGCTGGCTGTAGTAGAGGTGGCCCTTGCTGCCCGTGTTGTCGTACGACCAGGCGGACAGTTTCGTACCGGTGTCAAGGTCGCCTTGCCACGTCTCCGTCTTGCGGTTCAGCTCGTCGTAGCGGTTAGAGAGCTTGATCCCACGGCTGTCGGTGACAGAGGTGTTGTTACCTGCCGAGTCGTAGGTGTACCTGCTCTCGCCCGAGTCTGGGTCCGTCACGCGCACCCGGAGATTGCGCTGGTCGTACTCATAACGCCAGACATTGTTCAGCGGATCAGTCACGGTCTCCAGCGCACCCGCCGGCGTGTAGGTGTACCGGGTGACGTCCGACGGTCCGGACGGGGAGTCGCCCTCGTACTGACGCACCTCGGTCACCTTGCCCCGGGCATTGGTGACCGTGGTGACCGGAACGCCGCCCGCCGGGGGGTTGACGTGCGTGCTGAACGCCTCGTAGGCAGTGGTAGTCGTCCATCGGTCGTCACCGGCCACCGCGAAGGTCTCGGAGATGGCCCGCCCTGCCGCGTCGTACCGAATGATCGTCTGCCCGTTGACAGATCCTTCCGGCGTGACGATCGGCACGTCTCCCGCGACTCCCGTCGCGAGATACGCCTCGTTCGCCTTCCACGCCTTTCCGCGGCCGTCGTGGAACGTGTCGGAAATGAGCCATCCACCCGGCCCCGGAACCTGCGTCTGCCGCGGGCGCAGCAGGCCGTCGAACAATTCGTAGGATGCCCGGTAGGTGCCATCGTTGTTGATCGACTCGGTCGTGATGACCGTAGCCTTGTCGTTGCGCACCTTGTAGCCGAACTTCATGCTCGGCGCTGCGCCCTGATCGCGATTCCGGTCCGCCTTCCAGACGGCCGTCAGCCCGCCGAAGGCGTCGTACACCATGTCGACCTTCTTCAGGTTGGCATCGACGATCCGAGTGGGGGCCGAGAACGCGGGGTCGAGCGTCGTCGTGGTCACATGACCACGAGGGTTGGTGATCTTGATCTGACTGGTCAGACCGTCGACCTCGGTGTACTCGGTGCTGGTGGTGAATCCTCGGGCGTCCTTGACGGCCTTGACGCGGCCGTAGCCGTCAAGGTCCGTGGTCTCCGAACCGGGGATGTAGAGGATCTTCGTTCCGTCGTAGCGGTCAAGGACCTCTGCCCGAGTCGCACTACCCTTCGTCGGCGCTGCGTTCCACACCTGCATGTCGTAGCTGGTCCGGCTGTCGGAGATCAGTTGCTTGCCCAGGTCGGGGTTCGCCACGTCGCAGTTCGCCGATACCGTCTGGGTCCGGGACACGTAGGAGTACATGTGCAGGCCCGGATTGTCGACATACCACGTGCGAGTACACAGGTCGTCGCCGTCTTTGCCCTGGCCGACCTCGCCGAGGTCGTTGACCTTGTCAACTCTTCCCCAGACAGGGTCATAGCTCGTGGCGGTCTGCGTCTCGTGCCACACCGGGTTGCCCTGGGCGTCCTTGGGCATGGCGGCGAGATTGCGCACCAGGTCGGTACGGACGAAACCGGCGACGTTCGCGCCCCAGGACTCACTCTGTGTGTGCGTGATCTGACGCCATGGCCGGTTGACGGTTTTTGACAGAACTTCTGCGCCGTTGTAGGCGATCGTCTCAAGCTCGTGGCCGGAGTACGCGTCATGGTCAGTGTGGTTCGTGCCGGTGGAGTCTGCCACGACCACGGTCGGACGGGTGCCGTCGGCCTTCTTCCCCCCGCTCATGCCACGCAGGAAGAAGTGGTCGATCCTGCCCGGCATGGACTGCCCGTCGCCGTTGCGCACGATCACCTGGCCGTAGCCACGCCAGTCGGACCACGTGAGGTCCTCGTCCTTGGTGATGCCGTCGGGCTCACCCTTACGCCATGCCGCGCCGCCCACGTATTCGTAGGAGGTGACCATGTCGTCGTTTCCGCCGACCAGGTCATCCTCGACGACGTTGTCGAGAACATACTTGTGGAACCAGTCGGTGACCTTGTCCTCGTCGCCGCCGCCGAGGGGATTCCAGATCACCGGGTAGCAGCGCCTGGTCGAGTTTCCCGGAGTGGGCAGGTTGTCCTTGGAACAGTCAGGCGTCTTGTAGTTGACCGTGATCTGCGCGCCGGCGTCAGTCTTGATCGTGGCCAGGCGGTAGCGAATCAGCGGCCCGAAATTGTCATCGTCGAGGTCGATGCGGTTGGGCAGCTGCATGCCTTCCAGCTCGGTGGCCGGCATGGTCTGGGTCCCACCGCGGTGCCCGGAGTGGGTGATCTTCGCCAGCCACAGCGTCCGCGAGTTGTCGTCGTTGACCTTGAACTGATGCTCCAGGCCCCACGACTCCACCGGCGACCATGTGGCACCGGTGCGGATCTCGGACTGGATCTTCGTCAGACGTTTGCGGGTGAAGTAGGTCGCCGAGGTCTGGGTGAACTCGCAGTGCGTGTTGGCGGCGCAGATGCGGTCCTGCGGCACGTCCGGCCACGAAGCCGCCGTGTCCTCTGTGAGGTCCTGCGGGTCGCAGTCCACGGAGCCGCCAGGAATGCAGCGCTCAACAGTGGTGAACACGACCCGCGCGGGCGCGTTCGTGGTATAGACCTGCTGGTCGCGCTGGCCGTAATCGATCCGGGCGAGGTAGCCGCCGCGGTCGTAGGCGGTGCCGTTCACGTCGGTCTTGCCGCCGCGGGCGTAGTAGTTGATTTCCCGGTCGTAGAAGTACGAGATCACGTTGCCACGCGGGTCGATCACGTAGTCGAGGTTCCAGCGCCATGCCTGGTCGCAGAACGAGTCGTCGAACCCGGAGGACTTGTAGCACGGCTCACCGGAGTCGTCTCCGTAGACCGGCACGGTCCAGGTCGACTCGGTCTCCTCCTTGCCCGAGGTCCAGCCGGGAAGCCGGTTGCGGCCGAAGAAGTACTGCGTGCCGTCGACCGTAGTGATCTTCCAGTACTCGCCGTCGTTGTCGCCGTTGACGCCGCCGGTGATCCGCTCGACCTTCGAGCCGTCGTCGCTGGAAAGCTTGTACGTCGAGTCGTCGACCTTCACCAGACCGCCGGAGTGGCCTGACAGCATCACCGTGCCGTTGTGGAAGGCCCAGCACTGCTCTCCGGAGGTCTCGTGGCCGTCGTCGGAGCATGCCTTGTATCGCCGCTCGATGTATCCAGGCTCGTAGGTGAATCCCTCACCGATCCACGAACCCTGGTTGTTCGTCGCCGAGGTCCGGCCGTCGACTGACTGCGACGAATACGACAATGCCACCTGGGGACCGAAGCCGCCCGGCGTCGCCGGACTGCGCACCGGGTACGTCCAGTTGAACCCGCCGGTGGACGTGGCCGCAGACCAGGACGACGACGGAGAAAGCTTGGTCGCGGTGTAGTCACCCTGAGCAGAGGACTCACCCGCCGACATCGCCAGAATCATCGCTCCCGACTCGACGCCGGCCGCGGTCACGTCCGCCGTAAGCGTACGGGCGGCCGTGTCGTTGATCGTGGCGACCGGGGTCGCCGTACGACATTCCGGCTTGTCAGGGGTGGTGACCGCACAAGTCGGCAGCTGCACCAGGCGTAGCCGCGCACCCCAGTCACCGCCCACGGCGTGGGCGAACGAGTCGTAGCCGACGGCAACGCTGACCGCCTCTGCGGCGGCGACGCCGTCGGCGCGGGAGACTCTGAACATCGGGCCGTCGACCCCAGCACGCTTGGCGGCCGCTCGGTCGAACACTTGGACCTTTGCCCGCTGCGGATGCTGCCCGGCCGATCGCGTCGCACCTGTCGCACCGCGCTCGGCGCGCGCCACGTCGACACGCAAGCCACCTACGTTGCCAAGCGCCGCATCGCGGGTTTGCGCGTCCAGCTCGGCCGTGCCGGCCGACGGCCACACCACGGTGTCGGCGCGCGACATCGTCTTGTCGGCGGAGGGGTCCTTCTTCGGTGCCTGCGACTTCAGCGCGGTGCCCTTGGCCGGCTTGGCCTGTGCCTGCACGGCGGGCCGGGACGATTCAGCCGCCGCGGGCGCTGATGGCTGGACCTGGGCCAGGCTGAGGCCCACCAGTGCCGCAAGCCCGAGCGCCAGCGGCCGTATGCCCCGCGGACGTGGGAAGCGCAGCAATGTCCTAGGTGTGAGTGACATGCGTTGGTACCACCATTGGTTGATGCGGATGGAATTGCAGGTGGCCGACACCCACATGGGTGCCGGCCACCTAGTCGGTGCTACAGGTCGGATTGGGCCGTGGTGCTGGCCAGCCGGATCACGGTCACCGCGTCGAGGACGCCGCTGTAGACGCGGACCTCGTCGAGGACACCGGAGAAGTACCCGCCGTACGTCGGCGTGGTCGTGGTGCCGTCCAGGAGAGCGCGGCCGACCTGGACGCCCTTGTCGGGTCCGTTCCACACGGGATCGTGGGTGCCCTGGGCGCTGGCGGCGAGTTCGCCGTCGACGTAGAGCCGCACCTCCTTGGTGAACGCGTGGTAGGTGACGACCAGGTGCTGACCCAGGGTGTTGCCGGGGTCGGGCAGGTGGGTGTCGTCGACCACGACCGTGGTCGAGGTGGCGGCGTCGTCACCGGCCGCGACGGTCAGCTGCCAGCGCAGCTGCCCGCCGCCGATGTCGACGCACTTGACCTGGAACCGGCTGGTCTTGGCACCGGGCTGGGACAGCACGACCTGGTCGGAGGTGCACGCGGCGGCCAGCCGGGCCCGGGCCGCGACCGAGAAGCTGCCGGTCTGGCCGACGAGCGCCTGCCCGCTGGCGGCGTAGTCGTCGCCGCCGTCGAGGACCATGTGTCCCGCGCCGACCAGGGCCGGCTCGGCGAACGGGTCGTCGGGGTCGGGGGTCATCACCCATGCGCCGTTGTGCAGCGTCAGGTTCCTGGCCTCGTCCGGGGTGGCGCCGTCGACGACGGTCTCGGCGCTGACGAACACGCCGGGGTTGTCGTCGGGCACGTCAGCGCTGTCCAGCGCCCAGTACACCTCGCGCTGCAGGCGCGGCTTGGCCAGGGCGTCGATCTCGGCCGGCGTGACGAGCCGGTCGAAGATGCCGACGTCGGAGATGCCGCCGTTCCAGCCCCACACGTGCTGGGTCTTGGCCAGGCGCTGCCCGATCTGGAGGTTGCCGTGCGAGGCCCACTGCGAGCGGACCGGGGCTGTGCCGGAGGCCTTGCCGTTGACGTACATCGTCATGGTGTCCTTGACGTTGTCGACGACGACGGCCAGGTGGGTCCAGCCGGTCTGCGCGGTGACGACCTCGGTGCTGGTGACCTGCCAGTCGCGGAAGGCGTTGACGTCCATGTCCGGCACGCCGAACAGCCACTTGCTGCTGGCCGGGCTGAACCCGAGGTAGAAGCCGGGCACGCCGGTGCCGTCCTGCGAGACCGCGGACATGTAGCCGGTCAGGGAGTTCGCCTTGACCCAGGCCGCGACGGTGAACGGCTTCGAGGTGTCCACCAGCCCCTGCGACGCGGTCGACAGGTAACCCGTGGAGTTGCCGGGCAGCAGCACCGACGGGTGGGCCGCCCCGCCCGGGCCGGGCTGGCCGAAGGTCACGCCCGACCCGGCCGTGGCCGGGTTGGCGCCGCGCTCGTCGACGGCCTGGGTGGAGCCGAGGGCGTCGCCGAGGTTCCACTGCCCGATCGACGGGCCGCCGGCCGCGACGTTGAAGTTGCAGACGGAGGTGTCGCTCTCCTTGCCGGCCGCGTCGACCGCGATCACGGTGACGAAGTGCGGCGCCTCGGTCATCGGCGCCCAGCTCACGCTGACCGGCCCGCCGTTGGCGGTCGGGGTCAGCACGTTGCTCGGCGACGGGTTGGTGTCGAAGCCGTACTTGTACGACACGACGTCGGTGGCGGCGGAGTCGAAGGTGAACGTGCCGTAGCGGCCCGCTCCGTCGATCCACTCACTCGACTCGACGCAGGTCGGCGAGGTGTTGCCGGCGTCGGAGGCGAGGAATTCTGCCGAGTCGATGTCCGGGCCCGCAGGCTTGGTCTTGTCGAGGATGAACCCGCAGGTGACGCTGCTGGCGCTGGAGGCGGTGCCGTCGGAGGCCTTGACGCTCCACGAAACGACGACGTTCTCCGGCAGGTTCGGCACCCCGAATTCGAGGTCGGCCAAGTTGTAGTCGAACGTCGACTTGTTGGCCTTCTGCCCCGAGGGCCACGTCTTGGTCTGCAGGGTGCCGCCCGGCGGGGTCCAGGTGACGGTGAACGTCGCGGTCAGCGGCTCGGCCGCGTCGGTCTCCGGGTCGGCCAGGTACGCCGACAGCTTCGGCACGCTGGACACGTACCAGGTGTTGTCCGGGGTGCCGGTCTTGCACGCCCCACCGGGGTTGGCGGTGAGGTTCGTGGGCGCGGCCGGCGGCCGGTTGTAGGTCACCGACAGCACCGCGTTGTCGCAGAACCGCTTGATGGAGTACTTGCTGCCCTCGTCGTCGGCGCGGATGCCGAAGGTGGTCGTCGACCAGTTGTTGGCCGCCGCCTCCTGCGCGGCACCGGTGGCGGTGAAGGTGACGTTCTGGTTCGTCGTCGTGCACGAACCCTGCGACACCGTCGGGTCCTGGGTGTCCTGCTTCTTGCTCCACGCCGGCTGGTTGCTCCAGTTCGTGGCCGAGGTGATACCCGCACCCATGCGATACAGCGAGGCGTTGCGCGCCGAGCCGTCGTAGGTGTGCGTCATCGTGACCCGGAACGTCGCGCTGGACACCACGATGGTGTCGTCCTGGTACGGGGTCGGGATCGCGTACATCAGCCGCTTGACCTGCGAGCTGTTGCAGGAGTTGCCGGAGTCGGTCCGGTTGCACAGTCCGATGCGCTGGTCGCGGTCGCCGTCGAACCTCCAGTACTCCTCGCCGGGGTAGCCGGAGTCGACCATGGTCCAGGAGCTGTTGCTGGTCGGGGCGGTCATCGGGTCGATGTACAGCGGGAACCGGACGGACTTGTCGGCCAGCATCGCCGTGTCCGGGACCAGCCGTAGCGAGCCGCCGTCGACCCGCACGCCGATGTCGGCCCGCCGCGCCGACTCCGGCGACGAGCGGGTCGGCTCGACGTCGGCCTTGGCGGCCTCGGCCGGGTCGCCGGCGTCCCACATCTTCGGCACCGGGGACGCGAACACCACACCGCCGGAGCCGGTGTCCTTGGCCACGAGCCGGTCACCGGACTCGACGGCGAAGGTCAGGTTGGTGCCCTTCAGCCCGTAGGACACGGTCTTGATCTGCGGCAGGGCCGCGGCCGCCGCGGTCTTGACGACCAGCACGTGGGTGTAGCTGGTGGCCGAGGCGTGCACGACCAGGTCGACGTCCGGCAGGACGTTCGGGTAGGTCGCCGAGTCGCCCGACAGGACCGGCTGCGGCAGCGCCGCCGGCCAGGTCAGGCTCATCACGCGACCGGCCCGCGAGATCGTCGCCAGCGGCATGTCGCCACCGCCGGAGAACCGCATCGGCGTCTCGGCGGCCTTCGGACCGACGCTGCCGTCGCTGTGCCGGATCATCGTGGTGTCGACCGGCACCCACTCCCCACGCTGCATGACCCGGAACGGGGCGGCGTGCGACTCGTGGGTGAACGAACCGTCCGGGTTGGCATAAGTCACCTGGCGGCTGGTGCCCTTGGCGGCGACCTCGACCTGCTTGCCCGACTTGCGGGCCGCGCCCACGGCCTGGGCCTCGGTCCACGGCTTGGCGGGTTCGGTGACGCCGCCCGGGCCCATCGCCAGGGTGTCGGCGGGCGTCTGCGGTGTGCCGCCGGCCCACACGGTGGCCGCCGCCAGGCCTGCGGCCGCGCTGAGCGCGCCCAGCCGTGCCCACCAGCGCCGCGCGCCGGCGGTCTGCTTGGTTGAACTGTTCAACGTGCTGTTCCTGTCATTGCCTTGTTGCTGCTTCATCGACGTCACCCGATCTGAGTGCCGAACAGCACACCCGAGGGGATGCCGGCCGTGCCGGGGGTCCACGTCTTGGAGACGGTCACGGTGTCGGCCGCGAGCGTGGCCCACGTCATCGCCCACACCGCCTTGTTCCGGTACGGCGAGGAGACGTAGAGCTCGGTGCCGGTCACGCCGAGGGCGTTGCCGACGAGCTCTCGCGCACCGGGCGTGCCGGGCAGGCCGGCCGTGCCGCGCTCCACCGGGACGTCGTTGGTCACGGTCGCGACACCGGCGGCGAAGACGCGGATCGTTCCCGCGTCGATGGTCGTGCCCAGTTCCTCACCCGGTGCGCCGATCGCGATCAGCATCGTGGACGCGGTGGGCGCAGTGGACGGGCTGGTGTTGACCAGCGCCACCTTCTCGCCGAACAGGTCACCGGCCTCGCTGCCGCCGGAGATGCCGGCGCTGTCCTGGTTGTGCGCCGCCAGCTCCGTCAGGCTCGTGCCGGACATCCGGAACTGGTGCACCATGCCGGTGTCCGTGCCGGCGGTGGAGTCCTCGCCGGGCACACCCACGGCCAGGATCGAGTCGCCGACCGGCCAGTACGCCGCGAGTGCGATCGACTTTCCGAACGTGTCGCCGGACTCGGCCGCGTCGCCGACACCCGAGCTGTCCTGGTCCACCGAGCCGGTGCGGGTCGGCACATTGCTGGTCAGGGTGTGGCTGTACACGTTCACCTGGCCGCTGTACTGCGCGCTGGCGCTGCGGCTCTCACCCGGCGAGGAGACCGCGACATGGTACGGCGAGGCGGCCACGGCGTAGCCGAACATGTCGTCGTACTCGGGGGTGCCGCCGGAGCCGCTGCCCTGGTCGAACAGTGCCGCGACGCCGCCGCGGATGTAGTAGGCCAGGCCCGCGTCGGCGTTCATCCGGGTGTTGTACATGACGTCCTCGCCCGGTGCACCGACGATCAGGAACGGCTCACCCGCGGACGTCTGCGCACCGGCCAGCGAGAAGCCGAAGTAGTCGCCGGAGATCTGCGAACCCGGCACCCCGCCGGTGCCCTGCACGTAGCTCACCGACGTGGCGGTGGCGCTCTTGCCCAGGCCCGCGGGCGAGCCGAAGATCAGCTGCACCTCGCCGGTGTCGCTGTACGCCCCGTCCTCGTAGGGCACGCCGACGGCCAGGTCGGCGCAGCCGTCGCGGTTGGCGTCGTACACCGTCATCGCGTAGCCGAACCGGTCGTTGGCCTCGGAAGCACCGGGCACCTCGGCGAGGTCCTGGGTCAGGGTGGTCACCGCGCCGGAGGCGCCGTCGACGACCTGGACCGCACCGGCCTCGGACAGGCTGTTCACGGTGGCGTTCGGGTCGGCGATGGCCACGTCCTTGACGCCGTCGCCGTTGAAGTCGTTGGCGACGCCGTTCTGGCAGCCGGCGACCGGCGGGAACGTGGTGTACACCGAGAACTCGCAGAACGACGACCAGGCCGAGGTCGACAGACCGTCGCTGGTCTTGACGCGCCACTGGTAGGCGCCGCCCTCGGCGAGGTTGCCCGCGACCAGGGTGTGCGAGGCGGTGCTGCCCGACGCGATCGAGGACTTGGTGGCCGAGCCGAGCGCGGCCGAGCCGCCTACCTGCCACCACTCGAACGTCACCGACTGGGCGGTGCCCTCGGTGTCGGCCACGGTCGCCGACAGGGTCGGGGTCAGCGTCTGGATCGCCGGGCGGCCGGAGCCGGTCACGCACGACGTGGCAGGGGTGGTCGACCGGGCGGTCACCTGCGGCACGTCGTTGTAGGTCACGATCAGCCGCGGCTCGTACGCCCCGGCCGAGAAGTCCGAGGAGGTGAACCGCTTCCAGCTCTTCGGGTCGGTCTCCGAGGCCCGCAGCGACAGCCCGTAGTTGGCGCCGCCGGTCGCCCAGCTGCTGAACGTGGCGGTGCTCAGCGCGACGTCGCGCCACGCGCCCTTGCTCCGGTCAGCTCCGGTGTTGGTGCACGCCGGGTAGTTGTCGCTGATGGTCAGCGTGCCCAGCGCGGTCGAGTTGATCGTCGGACCCGGCAGGGTGCTGGTGCCGAGCGCGGTGTCGGTCCAGTTCTGGGTCACCGCGTGCACGGTCACCGGCAGGTGCGTGGTGCAGTCCCACGACCAGGTGTGCCACAGCCGCAGCGTCACCGCGGTGATCTGGCGCCCGGCCAGGTCCGTGGCGAAGCTGCCGAAGTGGATGTACGGGCGGGCCGCGCTCTCGTTGTCGTAGCCGACCGCCAGCGACGTGCCGTTCTGCGTACCGGCCGGCGTGCTGGTGTCGTTGTCGACGAACGCGTCCGTCGTGGTGTACGTGGTGATCTGCGGGTCCACCCGCACCGGGTAGACCCGGGCCGGGTCGTTCAGCCAGGCGCGGTCCGCGGTCACCCGCAGCGCCCAGCCGTCCGCGCCCTCCACGAGCTCGTAGGACACGGCGTCGGAGGTCGTCGGCTCACCGGTCGGCAGCTCGACGTGCGAGTCCTGCATGTAGCCCCGCGGGATCCAGGCCACCGCGGTGCCCTTGGCGTCCAGGAACGCGACCCGGCCGTCGGCGTCCAGCCGCGGCGTCACACCCTGCAGGCGCAGCGGGAACAGCCACGAGTTGGCCGCCTGCGCCGACTTCAGGACGATGTTCTCCTTCTCGCCCGACTCGTAGGTCATGACCTCGACGTCGGTGTTCGGCAACAGCTCGCGGTAGGTCGCGGTGGAGCCGGACACGGTCGGCGCGACGGCGGCAGCGCCCTGCACGCCGTAGGCGATGCTCTGCCCGCCCTCCAGCGTCACCGAAACGAGATCGGCGGTCGTGCTGCTCTCGGTGCCGCCGGCCAGCGTGACCTGCACGGAGTTGGCGGCCATCTGCAGCCGGCCGTCAGCCCGCTTCACCAGCTTGGTGTCGATCGGGCGGTATGAACCGTCCTTCGCCCGATAGTTGACCGGACGGCTGGAAACGACCTTGGTCAGCGATCCGTCGGCATTGCGGTAGGTGTCGGAACCGCGGTCCGATTTCGCCGCCACCTTCACGCTGGTGTCCTTGTCGAACACCCCGGAGACCGACGGTGCCGCCGGCTCTTGCGCGGCAGCGGGAACGGCGGCAGGCTCGGTCACAGGCTCCGGCGCGGCCTGCGCCACGCCTCCGGCTCCGAACTGGGCTGCCACGATGAGCGCCAGGCCCCACAATGGCCAGCGAAGTGAACGGCCTTGGCCGAAACGGCCAAGGCTCGCAAGGCGACGCGACACGCGTACTCCCCCGATAGAAGATCAACGGGCCGGGACGCTATATGCATGCCTTTGACCTGTGCAAATGCGCGTCGGCGGATGGGGAGTGCCCCACGTTCACGCACTTGACCTGCGGAAATGATGCTGGTGGCCAGTAAGATGGCAATCCACCTGCGACGATCACATTCAGCGATCACCTGCTGACTGAACCTCGTCTTTCGACAGAGAACCGCCCCCACCTGCGGTTGTAATCGAACTGTTATGGCCGGAAGCAGGTCGTGACCTTCTGGCCAGGAGGCGTTTGCCTGGTCGACCACCGCCGCTCAGCGGCACCGTGGGCCATGATCACCTGATATGTCGCTGTTCGGACTTTTGCCCCAGATCACAACCGCCAACGGGATCGCGTTCCGGCCGGTGCGACGTCGTCGCGAACAGGTCGAGGTCCTCAGCCTTGGGCGCGAATGAGCCATGCACATCGCCGTCGCCGTTGCGGCCGGTCCGGCGGCGGCGTCACCACCGGACCGGCCGCCTCAGCCCGCTTCTCGCCGACGGACTGAGAGGCGACTGCCCTGCCGCACTCGTGGGCGGGCACGGCTGGGCGGCGCCCGCTTCGCGAATCCCGATCACGAAGGGTCGGCCCGGCCCCGGGGCGGTAGCCGGGCCAACCGGGCAAATCGTACAACCACGGAACGAAGGTATTGACCGGATTCCGCCGCGTGTCGCCCAGCCGCCGATCCGGCAGAGCCGTTCTCTTCGTCAGCCCGGCGATCTACCATGCCGTCGTTCGGGTGACCGGCCAGGCAGGCGGCGATGGGCGACACGGACTGGACCGGCGTACGCGAGCGCGTCGAGAGCCTGCGCGAGCGGCCGGCCACGAGCGGCGATTCGGTGTCGACGTGCACGGATACACCCTCGCGCCCGTGCTCGGCGACGACGACCTCGCCGACCTGGAGGCCTGGCTCGGCGTCGCACTGCCCGCCGGCTACCGGCGGTTCCTGACCCAGGTGGGCGCGGGCGGCGCAGGCCCAGACTACGGAATCAACACGGTCCGGCGCAGCGTGGACGGCGGCTGGCGTCAGCGACGCACCCGGCGGGCCAGGGCGGCCTTCGTCGTGGTGACCCCCTTGATGATCGCCTGTTCGGCCGGGTGCATCCGGTCGAGCAGCAGGGCCGCGTTGTAGGCCGCCTCGTCCGGCCCGACCGTCGGGATCGCCTCCCACATCTCCATCGCCGCGACCAGGCCCGCCAGCACCGCGTAGTGCGGGTTGGCGGGCGGCTGGCGGCGGCCCGGCGGGTCGCGCAGCACGCCGAGCATCAGCGAGCGCGGCCGGGCGGCGACGAACGGGTTGACCGCCACCAGGCGGCTCTGCCGGCTGAGCATGCCGCGCTGCACCTCCTCGATCACCGCCTGACGCTTGAGCCGCTCGGCGACCAGCGCGTACAGGTCCTCGCGCAGGTAGTCGATCCACGACGCGGCCGGGTGCGTGACCGGCTCCTGCGCGGCGACCTTGCCGAGCACGTGGTCGAGGACCGGGTCGCCGGTGAAGGTGGGCGTGGTGCGCACGACGACCGCGCCCTCGTCGAGGGCGATCGCGCGCTGCCAGCCGAGCTCGATCAGCACGGCGGCGGCCAATCCGAGACCGAACTGCTCGTCCCCCGCGTGTTTCTTGCCGGTGTACTCATGGTGGCCGATGAGGAAGAGCTCGTCGGCCACGGCGAACCGGTCGGAGACGGGGAGAGTCGACATGAGGGTCCTAGATGATGTTCACTGCGCGCCGGAGGAGTCCTGGCATGCCACACCGCATGCCTTCGTCTGTGCAAATTGGAAAGGCTAATGGAGGCGGCCGATCCGTTCAACAGCCTACGCATCGACGGTGACGTACTTCATTAACAATGCGTGACACGCATTGAACCATGTACCTGCGCGCATTACTATGCACCGACCGTTCACCCCCGAACCCAGGACTAGAGGACCCATGACCACCTCTGAACAGACACGGGGAGCTGCAATCCCCTCGGGCGCGTCCTCCCCCTTACCGCCCATGCTCGCCCCCGCCGACCTCGGCCTCGCCCGCCGCCGGCTCAGCACCAGCTCACTGGTCTTCTTCACCGTCTCGGCCAGCGCGCCGATGACCGTGCTCGCCGGCGGCGTCGTGGCGACGTTCGCCGTCACCGGCTCGGTCGGAGTGCCGCTGGCGTTCCCGATCGTCGCCGCCGCGCTCGCGCTGTTCGCCGTCGGCTACGCCGCGATGAGCCGTCACGTCGTCAACGCGGGCGTGTTCTACGCGTACGTGTCGCAGGGGCTGGGCGGGGCGCTGGGGGTCGGCGCCTCGTTCGTGGCCCTGCTGGCCTACAACGCCATCCAGATCGGCCTCTACGGCCTGTTCGGCGCCGCGCTCGGCGGGTTCGTCGAGGCCAACGGCGGCCCGGCGCTGCACTGGGGGGTATGGGCCGCCGCCGCGCTCGCCCTGGTCGCGATTCTGGGCCTGCTGCGCGTCGACCTCAACGCCAAGGTCCTGGCCGTGCTGCTCATCGCCGAGGTCGCCGCGGTCGTCCTGTTCGACATCGGCTCGTTCGCCAACCCCGCCGGCGGCTCGATCACCTTCGACGGCCTCGACCCGGGCAACCTGTTCGGCCCCGCCATCGGCGGCGTGCTCGCCTTCACCGTCGCGGCGTTCGCGGGCTTCGAAAGCGCCGGCGACTACGCCGAGGAGGCCAAGGACCCCCGCCGCACGGTCGCCCGCGCCCTGTACACGGCCATCGCCATCACCGGCGTGCTGTACGCGCTGTCGGCGTGGGCGCTGACGGTCGGCGCCGGCCCCGACAACGTCGTCGCCCAGGCCCAGGACCCCGAAGCGGGGCTGCCGTTCTCGCTGATGGCCGCGCACTTCGGCGACACCGTCGCCAACGCCGCGAACCTGCTCCTGCTCACCAGCGTCTTCGCGGCGCTGCTGTCGTTCCACAACACCGTCGCCCGGTACCTGTTCGCCGCCGGACGCGAGAAGGTGCTGCCCGCCGTCATGGCTCGCACCGGCCGGCGCACCTCCGCGCCGTTCGTCGGCTCGCTGCTGCAGACGGTCCTGGCCGTCATCGTCGTGGCCGTGTTCGCCGCGCTCGGGCGCGACCCGGTGCTGGAACTGTTCACCTGGCTGTCCTACGTCTCCGCCGTCGGCCTGCTGGTGCTGATGGTGGGCACGTCGGTCGCCGTGTTCGCGTACCTCAACCGCCACCGCGGCGCCGAGACGCTCTGGCAGCGCACCATCGCCCCGATCCTGGCCACCCTCGCCCTCGGCGCGATCACCGTCATGACGATCGTCAACTCCGACGCGATGCTGGGTGCCGAGGCGAACTCACCACTGCGCTACATCCTGCCCGGCCTGGTCGGCGTCGCCGTCGTGCTCGGCGCGGCCTGGGGCCTGGTGCTGCGCTCGTCGCAGCCCGCCGTGTACGACCGGATCGGCAAGGGCGGCCCGGCCGAATAAGCCGCGCCCCACGGGGGGCCCACAGCTGTGCGGCAGGGGCGGACGCGAGAGCGTCCGCCCCTGCTCTCGTCCTGCTCAGGAGCAGCAGCTGTCACCCTCGGCCGTGGGCGTCGCGCAGTGCGAGGCCGTCGAGGCGGGCACGTCCAGGGTCGGGTTGCGGTCGAAGAAACCGACCGGCTTGAGCGTGAACCCCGCCCGGTCCACCGGCATGACCGGCCAGTCCTCGGTACGCGGGAAGTGCGTCAGGCCGAACGTGTGCCACAGCACCACGTCCGTCGCCGTCAGATTCCGGTCCCGGGCCGTCCACGCGGGCAGCCCCGCCCCGCCCGCGTGCTGGTTCGGCAGGTCACCCGACGGGTAGCGCTCGGCCGGGTCGTACGCCGTCACCCACAGGTGGTGCGTGGCGAACGCCGCCCGCTGCGAGATCGACGCCGACGGGTCCGCGGCCAGCACCGGCTGGCCCTGCGGGAACAGCGCGTAGCCGACCGGCTGGCCCAGCCGGTTGAGCTTGCCCGGGTTCACCACGTGCCAGGCGCGGGCGCTGGCCGGCTCGGCCATCCGCGCCGCCTGCGACTCGCGCTCCAGCGGCGTCACCTGCTTGGTGAACGCGTTGCCGTGCGGGTTGTCCGGCCCGACCGGCAGCCGCTGCAACTGCACCTCGTTGACCGTGTTCGCGACACCGTCGACGGTCATGTCCAGCCGCGCGCACCACATGTGCTGGTGGTACGGCCCGCCCAGCCCCGGCGCGACCTCGTCGGCGTACGGGCTGCCCGGCACGTACGACGAGGTGAACATGACACCGGTCGCCTTGCACTCCAGCTCGATCGTGCCGTCCAGGTACAGGTACCAGTAGAAGCCGTAGTCGTAGTTGCCGACCGTGACGAAGAACGAGATCACCAGCCGCCGCTGCCGCCGCGTCTCCGACGAGCCGGTGAACAGGTCGGTGTGCTTCCACAGCACACCGAAATCCTCCTCGTGCATGCAGATCGCGTTCGGGCGCGTCTGCGGCTCGCCCAGGTCGTCGGCGACCACCGCGTCGAAGTAGTGGATCTCGCCGAGGCAGTCGCAGCCCAGCTGCAACGCGTTGACCTGCGCGCCCAGGCTGTACTCGCCCGCGTCGAAGTAGTTCTGCCACCAGCGGGCAGGCGACGGGTCCGCGTACGGCACGACCATCTCGGCGACGCTGGCCCGGTAGACGATGTCGCGGCCGTTGAGCGACAGCTGGTGCAGGGTCAGGCCCTCGCGGGCGTCGAACCCGATCCGGAACTTCCAGCCCTCCCAGCTCACCACGTCGTCGTCGACGGTGAAACTCGGCCCCTCCGGCTGCGTGATCTCGATCGGCTTCAGCGTCGTGCGCAGCGGCCCGACGTACTGCGGGTCGTCGTGGTTGTGCTCGGTCGACGGCACCGGCAGCAGCACGTCGTCGATCAGCTCGATCACCCGGCGCTCGGTCAGGTCGACGTAGGCGACCACGCCGTCGACCGGGTGCGCCCACGGGTGGTCGTTCTCGCGGTGGCGTACGAACGACAGCACCCGCACCATGCGCCGGCCCTGCTCGTCCGGCTTGGTCGCCGCGCCCGCCGACAGCGGGCACGGGCACACCAGGTCCAGGTCGGTGATGCCGCGCCGGGCCATCGCCGCCCGCCAGCCCTCGTCGGCCTTGACGATCTCGTCGGCGGCGATGTACTCCTCCAGCATGATCGCCGGCTGCCCGTCGCGGACCGGGTCCAGCTTCCGCCGGCTGTCGACCTCGCCCTTGGACAGCGACACCACCGTGTCGGTCGCCACGCCCGTCGCGACGTCCAGCAGGATCACCCGGGCCCGCCGCGGCACCACCGCACCGCCGGTGTCGAGCACCTCGCCCTTGGCCGGCTCCTCCAACCCCACATACGTGAACCGGGTCGACTCCCCTACCAACCCTGCGGCGCTGAGCACCGAACGGGCCTGGCGCATCTCCTCGGCACTGAGGCGGGCCAGCGGGTGCGCGGCGTCGGGCCGCTGCGGGGAGATCTGATGCAACGCCGAAGAACTCATAGGTGCACGCCTCTTTCATGGACAGTCACGGACACCCGAACATCCTCTGCGCAGCCAGGTCCGATGTCGAGTCCGAAGTGGCGCGAGCACCTGACGCAACGGCAGGCGAGTGCCGCCGTGCACGCTGATGACATCCTCGGTCACGTGTTGACACATCAGGTGACCCAGCTGCTGATGCAGGCGCGCCATACGGACCCGCCCGCACGGCGAGCCGCCGTCACCGGGCTCGGCACCCTCGCCGCCCGCCCGACGCTCGACCCCGTCCAGGTCGAAGCGATCGCCGAGGCCGTCATCACCGCCGCACACGACACCGACCCGACGGTGCGGACGAGGGCCGCCCGCGGGCTCGGCCGCCTCCCCGCCGCTCGCGGATCCGAAGCTCTGGCGGCACTCGTCATCGACGGCGACCATGCGACCCGCGAGGCGGCCGTCCGCGCGCTCGCTCAACTGGATCCCGTGACAGCCCAGTCGGTCCTGGTCTCAGCCGCCCGCCATCAGGACGCCGCGGTCAGGGTCGCCGCGCTGACCGGGCTGCGCCGACTGCCGGCGTCCGGCCGGTCGGTCGCGGTCCTTGTGGCAGCGCTGTCGGACGACCATCACGGAGTCCAGGGAACCGCGATGGCCGGCCTGCTGGCGTTCACCGCCCGCGATCCACGATTGGCCTCCACCGTCACCGGCATGGCCCGCGAAGGTCTCGGTTCCGACCGTCCACCGCTCAGGGAGATCTGCCTGGAGTTGCTGTACCGCCTCGGCGTGCCCGGCCACCGCGACCGATGCCTCGCCGCCCTCACCGACCCGCACCCGCGGGTGCGATGGCGGGCCGTCCGCGGCCTGGAGTACGCGCACGCCTGAACCTTCCGGAGCGAGCGGCTGGACAGATCATCGACACGACGGGGTCGGCGGCGCGGCAACGGGCCTAACCTGGCGACACCGGCGGGTCGGGTCCCGCCGCGGCTCCGAGGAGGCGGCGATGGGTTCGGTATCGCGCAGCACGATCCGCCGGACGCTGACGGCGCTGGTGGCGACCGCACTGCTGGCGGCAGCGACCGCACCCGCGCAGGCGGCACCGCCTCCCCCGGGATCGGACACCGACCCCTACAACCCCGGCATCATCTACCGCACCGTCTACAGCCGTCCCGCGTCGGCCAGCGTCGTAGAGTTCAGCGCGGCCTGCCCGGTGGGCTACCGGCCGTACGGCGGCGGCGCGCAGATTCTCGGTGCCACCAACCAGGTGCTCATCCAGCGGACCGAGCCCGTGCACAACGCCACCGAGAGCGGCTTCTTCGTCAGAGCCGTCGAGCGGTCCGATCTGCTCTACGGATACGCGGGGACGTGGCAGCTGCGGGTCACCGTGGCCTGCGGGCCGGCCTACCCGGACCTGACATACGTCCGCGCCACGACGGTCACGAGCAGCACGACCACGAAAGCCGCCATCGCGCAGTGCCCGGCAGGGCTGACCCGGGTGGGCATGGGCGCGCAGATCAACACCGACACCCACGCGGTGCGCTTCGACGACGTCGGGTTCGGCATATTCAACACCCCATGGGCGTCGTTCCCGCAGATCCCGAACTCGGCTCGGGCGATCGCCAGCGAGCTGCCGCTCGGCACCGCCGCGACGTGGAGTGTCAGCGCGGTCGTCGTGTGCGCCACTCCCCCGCCGAGCGTGGTGTTCCATGGCGAGCAGCACGGCTACGGCAACCCGGTCGGCCCGGGCGGCCAGCCCGTCTACGCCGACCGGATCGAGTGGGAGCCCTGCGGCGGCTGGTATGAGGACAACCACTCGTACATGACCGGGGTCGGCGGCGGGCAGAACGGCGACCCGGGCGAGGTCGGCCTGCAGTGGTACTTCGACGCCGACGACAAGGAGATCGGCGTCATGGAGCTGATCCTCGACGGCGGCGGCTACTCCGGCGCCTGGATGGGGCCTTATCTGAGCGTCATCTGCGTGACGAAGGCCTGATTCGCCTAGGTCAGCCGAGGTTGGCGGCGTCCGGGCCCTCGCCCCAGATGTTCATGGCGGTCCAGCGGGTCAGCCCGTAGACCAGGGTCCAGCCGACCGGCGTCAGGTACAGGGCGACGATGACGTACGCGGCGATGGTTCCGGCCTGGATCCGGTCGCGCAGCGACTGCTCGCCCTCGCCCCGCAGCGCCCGCCGCCCACGCCAGGCCAGCAGCACCGCGAACGGCGGCGCGAGCCACACCGCTACCATCGCCAGCAGTGTGAGCAGGCCGAACGGCTGCAATATCGAGCCGCGCACGGACATGCCCTCGGGCAGCGGCGCGTAGACCATGTCGTAGACGCTGTTGCTGTTGCCGCCGTGCACGCCGCCGATCAGGTCGAACAGGAACACGAACACGGCCAGCCCGAAGGCCCACACCATGGCCAGTTGCGCGCGCCAGAGTCGGTCGGTCATCAGTCCAGCACCCAGTTCAGCAGCAGGCGGCCCGGCGGCAGCACGGTGAAGGCGACGAACGCGACGGTGAGCCCGCCCGCGATGTACATCCACCGCCGCAGCCCGTCGGGCATCTGGCGGCGGTGCCGGGCCAGGGACGTGAACGACATCAGCAGCGACAGCACCGCCAGCGGCGGCCCGACGATCGTGATGAGCAGCGCGGGCAGGGCCGCCCACACCAGCGGCCCCGGCAGCGCGTCGCCGGGGGCCAGGCAGCCGGTGACCTCCGAGCAGTGGTCCGTGCCCTGGAAGGTGAACAGGACCAGGTACGGCAGCACAGCGCCGAGGACGTACAGCGCGACGCTCGCCACCTGCACGGCGACAAGCAGCCGCGCGGCGAGGAAGCGGGGTCGGGGCACCGGCACGTCCGGAGCATACGAGTCGTCGATCTTCCGCGCCAGGCCCATGCGGTCAGCCGTGCGCCTGCAGGGCCACCGCGGCCACGGCGGAGTCGACGGCGGCGAGCAGGTCTCGGTAGCCGGGCACGAGCCGGCCGGGCAGTTCGGCCAGACGCTGGCGCATCGTGGCGGTGGACAGGGTCGGGGCGACGATGGTCAGGTCGACGGCGTTGGCGATGCAGGCCAGCAGCGCCGACTGCGGGTCGAAGTCGCCGGGCCGGGTGAGCAGGAAGCCCAGCCGCACCATCGAGCGGGTGGCCTCGGTCGGGTCGGTCGCCGGGAAGCGGACCTGCGTCCGGCCCGTGAACGAGCGGCTGGTCTCGCGCCGGACCGCGCCGTGCCCGACGAGCCGGTAGCCGACCAGTTCCTTGATGTCGGCGCGCAGGTGCTCGACCCACTGGTGCACGCGGTGCCCGGGGCCGACCTGCTGAAGTTGCGCGACGATCTGGTCGACGACGGGGTCGCCGTTCTGCTTGGCGGTCCAGCCGGTGAGGCGGCCGCCGTCGATGGTGACCGTCTCGGCGATCATCAGCTCGCCGAGCGCTGCCGCGGCCAGGCCGACCGACAGCACGTCGTGGTTGAGCCTGGGCTTGCCGCTGTACTCGTCGTGTCCCATCACGAACAGCTCGTCCGCGAGCGCCAGCTCTGGCATCGATTCCCCCCAATGGACCCCGGAAAAGCGGCGGGGGGGGGGGCCGGCGGGCCCCCCGCCGGCGGGCCCCCCGCCGGGGGCGCAATTGGGCGCGGGGCTCCCCGTCGCCGCTCAGCCCCCCCCCCCGCTCGTCGGGGTCGCGGGGGTGCCGCGGGGCGCCCCCCCCCCCCCCCCGCCGCCTGTTCTGTCGTTTCGTTACCGGTACGCCGCGCCCAGCGCCTTGAGCCGGTTGTGCACCCCGTCGTACGCGCCCGCGCGGCCCAGGTATGCCTTGGCCACCTTGGCGACCATGGTGTAGTTGGTGTCGCAGACGTTGCCGACGGGCGCCTCGCCGGCCTGGCTGACCAGCTGCAGCGAGTCCAGCAGGTCGAGCCCGGTCAGCTCGGAGACCCAGGTGACCAGGTCGTGCTGGCTGATCCGGAACGCGTCCTCCAGCGGCCGGGCCGAGCCGGTCGCCATCAGGTGCGTGTCGGACTCCAGCCGCGGCCACGGCGTGCCGACGCCCTTGATCAGGTCGACGACGAGCACGGTCTCCATCGCGGCCTCGACCGCGACGCCGGACACCTCTCCCTGGCCCTGGCGGGCGTGGCCGTCACCGACGGCGAACAGCGCCCCCTGCACGTTGACGCCGAAGTAGGCGGTCACCCCGGCCCGCAGCTCCGGGGTGTCCATGTTGCCGCCGTGCGCGTCGGGCGTGATCGTCATCCGGGCCTCGAACGCGCCCGGCGCGACGCCGACGGTGCCGTGCATCGGGTCCAGCGGCAGGTCCACCGTGAAGGCCGAGTTGCGGGCGCTGTAGCGGGCGACGCCCGCGGCGAGGTCGATGTCGTACACCCAGACCCGCTCCTCCAGCGGCGGCTGCAGCGTCGCGGTGTGCGACGTCGACGTCAGCGCCCCGAAGTGCGGGAAGGTGCTGGACACGGCCCAGTCGCGGGCCGGGGTGATGGACACGAAGTGCAGCGCCAGGGTGTCGCCCGGCTCGGCCCCTTCGACGAAGAAGGGGCCGGTGACCGGGTTGAGGTACGGGAACCGGCAGACCTGCGAGGGCAGGTCGCCGAATCCGCGCACCACGCCGCCGAAGCAGTCCTCGGTGCGGATCTTGAGCACGTCCCCGGGGCGGACCTTGGCCACCGGCGGGTTGGGCCCGAAGGTGTACGCCAGCTGCTCCGGAGTCGGGTTGAACTCGATGTACTCGCTCACGCGACGTCCGCCGCCTTGTCGTCGCCGCCACCGACGCCGGACAGCTTCGGGGCGCGGCCCATCGCGAACAGCACGCCGAGCACGACCAGGCCGAGGCCGATCCAGATGAAGCCGGTGATCTGGGTGTAGAGCTTCATGTTGATCAGTACGGCGATCAGCAGGCCCGCGCCGACCACCGGCACGACCAGGTGCAGCAGCCAGTTGCGGCTGCCGTTGCGCACGATGTAGTGCCAGATCACCGCGGCGTGCAGGGCCAGCCAGGCGACCATCGCGCCGAAGTTCACCATCGTGGCGATCAGCGTGATGGTGTCCTCGCCCTGCTCGGTGAGGTAGTACAGCGCGGTGCCGGAGATGGCCAGCGAGACGCCGGCGGTGAACAGGACCGCGTTGACCGGCGAGGCGTGCTTGCTGGAGACCTTGGCCAGGAACTTCGGCAGCTGCTTGTCGCGGGCCATCGCGAACAGCAGGCGCGACAGGGCGGTCTGGGCGACCATCGAGTCGGGCAGGCCCCATGCGATCGCGGTGGCGACCAGGCACAGTGTGGCCAGCCACGGCGCGCCCGCGGCGACCTCGGCGGCGGCGTAGAAGGCGTTGCCGACGGTCGCGGCGTCGCCGTTGATCAGACCGGCCGGGTCGGTGACGAACAGCGACGCGACCCAGGTCTGGGCGATGAAGATCAGACCCGCGAGCAGCAGCACCACGGCCATGGCCCGGCCGACCTGGCGGGCGCCGCCCTTGCTCTCCTCGGCCAGCATCGAGATGCCGTCGAAGCCCAGGAAGCTGAGCGCGGCCACCGACACCGAGCCGAGCACGATGCCGAAGCTGAAGTTGTCGGAGTTGAAGAACGCGCTGGTCCAGTCGCCGTTGCCGCGCCCGTCGGCCAGGCCGATGATGCCCATGACCAGGAAGATGCCCAGGACGATGAGCTCACCGGCGATCATGATGTTGATGGCGACGGCGGTGAGCCGGATCCCGAAGTAGTTGATCACGGCGTTGATGGCGACGAAGCCGACCAGCCAGATCCACGCCGACACCGACGGCACCGCCGCCTCGATGGTGACCGACGCGACCAGGTAGAGCAGGCCCGGGACCAGGAAGTAGTCGAGCATGATGGCCCAGCCGGCGATGAAGCCGACCGGTGCGGCGATGCCGCGGCCCGCGTAGTTGTAGACCGAGCCGGCGATCGGGAACGCCTTGACCATCTGCGCGTACGACGAGGCGGTGAACAGCATCACGACCAGGCCGGCGACGTACGCCAGCGCCACCATGCCCTGCGAGGCCGCGTACACCGAGCCGAAGATCGCGAACGGGGCGATCGGCACCATGTAGATCAGGCCGTAGAACAGCAGGTCGGTGAAGGTGAGCGAGCGGCGCAGCTGCGGCGTGTAGCCGAACTTGCTGAGCTCGGGGTCACCGGCCGGGTTGGCCGCGTCCCCCGTGGCCGCCGTCGATGGCGTGAGCACGGACATTACCGAGCCTCCAGTAGTCATCGGATGTTCGACGTAGCGTGGCGCGACGCACACGCCAACGTCTCATTGGCGAGCACCGCCGACCCGCCGGGTAGATGTGAGGCCCGGACAGGTACTACCACCGGCTAGTTGTCCGGACCGTCCAATGCGGCCAGCGCGTCCCGGACGAACGGGTGAGTCGCCGACAGATTCGTATCGGCCAGCACCATCGACAGCAGCCGCCGCGCGTCGTCGACCGACCCTTCCCCGGTCTCCTTGCGCCGCCGACGCCGGCCGTCGCTGGCCTGCTGCTCGGCCCGCACCGCCGGGTAGATGCCCGACAGCAGGCCGCCGGTCTGCAGCACCTCGTCGCAGCGGCGCGCCAGGTCCTCGGTCGGCCAGCGCTCGCCGGACTCGACTTTGGCGATCATCGCCTCGCTGTGCGGCATGCGCTGCGCCAGCCGGCCCTGCGAATACCCGCGTACGCCACGCCACCAGCGCAGTTGCGCCGCGAAGTCCCTGGCCGCCGACGCCTGCGCGCGGCCCGTGAAGGGCTCGGTCATGCCCCGCCTCCGAGGGGTCAGTGTCCACAAAGGACGTACCGTACCGCTCCCACCCCGCGCGGCTGAAAACACGAGACAGTAAACAACACCGACCCGCACTCGTCCATGCATGAATGCAGGCTCACGAATACAACTGGTCAGACCACTTGACCACCTGACCGATGTGGCCGATGGTGGACCCATGACATTCGCGAAGATCGAACGAAGGTCACTGCCGGACGAGGTCTACGACCGCGTGCTCGGCCAGATCGTCTCCGGCTCGCTCACCCCCGGCCAGGCGCTGCCCAGCGAACGCGCCCTGGCCGAAGCACTCGGCGTAAGCCGCCCCGCCGTACGCGAGGCACTGCAACGGATGGCCCATGCCGGGCTGGTCACCGTCCGCCAGGGCGGCGCGACCACGGTCAGCGACATCCGCCGCACCGGCGGCCTCGACGTCCTGCCCCACCTGCTGCTGCCCGGCGGCGACCTCGACCTCGCCGTCGCCCGCAGCATCCTCGAAGCCCGCCTGGCCATCGGCCCCGTCGTCGCCGGGCTCGCAGCGCTTCGCCACGGCCACACCGCCGCCCTGCACGCCGCCGTCACCGCCATCGAAGCCGACACCGACCCCGTCGGCCGCCAACGCCAGGCCCTGGCCTTCTGGGAGCTGGTCGTCGACGCGGCCGACTCCGTCGCGTTCCGCCTGATGTTCAACAGCCTGCGCGCCGCCTACGAACCCGCCCTGCGCGCCCTGTCGACCGTCATGGCCGGCGAGGTCGACCGCGTCGAGCACTACCGGGCCCTCGCCGACGCGATCACCGCGGGCGACGCCGACACCGCCCGCCGGCTGGCCCACGACCTGCTCGGCCACGCCACCCGGACCCTGCTGCACGCCCTCGACCTGCTGGAAGGAGCCCGACGATGACCCCCGCCGACAAAGCCGCCGCCGAGCGCACCGCCCGCGACCGGCTCGCAGCCGATGAGGCCGCGGCCACCGGCCCCGCCCGCACCGCCGTCACCCTGGGCCAGATCTTCCACCGGTTCTGGCTTCACCCCAGCCCCTGGATGATCCTGTTCGTGCTGGCCGCCGCCCTGGCCTGGCGTATCGCCGAAGGCGGCTGGACGCCGGCCGACCTGCGCGCACCGGCGCTACTGGTGGCGGCGTTCCCCGCCCTGGAATGGGCCGTGCACGTGTTCGTCCTGCACTGGCGGCCCCGGAAGTTCGGCGGGCTGACCGTCGACACCGAACTCGCCCGCGACCACCGCCGCCACCACGCCGACCCGCGCGACGTCCCCCTGGTGTTCATCCCGTGGCGGTCGCTGACGCTCGTCATCGCCGCCTACACCACCGTCGCGCTACTGGCGTTCCCGCGGCTCGGCGAGGCACTCACCTTCATCCTGAGCGTCGCCGCCGTCGGGCTGCTCTACGAGTGGACCCACTACGCCATCCACAGCGACTACCGGCCCCGCAGCAGGCTCTACCGGGCCGTGTGGCGCAACCACCGGCTGCACCACTACAAGAACGAGCACTACTGGTTCACCGTCACCACCGCCGGCACCGCCGACCGGCTGCTGCGCACCTACCCCGACCCGGCGACCGTGGCGACCTCCGCCACCGCCCGCAACCTGCACGCCTCCCGCTGACCCGCACACACGAAGCGGGGGCGGCGACCGTGTGGTCACCGCCCCCGCCGTGGATCCGTGCTCAGCCCTGCGGCTCACGCCACATCGGGTACAGCGCCGGCCCGTCGCCGGGCAGGTGGTAGGCCTCACCCAGCATCGTGAACCCGTGCCGCAGGTACAGATCCCGCGAACCCGTGCTCGACGCCTCCAGGTAGGCCGGCACGCCCTCGGCGTCCAGCTGCGCCAGCCGCCGCCCGAGCAGCTCGCTGCCCAGCCCGGTGCCCCGGTGCCCCGGCCGCACGGCCAGCAGCGCCAGGTGCCAGTGCGGGCGGTCGTGCGGGTGGTGCTCGCCGAACACCTCGTCCAGCAGCGCGAACCGGGCCGCGTGCGGCCCCGCCAGCTCCACCAGGCGCTCGTCGTAGCCGTCGATCCACGGCGCGTCCACGGTGTTGTCGAACCACACCGCGACCGCGTCGTCACCGGCCACGTCGACGGCCCCGTACGACAGGGCGTGCTCGGCGAACCAGCCGAACTGCCCGGCCATGATGCGCTCGCGCTCGACCGGATCGTCGAGCAGCCAGTGCGCCACGGCCAGCTCCTGGAACGACGCCGAGATCAGCCTTCCCGCGGCCGCGGTGTCCACGGCCGCAGCCGTCGACACCGCGTCCGAGCCGGTCATACGCCGACCTTAGGGGCCTCCGCCGACGAGACCTGGGTCTTGCCGCCCTCGACGCCCTTGCCGATCGCCTCGTACAGCGCCGGCTTGGTGGCGCGCAGCACCAGTGCCCAGATCACACCGACGACCGCGACCAGCAGGTACAGCCCCGGCAGGATCCAGCGGGCCGCGTGCTCGTCACCGGTGCCGAGCATGGTGCCGTAGTCGCGGACCGTCTGCTGCACCGCCCAGATCAGGAACAGCGCCGACAGCACCGGCGCGACGACCCGGGTCCACAGGCTCTCGCCGCGCTTGTCCTTGGCGAAGTACAGCACCACGGCGACGCTGGTGCCCGCGAGCAGCAGCAGCACGCCGAAGCCGCCGGTCATGCCCAGCCAGAAGAACAGGTGGGTGAACGGGTCCAGCTGCGCGATCGCGTACACCAGGATGACAGCCAGGCCGATGACCGACTGCAGGACCGAGGCACCGACCGGGGCGCCCGAACGCGCACCGGTGCGGGCCAGCGAACGCGGCAGCACGCCCTCACGGGCCAGCGAGAACGTGTAGCGGGCCACGGTGTTGTGGTACGACAGCATCGCCGCGAAGGCGCTGGTCACCAGCAGCACGTTGCCGGCGTCGGCGAAGAACGCGCCCAGGTGCTCGCCGGCCAGCACGAACATCAGGTCGGCCTGGGCGGCGTGCTCCTGGCTCTGGGCCACGATGTTGTCCGGGCCGGTGGCCACGGTCAGCGCCCACGCGGTCAGCGCGTACACGAACACCATGACGCCCAGGCCGCCGAACGACGCCAGGGCGATCGTCTTGCGGGAGTCGCGCGACTCCTCGGCGAACACCGGCGGGGCCTCGAACCCGACGAACGCGGTCACGGTCACGGTCAGCACCGCGCCCAGCGCGCCGCCGATGAACAGGTTGTCCGGGGCGAACGCGGCGAAGCTGACACCGTCGGCCGGGTTGGCGATGAACACGATGTCGTACAGCAGCACGATCGCGAGCTCGGCGACGAGCACGACCAGCAGCAGCTTGCTGTTGATCTCGACGCGGGACAGGCCGAGCACCGTGACGAACAGCCACGCCACCAGGGCCAGCACCCACCACTCGACGTTCACGTCGAACATCGCGCCGAGCAGGCCGGAGCCGGCCGCGCCGAAGATGCCATACAGGCCGACCTGCAGCAGGTTGTAGCCGAGCACCGCCGACAGCGCGGCGGCCACACCGGCGGGGCGGCCCAGGCCCTGGGAGATGTAGGAGTAGAAGGCGCCGGCGTTGCGGATGTGCCGCGACATCGCGACGTAGCCGAACGTGAACAGCGCGAGCGCGGCGCCGATCAGCAGGATGCCGAGCGGGAAGCCGATGACCTGGACGTTGGCCCAGCCGGCGACGATGACGCCACCGATGACCATGAGCGGGGCCGCGGCGGTCAGCGCGAACGACGCCACGGACGCCGAACCGAGCCGGTCGGCGGCCAGGGCCGACGACAGCGCGGAGCTAGGGGGTGCGGACACGGTGTTGCTCCTTGAGGGGGGTGGGGGGTGAGGGGGTGGGGGGTGTTGGTTCAGGTGAGCTTCGCCACGGCTTTGCTGACGGCCAGCTCCGTCTCGGCGATGAGCACCCGCACGGGTTCGTCGAGCACCGCGATGAGCGAGGCCAGGCTGCGTCCGCGGACGTCGTCCCAGGCGAAGGTGGTGCTCAGGCCGGTCGCGAAGGCGAGCCCGGCGAGGATGCGGTCCTCGACGGACATCTCCTCCTGCCGCCGCAGCCGCCCGATGAGCCGGGCAGTGGGCCAGGCCGCATCGTTGACGGACACGGGCATGTATCGGCGCTGCACGCTGAGCAGTCGGCGCGTCTCGACCAGTTGGAGCGCCCCCGCGGCGGTCATCCTGACGGCGATGTCGGACTCGGCGCTGAGCCCGAGGTAGGCGAGCCAGTCCCGCACCGGGTGCAGGGTCGGCTCTGCCAGCAGCTGCCCGTGTACGCGGGCGGCCAGCGCGTCCGGCGGCGGCGGCGCGTTGCGCACCGCCACCCCCTCGGCGGCGGGACGCACCAGGTCCAGCAGGCACAGTTCGGCCAGCAGCGCGGCTGCCAGACCGAATCCGACGGCTTTGGCGTGCAGCCGGGAGTCGCCGCTGACATCGTCATGCGTCATCAAGTAGAACTCGTCGGCTATCGGCACGAGAAGGCACCCTACAGAATGGATCTACTCGCTGTCATCGCCGAGCACTCACTGTTTACCTTTGCTCCGCCGCAGGTAGCGTCCTATGTGGATGGCTGAGAGCGTTTGCATGCGCAATATTCCCAGCCAGATGCGGCACCGGACGCGACAGGGCGGCCCCGCCTGCCGCACCGGTCGCCGAACCGGTACGGACAGTGGGACCGCCCTGCGTGCGCGCGTGGTCCCCGGCCTCAGCGGGCCGGGGAGCCCGTCACGACTGCGTCACCGTGAGGTTGTCCAGGCCCGCTTCGACGAGGCTGGCCGTGCTCGCGTCCGCCGCCTCGACCAGGAAGCGCACGCTCTGGCCCGCGTACGCGGTCAGGTTCGCCGAACCGCTGCCCCACGCGCCGTTGCGGTTGCTGGCAGCGCCGGCGATGGTGGCCAGCACCGTGGTGCCGCCGCTGTGCACGACCGAGATCCGCAGGAAGTCGGCGCTGGAGGAGTTCGACCCGTGCGCCAGATACCACTGCCAGCTCGCGTTCAGCGTGCCGGTGGCCGGCAGCGTGATCGCGGGCGACTGGATCGAGCTGGTGCCGCCGTCGAGGTCGAAGTCGCCCGCCGCGGTGCCCGCCGACAGGCCGGTGGCCAGGTCGTTGCTGCCCGCGAACGGGGTCAGCTGCTTGGCCCCGCTGGAGTTGGTCGCCTGCGCCGCGCCGCGCGCCCACTGGCCGACCGTGGCCGTGTCGGTGCTGTTCGGGTTGACGGTCCAGCCGGTCGCGGTCTCGAACGTGTCGGACCAGACCGTGGTGCCGCCACCGCCGCCGCAGTAGGTCGCCTCCTTGCCGATCACCCGGTACGGGCAGTCGGCCTGCTGCAGCAGCATCAGCACCGCGGCCCGGTTACGAGTGGTCTGCGCGGTGATGACCTCGTCGGGCGGGTAGAAGCCGCCGCCGCTGCCGGAGCTGCCCGGGTACATCTCGAAGGTGTACGCCCAGATCCGGTGCGTGCCCCACATCCAGTCGATGGACGTGCCGTCGGCTACGTAGAGGTCGCTGGACTGCTCCGGGGTGTAGCTGTTGGTCGCGGCCATCTGCTGGCCCAGCGTGGCGAACGTGTTGTACTCGTCGGCGCTCATGCCCGAGGGGTTGTTGGCCGTCGTGTAGCCGAACGGCCACAGGATGAGCTGCGAGTACGTGTGGAAGTCGATGTTGGCCTTGATCTGCTGGACGCCGCCGACGACCCGGCTGTTGACGAAGTTGCGCAGGTTCGTCGACTCCGGCGCGGAGAACGCCGACGGGCCGCGGTAGGTCTCGCTGCTGGTCGTGCCGCTGGAGCCGCCGCAGCAGCCCCACTGGTAGGACCAGTTGCGGTTGAGGTCGGTGCCGACGTTGCTCGAACCGCTGTTGGGCTGGCGGTTCTTGCGCCACGAGCGGTAGCTGCCGGTGGCGATGTCGTACTCGCCGCCGTCGGGGTTCATGTCCGGCACGATCCAGATCTCGCGGCTGTTCACGATGTTCGTGATCGCCGAGTCGGAGCCGTAGCCGCTGGTGAACAGGTTCATCAGGTAGATGGCCATCTCGACCGTGAGGTGCTCACGGGCGTGCTGGTGGTGGTTGAACAGGACCTCGACCTCGTTCTCGTCGGTGGCGACGTTGTCCGAGATCTTGATCAGGGGCATGTTGCGGCCCTCGTAGGAGTTGCCGATCGTCGTCACCCGGAAGATCGACGGGTACGACGAGGCCAGCGAGTTGATGACGGCCATCATCTCGCTGTAGTCGTGGTAGTTCGAGTCGGCCGGCGGGAACGCCAGCGGCTGTGCGTGGTCGTCCTGGACCGGGGCGAGGACCCGGGTGACCGTGAAGCCGAGAGCCTTGATCTTGGCAGCCTCACCAGGGGTGGCGGTGATGTCGAGGATGCCGTGGTCGAAGCCGTCGATGGCCGCACCCGTGGCGGCGATCGCGTTGCGCTGGGCGAGGGTCTTGATGCCCTGGACGGTGTAGTGGCCCGAGGTGCTGACCTCGGGTCCGACCGGTGCGCCGTCGGCCGGTCCGGTCAGGACCATGGTGCCGGCCAGCGCCAAGGTGGATACGAAGACGGTTAACCGTCGCCGCATGTCTGCCTCCAAGCGGGGGTAAAGGAGGCTCACAGCAGAACACCAGATTCAAGGTCATTGCAATATGTCAATCTGGCTATCACACGATGTTACGGCTCGCGCCTGGGGCAGGCTCCGCCCGCGCGCCCCGCTACCCTGAGCCGCATGATCGATTCGTACGCGCCCCGCGCCGACGCCGAGGTCGCCGCCGCTGCGGCACAGGCCGGCGCGGACGTGGTGCGTGACCTGTACGGCGGGCACCTGGCCCGGATCGACAAGGGCGGCGGCGACTTCGCCACCGCCGCCGACGTGGCAGCCGAGCAGGCGATCCTCGACGTCATCCGCACCGCCCGCCCCCACGACGCCGTGCTCGGCGAGGAAGGCGGGCAGACGGGCACCCCCGACGCCACCCGCCGGTGGCTGGTGGACCCTCTGTGCGGCACTCTCAACTACGCCGTCGGCAACATGCTCGTCGCCGTCAACGTGGCCCTGCGCGGCGGCCCCGCCGCCGTCGCCGACCCGTTCACCGGCGAAGTCTTCATCACCGACGGCCGCACCGCCCGGCTACGCCGCGGCGGCGCCGACACCCCGCTGACCCCCACCGCGGCCACCCGCCTGGTGGACGTGAACCTGGACCCGCCCTTCCCGAACGCACCCGGCTTGCGCGCCGTGGACCTGCTGGCCCACCCCGGCTTCGTCGAGCACTTCCGCCCCCGGGTCGTGTCCACCACCCTCGCCCTGGCCTGGGTCGCGGCAGGCAGACGCGCCGCCTACGTCACCGACGGCGGCGACCTGTCCATCAACCTGCACTTCGCCGCCGGCATCGCCCTGTGCCAGGCCGCCGGCTGTGTGGTCACCGGCATCGACGGCGCCCCGCTCGGCCCCACGGGCCGCGGCCTGCTGGCGGCCGCCGACCCCGAGACCCACGCCCACCTGCTGTCCCTGATCCGCGACCGCACCTGACCCCGGCACCGCCGAGCCACCCGGAGCCCAGCTCACATCGGGTAGGCTCAGCGCTGATGAAGCTAGTACTGGACCTGCACGACATATACAACAAGGGCCGCGACATCGAGCGGGCCCTCAACGACATCATGGCCGAGGCGATCGCCAAGAAGGCCCCGATGATCGAGATCATCCCCGGCAAAGGCTCCGGTGCCCTGAAGAAGACCGTCCTGCGCTTCCTCGAACAAAAAGAGGTCAAAGCCCTCTACCACCGCGTGGAGAAGGACTCCAAAAACTTCGGCCGCCTCTTCGTGCACTTCAAGCACACCGCCCCCCGCGGCCGCCGCTGACGCGCGATCTTGCGTGGCGGGTGGGGACGACACACTCGTTCCGGGCATACCGGCAACAGTTCGCGCAAGATCGTCGCGATCTTCACCCCTGCGGGTGGCGGGGAGTCGGGGGGTATGGGCAGGATGTGACCCGTGCCGTCACCGACCTCGCTGAGCGACATCCGAACCGAGGCGCTCGCCCGCCGTGACCGCGGGGACCTCAACAGCGCCCGCACACTGCTGGAGCAGTCCCTCGAAGCGGCGATCATGGCCGCCGGCGAGGACCACCCCGAGGTCCTGACCACCGGGCACCTGCTCGCCACCATGCACCGGCAGTCCGGCGACCTGAGCGCGGCCCGCCGCGTGCTGGAGAACGCGCTGTACAACGGCGGCTACCGCTTCGGCGAGGAGCACCCGCTGCTGCTGTCGATGTCGTTCGACCTCGCGCAGATCGCCGACGAGCTGGGCAACCGCCACGAGGCACGCCGCCAGTACACCAAGGTGGCCACGCACGGCCCGCTCACGCCCGGCTTCGACCAGCAGGTCCAGGTCGCCCGCGCCTGGCTCGGCCCGGACGCTCCCGCAGTTGTCGCACCGCCACCGTCGACCCCCGCACCGCCGGCACCGCAGCCGCCCGAGGACAGCACCGCGCTGCTGCCGCCGCCGTCGCGGCCGACCACGTACGTGTCTCAGTCCGTCCCGGCGACGCCGCCGCAGGTCGCGCCAGTGGACCAAGCTTCGCAGACCGCGCCCCCGGCCTGGCCGCTACCCGCGTCGACGCCGCAGACGAATCCGGCATCCGCGCCCGACGACCGCACCGCAGTGGTCATGCCGCCACGCACCCCGAGCGTGGAGCAGCCCGTTCCGACTCCGGCGGTCACGCCGCCGAACCCCGTCGCACCGACCCCGGTCGACGACCGGACCTCCCTGCTGACGCCGCCACCGCCGAACCCGGTCACCCCGAGTCCCGCCGACGACCGCACCTCCCTGCTCGGCCCGCCGTCGCGGCCGATGGGTCCGGTGACACCGGAGACCGGAGACCGGACCCCACCCGCGCGTCCCGTCACCCGCGCCGCGGACACCGAGCCCGCGCACGAGGACGACCGGACCGCGCCCTACGGCCTGACCATGCCGCCGCGCCGCGACCAGTCCGCGACCCGCGCCATGCCCATCGTGCCGACCCCGCCGAGCGTCCCGCTGCCGCCCGACCCCAGCCGACCCGCGCAGCCCGAGGCACTGCCGCCGCACCGTGAACCGCCCCGGCACGACATCGCGCAATCGCAACAGCACCAGGCACCGCGGCAGGACACCGGACACCCTCAGCAGCACCAACAGCGGCCGCCGTACCAGGGGCAGCCGCCGCACGCCGCGACGCCGCACCAGGACCAGCCGCGCCGTGACCTGCCGCCGGAGCAGGCCCGCGCCGCCGACGGCCGGACACCCGCGATCCCGGTCGCGCCGCCGCCGCAGACGCCCCCGCGTCACCTGCCGCAGCAACCGCAGCACGTGCCGACGCCGACGGTGTTCGCGCCACCCGCGCCGCCCGCCGCCCCGCAGCGACGCAGCCGCGGCCCGGTCATCGCCGCGGTCGCCGCCGCGATCGTCGCCGTGCTCGCCGCCGTGGCCACCCTGGTGGTGATGCTGACGAACAAGGACGGCGAGCAGCCGCAGCCCGGCCCGACCGTCAAAGCCGAGGCCGCTGGCGACGTCTTCGTCACCCGCGCCGCCAACGGCGACGTCACCATCACCTGGTTCGACCCGTCCGACGGCTACGCCGCGCAGGTGCTGCTCGGCGCCCCCGAAGGCGAGGAAGTGGCGACCATGGGCAAGCCCGGCAACGGTGAGACGCGATACACCGTCACCGGCCTGAACCCGAACTGGGACTACTGCTTCGTCATCATGAGCATCTACAGCGGCGATGAGCTGCTGCGATCCAAGCCCGCCTGCACCGGCACCGCAGGGGCGACGACGCCGTCGCCCAGCCTGACACCATGAGCGTCCTCACTCGACTTTCACCGGTGACCTGCAACGCCTAGGATGACGTCGGCTTCTGGGGAGGACGCCAGTCGGCGAGCGGGGTGGGCTCGGCACACCCCGCGTCATGGGGAGGGGCGATCCGTGGCGGATCTGTCACCGGGCGCGATCACACGTAGAGCACGGACCAAAGGTGGCGTCGTCACCATCGTCACGGTGCTGGCGATGCTCGCCGCCATGGGCCTGACCTGGTTCGGGCTCAGCGCCAACGACCAGGTGTCGGCCGGCTTCGACAGCAGCTCATGGCTGTGGAGCCTCACCCGCGGCGAGATCGCCCGCGTCAACGGCCTGACCGGCAAGGTGGACACCCGCTCGCAGGCGCTGGTCGCCTCGCAGGGCCACTACGTGCAGGTCAGCCAGTCCGACCGGTACCTGATCGTGCGCGACCAGCACACCGGGCGCATCAGCGCCCTGGACCCGGCGACGCTGCAGATCACCGCGTCGCAGGAGTCGCAGGCGGGCCTGGGCGTGTCGGTGGCGCTGCACAACAACGCGGCGTTCGTCATCGACCCGGTGCAGGGCGTGGTGCGCCAGCTGGACCCCGCGACGCTGCAGCCGATCGGCGAACCGCTGCGCTACCCGCCGGGCATCACCGGCGGCCACTTCGACGGCACCGGGCGGCTCTGGCTGGCCGTGCCCAGCCAGGGCACCGTTTCGGCGATCACGCCCGCGCCGCTGACGCCGCCGTCGGGCGGCACGGGCGGCAGCGGGCCGTCGCTGGTGCGCACCGAGCCGGTCGCCGAGGCGTTCCACGACCTGGCCCTGTCGGCGCTCGACGACGGTGTGGCGGTGCTGGACCAGACCAACGGCTCGCTGACGCTGCTGCGCGGCGACACCCTGAAGAAGGTCGAGATCGCCGGTGCGGCCGGCGGTGAGCTGCCGGAACGCTCCAGCGGCAAGGACATCGCGGTGACGGTCGTCGACGGCCGCAAGGTGTATGTCATCTCCGGTGACCAGGTGCACGAGTTCACGGTGCCGGGCGCGGGCGGGGCGGTGCGGCCCGCGGTGGCGTGGTCGGGCTGGTTCTACGTGGCCGACGACGCCGCGGGCAAGGTGTACGCGATCGACCGTGAGGGCAAGCTGGTCAACACGATCGAGGCGGGCAAGCCCGGCTTCCGGCTGGAGCTGGAGGTGCGCGAGAACCAGCTGTTCATCAACGCGCCCGACTCCGCGACGGCGCGGGTGGTCAACGACAAGCACCAGGTCCGGGTCGTCGACAAGTTCAACGACGACGTCGTGGGCGGTGACCCGCCGCCGGTGACGCCGCCGCCCCCGCCGAAGCCGCAGATCGGCAAGCCGGGCGCGCCGCGCAACGTCACCGCCGCGTCGGGCGACTCGCAGGTGCGCCTGAGCTGGGGCAAGGCCGCCGAGAACGGTTCGAAGATCACCAAATACGTGGTGGAGGGCGACGGGCGGACCTGGACGGTCGGGGCGCGCAACCGCTCGCTGGTCATCGACAAGCTGACCAACGGCAAGACGTACACGTTCACCGTGCACGCGGTCAACGGCAAGGGCGCCGGCCCGACCCGCAAGAGCAACCCGGTGATGCCGACCGGTGACGTGCCCGACGCCCCGACGGGCGTGAAGGCGGTCGAGAAGCCCGACGGCACCGTCGAGGTGACCTGGACCGCCGCCAACGGCCAGGGTCGCAAGATCACGCGGTACGAGGTCACCGCGATCAACGCAGGCAGCGGCGCCCTGATCGGCACCACGTCCGGCGCGGTGAAGCTGGTCGTCAAGGACGGCGAGCTGGATTACGGCACGCAGTACGCGTTCACCGTCGTCGCGGTCAACGACAAGGGCGCGGGTTCGGAGGTGTCGCAGCCGTCGGGTTCGGTGGTGCCGTTCAACAAGCCCGCGCAGGTGCGCAACCTGTCCGCGGCAACCGTCGGCACCGCCAAGGGCACCATCCGCGTGAGCTGGGCGGTCCCGGCCGACAACGGCCGCCCGATCACCGGCTACAAGGTGACGGCGGGCGGCAACACGCAGACGGTCAACGGCACCAACGCGACCCTGGACGGGTTCGGCGACGGCGAGATCGTGTCGGTCGACGTGGCGGCGGTCAACGAGGCCGGCACCGGGGCGAAGGACACCACCAGCGCGAAGACCATCACCGACGCGAAGGTGTCGAACGTGTCGGCGGGCAGCGCGACGTACAAGGGCTTCACGGTGAACTTCGCCTACGACGACGGCGGCGGCACCGCGACGTGCACGGTGACCATCAACGGCGCGGCGCGGGCGGTCGGCTGCAACACCGGCGCGAGCGGGTACGCGGTCAACGAGGTCGCGACCGACAGCGCGTTCACGATCACGGTGTCGGTGAAGAACGCGACCGGCGCGACCGCGACGTCGAACCCGGTGACGGTGCGCACCCGGCGGCTCAACGGCACGATCCGGTGTGTGGGCTGCTCCAACGGCATCGGCATCTACAGCAACTCCCGCCAGCAGTCCAACGAGGCGGTCGGCGACGCCCAGAACGGTGACACGTTCAAGGCGTTCTGCTGGAAGCAGGGCACCGCGGGCAACCAGAGCGGCGACGCCGAGCTGTTCGCGGCCGGGGAGAACAGCAACAAGCGCAGCGACAAGTGGATCCAGATCACCTACCGCGGCAACCAGCGCTACGTCCCGTTCATCTGGCTCAACCTCGACGACGGCGACGACTACAACGACGTGCCGCAATGCTGATCCGCTGAGCTTCCCCGGCACGAGCCGTCACGGCCCGTGCCGGGGTTTCTCCGTCTTGGCCCCTCTTTCGAGCACAAAGGACACTCACCCGTCATGAACCAGCCCCTTCCACCGCTGTCCGCCGGTCAGGTCCGCGCGTTCGCCGACCTGACCGAGAAACTGGCCGGCGCGATCTCGACCGTGGTGCTCGGCAAGCCGGAGGTGGTCCGGCTCGGGCTGGTCGCCATGTTCGCCCAGGGCCACGTGCTGCTGGAGGACGTGCCGGGCACCGGCAAGACGACCCTGGCGCGGGCCATCGCGGCGTCGGTGCAGGGCGCGTGGCGGCGCATCCAGTTCACGCCGGACCTGCTGCCCTCCGACGTCAGCGGCGTGACCATCTTCAACCAGGCCAGCCGCGGGTTCGAGTTCCACCCGGGGCCGATCTTCGCCAACATCGTCATCGCCGACGAGATCAACCGGGCCTCGCCGAAGACGCAGTCGGCGCTGCTGGAGGTCATGGAGGAGCGCTACGTCACCGTCGACGGCGTACGCCACGCGGTGCCGCGGCCGTTCATGGTCGTCGCGACGCAGAACCCGGTCGAGATGGACGGCACCTACCGGCTGCCCGAGGCGCAGCTGGACCGGTTCCTGATGAAACTGTCGGTCGGCTACCCCGACGAGGCCGTCGAGATCGAGGTGCTGCGCGGGCACACCCTGCGCTCCCCCGACGGGATCACCCCGGTCACCGACACCAAGACGATCGGCGAGGCCGTCGCGCTGGCGCACCGGGTGCACATCGCCGACCCGCTGTACGCGTACGCGGTGCGGCTGGCCGCGGCGACCCGCGAGCACAAGCACGTGCGCGTCGGCGTCAGCCCCCGCGGCGTGATCGCGTTGACCCGCGCCGCCAGCGCGTACGCCCTGACCGAGGGCCGCGGCTACGTGCTGCCCGAGGACCTGAAGGTGCTGATCGAGCCGGTGTTCGCGCACCGGGTGCTGCTGACCCCCGACGCGCAGCTGCGCGGGGTCACCGCGACCGAGGTGCTGCGCGACGCGGTCGAGGCGGTCCCGGTGCCGCTGCCCGGCCAGGAGTCCCCGACCGGCGAGCCGGGCCCGGCTCCCGCGGCGCGGCACGCCGGATGATCGTCACGCTGCGGGGGGCGGGCCTGACCGTCGGCGGCGTGGCGCTGCTGGCCACCGGTTTCACCTACGGATACCCGGAACTGGCGGTGCTCGGCGCGACCGCCGTCATCGCGCAACTGCACGCGTTGGCGCACGCGGCACTGCGGCCGCGGCTGTCGGTGACCCGGACCGTGGACCCCGACCGGGTAGCACGCGGCGAGGGCAGCACCGTCACGCTGACCGTACGCAACACAGGCCGCTTCGGCGCCGCGACGCTCGTGGCCCACGACCGCTGTGGCCGGGCCGGGCAGGTCGGCGCGACCGTGCCGGTGCCGCTGCTGCGCCTGCGCCCCGGCCACGACACCGACGTGTCCTACCCGGTGCCCACCGACCGCCGCGGCGTCGTCGACGTCGGCCCGCTGCAGGTCACCCGCCGTGACCCGCTCGGCCTGGTGTCGGTGTCGCGCAGCCACGGCGACACCGCCCGGATCTGGGTGTACCCGAAGAGCCACCTGATCCAGGCCGTGCCCGCGGGCATCTCCCGCAGCCTCGACGGCCGCCTCGACCGGGTCCCGCACGGCGCGATCACCTTCGACACCCTGCGCGAGTACGTCATCGGCGACGAGCTGCGCCACGTGCACTGGCGCACCAGCGCCAAGGTCGGCGAGCTGATGGTCCGCGAACACCTCGACACCAGCCTGCCGCAGCTCGTGGTGCTGCTCGACGACCGGGCCGCCTCGTGGGCCGACCGCGACGCGGCCGGGTCGGCGTCGTTCGAGAGCGCCTGCGAGGCCGCCGCGTCCATCGTCGCCGCCGCGACCCGCGAGGACCTGCCCGTGACCCTGCACCTGGTCAGCGGTCCCGCCGCGGGAGGCACCCGGATCCGCGGCGCGGCCCGGGGACTGCTGGACCTGCTCGCCGAGGCCGAACCCGCACCCGGCGACGAGGAACTGCTGGTCACCGCGACCAACCGGCTGCGCCAGCACCGGCCCGGCGACACCCTGATCTACCTCACCGGCACCGCCGGGCTGGCCGACCTCGCACTGGTCTCCGGGCTCAAGGGCCCGTTCCCGTCGGTCGCCGTCGGCGTGCTCGGCCCGCGCCTGGCCGCCGAACCGCAGCCCGCCGGGGTGCTGCTGCTGCGGGCCGAGGACGGCGAGGACTTCGCCGCGGTATGGGACGGAGTCACCCGATGGTAGCCCGCGGCCTGCGCATCCTCCTGCCACCGGCGCTGATCACGGCGATGCTGGTGCTGTCCGGCCTGGTCGCCGACCGCATCTACAACGGCACCCTGTTCACCGTGCTCATCGCGGGCGCGGCCGCCGGATCGGTGGCGATCAGCCTCGCCCTGACCCGGCTGCGGGCCTGGTCGGTCGCGCCGCTGTCGGTGCTGGGCCTGGCCGGCTACCTGGCGTTCGCGCTGAACCTGTCCGCGCAGCGCGCGGGCATCACCGGGGACCTGCCGACGATCGCCACCGAGGCGCTGCGCGACGGCATCCCCCGGCTGCTGGCCGTGCTCGTGCCCGTCGAGCCGCAGCCCGACACCGTCGCCGTGCCGGTCATCGCGACCTGGCTGGCCGGGCTCATGGCGATGGAACTGACCGTCCGCGCTCGGCGCACCCTGGTCGGGCTGACCCCGCCGGTGCTGCTGTTCGCCGGGGCGCTGTGGCTGGTCGGGCCGGCCGCGCCGCGTACCCCCTGGTCGGCCTTGGCCTTCGCGGCCCTGGCGATCGCGGCGCTGGCGTTCACCGGCCGGGTCCGCACCCCCGAGACCGGCCTCGACCCGGCCACCCGCAAGGCGCTGCGGCTGCGGGCCGCGCTCGCCGGCGGCACCGGGTTCGCGCTGATCCTGGCCCTGGTCGCGGGCGCGGCACCGCCGGTCGCGTCGCAGGTCACCGCCAAGCCGTTCGACCCGCGCAGCCTCATCGACCCGCCGGACCTCGACGCCCTCGACGAGAACCCGCTGATCAGGCTGTCCGGCTGGGCGCTGCAGCCGCAGGAGAAACTGCTCGACGCCGACGTCGCCGCCGACACCCGGATCCGGCTGGCGGTGCTGTCCGACTACGACGGCGTGACCTGGAAGGTCGGGGCGACCTACCGCCCGGCCGGGCGCAGCCTGCCCCGCCCGCCCGGCGAGGTCGCCGGCAAGCCCGTGCAGCAGCGTTTCACCATCGCCGGGCTCACCGGCAAACTGCTGCCCGCCGCCGCCACCCCCAGCCACGTCGACGGCGTACGCACGGCCTACGACCAGTCCACCGGCACCATGCTGCGCCCCGAAGGGCTCAGCACGGGCATGACGTACACCGTCACGTCCCTGCACAGCGAACCCGACGTGAACCTGCTGCCCGTCGCCGACGTGCCCGCGGGCATGACCCGCTACATCACCCTGGGCCCGAACGTGCCCGACAACATCAGCCGGCTCGCGCAGCAGCTCGGCGCGGACAACGGCGCCCCGTACCAGCGGGCGCTGGCGATCGAGCAGTTCCTGTCCGAGCACTACAAGCTAGACCCGCAGGCGCCCAGCGGGCACGCGTACCCGAACCTGAACTTCTTCCTGTTCGGACCGCCCGGCACCGGCGCGGGCAAGGGCACCTCGGAACAGTTCGCGGCGTCGTTCGCGGTGCTGGCCCGCCTGCTGAATCTGCCCAGCCGGGTCGTGGTCGGCTTCACCGCCCGCGCCGGCAACCACGCCGTCACCGCCGGGGACGCGCTCGCCTGGCCGGAGATCTACTTCACGGACCTGGGCTGGGTGCCGTTCCACCCGCTGCCCGAGCCGAACACCGAGACCAAACCACTGGAAGACGAGTTCAAGCCGCAGCCGGAGACCTCGCAGCCGCCGCCGTCGGACGAGCCCATCCCGACGCTGGAACCGACCGCCGACGCGCCCAGCACCGCCCCTTCGGCCAGCGGCTCGGCGGCGGGCGGCGCGAACGTGGCCCTGGTCGCCGGCGCGGGCGGCGGTGGGCTCCTGGTGCTGCTGCTGGCCGGGTTCGTGGTGTTCGTGCTCGTCGCCCGGGGTGCGCTGCGGCGGCGCAGGCTCGACGAGGGCAGCCCCGACTCCCGCATCGAGGGCGCGTGGCTGGAGGTCGGCGACGCGCTGCGGCTGGCCGGGCGGCGCGCCCCGGAACACCTGAGCGCCGCTGAGGTCGCCGCGCACGCTGCCGAAGCCGCCGCACCGGTACGCGGCAAGCACGACGTGCGCCTGGCCGCGCCGACGCTGGACGAGCTGGCCGCAGCGGTCAACCAGACCGTGTTCGGGCCGGGCACGGCCGGTGACACCGAAGCGGAAGCCGCGCGGAGCCGGGCGGTGGCGTACATCGACGAGCTGAAGGCACGCCGCTCCTGGTGGCGGCGGCTGCTGTGGACCCTGCACCCGGGCCCGCTGCGCTGGCGGCGCTGAGCGGCAGCAGCGTTCGGTTCAGTCCGCTGACGTACGACGTGGCCTCGGCCGTTCCGCCCTAGATCGTTCGACTTGCCAGGCACCTGTGCGTATCTTGGTCCGGCATTCGCCCATATGCCTGGCAAGTCGAACGATCGTGGTGCGTTCCGTCCCCGGCTCGGCGCGGGTGAGCGAGAGGTGGCGGTCAGCGAGCCTCGGGATCGGCTCAGGAGAAGCGCTCGCCTCGCATCACGGCCCGTGCCACCTCGCGCAGCTTGTCGTCGTCGGGCTGGAAGCCCTCGGCGATGTCGGGGTGCAGGCCTTCCCTGGTCTCGCGGAGGATCCAGGCGGCGACCTCGTCCTCGCTCTGGCCGTCGTACTGGTCGGCGACGCGGTTGGCGGCCTGTTCCAGCGCAGACGTCAGCTGCGCCTCCAGGGGCACCTGGAGCTTGCGCTCCACCGCGTTGAGGTCGTCGCTGTCGAGCGACACGTGCATCTCCGGCATTGCCCACATCCTTCGGTCGTCGGCCCTGCCTTACCCGGAACAAGGCTGCGCCAAGCATCGCGCACACCGGCCACCGGATGCCGTTATGACCGGCGTGTCCGCTCCCGCGGCGTCAGTGGCGAACGGGGCAGGTCACGGACAGTCGGCCAGCGCGACGCGGTAGAAGTCGCCGTGCGGCGGGACCTGAGCGGTGGCGGTGATGCCCCGGCCGAGCGGGGTGTCCGGGTGCGCGCAGACGGTCGCGAGGTCGACGCTGGTCGAGACGGTCTTCACCGACTGGGCGCCGGTACCGGTGACGGTGACGTAGCGGGCGATGTCGCCACTGGCTACACCGCCTTTGGGATAGACGAAGTCGACCCGGATGCGGACCGGCCCCGTGCCGGTCACGGTCGCGGTGATCGTGGCGGTGAACTTCGAGCCGCTGATGTGGGCCTCCAGCGACAGGGCTTTGATTTTCGCGGTGGGCTTGGGGCTGGTCTTCGGGCTCGGCTTCGTCGTCGGCGTCTTGGTCGGGCTCGGCGTGGGCTTGGCGGTCGGGCTCGGCACGACGCTCGGGGTCGGACTCGGCGAGGGGCCGCCGGTCGGGCTCGGCGACACCTCGGCCGCGGCGACAGGCACCGGATCGGCGGCGGGGCTTCCGGCTTTGGTCAAGGCCCAAACCACGTAGCCGCCGCCCGCACCCGTGAGCAGCACCAGCAGCGCCGCGACACCGATGAGGGTGTACAGCACGGCGGGACGCATCGGCCGGCGGGCGGGCTCGGTCATCGGATCTCCCATGCGGAGCGGGCGCGGACGCCAAACCGTATGACGGTTGTCCACCCACCACAAGATCGGCCGAACGGCTTACGTCAACCACGGGTTGACGATCCGCCTGCCGTCAACCTAAGGTTGACGGCATGGCTGAGACACCTCGACTGGACGATCTCATCGACGTCATCAAGAAGCGCCACCCCGACGGCGACACGCTGCAGCAGCTCAGCGACGCTGTCGTGCTGGGCCAGCACCTCGGCGAACTCGCCGACCACCTCATCGGCCACTTCGTCGACCGCGCCCGGCACTCCGGCGCGTCCTGGACCGACATCGGCCAGAGCATGGGCGTCACCAAGCAGGCCGCCCAGAAACGCTTCGTGCCCAAGGAGTCCGAGGCCACCGAGTCGGATCTGAAGACCTTCGCCCGCTACGACGACGACGCCCGGCAGACCCTGGTGCTCGCCCAGCAGGCGGCGATCGCCGCCGGGCACGACCGCATCGGGCCGCAGCACCTGCTGTCGGCCATGCTCGGCAACCCCGCCAGCCCCGGCACCCGGGCCGTCGAAGCCACCGGCACCGTGGCCGCGGTCAGCGCCGCACTGGCCGAACGCTTCCCCGCCACCGGCACACCCGGCACCGGGCCCGTGCCGTTCGCGCCCCAGGGCAAGAAGGCCCTCGAACTCACCCACCGCGAGGCCCTGCGCCTCGGCGACGAGCACATCGGCACCGAGCACCTGCTGCTCGGCATCCTCGACCTCGCCGAAGGCGACACCGTCGACCTGCTCACCCGATGCGGTGTCACCAGGGAGAACGCCGAGGCCGCGCTCGCCGGACTCCGCTGACGGAAACGGCTTCCGACGCCCGGCCCGGATCGCGGCCGGGCGTCGCCCGTCGTCAGCACGAGCGCAGCCGGCTCGCCTTGTGCACGCCGTCGAACAGGTACAGCTCGGCAGATCGGCCGAGCTCCGTCGCGTACGCCCGCAGCGACGTGCAGGCCTCGGCCTGCAGCGCAGGGTCCGCGCTGTCCAGGTAGACGCGGAAGGAGTTGTGCGAGGTGTCCGCGGCCACCAGGTGCGACACCCAGCCGCGGGCCTCGAAGCGCGTGCGCAGTTCCTCGTGGACCTCGCGCGTGTCGTGCACCTGCGGCAGCAGCAGCACGGCCGCGGCCAGCGCCGCGCCGACGCCCATCGTGCCGATCGTCCACCACCGCACCGACCACGCGGACGGCGCCGGCCTCGCGTCGGCGGGAATCCGATCGAGCCGCATCGCGCCATACGCCAGCATCGCCGCGCCCGCGCTGATCCACACGCCGTTGCCGGCGAATCCGCGTTGGAAGTCCGCCTCGTCGGTCACGCCCGTGGTCGACAGGAAGTAGTTGGCCGCCGTCAGGACCAGCAGCAGCGCCACGCCGGCCTTGACCGCCGCCGGCAGCGCCCGCAGCAGCGGCCAGAACTTCGCCATCGGCAGCTGCCCGAAGTAGCTGCCGTTGACCGCCTTCATCACCCCGACGAAGCAGACGAAGGTCAGGGCGAACGGCACGACCACCACGCCCATCGGGATGCGCGGCCCGCCCGGGAGCAGCGTGTCCACCACCATGAGCAGGAACAGCCCGGAACCGGGAGCGAACCCGCGATCAGCTTGCGCATGGGCGCGATCGTAGGGTGCGCCGTCGATTCTGTCCGACCCGTGCCCGGCGCGGACCCGCCGCTTCGAGGCCCGGATACGACGTGGGGCCGGGGCGCTCTCGCGCACCCGGCCCCACGTGCCCCACCGCTAGCCTGTGATCGTGCCCTGGCCGGTGATGTCGGCCAGGTCGACGACCCGCGGATCGGCCACGACGCCCAGCCACAGCTTCTCAGCGGGTTCGGTCAGCTTGTCCGTCCTGGTCTCGACCGGGAACGTCACCGACACCTGGCCGGCCGGGATGGTCCGGCAGCCCAGGTACGGCGTGAAGTCCAGCAGGAGTTTGGCAGTGTCGGGCACCGTCGCACCGCACACGCTCAGATCCTGGGACAGCGGCCGGGACAGCGTCACCGTGAACGCCAGCGGCTGCCCCTCGACCGCCGTGGCGTCCGAGACCCGCAGCGAAGCACGGGTGCGGAACACGGCCACCTGCGGGTCGTGGTCGCTGGCCCCGCGTGCGCCGTCGCCGTCGTGGTCGGCGGCCCAGTCGGCGTTGATGTGCGCCGCCCGGATCTTCACCAGGTCACCGTAGAGCTCGTCGTTGACGAACAGGTGGTCCAGCGTCTGCGCCTGGCCCTGGAACACGTACGAGTAGGCGCTGCCGGGCGCCTGTGCGGCCAGGTCGGCCCACAGGTTGTGCAGACCCAGGTCGTACAGCGGCTTGAGCTGGTCGGACGGGGTGTCGCTGTCGGACATGGCGATCGGGTCGTCCGGGCGCGGGAACACGTTCAGGTCGCCGCCGTACACCACCCGGGCGTGCGGCGACGCCGCCTCGATCGCGGCGACGATCGCCGCGCCGTAACGGGCCTGCTCGGTGCGCTGCCCGACCCGCGCCTGCGGGGTCGAGGAGTAGTGGTTCGACACCGCCCACAGCTCGTAGACGTCAGAGCTGCCCGGCTGCGCCGAGACGGTGAACCGGGCCACCTGCGGGGCACGGGTGAACACGTTCGACCCGTCCACACCGGTGGACGTGTCCACGTCCGACGGCAGCACCGCGTTGAGCGACTTCGGGTTCTGCACGTCGGCGTTGTAGCCCAGCGCCGCCGAACGGAACTGCACGCCCGGCGTCGCCGTCAGCACCGCCGACGGGGCCGCCAGGGTGAGCCGGTCCGTGCGGTACAGGAACCCGGCGACGATGCCGCGGGCGTCCGCGCCGTCACGGTCGTACGCCGCGTCGTAGGCCGGGCCGCCCGCCGCCGCGACGGCGAGGGCCAGCTCCTGCAGCGTGTCCGGCTTGCCGTCGGCGTTGTTCACGTCGCCGCAGACCAGCGCGCCAGCGGTGACGGTGCAGATGTCCTGGTCCTCGGCCTCCTGCACGAGCAGCAGGTCGGGGCCGTGCAGGTCGTTCGCGATCTGCGACGCCAGCGCGCCCAGGTGCGCCTGGTAGTCGGCCTCGTTGAGCGGCACGTAGTCGAACGGCGGCGAGACCCCCGGGCAGCCGGTGTTGCCCAGGTAGTCGCAGCCGTCGAACGGGTCGTCGCGGAAGTCGTACAGGTTCTCCACGTTGTACGTCGCCACGGCCAGCTCACGGTCCCGGTTGATCGGGGCGGGAGCGTTGTTGGCCGACGGGTCCGCGCCCGCGCCGAAGTCGGCGGAGGCGACCTGGATGCCGTACTTGTCGAAGGAGAAGTTCAGACCGCCGACCGCGTCGGAGGCCAGCACGTCGAACGTGTGCGCGGGCGGCAGCAGCGCGGCCATGTCCTGCGCGGTCCACTTCACACCGGTGGTGCCCAGCATGATCCGGGTGCCGTTGCCGTCGTCGAAGACGTGCGCGGTGTCGTTGTCCATCGGGTGCGCGTCGCGGTACACCCGCCGGGTCAGCGGGTCGGTGCGGTCCAGCAGCGGGTCGTCGACGTCGAGGACGTACACCTCGGAGTCGGCGGTCGAGGCGAACACGTCCCGGCCGCTGGCCGCGACACTGCCCGCGCGCACCCGCAGCTGCTCGCCCTCGTGGCGCTCCCAGAACCGGTTCGCCGCGGCGAGGTCCTGCGGCGGGGTGGCGTTGGTGACGGCGGTGTCGGTGACCCCGGACTCGATCACGCGGACCAGCGACGCCGAGGACAGCTGGGTCATGAAGAAGTACTCCGACACCCGCGCGCGCACCACGACCTCGTCGCCGACGGTCGGCACGTAGCCGCCGATCAGCGACGTGAAGCCGCCCATGAACACGAAGATGCCGTCGGAGCTGGTCGGGTCGCCGTCGGTCGCGCCGGTGCGCGACTGCAGGTAGAAGCCGTACTGCGCGGCTCCGGCCGAGGTGCGGGCCAGGGTGCGCTGGGTGATCACGCCGCGCACGTCGTACAGCGCGCTGCTGGTGCCCGTGCCGGTGGCCGGGGCCAGCGGCGAGCGGTCCTGCACGCCGTTCTCGGCGTCGGTCGTCGGGCCCTGCACCTCGCCGACGGTCAGCACCCGGTTGACGGTGACGGTGAACCCGCACGTCGAGGTGGTGCCGTCGGCGTCGGTCGCGGTCATCGTCACGGCGTACGACCCGGACGGCAGGTCCGCGTCGGCGGTGACGGTCGCGCTCGCGGTGCCGCCGACGGCGTCGGCCGGGGTGAACGCGGTACGCGTGATCGTGCCGGCCGCCGGGGCGGGGACGATGTTCGTGACGGCGAGGTCGACGATCGTGTCGTCGGCGTCGGTCGCGGTGACCGTGCGGGTGCCCGCCTGTCCCTGGGCCACGGTAAGCGCGCCGCCGCAGGTCAGGGTCGCGGGGGCGTCGACGGGTCCGCCGCCGGTGGTGTGCGCGCCGAGGCCGTCGACGGTGTCGGTCGCGTAGCCGACCCAGCCGGTCGCCGGGTCGAACGCGTCGCCGGGCTCGGTGTCGCCGAGCGATACGGCCGCGTCGCGGCGGATCGTGTTGTCGGCGGTGCTGGCAAGGCCGGTGCCCCACTCGGTGCCGGGGTCGGTGCCGACCTGGCCGAGCGAGTCCACGACCGGCCCGGCCGCGCCGCCCTTGCGCAGCACGATCGCGTCGTCGCCGTTGTAGAAGCTGGCGGAGCTGGTCTGGTCGGCCTGCGCCAGGATCGCGGCGTTGGCGCTGGCGTGGGCCAGCACGAACACGTCACCGTCGGCGACCGTGCCGGTCAGCGCGATGGTCCCGCCGGCGGTGGTGGCGCCGTTGAAGTAGAACTGCACGACGTACTGCCCGGCGGCCAGGTCCACGGCCGAGCCGGTGCCGTTGTAGAACTCCAATGCCTTGTTGTTGGAGCTGCCCTCGACGTACTCGGAGATGAGCAGGTCGCTCGGCGCGGCCAGGGCGGCGGGTGACGCCGCGGTGAATCCGGCCAGCACGGCAAGCACAACAGCGGCGCGCATAGTGCGACGCATCGATATCCTCCCGGGGTTAGGAGGATGACCCTACTGGCCGGTCACGAAGAGGTAAACCCGCCTCGATGACTCACGGATGAACACTGTGGACCCACGGTGAGCCCGCGCAGGTCGCGGCACCGTCACCGCCCTGGAGCCGGCTCCGGTCCCGCGCAGCCGCCCTGCCTGCCGGTGACGATGAGTGTCGGGCCGTCGAAGTCGACGGTGCCGGTCTGGCCGTCCCGCCACCGGAGCCTCAACTGATGCGGGCCGGTGAACTCGACCAGATCAACGAAGTCGTAGGAACTGCCGTCGGACTCGACGAAGCAGTCGATGTCGTCCTGCGCCTCCCGGCTGAACAGGCCCGCTCGCGACCGCAGCCACAGATAGGGGCGGCCGGAGAAGGCATCTCGGCTGACCACCTCGAACCTGCCGTCGGCGGAGATCGCTACGGTCCGCGCGGGCACGCCGCGCAAGCTCAAGGTGTCGAGTTCCCCGCTGACGACCCAGGTGCCGGTGGCGCACAGGGTCACGACGGCGGCCGCCACGTAGCCGAGCCCACGCGCCCGGACCGAGCGGACGCCGAACACCGGCCCGGCCACTGCCAGCAGCAGCCCCGAAAGGCAGATGAGCACGAAGGAGATCGTGCTGCCGTGATCGAGCAGGACGACCCACAGCCCCGGATCACGGGTGATCGCCAAGGCCGCGCCCACAGCGAGCACGGCGAGAAGCCACATCACACCACCCGCCGCGGCCCGCATGCTGCGGCGCGGCGTCACCCCGTCCGGCGTCATCGCGCCAGGCTGCCATGCGGCGGGCCGCCGCGCTGTCCCTGACCACGCCGCGGCACCGGCGCGGCCGGGGCAACGTCAGGCGCGCTGTTCCCGGGCGAGCGCGCGGTAGATGAGCACCGCGGTGACGGCGAAGTAGAGGGCCATCATGGTGAAGGCGCGAGCGAAAGCGGCCGGATGGATGCTCGGGCCGACAACTGTCAGCGGGGCGAGAATCGCACCGGCCAGCGCCAGCACCCACAGCGCCACCGCCCAGCGCGGCGCCCCGCTCAGGAACCACCGAAAGTAGTGCCACATGGCGAGCGGGCTGTTCCGGTTCGGCATGCGGCGCATCGACACGATCATGCCCGGCAGGACGACCGGGAAGACGAGCAGGAACGACACGTGGGCCAACGTGTCGTCGCCCGTGTTCGCGGGCAGCCAGCTCCAGACCGCCAGCGCGGCGCACACGGCGGCCACCGCCACCGAGGCACGGTGCAGCCAGGTGATGTTTGTCGAGGTCACGGGCATGATCGTACGAGCGGTGTCAAATCATGCACGCCCCTGACCTGCGGTTTCGGTCAGTCGTGCGCGATCCGGTGGCGGCGTGCCGGAACCCGGGTGACCAGCTTGTCGACGCCGGTGAATCCGCTGACGTCGACCAGGCAGCCGTGCCGGATGTTGCCGAGCAGGGTCTCGCCGCGCCGCTGCACGAGCATGACGTCGCGCATCGGGAAGCTGTGCACCGTGCCGTCGGCGGCGACGAGGTGGCAGGCGTCGTCGCCCAGCACGAGCCCGTCCTTGGCCCCGCGCAGCCGCCGCGCCAGCGAAGGCCGGAGCAGCTCGCCCTGCGGGGTGAACGAGCCGGCAGGGCAGCCGGTCCGGGTCATCCCGTCGAGCGCGATGTCGACCCCCACGGGGACGACCAGCAGCGCCGAGGACAGCCACGACGCCGCGGCCGCCCGGACGTCCGCCGGACCGAGCCGGGCTGCGGCGGCCGCCTCGGCCTCGCCGAACTCGTCGTACACGGCGAACAGCTCCCGGTGCCCGGCGTCGGCCAGCGGAGCCTGGGCGTGCGCCTGCTCGGCCGCGGCGAGCACGCCGAGGCGTTCCAGCCCGGCACGCAGTCGCGGGTCCTCGGCCGGGGGCCGGGTGTAGCGGGTGACGACCGCTGCCAGCTCGGCGGGCGCGGGTTCTTCGGCGGCCAGCCGCAGCAGCTCCTGCCACAGGACGCGGGCGGCCACAGCGCTGTCACGCTGCCGGTTCCTGCCGCGCAGGTGCAGGCTCAGGCCCAGTTCCAGCCGGTCGCCGCCGACCGGGGTCGACCACTCGGTGGACCAGGCCTTCACCCCGGCCCGTTCCAGCAGCGCGTCGACCCGGGTGCCGAGCACCCGCAGCAGCAGGAACGCCTGCGGGCCCGCGGTGGCGGTCACGGCGACGCCGGGCGCGACGACCTCGTCGGCATACCAGGCCGGTCCGGACGGGCTGCCCTCCGGACTCGTCGTATGGGCGGCGCGCGGCCCGGCGGGCAGCGGCAGGCGCAGCCCGGCCGGGGGCGGTCCGGTGCAGGTGAGCACGGCGTTGCCCGCGGTGAACCAGCGGGCCAGGTGGGCGCGGACCTCGTCGGCGGTGAACCGGTGCGCGTCGACGGCGGGCCAGCGCAGCAGGCCGGGGCCGGTCGGGCCGAGCCGGCGCGCCAGCAGCGACACCCACGGGTCGCGCACCGCGTCGTCGACGTCGAGGTCGAGCTCGATCGCCCGGTCGGCGGCGTCGAGCTGCTGCGCGGTCAGCACGAGGCCGCCGAGATCCGGGTTCGCGACGAGCGAGGCGAGGTCGGTGAGGTCTTCGGCGACCCGGGTCGGCTCACCGGACAGGGTGAACGACGTCTCCAGCAGTCCCGCCGTCTCATCGGGCTCCGCGAGCAGGCTCACCAGCAGGTGCCGGGTGACCAGGTGGGTGATGCCCAGCTGGTCGACGTCCTCGTCGCGGGCGCCGACCGCGAACGCCAGGGTGGCCGTGAAGTCGCCGGGCATTTCCTGCCAGAGCACCCGTACGGTGTCGATCTCCTCCCGCCGCATGCGCGGATAGTACGAGCCCGGGTCAACCAGTGGTCGATCCGAACGTCGCCTGAGCTGGCCGACCAGCCGGACAAGGCACCGTGACGGGCTGCCAGGACGGACCGCGAACTGGATCTGACGGGGTCCCCGACCAGGCAGGATCACGGTGCACGCTGGTGACCAGAACAGGGGCACAGATGTACAAGCGCGTCCTGCTCGCGATCGCCGCGGGCGCGGTGCTCGCCACCGGCACCATCGGTTTCGCCGCCCTGCCGGCGCTCGCCGGCGACCCTCCGTACAGCGCCGTCCGGGACACGCCCGCGGTCTCGTCGGCCCCGTCGCCGAGACCCGGCACCCTGCCGCGCACCGGTGCACCGCTGTCCGGCATCTCGCTGGCCGGGGTCGCGCTGGTCGGCCTGGGCGCGGTCCTGCTGGTGACGTCGCGTCGCCACCGCGAGCACATCGCCTGAGCCGGCGCGACGAGGGCTCCCGGCATCACGGGGAGCACTCGTCCCCGCGTATCGGCAGGTCGAAGACCGCACGTCCGGCCGGGACAGCGGTGAACGCGAAGGCCTTACTCTCTACGCCATGCGAAACCCCTTCCGCGCGCTGCACCCTCGGCAGCTCCGCGGCCTGCGGCTGTTCCTCGTCATCACCGTGGCCGCGCTGGTGGCAGGCCTGGCGGGCACCGCGCTGCTGCCCGCCGAGCACCGAGGGCTGGCCGTCGGGCTGATCCTGGCCGCGGGTCTGGCCGCGGGCTGGTTCACGGTGACCGGCTTCCGTCCCGTATGGACGGCGGTGGCCGCGGTGATCGGTTTCCTGTTCGTCGTGATCATGTTGCGCGAGACCGGACCGAGCCTGCTCCAGCTGCGCGGCGGACTGGTGGACGCGCAGGTCGTGTCGTTACGGGAGAGCAGCGGGCCGATCGGCCGCTACCACTATGCGATGGCCGCCCACTCCGGTCGGGCCCTCGGCGGCGAGCTCACCGTCGACGAGGCGGCCTACCGCATCGGCGAGTCGGTGACCGTGGTCGAGGAGCCGGACGGGCTGGCGCATCCGATGCTGCCCAGCGAGCTGACCGAGCACCGGCAGAGCTGGCTCGCGGTCACCGTGCTGTATCTGGCGACCGCGGTCCTGTGCCTGCTGGCGGGGCGGCCGCGGCGGGCGAAGGCGAGCTGATCCGGGTCACAGGCGGAACTCCAGCCAGGGGTGCAGCACCGGCAGCACGGCCGCGGCCTGCATGGCCTGCATGTGGTCCAGTCCGTCGAGGACGGCGACGTCCCAGCCGAGCGCTTCGAGTGCGGCCCGCTCGCGTTGCACGGGTCCGGCGATGTCGACGGTGACGCCGCCCCACTGCTCGCCGTACTCCATGGTGTCGGCGGAGCCGACGACGCACAGCCGCGGGCAGGTCAGCGACGGCTGGGCGGCGCGGTCGTCGAAGTCGCGCAGCGACTCGTACAGCGTCACGAACTGGCGGGTCTGCTCGACGGTCGTGACGACCGAGACGGTCGACCAGTCGCCGGGCACGGTCTCGGTCGGCGTCGGCGGGTGCTGCACGGCCGCCAGGGACGCGGCGTGCGCGGCTTTGGTCACCGCCAGCATCGCCGCGTACGGGCCGCCGACCGGCGGGTAGCCGCCCATGACCAGGGCCGACAGCCGGTCGGTGTGCAGTGCCAGTTGCTGGCCGAGCAGCCCGAGCCAGGAGTAGCCGTAGAAGGCGAACCGGTCGGCGCCGGCCGCGTCGGCGACGGCCAGCAGGTCGCGGGCGGCGTTGGCCGGGGTGAGCGTCTCGGGTTTCGGGCGTGCCATGACGTGGCCCTCGTAGTCGAAGGCGACGACCCGGAAGCGGTCGCGCAGTCCGTTGATCAGCGACTGGCCGAGCGCGGGGTCGGCGCCCCAGGCGCGCATGGCCTCGGCCTTCGGGCCCTCCACCGGGACCGGGTCGACGGGCAGCAGCAGGACGGGCCCGTCGCCGTACGCCTCGAACCCGATCATGCTGCCGTCGTGCAGTCGTACGCTCGCCATCACCATCTCCTTATGCCGTAAGGTGTTCTTTGGCGAAGACATTAGCTTACGGTGTACGGAGATGCCACATGACGTTGTACGGCGGCCAGGGCGATCCTGCGCGGACCATGGCGCTGCTGTGGCGGGCGCACTCCCCCACCTCCGACGTGCCCCGCGCACGCCGCGCCGCCCCCGGCCCGAAGCAGGGCCTCACCGTCGACGCGATCCTCGACGCCGCCATCGCGATCGCCGACGCCGACGGCATGGACCGGCTGTCCATGCGCGCCGTCGGCGAGCGGCTGGGCACCTCGGCGATGGCGCTCTACACCTACGTGCCGAGCAAGCGCGAACTCGTCGACCTCATGTACGACCACGCCCACGCCGACTGGCCGCAGCGGTACCCGCTCAACGAGGGCCCGCGGACCGCGGTGCAGGCCTGGGCCGACGACCTGTGGGACCGCTACCTGCGCCACCCGTGGCTGCTGCAGGTGTCCTACGCCCGGCCGGTGCTCGGCCCGTACGAGCAGGCGGTCCTCGAATCGCTGCTGGACGTCCTGCACGCCGCCGACCTGCCCCCGGACAGGCTGCGCCCCGCCGTCAGCGCGCTGTTCCACCTCGTGCGGGGCGCCGCGCAGACGGCCACCGAGGCACGGGCCGCCGCGGCTGCCACCGGAACCTCCGACCAGGATTGGTGGACCGAACGCTCCGCCCTGCTCAGCCGCCTGGCACCCGACTTCGCGCAGCGCTTCCCCCGCTCGACGGCCCTGGCCGGATCATCGTCCACGGCCGACTACGACCCGGTCCGCCAGGGCAAGGACGCCCTCGACGGCGGACTGCATCTGCTGCTGGACGGCCTGTTCACCGACGGCGGCGCAGCCGCCTGACAGGTCCAGCGCGCCACCGGGAAGACGCTCGTCGCGACCGCGGGATCAGGGCGTGAGGCCGCGCAGCAGCAGCGCCAGCCCTTCGCCGAACTCGCGCTGCGGCGTCACGCCGCGCGCCGACACAGCCGTCTCCGCCAGGTACGGGTACTGCTCGCCGAGTGTGGCCAGCACGTCGGTGCCGGCCCCGGACAGCGGCCCCAGCCCTTCGGCCTGCAACGCGCCGATCAGGTAGCTCACCAGCGCACGGAACGCGATGACGCGCCGCTCGCCGGCGAAGCCCGCCCCGGCCAGGACGCTCAGCATGGCCTCCCCGCTGCGGCGTACGCCCGGCGAGGCGTGCCGGTGCACCAGCAGCAGCGGCACCATGGCCGGGTGCGCCTGCACCGCCAGCCGGATGCGCTCGCACAGCTCGGCGATGCGCTCCTGCCAGGTGGGCAGCTCGGGCACGGTGAAGTCGACGCCGCCGAGCACCAGCTCCACGACCAGCCGTTCGAGCTGCTCCCGGTCGGTGACGTACCGGTAGAGCGACATCGTGCCCATGTTCAGTTCCTGCGCCACCGTGCGCATCGTCAGCACGGCGAGGCCGTCGCGGTCGACCACGGCCAGGGCGGCGGCGGCGAGCTGGTCGGTGGTCAGCGATCGCTTGCGGGGCACGGCTTGACAGCGTACAAGATACGCTTATAGCTTCGTAGGCGTACGTTGTACTCCTACGAAAGGCGTACTCATGGCCAAGCTCGCACCCGGCGACCGGGCACCCTCCGCCGAGCTCACCGCCGTCACCGGCGAACCGGTCCGCTTCCCGCACCCGGGCCGCCTCGTCCACCTGCAGTTCCGGCGCTTCGCCGGCTGCCCGATCTGCCACCTGCACCTGCGCTCGTTCGTCCGCGCCACGGACCGGCTCGCCGAAGCGGGCGTGCGCGAGATCGTGTTCTTCCACTCCGGGGCCGACGAACTGCTCGAACACGTCACCGACCTGCCCTTCCCCTGCATCGCCGACGGAGAGAAGCACTGGTACCGGGCCTTCGGCGTCGAAGCCGGGGCACGCTCGCTGCTCAACCCGCGCGCCTGGCCGGGAATCGTGCGCGGCATCGCGGTCGCCCTCTGGCTCCTGCCGCAGCGCAAAGCCCACCTACCCGCGACCAGCCCGGCCGGCGGCCGCCTCGGCCTGCCCGCGGACTTCCTCATCGGCCCGGACGGCACCGTGCTGGCCGCCAAGTACGGCGAGCACGCCGACGACCAGTGGAGCGTCGAGGAGGTGCTCACCCTGGCCCGTGCGGCCGGGCACACGAACGCCCGGGTGTGAGCCCGGAGCACACGGTCCTCCGGGTGGTGCGTCCGGCACGTACGATGCCGAGCCATGTTCGCCTCCCGGCTCGCCCGCACCCGTGGCCTGATCGCGCTGACCGTCGTGCTCACGGCCGGCTGGCAGGCGGCCGCCCACCACGTCCCGGACCGGCTGGTGTCGATCGGCATCCTGATGCAAGGGGCCGAGTTCGCGGCGGCGATCGCGTTGCTACTGCTCCTGGTGCTGCGGCCGAGCGGGGAGCGGACCACGTTCGACGTCCGGGCGGGCGCGTTCACCGCCTCGTCGCGGCAGTGGCTCGGCATCCACCTCGCCTGGGTCATGATCGCCGGGGTCCTGGTGGGTCCGGGCCCCGGCGAGACCTGGGCCGAGCTGAGCCTGTTCGACATCCTTGTGGACATCCCGATCGCGCTGGTCGCGGTCGGCGGCGCGCTGCTGTCCTGGTGCGACCTGCCCCGCCTGGAACTGTGGCCCGACGGTGTACGGGTGCGCCGGCTGCGCTCGGCGGTGACGCCCTGGGCCGCGCTGCGGCGCGGCACCCCGCTGCGGCCCCGCCGCAACGAACAGAACCTCGCCCTGCCCGTCGACCAGCCCGACCTCGTGCCACCGGTGTTCGCCAAGAACCCGCTGATCCCGCTCGGCTGGGACGCCGACCCTTGGTTCGTCGCCGACACCATCCGCTGGTACGTCGACCACCCGCAGGACCGCAAAGCCATCGGCACCGAGGCCGAACTCGTGTTCCTCCGGGCCCGAATGGCCACCCAGTCCGAGTGAGCCGCACCGCCCCTTGCCGAACCGGCCGGCCGGGCGGATGATGGCCCCCGTCGTTGATCACCGGGAAGGTGCGTACGCCATGCTTCGGGTCCTTGGCCGCGGTGCGCTCGTCGGTCTGGCCGCCTTCCTGGCCGCCGGTCTGGTGAGCATCCTGCTCGGCGACGACGTGGCCGGCTTCGACGCCGCGCACGACCTGGTGGTGCCCGTCGTCGCGCTGGTCGCCGCAGGAGTCGCGGCCTGGCTGCTGAAACTGCGCCAGCCAGTGCTGGTCCCCGTGCTCGGCCTGGTCGTCAACATCGCCATGAACCTCGCGCTGCGCTGGTACGTGACCAGCGCGATGACCGACGACGAGGGCGTGCTCCACCTCGACCGCCAGCCGTTCGATACCGGCGGGAGCGTCCTGTCGGCGCTGTCCCTGCCCAGCCCGCTGCTGCACGGCGTCTACCTCGTCGTGCTCGGCGTCATCGGCGCGGTGATCGCGGACAAGGTCGCGCAGGCCAACGCGGAGATCGACGCCTCCGCCCGGCGGCGCTGACCGCAACCGGCGCGTGACGGGCCGTTCACAAGTTCCACAATCACGAAATATTGAGTTTCTTGAGATCCTCGGCGGCGCTTCCTAGGCTCGGACACATGGAGCGCAGGCCCTTGCTGACGGCCCGCCGGCACGTCGATCTGCGACGGCAGGCGAGTTCCCTCTGTCTGCGCTGACCTGCGCGACCGGCCCGCCCTCAGGCGGCTGACCGCGGCCGCGTGGCACCGCCACCGCCGGCTCGCTCCCCCTTCACCCGGCCGTACGCCGGGCACCTCCTGCTGCGCGGCGTGACGCCGCCGTGCGCGTACGAAAGGAAGCCCATGTCCGACAGCACCCCCTCGCTGAAGCGGCGCACCCTGCTCGCGGCCACCGCCGCGGCGGGCGCGACCGCGGCCGCCGGCTGGCCCGCGGCCGCCGCGCAGGCCGCCGACACCAGGCCGAACGTCCTCGTGATCGTCACCGACGACCATCCGAAGCAGACGGCCTGGGCGATCCCGAAGACGCGAGCCTGGCTGACCGGCAACGGCGTCGAGTTCACCCGGGGGCACGCGACCACGCCGCTGTGCGCGCCGGGCCGCTCCTCGATCTTCACCGGCCAGTACGCGCACAACCACGGCGTACGCGGCAACCAGCACGCCGCGAACCTCAACCACCACTCCACCGTGCAGCGCTACCTGCAGCAGGCCGGCTACCGCACCGGCCTGTACGGCAAGTACCTCAACGGCTGGGACGTCGACGACAACCCGCCCCACTTCGACGAGTTCGCGGTGCTCGCCCCGCCGACCTTCAACAACGGCACCTGGAACGTCGACGGCACCGTCCAGACGATCAACAACTACACCACCACCGTGGTGAAGAACCGGGCACTGAGCTTCCTCGACCGCAGCGTCGCCGACACCCGCCCCTGGTTCCTCTACCTCGCCCCCTACGCCTCCCACGGCCCGAACACCCCCGAGGGCAAATACGCCGACACGGCCGTGCCCGCCTGGGACGGCCGCCCGTCGGTGCCCGAAGCCGACCGCAGCGACAAGCCCGGCTTCATCCAGGACGCCACCGGCACCCTGGCCGACGGCCGCAACATCCGCACCAACCAGCTGCGCACCCTGCTGTCGGTCGACGACGCCGTGCAGGCCGTGCACGACAAGCTCGAAGCCCTCGGCCAGCTGGACAACACGCTGGTGTTCTTCATCGCCGACAACGGCTTCGCCTGGGGCGACCACGGCTGGACCAAGAAGTCGGTGCCCTACACCCCCGTCGTCGAGGTGCCGTTCTTCGTGTCCTGGCCGGCCGGCGGCCTGGACACCGGCGCCAACGACAACCGGCTCGCGGCCAACATCGACATCGCGCCGACCATCCTCGACGCGGCCGGGATCACCCCCGACGCGTTGTATCCGCAGGACGGGCACTCCCTGCTCGGCTCCCACCGGCGGACCCGTGTGCTGACCGAGTTCTTCAAGCACGGCACCGGCACCGGCGGCCCGCTCACCTGGGCGTCGTACATCGGCGCGAACAAGCAGTACACCGAGTACTACCAGCTGCACACCGACAACAACGGCCTGCCGACCGGCTCCGGCGCGGTCCTGTTCCGCGAGTACTACGACCTGGCCAACGACCCGCATCAGCTGGTGAACAAGCTCCACAACGCCACTCCCGCCCAGGAGCAGGCGCTGGGCATCCCCGCGCTGGCGGCCCAACTGGCCGCCGACCGCGTCAGCTCCGGCAGCACCGCACCCTGACCCGACCGGCTCCACCCGGCGGCGGGGACGCCCCGCCGCCGGGCCGACGATGGGACCAGGATGACCGCACACCCACCCGCCTGCTGCACACCCTCGGCGGACAGCACCGGGCCCGCCCTGCTCGCACTCACCGCGAGACCGACCGGCAGCTCCGCGACGACGACCGCGCAGCCGGATACGCATGGTCCGCACGCCGTGGCCCGCACCCACTCGCCGAGCACCGCGGACACCCGCGCACCGTCGCGGGCCGCCGGGCGCACCGTCGCCATACCCGGCGGCACGTTCCTGATGGGCACCGACGACGCCGAGGGCTTCCCCGCCGACGGCGAGGGACCGGTCCGCGAGATCGAGCTGCGCCCGTTCCGCATCGACCCGACGACGGTCACCAACGCCCAGTTCGCCACGTTCGTGAAGGCCACCGGGCACGTCACCGACGCCGAGCGGTTCGGGTTCTCGTTCGTGTTCGAGGGGTTCCTGCCTCCGCAGTCCGCCCGGCAGGCGCAGCGGGTGCAGGCCGCGCCGTGGTGGGCGGTGGTGCCCGGAGCCGACTGGCGGCGGCCGTACGGGCCCGGCTCCGACGTCGGAGCGCTGCAGCACCATCCCGTGGTGCACGTGTCCTGGCACGACGCCCAGGCCTACTGCGACTGGTCCGGCACCCGGCTGCCGACCGAGGCCGAATGGGAGTACGCCGCCCGGGGCGGCCTGGAGCAGGCCCGCTACCCGTGGGGCGATGAGCTGACCCCGGGAGGGCGGCACCTGTGCAACATCTGGCAGGGCGAGTTCCCGACCCGGAACACCGCCGCCGACGGGTATTTGGGCACCGCGCCGGTGAAGTCGTACCGGCCCAACGGGTACGGCCTGTACAACGTCGCGGGCAACGTGTGGGAGTGGTGCGCGGACTGGTTCAGCGTCGACTTCCACGTCACCGGCCCACGGGTCGATCCGACCGGACCAGCCGACGGCGCGGCGCGGGTGATGCGCGGCGGCTCGCACATGTGCCACGAGTCGTACTGCAACCGCTACCGCATCGCGGCCCGCTCCTCCAACACGCCCGACAGCTCGGCGGGCAACATCGGCTTCCGGGTCGCCGCGAGCTGACCATGCCGGGGAACCGAATGAGAATGGTCGAATCGCTGTGGATAATATGCCGCGCTTATATTCGTCGGGTGCGGCCACCTGACGATCCTGAAGGAACGGCCATGACCGATTCACCGAACTGGCGGGATGTGAAGGCCAAGGCCCGCACAATTGACCCCGCCTGGGACACCGACGAACGCACTGCCCGACGAGCCCGCATGCGCGAGGAGATGCTCGCCCCCGGCAGTGGCACCAAGCCGGCCGAGATTCACCAACAGCTTGGCCTGACCCAGAGTTAGTTGGCCGAAGCCGCCAACCTGCCGGTCCCACCACTCGCCAATGTGATGGCGCGCCCGCGTGGTCCTGCCCGGACCGCACACCATCGGCGACAATACCGGCATGTCGGTTATACGGCGACGCCCGATTCTCCGGGCGCTGATCAACAGTGTGCTGCTGCTGGTCCTGTACTTCGTCGTGCCGACCGACATGGGTGACAGTGCCGCGAAACTGGCCATCCGGGTCCTGCTGACGTTCGCCGGGCTGATCCTCGCCGTGCTGCTCATCCTGCACCAGGTCCGCCGCCAGCTCGACGTCGCCGAGGCCCCGCTGACCGGCCTGCTCACCGCCCTGGTCGGCGGGGTGCTGTTCTTCGCGCTCGCCGACTACCTCGTCGCGGTCCACGCGCCAGGCCAGTTCGTGGACCTGGCGACCCGCCTCGACGCGCTGTACTTCGCGGTGTCCACGCTGGCCACGGTCGGGTTCGGTGACGTGCACGCGCAGGGCCAGGTCGCCCGCGGCCTGGTGACCGTGCAGATGCTGTTCAACACCGTCGTCATCGCCACCGGCCTGTCCGTGCTGTCCAAGCAGATCGCAGCCCGCGCCCGCGAGCGCCGCGGCGCGGGCTAGCTCCACCGGCGGCCAGCCCGTACCGTCTGAGGCAGTGGCCCTCGTGCGGGAGGCACCTGCCGTGAACAGTTCGAACTCGTTCGGTATCAGGTTGCGAAGCCATCGCGAGCGCGCGGGCAAGACGCGGGCCGTCTTGGGGGGACTTGTCGGCCGGTCGGAAGAATGGGTCAAGGCCGTGGAGAACGGCCGCATCCTTCAGCCTCGCCTACCGATGCTGCTGCGTCTGGCCGAAGTCCTGGGTATCACCGATCTGGCCGACCTCACCGGAAACCACTCTGTACCGGTCGCCGCGGTGACCAAGGCTGCGAGCACCCCCGGTGATGCAGTCATCGCGGTGATGACCAGCCACGCGCGCCCCACACCCACCGCTGAGCCGAACGCTGAGCGCTTCCTCGGCCGCGTCGATCACGCGTGGCAGTTGTGGCATAGCGCCCCGGCAGGTAAGGCCGCCATTGCCTCAGTGCTGCCCGACCTGCTCATTGAGGGTCGAGGCGCGGTCGCTCACCTCGACGGACAGACCCGCAGACGTGCCAGCGCCGGTGTCGCAAGGGCCTACCACCTCGCTCAACAGTTGTTCGCATTCAGCCCGTACACGGAGATGGTGTGGCTGTCGGCCGACCGCGCGATGTCCGCGGCGCAAGACGCCGACGATCCGAGCGCCATCGCCGCCGCGGCCTGGTACTACTCGCACCTGTATCGCGCGTCCGGCCAGCTCACCAAGGCTTACGAGGTGGTCGAGCAGGCCGCCGCCGACCTCGATCCCCACTCCGGCCAGACCGAGCAGCTGGCCCGCTGGGGCAAGCTGCAACTGGCGGCCGCCCGTACCCACAGCAAGGCCGGCAATGAAGGACTGGCATGGAGGTGCTGGGACAAGGCGGAGCAGGCGGCTAACGCCCTGCCCACGGGTTACCTGCATCCGTGGCTCATGTTCGGTGCCGCCGAGGTGGCCGTGACCGCGATCGGCATGGAAGCCGACCTGTTCCACCCGGGCCGCGCCATTCGCCGCGCCGCCCGACTCGAACTCGGCGCGCTGCCCGCGCACCGCCGGGCGGCCACATACATCGACATCGCCCGCGCCTACCACCTGACGGGCGACCCCGTCGGCGTGGTGCACATGATCAGCAAAGCGCTTCGGGAGAACGTCGACGTGACCGAACGGGACCTGTTCGTCCGGCAGGCCGTCCTCGACCTGGTGGACAACGGCGGCCCCGTCCGTGACGACGCCCGCGAACTCGCTCTCGTCATCGGACTGCTGCGGTAACCCGGCCGGGGGTACCGTCCCTACCCCTGCCCTTCCATCGACGCCCATACCGTCCTCGTGACCAGTCCCCAGACGGCTGGTCACCATCGGCACCGGGGTGGGCGTGACCGCATCTCCGTCCACCTCGGTGCCTTCCGCACGGGGAGGACGGGCGTGTACGGGCGACAGGAGCCGGACGGGGACCGTGAGATCCAGCAGGAGATTCAGCGCGCGTACGCGGCCAGCAGAGCCCACCACTGGAACGCCTCGACCACGGTGGTGCGGGCCATCCGCGACCGCCTGGCGGCGACGACCGATCCGGCACGCTGGGTGATCTCCAGTGGCGAGCAGGTGGCCGTCGGAGATCATGTGGCGCTGGCCCGCCACCCCGACTCGGTGGGGCGCATCGTCGGCGTCTCCGGCCATGAGCACGGCTTGCCCCGCGTGGAGCTCACGGAAGGCCCGCAAGTGGGGCAGGTCGTCGAGGTGCCGCCCGACGACATCCTCTTGAGGTTGCATCGCTAGATCCCCGCCTTCGTTAGTCTCACGGTCCGCCCAACCGGAGCCGTCGCCGTGCCCGTCGACCGGGTGAGTGCGACAACCGGAGGTGTGATGAACGGGGAACAGGAGCGGGAGTACGTCGCGTACGTGACCGCCCGGCTGCCCGCGCTGCGGCGGATCGCCGCGCAGCTGGCAGGCGACCCGCATCGGGGCGACGACCTGGTGCAGCAGGCCATCACCAGGCTCTACGTGAAATGGCGGCAGGCGAGCCAGGCCCGCAACCTCGACGCGTACCTGCACACGATCCTGGTGCGGACCTTCCTCGACGACCGCAGGCTCGCCTGGAGCCGGGTCAGCCTGTCCTCCGACGCGGGCAGCGAGCAGGTCGCCGCCGCCGCGGACGTGGACACCCGAATGGTGCTGCAGGTGGCACTCGGCCAGATGCCGCCGCGGCAGCGTGCCGCGGTGGTGCTCCGCTTCCTCGCCGACCGCTCGGTCGAGGAGGTCGCGGAGATCCTCCAGGTCTCGCCGGGGACGGTGAAGAGCCAGACCTCTGACGGCCTGGCGACCCTGCGGCGGCTGCTCGGCGAGCATCCCGCCACGGCGACCACAGCGAAGGGAGCAGACCGATGATGGACGAGGAAGTGCTGGGCGCGTTCCGGGAGGACCCGCTGCCGCCCTCGGGCGTGGACGTGGCGCGGGCCGTACGCACGGGCCGGCGGCAGCGCCGGATGCGCAGCGCTGGCCTGGCCGGCGCGCTGGCGCTGCTGCTGGCCGGCGGAGCGGCGGTGCCGTTCTGGTTTTCCGCCGCGAACGGCCCGGCGAACCTGGGGGCGAGCCCGGGAGTCACGCTGGGGCCTCCCCCGCCGCCGTGCCCGAGCCCCGAGCCGTCGCCGTCGGTGTCGACCTCGCCGCGCCCGGCCGGGACGGCACCGGCCGAGTTCGACGTCCTGCGGCACTGGGTGGACGTCAGCGGCGTGTCCGGCCTGTCCCCGCAGCTTTTCCGGACGGCTCGGTACTGGCAGTCCGTCCTCATGTACGACGCGGCCGAGCGGTTCACCGTCGAGGTGACTGTGTACGCCGCGGGCGGCAAGCCCGTGTTCGGCAACCACGACGCCACCGAGTTCGAACCGGTCGACCTGACCGGGGCGGAGAGCGCCGGCCAGGTGGGCGGCAGACCCGCGTCGTGGCTGCCCGGACGGCAGGGCATGTACGGCCGGGACGCGGCGCGGCTGGGCTGGCAGTGGGCCGAGGGCGGCTGGGCTTTCGTCGCCGCCGCCGACGGTGCTCAGGAGTCCGGCCGGCAGCCGTCGGCCGAGGCCATGGCTGCGCTGCGGGTGATGGCCGCGCAGGCCGCCGAGCAGCTCGTGATCGGCCGCGGGACGGCGGTGACCATGCCGTTCACGGTCCCGGGCATCCCGGAGTGCTCGCGGCTGACCGGGACCACCGTCTACCGGGGCACCCGCGGCGACGGCACCTCGTTCGTCCAGCCCGGTCTGGTGTTCGGCCGGGCGGACAACACCGACCCGCTGCTGTTCCCGCCGGATGTGGAGACGACGGTGATCGCGGACTCGGCGGAGACTCCCGCGGACAAGCCCGGTTCGGTGAACGAGCAGGTGGATGGGCATCCCGCGGTGGTCGGCGACGGCACGGTGGTGCTGCACGGCCTGAATGGATTCATGCTGGAGGTCAGCGCGCCGGTGGGCCGGGACACGCTGCTGGCGTACGCCAGGGCGGTGCGGATCGTCGACGGCGCGCACGGGGATGAGAGCAAGTGGACGGAGCGGCCGATCCGGTCGTGACCGTCGCGCGGCGACACCGCCCCCGCAGCCTTCGGGTCGCGGGGGCGGTGTCGTTCGATCGGGCGAACCTTGTGGGGCAAAAGCGCCCAATATGCTCGATCCTTTTGACATGCCATGCGTACGCCTCGATACGGTCGGCTTCGGCCCCGGTTCGCGTGAACGTGGCGACCGGCGCCCGTCCTGTTGCCTACGGAAGGTCATCACCTTGCCCGGCCGACATTCACTGCCCCCTAAGCCCCGCCGCAGGCTCGCCCCGTTCGCCACCGCCACCGTCGCCACGGCCGTCCTGGTCGGAGGCGGTCTGATCGCCGCCGAAGTGGCCGCCGAACCCCAGCAGAACGATCCCACCGCCGCCGCCGGAGAGACCGCCGCGACACCGTCGCCGTCACCGAAGGTCACCGACGCCCGCCGCGAAGCCCCGCAGCGCCCGTCCCGCGGCAACCGCAACGCCCCCGCCTCGCCGACCGAGACCGCCACGGTGCTCGACTCCGGCACCTGCAAGGCGTCCTACTACGACGAACCGCAGGGCACCGCCAACGGCGAGACCTTCGACCCGGACGCGTTGACCGCGGCGCACAAGTCGCTGAAGTTCAACACCCGGGTCCGGGTCACCAACACCGCCAACGGCAAATCCGTCGTGGTGCGCATCAACGACCGCGGCCCCTACATCACCGGGCGCTGCCTGGACCTGTCCCGGGCCGCCTTCGCCGAGATCGCCAACCTGAGCAGCGGAGTGACTACCGTACGGTACGACATCCTGGCCTAGCCGTTCAGGCATGTCAGTATGTCCATGTGGCCTCCATATACCTGGAACTCGGCTCAAAACGGATCTTCGCGTGCGCCCTGGAGTGGCCCGGCTGGTGCCGCTCCGGGCGCGACGCGGAACGCGCCCTCGCGGCGCTGACCTCCTACGCCGAGCGCTACGCGGTGGTCGCCGAGCGAGCGAAGATCCCGTTCGAACCCGGTGACGTACGCGTCGTGGAACGCGTGCGCGGCGGCTCGACCACCGACTTCGGCGCACCGGAACGGCCCGCGGGCGCCGACTTCGCCCCACGCGACCACGACACCGCGCAGCGGCAGGCCGCCCTCGTGCGGGCCGCCTGGGACGTCTTCGCCGACGTCGTCGCCGTGACCCCCGCCGAACTGCGCAAAGGTCCGCGCGGCGGGGGGCGGGACCGGGACCGGATGGTCGAGCACGTGCTCGCCGCGGAGGTGTCGTACGCCCGCCGGATCGGGGTCCGGCACCTCGCGCCCGGCGACACCGCGGCGCTGCGCGCCGAGGTCCTGGAGGTGCTGGGCAGCCCTACCGACGGCACTGCCCCGCCGCGCGGCGGGTGGCCGCACGCCTACGCGGCGCGCCGGATCGCGTGGCACGTGCTCGACCACGCCTGGGAGATGCAGGACCGCGCCACGCCGTAAACGGCTCGTGCGGCGTACGCCCTGCTCATAGGATCGGCGGATCGCCCGGCGGGCACGCCGCCGGTCCGACAGGCAGAGAGTGCAGGTGTACGTGTCATGCGCTGGTCAGAGCTCTACGTCCCGACCCTCCGCCAGGACCCGGCGGGGGCGGACGCCGTCAGCCACCGGCTGCTCCTGCGCGCGGGCTACATCCGGCAGCTGATGGCGGGCCACTACTCGCTGCTCCCGCTGGCCGTCCGGGTCCGCGCGAAGATCATCGAGGTGATCCGCGAGGAGATGTCGCGCATCGGTGCGCAGGAGTTCCTGCTGCCCACCATGCAGCCGGCCGAGGTCTGGCAGAAGAGCGGCCGCTGGGACAAGATCGGCGCGGAGATGTTCCGGCTGACCGACCGCAAGGGCGCCGACCTCGCGATGGGCATGACCCACGAGGAGATCTTCACCACCGTCGCCCAGGAGCTGCGCTCCTACCGCGACCTGCCCCAGCGCTGGTACCAGTTCCAGACGAAGTTCCGCGACGAGCCCCGGCCCAAGAGCGGCCTGATCCGGGTCCGCGAGTTCACCATGAAGGACTCCTACAGCTTCGACGTCGACGACGCCGGGCTCGACCGCTCCTTCGAGCTGCACCACGAGGCGTACACGCGGCTCTTCGCCCGGCTCGGCATCCCCGCGATCCCGGTCGAGGCGTCCAGCGGCATCATGGGCGGCAGCGACTCGATCGAGTTCATGTGCCCGACCGCCGCCGGCGAGGACATCGTCGTGCACTGCGCCTGCGGGTACGCCGCGAACGTCGAGAAGGCCACCTCGCACCTGCCCCAGGTCGCCGACGGCGACGGCCTGAGCGCGCCCGAGGCGTTCGACACCCCGGCCGCGCGCACCATCGAGGACCTGGTCACCGGCTTCGGCGTCACCGCCGACCGCCAGGTCAAGACCCTGGTGTACGTCGTGGACGACCAGCTCACCCTCGTGCTGATGCGCGGCGACCACGCCCTGGTCGAGCAGAAACTGATCGACACCCTGGCCGCGGTGAACGTGCGCCCCGCGCACCCCGAGGAGATCCGCGAGGCGCTCGGCGCGCTGCCGGGCAGCCTCGGCGGCGTCGGCGTCACCGGTCTGCCGATCCTGGCCGACCTCGCCCTGCGCGGCCGCCGCGACATGACCACGGGCGCCAACCGCGACGGCGTGCACCTGCGCGGCGTCGACGTCGAACGCGACATCGCCGTGGGCCGCTGGGCCGACCTGCGCGAGGTCGTCGCCGGCGAACCCTGCGCCCACTGCGAGCAGCCCCTGGACGTGCTGCGCACCGTCGAGATCGGGCACATCTTCAAACTCGGCGCCCGCTACACCGAGACCCTCGGCGTCACCGTGCTCGGCACCGACGGCGAGCGGGTCAACCCGGTCATGGGCTGCTACGGCATCGGCGTCGAGCGCGCACTGGCCGCGATCGTCGAGACGCACCACGACGACAAGGGCATCGTGTGGCCGGTGACGGTCGCGCCGTTCGAGGTCGCGATCGCGGTGCTCGGCAACGCCGACGACGTCGTCGCGGCAGCCGAGTCGCTGTACGCCGGGCTGCGCGGGCAGCGCATGGACGTGCTGCTCGACGACCGGGCGGAGCGGCCCGGGGTGAAGTTCAGCGACATCGAGCTGATCGGCGTGCCGTACCGGATCACGGTCGCCGCCCGCGGCCTGGCCGAAGGCACCGTCGAGTTCACCGACCGGGCCACCGGCCACACCGAGCGCATCCCGCTGGCCGGCGCGATCGCCCACGTCACCGCCGCGGTGCGCGCCACCGAGTGACCGCTAGCCGAAACGAGCCGTACCGTTCATGCCGCAGCTGCGACACGGACGGTGCGGCGCGTTTCGCGCCTGAGGAGGCGAGGGACCATGCCGGGAGAGATCCGGAACCGCCCGTGAGCCCTTCGGCACGGCCCACCTGCGATGGTTGGCCTGTCTGTCGCGTCCACAACACGGTTATGAGGATGTAGCATGATGTTATGAGCCGACGTGTCACGGTCAACGTGCCCGACGAGGTCGCCGAGCGCCTCGAGCGGGAACCGAACGTCTCCCAGTACGTCACGACCGCAATCCGTGACCGGATGCGTCACGAGGAACGGCTCTCCGCCACTCAGCGCATGCTCGCAGACGCCGGCTACCAGCTCACCGCTGAGGGCATCGATCGGATGCGCACGCGTCTCGCAGAGCACGAGGCCCGCCGTGCCGCCCGCCGCGACCAGGGGCAGGCCGCGTGAACATCCACGTCGTACTGGACAGCAGCGCGCTGGCGGCGTACGCCCGCCTGGACTCGGTGGCCGTCGGCGAGCTCATCACCGTCGTCTCCGAGAACGGTGGCACGGTCGGCGTTCCCGCACCCGTGTTCGCCGACGCATACCGCGTCGTCGACAGTGACGAACGCAAGCGCTTGACCCGCCTGCTCACCGACGACGTGTACACCCTGATCCTGCCCATGCTCGCCGACGACCTCCGCGAGGTCGCCGAACTCAGCCTGCGGCTGCCTTTGCCGCTGGCCCATGCTGTCACCCAGACCCGTCGGCACGGAGCATCGCTGGCAACCTTCGACCCAGGCGCTGTCCAGGGCGATCTCGACGACTACGACGTGCTCAACCTGAACTGACAGATCCTGTCAAACATGACAGGACCTGTCAGGGTTCGCTGTCAGGATCGACCCATGAACGACACGTTGGCAGGAAAGATCGCGCTGGTCGCGGGTGCTACGCGGAGCGCGGGGCGGCAGGTCGCCGTGCAGTTGGGCGCGCAGGGTGCCACGGTTTACCTCACGGGCCGCAGCACCAGTACGCAGCGCTCGGAGATGGACCGTCCGGAGACGATCGAGGAGACGGCCGAACTGGTCCGCGCCGCGGGTGGCACCGCGATCCCAGTGCAGGTCGACCACCTGGTGCCGGAGCAGGTCGAGCGGCTCGTCCAGCGGATCGACGCCGAGCAGGGTCGCCTCGACGTCCTGGTCAACGCCATCTGGGGTGCCGAGAAGCTGTTCAGCTGGGACAAGAAGCTGTGGGAGGACGACCTGGAGACCGGCCTGCGCATCCTGCGGCTGGCCGTCGACACCCACATCATCACCAGCCACTACGCGCTGCCGCTGCTGATCAAGCAGCCCGGCGGCCTGGTGGTGGGCATGACCGACGGCACCGAGGATTACAACCGCGCCAACTACCGGGTCGGCTTCTACTACGACCTGGCCAAGATGTCCGTGCTGCGGATGGCGTTCGCCCAGGGCAAGGAACTCGCGCCGTACGGCGCCACCGCGGTCGCGCTGACCCCCGGCTGGATGCGCTCGGAGATCATGTTGGAGCACTACGGCGTGACCGAGGCCACCTGGCGCGACGCCGTCGCCGCGCAGCCCCACTTCGCGATCTCGGAGTCCCCGGCGTACACCGGCCGTGCCGTCGCGGCCCTGGCCGCCGACCCGCAGATCGCCCGGTGGAACGGCCAGTCGGTGTCCAGCGGGCAGCTCGCGCGGGAGTACGGGTTCACCGACCTCGACGGCAGCCGGCCGGACTGCTGGCGCTACCTGGTGGAGGTCCAGGACCCCGGCAAGCCGGCCGACGTCACCGGATACCGCTAGGGCTTCTTGTTCACGATCTCCGGGTGGACCAGGACGAACTCGCCGAGCTTGTCGACCGAGGCGGCTTTGAACATCAGCTTCGACGTCTCGTTGAGGTCCTCGAACGACTCCTTGTTGATCACGTAGCCGTTGTACCAGCCCCCGTTGGTCTTCAGCGACAGCAGGTCGGCGGCGGCGATGTCCTGCATGGCGAAGAAGAAGTCGATGACGTCCATGCCCCGGGGCAGGCTGACCAGCATCGACTCACCGGCCGCCCGGATCAGGTTGTTGACCTTGCCGATGTCGGTGAGCACCCCCGCGGAGGTCGCCTTCGCCACCATCGCCTGCATGAGCTGCTGCTGGTGGCGCTGGCGGCCGTAATCGAGGGAGTTGTCCGGCAGGTAGCGCTGCCGGGCGAAGTCCAGCGCCTCCCAGTCCTGCATGTCCCGACAGCCCTTCCTGTGCACGTAGCGCTGGTTGCCGGTGCGGTTGGCGTACGCGTTGGCCTCGGTGTCGTTCTCCATGCCGCCGACGTACTTCGGCTTGCCCTTGACCATGAAATGGTGGATCGACCTCGTGTCGGCCTCCACGCACATGCGCACGCTGCCCAGCGCCTTGATGACCTTGTTGAAGCCGCTGAAGTCGATGACCACCGCGGCCTCGAACGTGATCCCGGTCAGCTTGCCGATCGTCTGCGCGGCGACCTTCAGGCCGCCCGCCCAGTCGCCCTTGGGCCCGAGCCCGGCCTGGAACGCGCCATTGATCTTGCGATAGCCGTGGCCCGGCACGTTGACCCGCAGATCGCGCGGCACCGACAGCATGTACGCCTCCCGGTGCGACGCCGACACGTGCACGATCATGATGGTGTCCGAGCGCGCGTTGTCGGCCTTCTGCCCCGACCGGGTGTCGATGCCCAGCAGCAGGATGTCGAACGCACCCTTGAGCGCCGACGCGTCGGGGGCGGCCGACCCCGAGGGCCCCGCGAGCACCTCCGGCGCCGCGACCTCGACGCTGTCGAGCAGCGTGTCGGCGAAGGACTTGACCGCGATCAGGCTGCCACCGGAGATCATCATCAGCAGCGCCCCGAAGGTCACGGCGAGCTTGCTCCACAGCGGCGCGCGGCGGCGGGCAGGACGCGGGGCGGCTTTGGCGGATGCACGGCGGCGGCGCTGGGACACAAGTCGCTCCTCTCGACGGGCGACGCGCCGCGCCGCCCACTCCTCTTGAGGACGGGTGCACCACCGCCGGATGTTGCCGCGATCCGGGGACGAATCTGTGCCGTCCACACCGGATGATCGGGGCGACGCGACCTGACCGGCGTCGATACGGCATTCTCGATGCGGAACCGGACGAGGGAGGATCGACGTGCCGAAGGTGCGCATCGCGGTGCAGGACCCCGACGACGACGTGTCGCGGGAGCTGACTGCCGAGTTCCTCGCCGACATCGGCGAACGTTACGAACGGTCCGGCACGACCTCGGCACCGGCCCTGGACCTCTCGGAACTGCGCGCACCCGACGGCACCTGGCTGGTGATGTACGACGGCGACGACCCGATCGGCTGCGGCGGCCTGCGCCGGTGCGACGACCACAGCGCCGAGGTGCGGCGGGTGTTCCTGCGCCCCGCCGCGCGCGGACGCAACCTGGCCCGCACCATGATGGCCGAGCTGGAAGACGTCGCCCGGCGGCGCGGCTACCGGCGCATCCGCCTCGACACCGGCGACCGCCAGCCCGAAGCCCTCCAGCTGTACCGGACCGGTGGCTACCACGAGATCGGCGACTACAACGGCAACCCGTACGCCCGGCACTGGCTGGAGAAGGACCTCGCGCCGCGGCCAGGCGACGTGCGCGTGGTGGCCCGCAAGTACGACGGCCGCCTGCACTGGCACGCCACCATGCCCCGGCTCGGCGAGGACGAGCACGGGGTGTGGCTGGGCGCGACGACGCACACGCCGTGGCGGCGCGGCGCGGAACCGGCCGTGTTCTTCCCGGTCGCGCACGTGGTGCTGATCCCGCACGAGGGCGACTGGGTGGCCGCGTTCAACGCCGCGCCGCACCGCACCGAGCTCTACATCGACGTGTCCGACCGGCCCGTGTGGCACGGCCCCGACGAGGTCGTCTCCATCGACCTGGACCTCGACGTGGTGCGCCGCCGCGACACGGGCACGGTGGAACTGCTCGACGAGGACGAGTTCGACGAGCACCGGGTCCTGTTCGCCTACCCCGACGACGTCGTCGCCGGAGCCCGGCGCAACGCCGAAGAGCTGCTCGCGGCGGTACGCGCCCACACCGAGCCCTTCGGCGAGGCCAGCCGGCCGTGGCTGGAGCGGATGAAATGATCCCGCGCCTGCGGTGTCAGGCGGGCTGCTCGGCGAGGTAGCGCTGGACCGTCGGGCCGAGCCAGGTCACCAGGTCCTCCTCGGACATGGCCACCACCGGCGGGAACTGCAGGATGTAGCGGGCCAGGCCGATGCCGAGCATCTGGGCGCTGACCATCGCGGCGCGTACGGGGGCGCTGGCCGGGTCGCCGGTGAGCTGGGCGATCTTCGGGGCGAGCTGCCCGGCGAAGATCTCGCGCATGCGTTCGGCCGCGCCGTCATTCGTGATGCCGGTCCGCAGCAGCACCTGCAGGGACTCACCGGCCTCCCATTGGCGCAGGAAGTGCCGCACGAACGCCGCGCCGAGCTGCTCGCGCGGCACGTCGGCCAGGGCGTCGAACCTCAGGTCGAACTCGGCCGCCGCGGCGAACAGCTTCTCCTTGCTGCCGAAGTAGCGCATCACCATCGCCGGGTCGATCTTCGCGTCGGCGGCGATGGACCGGATGGTGGCGCGCTCGTAACCGTCCGCGGCGAAGCGCTCACGAGCCGCCGCCAGGATGATCGACTTCGTTTCCTCCGAGGTACGCCGCATGTCAACAACTGTAGGCCAACACTTGTTGACAATCAACTCGGCACGGGTCTACCGTCGAAGTCAACAAGTGTTGGCCAACGATCGTTGACCTGGAGGAAAAGATGTCCACCCCGACCGTCGACGTCCTGATCGTCGGAGCCGGCCCCGCCGGGCTCACCGCCGCCGTCGTGCTGACCCAGCGCGGGCACACCGTCACCGTCGTCGACACGCAGGCCGAGGGCGCGAACACGTCCCGCGCCGCGGTCGTGCACGCCCGGACCCTGGAGGTGCTCGAGCCCTACGGCGTCACCGAGGAGCTGACGGCCCGCGGCATCCACGCAGGGCGGTTCACCATCCGCGACCGCGACCGGCTGCTCGTCCCGGTGCCGTTCGGCGGGCTGCCGACGCCGTTCCCGTACACGCTGATGATCTCCCAGGCGGAGACCGAGGCCGTGCTGCTGGCCCGGCTCAAGGAACTCGGCGGCACGGTGCTGCGCCCCGCCACGGTGACCGCCGTCCGGCAGGACGACACCGGCGTCACCGCCACCCTCGACGGCGGACGCCAGATCCGGGCGACGTACCTCATCGGGGCCGACGGCATGCACAGCACGGTCCGCCAGAACGCCGGGATCGGCTTCACCGGCAGCACGTACGCCGAGTCGTTCACGCTGGCCGACGTCCGGCTCGACGGCGCGATCTCCGACGCCGAGGTCGTCCTGTACTTCTCCCCCGCAGGGATGGTCGTCGTCGCACCGCTGCCCGACGGGACGTTTCGCATCGTCGCCACCGTGGACAGCGCCCCGGAGGCGCCCGACGTCGCGTTCGTGCAGCACCTGCTCGACACCCGCGGGCCGAAGGCCGCGCCGGTCGCCGTCCGCGAGGTGGTCTGGGGCTCCCGGTTCCGGGTGCACCACCGCGTCGCCGACACGTTCCGCGACCGCCGGGTGCTGCTGGCCGGCGACGCCGCCCACGTCCACTCCCCGGCCGGCGGGCAGGGCATGAACCTCGGCATCGACGACGCGGCCGCGCTCGGTGGCGCGCTGTCCCGCGTGCTCCAGGGAGCCTCGCCCGAGATCCTCGACGAGTACGCCGCCACGCACCGCGCGCACGCGCAGAAGGTCGTCACCTTCGCCGGGCGGCTCACCACGCTGGCGACCATGCCCGCATTCGCGCGGCCCGCCCGCAACCTGGTGCTCGGACTGCTCGGCCGCAGCGCCGCCTTCCGCCGCCGCCTGGCCTGGCAGCTCGCCGGCCTGGACCGCCGCCGGTGACCCGGCCCCCTTCAGCAGTGCGAAGTTGGGAAGGGCACCTTCTACAACGCGGAGCGTTGTGAAGGTGCCCTTCCTTTCTACAGCTGCAGGCGGAGGTGGGGGTGCGCCAGGATGACGGGGCAGTTCGCGTGGCGGGCGGCCTCGTCGAGCAGGCGGCCGTGGTCGAGCCAGGAACGCAGGTGGGTCAGCACCAGCAGCTTGGCTCCGGCGCGGGCCGCTAGCCGGCCCGCGTCGCCCGCGGTGAGGTGGCGCGGCACACCGGCGTCGTCGAAGCCGGCGCCCTCGGCCAGCAGCACCTCGCAGCCCTGGGCCAGTTTGTCCAGCGACTCGCAGGGGGCGGTGTCGCCGGTGTAGCACAGGGCGTCGCCGACGCGGTACGCGTACGACTCCATGCCGTGCTCGACCGCCGCGAACGTGACCTCCAGCGAACCGAGGCTCGGCAGCTCGGACGGCAGATCGTGGAACACGAACTGCGGCGCCGGATGCCGCCAGTTCAGCTCGGCGCGCAGATTCGCCGGACCGTACACGTCCAGCGGCCCGGCCTTGACGCGGTCGCGCAGGTAGGCGATCGAACCCAGGTCCGAGCAGTGGTCCGGGTGCGCGTGCGTGATCAGCACCGCGTCCAGGTCCGCCGGATCGCCGTGTCGCTGCAGCGGGCCGACCGCGCCCGTGCCCACGTCCAGCAGCACCCGCTGTCCGCCCTGTTCCACCAGGTAGCAGGACCCGGCACTGTCCGGACCGGGCACCGACCCGGCACACCCCACTACCGTCAGCTTCATCATTCGGCCTTTCGCCGGTGCCACCTGAATGCCTCGGTATGTGTTGTCGATCTCTCCCACAACACCGCACAGTGACTGCTCCCCCCGTTGAAGGCGAAGGGCTTCGCGCAAGTCGATCAAGACTTGGGCAGAGACGCCAGCCCGCGTCTCAGGATGTTGATCGCAGCCACAATATCGGCATGACAAGTGTGTTTGCACTCTTGGCAGCAGAATTCCGCCTGCGACTGGCGGTTGGCCGCAGCTGTGTGACCGCAGTTCGGGCAGATACGAGACGTGTTGGTTGGGTTCACCGCGATCGCCGTACGTCCGGCGCTCTCAGCCTTGGCGAACAAGATCGCAATGAACGATGACCAACCCGCGTCGAGGATGCTCCGGTTGAGCCCGGATTTTTGAGACACGTTGGTGCCTGGCTCCTCGCTCGTGCCGGATGCGCTGCGGGTCATACTCCCGACTTGAAGGTGTTCCACGACGATCGAGTCGTGATCCCGCACGAGAGCCAGCGCCGTTTTGTGGTGGAAGTCGTTTCGCTGACGTCGCACTTTGCTGTGGATCGCAACAACTCGGGCGCGCGCACGACGACGGTTGTTCGATCCGTGTTTCTTTCGCGCCAGCACCTGCTGTGCAGCCGCGAGGTTAACGGCGGCGCCCGCAAGGAACCTCGGATTTGGGACTTGGGCACCATCGGAGGTGGTAAGGAAGGACGCCACACCCATGTCCACTCCGATGACCACCCCAACTGCGGGGAGCGCCCGGACAGGTACGTCGTCACACGACACGATCACATACCACTTTGGGTGCTGACCGACACCCTCGCGCTTGACACTGATGGTCTTTACCCGCCCTTGCAGCTTTCGGTGCGCACGGACCTTGATGTGTCCCACACCCTGCAAGTAGACGCGCAGATGGCTGCCGCCTGGCTGACTATCCCACTTGCAGCCGTCGCCGTTCTTGGGCCATTCAACGATGTGAAACCAGCCCACCCCTTTGAACCGCGGATACCCACCTCGATGGCCCTTAGCCACACGGCTGAAGAACGCATTGAACACTTTGTTGAGCCGACGGAGCGTCGCCTGCTGAGAAGAGAACGACCACCTCCCCTGCCCGTCCAGATCGGTCGCCCGGATCTCCTTCAACTGACCAGACTGGCTCCCATAACTGATCGATATACGACATTTGCTCCACGCATCGCGTCGCTCCTGTAGCGCAGCGTTGTAGAGCAGACGATGATCGGTGAGACATGCCTGCAGGCGTGCGGACTGCCCGCTTGTCGGATTGAGGCGGAATTTGAAGGAACGTCTCATCCGATCGCCACATCTGCCGGCCCGGACGGCAAGCGCTCGCCATTCTTGCGCCAAGGGCGCTCGTATTGCGTCTGGATGTAGCGCTGAACAGTTTCCCCAGAGACGACGCCGATCGAACCCACGAAGTACGACGACGACCATAGGGTCGGCAGCTTCGAACGCAACTGCGAAAACTCGTGTCGCAGGACTCGCGACGTATGGCCCTTGACTTGGCTTGCCACCAGGGATGGTGCGGATTTCGGATCGGGCTTCACCACGAGGTGGACGAAGTCGGACATGATCTCCAGCGCAACGACATCCCACCCACGCTCGCCGCAGACGCCACGGACCAGCTCATCGCATCTAGATGCAACATCACCGGTGAGGACAGGGCGGCGGTATTTCGAGCACCACACGACATGCAGACCAAGGTCATAGACCCCGCCCGCGACCTTCCGGACCCGTCGTGTCGTCATCGGACAAGTATATGACAGCTTCACATATACTCAAGTCTAAGACGTCCACGGTGGCGACCCGAAGCTTCGCTCCTGGCTAATGCCATGCACCCCTACCCTCGATCTGATGCACCACCCAGCGAAAGGACCTAGATCATGTCCCGGTTCCCTGAGGTCGTCGAGCGGATGGCGATCGATCACGAGTTCGCCGCGCACGCCCGTAACAACCCAGAGGAGGTCAGCGCCGAATACCGCCTGAGCCCAGAGGAGGCTGCTCAGATGCTGGCGTTGACCGACGCCGGCTCGGGTGGCCCGACCGAGCTGGACCAGCGCCTCTCCAAGAGCGGTATCGGCAGCGGCGGCCTGGCCGGCCTGCTGGCGGGACTCGACCGGTCCAAGAAGGACGACGACCAGGACGCCACCGACCGGCCGCTGGGCCGCTGGGTCGGGCCGGGCGCGAACGACAAGTGACCCGGGCCGCGGGACACACCTGATCGAGGTGGACGATGCTTCACCCGAGTTCAGCCACGGGTGAAGCATCGTCCACGTGAGTCACAGGCTGCGTTTGAGCATCGCGTCGGCGAGCGCGTCGGCGCACTCGGCCAGGCGCAGCCCGACCACGTCCAGGCGGCGCAGCAGCTCGCGCTGCTTGAGCACGGGGCCGGTGACCTCACCGCTGAGCAGCTCGGCCAGTTCCTGGGCGTAGAGGTGGCGCACCCGGCCGGAGCGCTTGTGCGCGGCCAGCGCCGCCTCGGCGGCCTCGGCCGGGCGGTCCACCAGCCGGTCGAGTGCCCGGCGCAGGTCGCGCAGGCCGATGGCGACCTGCTCCAGCATCGCGACCGCATGATGGTCCAGGCGTACGCCGTAGAGGTCCGTCTCGCGGACGTAGTCGCGTAGGTGGTCGAGCACGTCGTCGACGGAGCGGGACAGCCGGAACAGGTCCTCCCGGTCGATCGGGGTGGCCAGTGTCGCGGCCAGTTCGGCGACCAGCCGACCGCGGTGGGCGTCGCCGTCGTGCTCGATCTCGGCGATGCGCAGCCGGGCCAGCGGCGGCTCGATCTCGCCGATGGTCACCATCACCGCCAGCTCCACCCCTTCCAGGGCGGCGTCGATCTGCGCCAGCACGATCGCCAGCACCCGTTTCGGGGCCCGCCCCGCGAGGTCGTCGAGCACCCGTCGCAGCCTGATCACAGCGTGCTCCGCAGCGCCAGGCCCGCGGCGTACCCGAGGGTGAGGCTCGCCGGGACGGTGACCAGCCAGGCGGTCAGCACGGGGGTGGCGAACTGCCAGCGGATGCGGCGTACGCCGGTGCTGGCTCCCGCGCCGACCAGGCCCGCCGTGGCGGACTGGGTCATGCTGACGGGCACGCCCATGCCCGCGCTGCCGAACACGGCGGTCGCCGACGCTACCCCGGCCGTGACCAGGGTCCACGGGCGCTGCGGGGTGAGCCCGCCGGCCGCGCCCCGGGCCATGCGCCGCAGGCTCAGCACCGCCCCGGCCGCGAACACCAGGGCCGTCGCGCACAGCAGCAGCAGCGGCGGGGCTTGCATGCCGGGGGCCCGGTGGGCGACGCCGAGCGCCACCCCGACCACCGCGAACATCTTCTGCCCGTCGTTGGCGGCGTAGGCGAGGCTCTGCCCGGCGAAGGCGGTGACGTGCGCGTACCGCATCGCGCGGGGCAGGCGTGACGTCGTGGGCAGTCGGCGGGCGGCCAGTCCGAGCAGGTAGCCGAGGCCGCCGCCGAGCAGCGGCGCGAGCGCGGCGACCGCGAGCACGACGGCCAGTGTGGACCAGGCGGGCGGCACGCCCAGCCCCGCGCCGACTCCGGCGAGGCCGCCGAGCACCGCCAGGGTCACGCTGGTCGGCACGCCGCGCCAGGCCAGCGTCAGGACGAGGGCGAGTGCGACGCCGACCCCGGCCAGCACGACCAGGGGTCCCCGGACGCCGCTGGCGTTCACGAGGCGGTCGGTGAAGGTGTGCGCGACGGCGAGGCCGAACAGCGCGGGACCGGCGATGATCGCGGCGAGCAGCACGGCCAGCACGCCGTAGAGGGGCAGTTCGCGCTGGCGCAGGGCGAGGGCGAGCAGGGCCGCGCCGTCGTTGGCGCCGCAGACGAAGACGAACCCGGTGGCCAGCATCGCAAAGCCGATCACCACGGCCGACCACCCCCGACTCCACCAGGAGTTCACCGTACTTGATCAACTGAGTTCGCACGGTCGGAATCCCGATTGCCGCTCGACCGGGTGATCGTCTAGCGTCACTCGCCGGGAGGAACACTGATGGCGAAGCTGAACCAGATCATCGCGGTCGAGAAGGGCATCAAGAGCCGCTCGTTCCAGGACCTGACCGAGGCCCACCACGCCGTGCAGAAGCCGGCGCTGCTGTCGGGCATCTCGCGGACATACCAGGCCAAGGACGAGGAGGGCGAGCAGCTGCCGCCGGAGTCCACGAAGGTGCAGACCCGCGCCGAGGACGTGCTGCGCCAGATCGGCACCACCCTGTCGCGGCTGTTCGACGTGACCGCGACCAAGGACGCGACCAACTGCATGGCCCGCGCCGACGTGGTCGTCGACGACCGGGTGCTGCTGTCCGACGTGCCGGTGACCTACCTGCTGTTCCTGGAGAAGCAGCTCACCGACCTGCACACCTTCGTCAAGAAGCTGCCGGTGCTGGACGCGGCCGAGTCGTGGGTGTTCAGCGACTCCGCCGACTGCTGGTCCACCGAGCCGGTGCGCACCATCCGCACCAAGAAGGTGCCCCGCAACCACGTCAAGGCCGAGGCGACCGAGAAGCACCCGGCGCAGGTCGAGGTGTACTACGAGGACATCGCGGTGGGTTACTGGACCACGGTGAAGTTCTCCGGCGCGCTGCCGGCCAAGCGGGTGTCGACGCTGCTGGAGCGGGTGGAGAAGCTGCAGCAGGCGGTCAAGTTCGCCCGCGAGGAGGCCAACAACGCCGAGGCGGTCGACAAGCACGTCGGCGACCGCGTCTTCGGTTACCTGTTCGCCTGACCACCAGACTCCCCCGCCGGAGGGCGGGGGTGCGCATGAGCGCAAGCTGAAGCTGAAGCCGAAGCTGAACAACGCGGTGACAGTGTGGGTTCGAGTCCCACCCCCTGCACCACCTGCGGGGGTAGCCCAACTGGCAGAGGCAGCCGCGATCAATCTCAGATTCTCGCTCCAGACTCAGCATTCGCCACCGAACACCAGGTCGACCGCGTACGGGCGAAATCCCCGAGGTGCCGGTTCGAGCCCGGCCCGCTCCTCTTCCTGGGGCGGTAGTCCAAACGGTAGAGACACGGGGTCTTGATACTGACCCGTTCGCTTAAACGTGCTGGTGTGTGCAATTCGGTGGCACTTCGAGGCCCGGGAGAAGGACAGTCTCCCGGGCTTCACCATGTCCGGCGGCAGTCGGTGTTGGCCAGGCCCTTGGCCGCGCCGGTGACCGTGTTGTCGCAGGCGACGACGTTGCCGGCGACCGGCGCGAGGTGGAAGCCCCAGCCGGGGCCGTCGACGGCGGCGGTGTTGGCGGTGAACACGTTGCGATCGCCCCAGCCGTCGGCGACGCGGTGGGTCTGGAAGCCGTCGCCGCGTGAGTGCCGGCCGTTGTTGGCTTTGATCAGCCAGCCGTTGCCTTTCACGTCGACCCACGAGTCGGCGTACGAGCCGGTCATCGCCGCGCCGTCGAACGTGTTGGCCTCGACGGTCCCGCCGGTGGTGCCCTCCTTGACGTCGACGGGTTCGGCGGTGGTGGCGCTGATCCGGTTGCCGCGGATCACGTTGCGGTCGCTGCGGTCGGGCTCGCAGGCGGTGACGTCGCACCAGTTGCTCTCGGCGCTGCCGACGTAGACGCCCTCGCCGAACTTCGCCCGGCGCAGGCCGGTGTCGCGCACGACGCTGTCGCGCACCAGGTTGTCGGAGCTGAAGGCGCGCAGGTGGATCGCCTCGTCGCCGATGTGCTCCACGGTCAGGCCGGTGAGCACGGCGTGGCTGGTGCGGTCGAGCATGACGCCCTTCTGCGCGTTGCGGACCGTGAACCCGGTCAGCCGCCAGTGGTCCGCGCCGTCGAGGTGTAGCCCGTACCCGTGGCCGGTGCCGCCGCCGTCGAGCACCGCGCCGCGGCCGCCGCACAGGTGCACGGGCTTGGAGGCGGTGCCGGGGGTGGTGGCGGCGAAGCGGCCCGCGTACACCCCGTCCTTGAGCTTGATGCTGTCCCCGGGCCGGGCCCGCGCCAGGGCGGCGGCCAGGGCCGACGCGTCCGCGACCGTCACCGTGGCGGGCGGGCAGGCCGATGGGGCCCGGCTCGGTGTCGGGGCCGAGGCGACGCCGGAACGGGAGGCGTCCGGGGTCGGGCCGGCACCGGATGCCGCACCGACGTCCGGTCCCAGGCATCCGGCCATTGCCATGAGCACCAGCACGACGATCCCCGCCAGCAGGGACGTCGCCGCGAACGGCAGTATCGGGCCCCAGCCGTGGTGGCGTGCCCGGGGGCGGACCGCGCCGGGTGGCGGCGGGGCTGGGCGGCGCGGCGCGGGCCGGGGACTCGGTCGGCGCGGAGCAGGTGCGGTCATTCGGCCATCACCACCCTGGCCCGGCCGCGGGCCGTATCGCGCGGGCTGGGCCTGCCGGGGCCGGTCCGTGCCGGGGGCGGCTCGCCGGGGAACAGCGGTTTCGTCGCCGCGTACGGATGGCCGTGGTCCTCGCGTCGGCGGCGGAACGCCAGCACGACGATGAGCAGCAGGATCGTGGTCCACAGCAGCGTCATCGGGCTGGCGTAGTGGCGCACCCGGGCCCAGAGCGTGCTGGTGTCCAGCCACGCGTCGGTCTGGTTGTCGCGCACCGTGAGCTTGCCCTCGGCCCGGCCCGTGTCCACGGCGCTGGGACCGATGCCGGTGATCGCGTTGCCCGCGGCCACCGAGCCGCCGACCGCGCCGACGAAGGTGACGCCGTGGCTGTTCGCGTCGTGGATGGTGTTGCCGCGCACCTCGGCGACGGAGTCGCGCACGTACACCCCGGTCTGGGTGCTCTCGATGAGGTTGCCGTTGATCCGGGCCCCGGCGACGCCGTCGCGGATCGCGATGGCCTGGCGGCGCTGGTCCGTCAGCCGGTTGGCGGTCAGCGTCAGGTCGCGTACGCCGAGCCGGGCCACGATGCCCATGTCGCCTCCCTCGATCTGGTTCTCCTGGATGCTGACGGACAGGCCGCCCAGGATCTCGAAGCCGTAGTGGCCGTTGCCGCGGGCGGTGCTGTGCGAGACGGTGTTCGCGCCGTAGCTGGCGGTCGACTGCCCCGACGCCGAAGGGCCGTCGGCCAGCGGCCGGCCGCTGAGGGTGAACCCGTTGCCGCCGTTGCGTTCGGCGGTCGTATTGGTGATCCGGACCTGCTGGGTGGCTCGCGAGAGCAGGAAGCCGTCGCCGCCGTTGTGCTGGGACACGGTCCGTTCGATGACCGCGTTGGTGGCGAAGCGGTGCAGCACGACGCCGTGCTGCATGCTGTCGCGCACCTTAGTATCGGTGATCTTGATGCCGTCGGCGCTGGACACGAACAGCCCGTACGCGTTGCCGACGAACTCGCTGTCGCCGATGGTCCCGGACACGTAGGACAGGCTCGGCACGGTGAACCTGCTGTCCGGGCTGGCCACCCGTCCCCCGGACAGCACCCGCACCTCGCCGGGCAGGATCCGGCCGGGCGTCGCCGCCGACGGGCCCTCGACCGCGCCGGTGTCGGGCCGGTCGGTGCCGGTCAGGCTGACCCCGCCGGTGCGGCCGCTCCAGAACCCGAGGTGGGCGGCGCGGGTATGGCTCATCGCGAAGTTGCCGCCGATCGCCCGCAGGTAGGCCCGGCCGTCGCGGACGTCGGTGTCGGGTTTGCCGGTACGCGGATCCCAGCTCGTGACGCGTACCGGCGCCTGCTTGGTGCCCTCCAGGGTCAGGCCGCCGCCGAACGACACGATCGCCACGAACCCGCTGCTGCGGCTGGCCAGGCGCAGTTCCAGGCCGCCCGGATGGGCCAGCTTCAGCCGCGCCCCCGAGTTGATGTAGATGTTCTCGGTCAGCAGGTACGCGCCCTGCTGCTGGCGGACGAACGTCTGCGGCGCGAGCCGCAGCAGGTCGTCGACCGTGTACGCGGCCGTGCGCGCGGTCAGCACCAGCGTGTAGCCGCCGGCGGTGTCGAGCCGGTAGGGCCGGTCCCACTTCTGCGTGGTGCTGCCCGGGGCCCGGCTGAGCAGATCGCGCAGCGGGGCCACCGCGGTCACCGCCCGGACCTGGTTGAGCCAGCGGTCCTCGGCGGCCACCAGCGCGGCCTGCCGCTCGGCATCGGCCGGCGCGGCTTCGGCGGCGGAGGCGCGATGGGCCGCGGGTCGGGCCGCGGCCGCGGGCGTGGCGGACGCGCCTGCCGCGGCGGTGAGCAGGACGGCGGTGGTGGCGGCACGGACGAGCACGGACGCGACCCGCCGAAAGGGCGCGGCTGCCCAGGGCCGGTTCATGCGGTCTCCGACGAGACGGCCACGGCCCGACGCCGGGCGGGGGTGGGCGGGGACGCCGACAGCGTGCTCGCGCCCTGGCCGTCGCCGCCGATGCGGTCCGCGCCGCGGGTCAGCCAGCCCTGCCGGTTCATGGTCGCGAACGCGTACAGCTTGATCGGCAGCGAGATCCCGATGACCACCGCCGCGATCAGCGGCAGCATCAGCAGTTCCCGGGGATGGCGGCGCAGATGCGACCAGCCGCGGATGCCGCGCCCGGCCAGCAGCCAGAACAGCACCACCACCGCCCCGCGCGGGCTCAGTTCCAGCCGGGACAGCAGCAGGTAGCCCAGAGCCATGCCCATGGTGACCGGCGTCAGCAGGATCTGCAGCACGGTGATCTTCGTGACCAGCGGGGTCCGCCACAGCCAGCCCTTCCACAGCGCGGTCAGGTAGCAGCGGTAGGAGTTGCGGCTCCAGCGCACCCGCTGCTTGACGAACGCTCGCAGCGTCGACGGGAACATCGACATCGCCCGCGCCGAGGACTGGTGCACGGTGCGGTAGCCCGAGGCCAGCACCAGCCAGGTCAGCCGGCCGTCGTCCCCGGCCACGCAGCGCCTGCCGAGGAAGAACTCGTTCTCCAAGTGGTCGAGCACCGGCAGGACCACCGAGCGCCGGTACGCCGCCGTGCGCCCCGACAGGCAGGCCACCGCCCCGGCCCGGCCCATCGCCGGCACGTAGTCGTAGTAGCGCAGGTTCACCAGCCAGTCCGCGACCCGCCGCCAGACGCTGGTGGTGCGCTGGTGCACGTTCTGCTGGGTGCCGACGCCGCCGACGGTCGGGTCGGCGAACGGCATCTGCACGGCCGCCAGCAGCCCGCGCTGCCAGCGTGTGTCGGAGTCGACCAGCACGACGAGCTCGCCGCGGGCGGCGCGGATGCCGACGCCCAGCGCCGAGCGTTTGCCCCGGTGCGTGAACGGCAGCACCCGTAGCCGCGGGTCGTCGACGGCGGCCAGCCGCCGCAGCACCTCGGTGTCGCCGACGTCGGGCACGAGCACGACCTCGTCGGGGTTCTGGGCGAGCCAGCTGTGCAGGCACTCCAGCAGGATGTCCGGGTCCTCGCGGTAGGACGGCACCACCACCGACACCGACGTGCGGTAGTCGTTGAGGATCGGCCGGTCCAGCCGGGACAGCAGCACCCGGTAGAACCACAGCCCCCACACGAACGCGCCGGCCAGGCCCAGCGGCATCAGCTCGCGCCACGAGGTCTCGGCGGCCGCGGCGACCAGCCACGACCAGACGCCGTCGAAGAACCGGGACAAGGGCCGCCTCCAGCGATCCGGCGGGCCGCCGCGGCCCGCTCCACCGCTGTAAACCGGCGTACGCCCGGAAACGGGCCGCCCCGTCCGGGCGTTTCTCATCCGTCCGCGCCGTCGCGCCTGATCGTTCGACTTGCCGGGCACCTGTGCGTATCTTGAGCGCGGTTTCGCCCATGTGCCGGGCAAGTCGAACGATCTTGAGCGGTACGGCGGTTACCGGTCGGTATTAGCTCCGCATTAGCCCCGCTATGTGGTGGTCTGGAGTAAATTCATGTTATGACCGAACCCGCGAGGGCGCGGCATGGCGTGCCGGGCCTCGCTCTCGGCGCCGCGATGCTCGTCGCCGAACGACTCCGCAGGCTCACCGGCCCGGTCGACCCGGCCGAACAGGCCCGCATCGAAGACCTGCTCACCAGCGGCGTCGAGCCCTCGCCCGCCGACGCCCGCTCACCGGTCGCCATCGCCGTCGGCCTCACCCAGCAGAGTTACGACCTCGCCAGACGCACCGGAGCCCGGGTCGGCGAGGCCACCCGCAGCCAGGCCCGCAAGCTCGCCGGGGCCACCCGCGCCGCGCTGCCGGCGAACTCCCCGATCGACACCGCCCGCGACGTCGTCACCGCCGCCGGGCTGCGCGGCCGGGACACCCTGGTCTCCAGCCGCGCCGCCGCGGCCGTCGCGCTGCGCGACACCGTCGACGAGAGCCTGACCTGGGTCGAGAAGTCGATCGTGCCGCGCATGGTGGACAACCTGATGCCATACCTGATCAACAGCGTGGTGCCGCGGCTGGTCGAGGGCGCCATCCCCGAGATCAGGCGCAAGGTCATCCCCGTCGTCATCGACGACATGACCCGCGACCCCCGGCTCCAGGAACTGATCACCGAGCAGAGCCGCGGCGTGCTCGCCAGCGCCACCGACGAGCTGCGCGAGACCTCCGCGACCGCCGACGACCGGATCGAGTCCTCGTTCCGGCGGGTCTTCCACCGCCACCACGCGAACGGTGAGCGGTGACCGCGGCTGGCCACCATCCACCGTACGCAGGCATGGTCTCCCGGGTCTCCGGGCTGGCCATCGACGCCGGGATGCTCGCGATCGCCTCGTCGCTGGCCGTGTCCGGCGTCCCCGCGGTCTGGTCGGCGCTGGCCGGCCAGGCCCCCGGCTGGCTGAAGGCGGCTTCGGCGGTGGTCGCCGCCATACTGCCGGTCGTCTACTTCACCGCCTGCTGGTGGATGACCGGCCAGACCCTGGGCTCCCTGCTGTTCGGCACCGTCGTCCGCCGCACCGACGGCCGCCACGTAGGCCTCTGCCGCGCCTTCCTCCGCGCCCTGGTCGGCCTCGCGATCCCCGTCCTCTGGCTCATCGGCATGGTCGGCATCCTCACCGACTCCAGACGCCGAGCCTGGCACGACCACCTCTTCGGCACCGTAGTCCTCTACGTCGACCGCGCCCCCTAAGCAAGGGCACCTTCTTATCGCTATTCGTAGAGGAAGGGCACCTTCTTAACATCGCAAGGCTGTGGCCTGCGGTTTTCGGGCGCCGACTCAGACGGCTGGCGGGGCCGGCGTGTGGCCTGCGGCCCACGCCGACCAGGCCGCGAACCAGGAATCTTCGGCGGAGGCGCGGACCTCGACCGGCAGCTCCGTCCGACGGATGGTCTCCTCCCGGTGCAGCCAAGCACGCTGGGCGGCGGCACTGGACACGCTCTCGCCGAGTCCCGTACCGAACAGCAGCGATTCGGCGATCGCCCGCTCCCGCAGTTCCGCGTCGTCACGGAACCACCCGGCCCGGTCCTGCAGGCTCGTCAGCTGGGCCAGGATGGCGCTGACCGCCCTGTCTGCCGTCGGCTCGGGCTGGTCGGCCAGCGCCATCTGCCGCCGCACAGCCCTCCGCCACAGCACGCGCCAGTAGGTCGGCAACTGCGGGCCCGGGCCCCCGTCGTCCATCCACCGCGCGCGGTCTCGCCCCATCCGCAGCGCGATCTCCACCAGGGCGCGATGCGGCTCTCCGCTAAGGCTCGCGGGAACCTCATCGGGCTGCTCCGGCGCTGACTCCCGCATCGCGGACGGCCGGGTGCGCGACGGCGTCATCAACAGCGCGATGTCGGTGACGGTCCGCACGCGCGGCACCTCCGGGTGCCAGTCGAGCGCCAGCACGGTGATCTCGACATCGTCATCCGCGCAGCGCGCCGCCCACCATCGGCTGCCGGCGCGCACGATCCGCCCGGGCAGCGGCCGGCCGTCGACGAGAACGGTGGTGTCCGCCTCGCTCCAGTCGACAGCGGAGAACCGTTCCCCGTACGCCCGCAAGCCGTGCTCGACCACCGACCGTAGGGGCCCGGCCTCGACCCGGGTGCCCGCCCAGCGGGCGGTCTCCACGCTCACCCAGGGTTCGTCCGCCAGCCGATCCCCGTAGACGACGCGGACGCAGGTGATCCGGTCACCCGAGCGTTCGAACCCCGCGAGCCGTCCCTCGGTGAGCAGTCCCGGATCGTCCAGCACCAGGAGCGGGAGTCCGCTGTCAGCGAGCTTGACGAGAACACGCTCCTGATGACGCGCGACGTGATCGGGTTCTTCGCCTGACGGAACGATTCTCACAGTCGCCTCCTGCCTGACGTGTCGCCGCTCTCCAGTGTGACGCGGGCGGGCGACTGAGGGATGCCTGCCGTCGGCCCGGCATCCCTCAGCCGGTGGTGGCCTAGGTGATGGTCGTCGACGTGGTGGGCGAGTACGAGAAGCAGAGCCAGCCGGCGCCCGTGAGCGCGTAGCTGCCCCAGGTGACCGTCGCAGCCGCCCAGCCCTTTGCCAGGGCCCCGGCGAGCAGCCACACCGGCTTCCACCGGCGTGCGGAACTGTGCGATTGCACCCTTCCTCCCCGTGTTGAAGGCCAACCTGGTTCGGAAATTAACACATGCGGATTTATCTTACTGTCTTCTTTGGACAAAGCTGACTTATGCTGAATATATGGACACGTCTTGCACCGCGACGGAGGCACCATCGCGTCCGGGCTACGTCCACGGCCTGGCCGCCCGCCGGAGTAGGGTCGGCGGGTGCGTCTCCACCTCGTCGCGGCCGGCCTGGCGACCGCGCTCACCCTCGCCGCCTGCTCCGGCCCCGTGTCCGGGCCTGCCTTCGTGCCGGCGGCCGCGCCGTCGACCGTGCCGAGCACCGCCCCGGCGACCTCGCCCACACCCTTCCCCGCCGCCTCACCCTCGACGGCACCGGTCCGCCACGTGTTCCCCGTGCTCGGCAAGAGCTCCTACGGGCGTACCCACCACGACTACCAGGCCACGGACGTGATGGCCCCGTGCGGGGCGACCGTCGTGGCGGTCATCGACGGCGTGGTGCTGGAGATCTCGCCGGTGGACCTCTACGACCCGAAGACCGACGACGGCGCGTTGCGCGGCGGCAAGTCCGTGTCGCTGCTCGGCGACGACGGTGTGCGCTACTACGGCTCGCACTTCTCCGCGATCGACGCGAAGATCAAAGCGGGGGTACGCGTCAAGGCGGGCCAGCCGCTCGGCAAGGTCGGCCGCACCGGCCTGGCCAGCGCCTGCCACCTGCACTTCGGCATGTCCCCGGCGTGCGCGAACACCGGCGACTGGTGGATCCGCCGCGGCGTGATCTGGCCGTGGCGCTACCTCGACGCGTGGCGCAAGGGCACCGCCAAGTCCCCCGTCACCGAGATCCAGGCCTGGGAACGCAAGAACGGCTGCTCCACCAAGCCGCCCAAGGGCGCCTGACGCGCCCCCCATACACAGACGTTGGCCTATCTCGTCGAAAATCCGTGGCTCGGATTCGATGAGATAGGCCAACGTTTATGGCAAGCCGGACGCGTGGCGTCAGCCGACGTGGACCGCGCCCTCCGCCGGGAGGTCGGACTTGCGGACCTTGATCAGTACGGTGATCACGATCGCGGACACGACCAGCAGCCCGCCGCCCCACGCGAACGCCGTCGCGAACCCGTGCACCGCCGCCTCGGCCTGCACGAAGCCCGCCGTCTGCGGGTCCATGCCCGGCTTGAGGTGCTCGGCCGCGTAGTCCGTGGTCGCGTTCAGCGCGAAGGTGCTCAGCAGCGCCGCACCCAGCGAGCCGCCCACCTGCTGGGTGGCGTTCAGCGTCGCGCTGGCCGCACCGGCGTCGTGCTGCGGCACGCCGACCAGCGCCAGGCTGGACAGCGGCACGAACGTGAAGCCCAGGCCCAGGCCGAGCACGATCGCGCCCGGCAGCACGTGCGTGGTGTACGACGTGGTCACGCCGATCTGGGTGAGGAACAGCATGGAGCCCGCGGCCAGCACCGCGCCGGCGATCATCAGCGGCTTCGCGCCGAGCTTGGGCAGCAGCTGGCTGGCGATGCCCGCGGAGATGAACACGCCCGCCGAGATCGGCAGCGAGGCCAGACCGGCCTCGATCGGGGTGTAGCCGAGCACGCCCTGGAAGTAGAAGGTCAGGAAGAAGAACGCGCCCATCAGGCCGGCACCGGTCAGGGTGCTGGACAGGTAGGCGCCGCCGCGGTTGCGGTCGAGCAGGATGCGCAGCGGCAGCAGCGGGTTCTTCGAGAACTTCTGGATGACCACGAACACGACCAGCAGCACCGCGCCGCCGATCATGTAGGCCAGCGCCTCCGGGGAGTCCCAGCCGTGCTCCGGCTCGGCGGCCTTGGTCAGGCCGTACACCAGGGAGATCAGGCCGAGGGTGACCACGATCGCGCCGGGGATGTCGTAGCGGGTGTTGCCCGCGGCCTTGCTCTCGGGCACGAACGGGATCGCCGCCGCGATGGCGATGACCGCGATCGGGATGTTGACCAGCAGGCACCAGCGCCAGTCGGCGTACTCGGTGAGCACACCGCCCAGCAGCAGGCCGACCGCCGCGCCGCCGCCGGCGATGGCGCCGTACACGGCGAACGCCTTGGCACGCTCCTTGGCGTCGGTGAACAGCACCGTCAGCAGGGCCAGACCGGCCGGGGCGAGCAGCGCGCCGAACGCGCCCTGCAGGCCACGCGCCGCGAACAGGCTCAGCCCGTCCCAGGCCAGACCGCCCAGCGCGGACGCGGCCGCGAAGCCGATCGCACCGGCGATGAAGGTGCGCTTGCGGCCCCAGTAGTCGGCGACGCGGCCGCCGAGCAGCAGCAGACCACCGAAGGTCAGCGTGTACGCCGTGAGCACCCACTGCCGCTCGGCGTCGGTGATGCCCAGGTCGCCCTGCATGGCGGGCAGCGCGATGTTCACGATGGTCGCGTCGAGCACCACCATGAGCTGCGCGATCGCGATGATCGTCAGCGCCAGCCAGCGCCGGGGGTTCGGGGCGGCGGCGGAGGGTTCCGCAGCCTCTGGTCGGGAGACCGTGGTGGTCATCGTGGTGCCTTTCGGTGGTGAGGGTGTTTCAGCGGGCCAGGACGGGCAGGAGGATCTCGTCGCAGACCCGGGCCAGGTACTCGTCGTCGAGCGGCCGGCCGTGTCCGAGGTGCCTCGCCATCAGCTGCGCCGTGACGAGGTCGGGGAAGAGGCTGTCGTAGGGCTGCGGTTTGATCTCGCCGCGCTGCACGGCCCGTTCCAGCAGCGCCTCGGTGTGCCGGTGGATCTCCGGGTACACCTGGCCGCGGACGATGCCGGCGAGTTCGGGGTCGGTCTGCATCGCGAACGACAGCGCGTGGATCAGCGGGCCCTCGTCGACGACGCAGCGGGCGGCGGCGGCGAGCAGCTCGATCAGGTCGCCGCGCAGGGTGCCGGTGTCGGCCGGGGCAACGTCCTCGGTCTGCTGCTGGCGCAGCACCTGGGCGACCAGGTCGGGCTTGCCGGGCCAGTGCCGGTACAGGGTCGCCTTGCTCATGTGGGCGCGGGCCGCGATCGCGTCCATGGTCATCTTGTCGTAGCCGACCTCGCGCAGCAGCTCGCGCACGGCGGCGCACAGGGGCGCTCCGGCGGGCACGCGGGCACGGCTCATGACAGGCTCCGGGGGGGAGGGAGATGCGAAACGGAACGGTTTCGTTTCCTGACCATACGCAGCCGACCTGCTCAGACGCGCTCCCCTGAGAGACGGATCACCCGATCGAAGCCGGTCTGTCGCGCCGGTGACAGCGGGGGCGAGATGATCGGTGTAGGTGATGGACGAGATCGGACCCATCCGCGGGGGCCTCGGCGCCGAATCGTCGGTGATACACAAGTGACGGGTGAACAGATCCACGCCGGAGGGGCGGAACTGTGAACGGTGACGAACAGCCGTACCAACGGCCCGACCGGCTGGCCAGCGTGCCGGAACCGGCCGCGCCCGCGGACGCCGAAACCCTGCTGCGGGCCGTGGCCCGCGGCGACGAGGCCGCCTTCACCAGGCTGTACGAGCTGGTCGCGCCGCGCGTCTACGGCCTGGCCCGCCGCGTCGTGCGCGATCCGGCGCAGGCCGAGGAGGTCGCGCAGGAGGCCCTGGTCGAGGTGTGGCGCACCGCGAGCCGGTTCGACCCCGCGCGCGGCTCGGCCACCGCCTGGGTCTTCACCATCACCCACCGCCGGGCCGTGGACCGGGTGCGCTCCGAGCAGGCGGCGCTGGACCGGGTGCAGCGGATGGCGCCGGAGGCGACGCAGACGCCCGCCGACGAGGTGGTCGAGCAGGCCACCGCCCGGCTGCAGCGCCAGCAGGTGCGCCGGTGCATCAAGACGCTGACCGACCTGCAGCGCGAGGCGATCACCCTGGCCTACTACGGCGGCTACACCTACCAGCAGGTCGCCCAGTTGCTGGGCGCGGGCCTGCCCACCGTGAAGACCCGCATGCGCGACGGCCTGATCCGGCTGCGCGACTGCCTCGGCGTGGAGGTGGCGGCATGAGCGAGATCCACTCCTTGGCCGGTCCGTACGTGCTGCACGCGCTGGACGAGGCCGAGCGCGAGACGTTCATCCAGCATCTGCGCGGGTGCGAGACGTGCGCGGCCGAGGTGGCCGAGCTGAACGAGACCGTGGCGCGGTTGGCCGACGACGCGTGGTCGGTCCCGCCGCCGGCCATGCGGGACAACGTGCTGGCCGCGGTGCGGCGTACCCGGCAGATCCCACCGGCCCGGCCGGTGCGGACCAGGCGCGAGCCGGCCCGCTGGTGGCGGCATCCGGCGGCGCTGACGGCGGCGGCGTGCCTGCTCGTCGCGGCGCTGGTCGGCGGAACGACGTTCGCGGTGCAGGAGCAGCGGCTGCGCGAGGAGCGGGCCGTGGCGCAGGCGGCGCGGCAGGAGCTGGCCCGCACGCAGGCGGTGCTGACCGCGCAGGACGCGACGGTGCGCACCTCGAACGTCGCCGGTGGCGGCAAGGTCACCGTGGTGGCCTCGGCCGCCCAGGACGCCGCCGTGATCCTGCTGGCGACACACTCGCCCGGGGAGCAGAAGGCGTACCAGTTCTGGCTGATGGAGGGCACGACGCCGCACTCGGCCGGGGTGCTCGCCGCGGGGCAGGGCACCGCCACGCACCTGGTCAGCGGGGTCAACGCCGCCGACGCGATGGGCCTGACGGTGGAACCGGCCGGTGGTTCGACCAGTCCCACACTGCCCATCATCGCTGAGATACCCATGAAATAGAAAAAAACCGACAAAAATCGCGCTAATCGCTCCAAAACATGACGGGTTCAGTGTCGAATCACCGGTGGAGGTTTTCACCGGAGGAAAGGAACCACCGTCATGTACGGCAAGAGGAAGCTCACCGCGCTCGCGGCCGTCGCCGCGTTCTCGCTCTCGCTGGCGCTCAGCGCCTGCGGGGGCGAGAACACGGCGGCCACCACGCAGCCGACCGGACTGCCGACCACCGTGCCCACCACCGTGCCGACGGCCCTGCCGTCCATGCCCGGCGCCGCGGGCGGCGAGTTCGGGCCGGCCTGCGCCACCATTCCCAAGGACCCGGCCAACCCGGGCAGCCTGGAGATGATGGCCAAGCAGCCGGTGGCCACCGCGGCGGCGGCGAACCCGCAGCTGTCCACGCTGGCCGCCGCGATCCAGGCCGGCGAGCTGGCCGACACGCTCAACAACGCCGAGGCCGTCACCGTCTTCGCGCCCACCAACGAGGCCTTCGCCAAGATCCCGAAGGCCGATCTGGACAAGGTGCTCGCCGACAAGGAACTGCTCAAGAAGATCCTCGCCTACCACGTCGTGGACGGGAAGACCGCGCCCAACGCACTGGCCGGCACCCACAAGACCCTGGAAGGCCAGGACATCACGGTCACCGGCAGCGGCACCGAGTTCAAGGTCAACGACACCGCGATGATCGTCTGCGGCAACATCCAGACCCGCAACGGCGTGGTCTACCTCGTCGACAGCGTGCTCATGCCTCCGTCCTGACAGACGGGCAGGAAGGGCGCCTGGGCGGCACGAGCCTCACCGCTTTCCGCACGGAAGGCGCCCTTCCTGACTTCCTGAGGAGGACTGCCATGCGACAGCTCATCCGTCCCGCGCTGAGCGGGCTGCTCGCCGCCGCGGGCGGCGTCGCCGCCGGGGAACTCGTCGCCTCGCTGGTGCGGCCCGAGTCCTCGCCGCTGGTCGCCATCGGCGGCACCGTCATCGACGCGACGCCGACGCCGGTGAAGGAGTACGCGGTCGCGACCTTCGGCACGTACGACAAGCCTCTGCTCATCGGCACCATCCTGGTCGTGCTCGCCGCGCTGGCCGCCGCCGTCGGCGTGCTCGCGGTCCACCACCGCACCGCGGCACTGCTCGCCATCGGCGCCCTCGGCCTGGTCGGCGCGGCCGCAGCACTCACCCGGCCCACCGCCCGCCCGATCGACGCCCTGCCCGCCCTGCTCGCCGGAGCCGTCTCCGCCGGACTGCTGGCCTGGCTGGCCCCGAAAGCCGCCCCCGCGCCCGCGCCCCCGGCACCGAGCACCGGGCGGCGTACGTTCCTGATCGCGGCCGGCCTGGTCGCGCTGGGCACCGCGCTCGCGGGCGGCCTGGCCGCGATCATCCGGCGCAGCGGGGCGCAGGCCGCCGACGAGGCCCGCGAGGCGATCACGCTGCCCGCTCCCGCCGACCCCGGGCCGCCGCCGGCGAAGACGCCCGGCTTCTACACGCCCAACCAGGACTTCTACCGCGTCGACATCGCGCTGACCGTGCCGCGCGTGGACCCGCGCCAGTGGACCCTGCAGCTCACCGGCATGGTCGACCGGCCCACCGAGCTGACCTTCGACGACCTGCTCAAGCAGCAGCTCATCGAACGCGACATCACGCTCAACTGCGTTTCCAACGAGGTCGGCGGGCCGTACGTCGGCAACGCCCGCTGGCTCGGCGTGCCGCTCGCGCCGCTGCTGCGGGCCGCGGGTGTGCAGGCCGGCGCGGACCAGATCGTCGCCCGAGGCGCGGACGGCGTCACCATCGGCACTCCCGTCGCCACCGTGCTCGACGGCCGCGACGCGATGCTGGCGCTGGGCATGAACGGCCGGCCCCTACCTGCGGAGCACGGCTTCCCGGTACGCATGCTCACCCCCGGCCTGTACGGCTACGTCGGCGCCGCCAAGTGGATCACCTCATTGGAGCTGGCCACGTTCAGCAGCTTCGACGCGTACTGGGTGCAGCGCGGCTGGGCGGCGATGGGCCCGGTCAAGACGGCCTCCCGCATCGACCGGCCCAAGGCGTTCGCCCGGCTCACGGCGGGCACGGTGCCCGTGGCCGGGGTCGCCTGGGCGCAGCACCGCGGCATCAGCGCGGTCGAGGTCCAGGTCGACGACGCGCCATGGCAGCAGGCCACGCTGCTGCCGGTGCCGTCCACCGACACCTGGGTCCAGTGGACCTGGAACTGGCCCGCCGCCACCGCCGGCAGCCACACGCTGCGGGTACGCGCCGTGGACGGCACCGGGGCCCTGCAGACCGAGCAGCGGGCCGATCCGTTCCCCGACGGGGCGTCGGGCTGGCAGAGCGTCCTGGTGACCGTGGCGTGACACCGCCCGGTCCCGGACCGAATCACCGCTCGGAGTGAGGTGCCCCGAGATGACCCGCGAAGCTGACATCATGTGTGGCGTGACCGGAGAACGCGACCTCGGTGCGCTGCTGCACGGGCTGCAGCCCCAGCGCCACCCGTACGAGTACGTCTTCACCACGGTCACCGGCGCGGTGCCGCCGGGCGTGCACCCGGTCGTCATGGTCGCCGAGCCTGAAGGCACCACGCTGGTCGTGATGCGCGCCGAGGCCGACGCGGCAGGGCTGCCGTACGACTTCGTGGCCGCGTGGATCACGCTGCGGGTGCACTCGGCGCTGGACGCCGTCGGGCTCACCGCGGCCGTCTCCGGCGCCCTGGCCGACGTCGGCATCAGCTGCAACGTGGTGGCCGGATACTTCCACGACCACCTGTTCGTCGGTTGCGCCGACGCCGACCAGGCGATGGCCGTGCTGGCCGGCCTGTCCACCGCCACCCGCCCGATCAACGCCTGACCGCGACCGCACCATCGGCAAATACCGTGCCGGGTCTGCGAAGGTCCGGCTAAGGTCCCCGGGTGAGTTTTTCCACGGCGGCCCGGCAGGTGCGCGACGCGTCGCTCCCGGCGTCGCGACGTGCGGCGGCGTTCCGCAGGTGCGTGACGGCCTACGCCCCGCTCGGCTTTGGGCACACCCTGGCATTTCTCGCCGATCGCCATGGTGACCTCCGGGAACCGGGCGCCATGCTCGCCGCGTTGGCCACCTTGGAACTGAGCCGCGAGGCGTGGCTCGCCGAGCTGGACGCCTTCGCCCGCCGCCGCAAGACCGCCAAGGCGGCGGGATGTCGGCAGGTCGGCCGGGCGGAGCTGCTCCGCGCCATGGACTACGGCTGGCCGGGCGAGGACGACCCCACCACCGGACCGCTGGACGCGCGCTTCCTTGTACGCCACGGCCGGGCGCCCGCCGACCTCGTCCACGGGCTGCGCACGTACGCCCTGATCCGCAACGGACTGGTGACGCCGCCGCCGACCGCGCCCGTCGAGGCGACCGGAACGGCTGCCACGATCGGGACCCTGGCCGCCGCGATCGCCGTCCTGGCAGGCGGGGTGCTGTGGGCACCGCGTACCGCGTTCGTCGCGCTCTCGTCGGTCGGCGGCGCGATGATGGTGGGTGCGGCGATCGAACGGTTCCGCGGTCGTGGCAGCCGGATCGGGCAGCCGCGCCGCTGACGTCGCCCTGCCCTACTACTCCCGGCGGAGTAGCACCGAGCACTCCCGGTGTGCGACGACGGGAAGGTGGTGGCGGGCCTAGCGTGGGGGCATGACCTGGGATCACGACTACCCGCGCCGCCGACGGTGGCTGTTTCCGCTGCTCATCGCCTTCATCCAGGTGGTCGGGGTGACGTTCGCGAGCCGGGTGGCGGCTACGGAGATCGACGTCGACTTCCGGCCGTTGAACTGGCTCGGGTACGCGCTGCTGGTGGGCTCGGCGGCGGCGATGTGGCTGTGGCGCGTGCACATGGTCGCCGCGCTGGCCGCGGTGGCCGCGCTGACCGGCGCGTACGTCGCGATCGGTTATCCGCCGGGGCCGTTCTTCCTCGCTTTCCTGTTCACCCTGGTCGGAGCCGTGGTGCTCGGCCACCGGGTCGCCGCCTGGAGCACCGCCGCCGCGGGCTGGCTCGTGTTCGTGTTCCTCGGCTGGACGAACCACGCGCTGCCGTGGCGCGGTGTGGTGGCCGGGGCGGTGCTGGTCGGCGTACTGCTGATCGCACAGGTCGTCGCCGCCAACCGGGACCGGATCATCGAGCAGCGCCGCCGCCGCATCGGTGACGAGCGGCTGCGCATGGCCCGCGAGGTGCACGACGTCGTCGCGCACCACATCTCACTGATCAACGTGCAGGCCGGGGTGGCGCTGCACCTGCTCGACGACGATCCGGAGCAGGCCCGCACCGCGCTGGCCGCGATCAAGACGGCCAGCCGGGACACCCTGCGCGAACTGCGCGCCACCCTCGGCGTGCTGCGTGCCGTCGACGAGCAGGCCCCGCGCAGCCCCGCGCCGAGCATCGACCGGCTCGACGAGCTGGTCGCCCGGTTCGCCGGGGCCGGGCTGCGGGTCGACGTGCGGGTCACCGGCACGCCGCGGGAGCTGCCCACGCCCGTGGACCTGGCCGCGTACCGGATCGTGCAGGAGTCGCTGACCAACGTGCACCGCCACGCCGGCGTAGACAGCGCCCAGGTGAGCATCGGCTACGACACCGACGAACTGGTCCTCGACGTCACCGACCGGGGCCGCGGCGGCGAGAACGCCGACGGCAACGGCCTGTCCGGCATCCGCGAGCGGGTCGCCTCGCTGGGCGGCACGGTCGCGATCGGCCCGCGCCCCGAGGGCGGCTTCACCGTCTGCGCGGTCCTGCCCACCGGAGGAACCCCATGATCAACGTGTTGCTGGTGGACGACCAGGCACTGGTGCGCGCCGGATTCCGGGCGCTGCTGTCCGCGCAGGACGACATCACCGTCGTGGGCGAGGCCGCCGACGGCGAGGACGCGGTGCGCCAGACCGCCGCACTGCGCCCCGACGTCGTGCTCATGGACATCCGCATGCCGCGCCTGGACGGCATCGAGGCCACCCGCCGCATCGCCGCCGACCCGGCCCTGACCGAGGTGAAGGTGGTCATCCTGACCACGTTCGACCTCGACGAGTACGTGTTCGACGCGCTGCGCGACGGGGCCAGCGGCTTCCTGGTCAAGGACACCGAGCCCGCCGACCTGATCCAGGCCGTGCGGGTGGTCGCCCGCGGCGACGCGCTGCTGTCACCCGGCGTCACCCGGCGGCTCATCGCCGAGTACGCCCAGCGTTCGCGGCGGCCCAAGGACACCGCCCGGCTCGCCGCGCTCGATGCGCTCACCGACCGCGAACGCGAGGTGATGGCCCTGGTCGCCGCCGGGCTGTCCAACGACGAGATCGGCGAGCGGCTGTTCGTCAGCCCCGCCACCGCCAAGACCCACGTCAGCCGGGCCATGGTCAAACTCGGCGCGCGCGACCGCGCCCACCTGGTCGTCGAGGCGTACGAATCGGGCCTGGTCCGGCCCGGCTGGACAGGAGACAACCCATGACCGCCCTCGACACCCCCACCCGTCGCGCGCGTACCCGGCCCGGCCCGCCGCGGCTGCCCCGCAACGCCCGCCGTTTCCTGCTCACCGCGCACATCGTCACCTCGGTCGGCTGGCTCGGCGTCGCCTACGCGCTGCTCGTCATGGCCCTGACCGCGCAGGCCGCCGACGACCCGGCCACCCGCGCCACGACGTACAACCTGATGCTGTCCTTCGACACCGCCGCGATGCTGCCGCTGGGCCTGGCCGCCCTGGTCACCGGCGTAATCCTCGGCCTGGGCAGCCACTGGGGCCTGCTGCGGCACTGGTGGGTCGCCGTCAAACTCGTGCTGAACATCGCCGTGCTCGTCGTCCCGATGCTCACCCGCCACCCCGCCCTCGTCGACGCCGTCGACGCCGCCCGCGCCGGCCTGCTCGCCGACCCCGCCCAGCAGGTCCTCGACGGCTCCATCGCCTCCGTCATCGTCCTCACCGCCGCCACCGTCCTATCCACCTACAAACCCTGGGGCAAAACCCGCTGAAGGAAAGGAAGGGCACCTTCACAACGCTCCGCGTTGTAGAAGGTGCCCTTCCCATCGCGCCGGGCCGCCGAGCAGCAGAACAGCCGGCCCGAACGCGGAAAAGCACGCGAAGACGCGCTCCGGGTTCGCCTAGCATCGCCGCATGCACCCCGATCTGCAGGCAGCCGTGGAGCATCTCTACACCGTGTTCGCCCGGCACCCGCGCGCCGAGCGGATCGGCTACTGCGGTCACTGTGTGAGCGACGAGGAGGCCCTGGTCCTGCAGCGGACGCCGCTGCGCCGGCTGACCGCGGCGGAGCTGCGGCGGTTCACCTTCAAGCTGCTGTCCACCTGGGGTGACGAGGCGGATCTACGGCACTTCCTGCCCCGCATCCTGGAGCTGTTCGCCACCGGCGAGCAGCCCGACGACCACCTGCTGACCAAGACCCTCAGCAACGTCCGATACCACGGGTCGGTCTGGGGAGCCGACGAGCTCGCGGCCGTCGAGGCATATCTGACGGCGCTGATCCGGCAGATCCTCACCGACCGCGGCTCGGCCCTCAGCGTCGACGCCGTGCTCCGGGGCGCCGCCGAGAACGGGCACACCGTCGAGCCTTACCTCACGGTCTGGGCGCGCGAGCCCGGCGAGACCGCGACGATGCACCTGGCCTGGTTCATCGAGGCCTTCGGCTGGACCTTCTCCCGCGACGACCGCTATCACCACGAGGTCGGAGACTGGCTGCGTACGGGCGTTCCCGCGCACCGGCTGGAGGCGGCGTTCCTGGCCACCACCGACCCCGAGGCGGCGGCCTGGTTCGGTCAGGCCCTCGAACAGCTCGAATTCCTGGTGGCCTGACCGGCTCCGGTCGCCCGCCCGCGGACGCCTCGACCGGCGGCACGCCGGGTCAGTTAACGCCTACACGCGAACGGTTAACCCGCCTGCAACAGGCGGTCACTAGCATCGGCGACCATCAACGCGGCAGACGACGGCGTCAGTCCGGGCCGCTTCGAGGAAAACTCGGGAGCTCGCTATGGCACAGCACCTCCTGGTTGTCGACTTCGGCACGTACCAGACCACGGCCGCGCTGGTCGTCGGCGCGCAGGTCCATCCCGTGCCCTGCCCGGTGACCGGCGCGCTCAGCTGGCCGTCGGCCGTCTGCCTCGACGGGGACACCCTGCTCGTGGGCACCGCCGCGGTGCGCCGGCGCGAGGCGCTGCCCCGCTGCTTCGCCACCGGGCCGCGGCAGTCGCTGGACAGCGGCGAACCGGTCCGGCTCGGCGAACGGCAGGCCTCCGGTCAGGAGGTCCTGGCTGCCTTCCTGCACACGGTGCGGCAGGAGGCCGAGCGCCGGTTCGGCGTCACCGTCGACCGGCTGGCGCTGACCGTGCCCGCCTCCTACTCCGCGCACGACGTACGCCGCAGCGCCCTGATCGCGCTGGCCGGCGACGCCGGTTTCCCGGACGTGGAACTGGTCGCCGACGCCACCGCCGCGGTCATGGACCCCTACACCCACGGCGACCAGCCGGACGGCGCCCTGGTGCTGGTCTGCGACCTGGGCGCGTCGTGGACGGTGACGCTGGCCCGGGTGCACGGCGAGCGCCCCGACGTGCTCGCCGACGAGACCTCGGGCAGCGGCCAGGACTTCGACCGGCTGCTCGTCGACGACCTGCGGGCGGCGCTGCACGACTGGCTCGCCCCGGCGCTGCAGTCCGGCGGCGACACCGGCCTGCACGCCCGGTTCGCGGCGGGCGAGTTCGTCCGCTCGGTCAAGCACCGGCTGGCCGAGGCCGACGAGGTCGTGGACCGGATGACCCCGCACGCCCCGCCGTACCGGCTGAACCGGGCCGCCCTGGACCGGCTGGCCGAACCGGCGCTGCGCTGGCTCGTCGCGAGCTGCCGCGCGGTGGTCGCCCGCGCCGGGTTCACCCTCGCCGACGTCGGCGGTGTGCTGCTGGTCGGGGGGGCGTCACGGCTGCCCGCGGCCCGTGCGGTGCTGCACGCCGAGCTGGGCCGCCCCGTGCGCCAGCCGAGCGAGCCGGAGTACGCGGTGATCCGCGGCGCGGCGCGCTGGGCCGGGCGGGTCGTCGCGCGGCGGGTGCCGGCCAACACCGCGTCGTGGCGCATGGAGCCGCTGAGCTGGGACCTGCCCGACGGCCGGGCCCGGCTGGTGCGCTGGCTGGCCGGTCCGGGACAGCAGTACGGCCCCGGCGCGGCGCTGGCCCAGGTGCGCACCGCCGACGACCGGGTGTACGACCTGACCGCGCAGCGCGAAGGCATCCTCCTGGAGCACCGCGTCGCGGCCGGGGACTTCCTGACCTCGGACACCGTCGCGGCCGTGGCCCGCTCGGCGAAGCTGATCAGCGGTGACCGGGCCGCCAAGCGGCACCAGATGCGCGTCGCCGGGGACTGGCTGCTCACCCCCGACCACGAGCTGCTCGTGGAGTGCGAGCGCTCCGGCGCGTACGTGCGGATGCGGTCGATCGCCACCGGCGCGGTCGTCAACGAGGTGCGCCCGAAGCAGCACGTCGGCGACGGCACGGGCAAGGTGTTCGTCGGCCCCGGCGGCCGGCTGGCGCTGGTCGCCTGGAACCCCGACGGGCAGTTCTCCGTCTGGGACGTCGCCAGCGGGCACCTGACCAGCAGCTTCAAAGCCGCGTCGAACAACAAGCCGGTGAAGGTGCTGGTGCACGAGGGCCAGTGGCGGCTCATCGCCGAAGCCGACCGCAAGGTCCACGTCGGACGGTACGTGCGTGACGTGGCAACGATGTGGGACCTGGGCACGGGCCGAGTCGTCGAGGAGATGGTCGGCGAGGACCTGCACCGCCGCTACGACGGCTACACCGAGCACAGCCCGTACGACGGCTTCGCGCCGCAGTGCGACAGCCCCGACGGGCGGCTGCGGGCCGGTGCCGCGGGCAACGCGGTGTGGCTGCACGAGTCGGGCACCGACGAGGAGGTGTTCCGCGCCGACATCGCCGCCGCGCGCTCGGTGCGCACCGCGTTCAGCGCCGACGGCCACCACCTGCTGGCCCGCTGGTCCACCGCCGACACCACCTGCGTCGACGTCTGGCAGGTCTGACCCGGCCGCCGGTCGTCGGGCAGAGGCTCTACCGGCGTGTCTCGCTCACGTCGAGCGGAACCGCCGGCTGCGCCGTCGCGGTGCCCAGCCGCAGTCCCAGCTGGAATCGGTTGATCACGTCGTACCTGTCCATGAGCGTGGACATGGTGTAGGCGATAGTGCGGACGCTGAGATCGAGTCGCGCCGCGACGGCGGCGTCGGTCAGGCCTGTGGCGAGCAGCGCCACTACCGCCCCTTCCCGCGAACTCAGGCCGTGCGGCGGCGTCCACTCCCAGTGCGGTTCCTTCGCGAGGCTCCAGTCCTGGAGAAACAGGGCGAGAAGTTCAGCGACCAGCGTGGGATCGTTGATCTCCCACATGCCGTGGGTGGGGTCGAAGGGCTTCTTCCGGACGAGTGCCGTGGTGCGGTCGAAGATGATGTACCTTCCCGGCAGCTCGGGCAGCTCACGGTACTGCATCCCGAGTGAATGCATCTCGACGTCGTGCCAGCCCGTCTCGTGCTCGTCGGAGGCCGGTACACCCAGGCTGAACATGGTGACCCTGCGTTCGGCCATGGCGCGGTCGATCGGCGCGGCCGCCTTGACCGCGGCCGTGCTGTAGGCCGAGTCGCCACTGACAGAGATGGACTCCCGGCATCCCGCCCTGTTGATCTCCATCATCCGCGCCTGAGACTGCCCGCCCGCAGCCAGTGGGCGAGCGCCGCTGGCGAGGATACGCAGGTGGTCGGTGAGCAGCTCCGGGGACAGGGTCCGCGACATGCGCCGGCTCAAGCGGTATCGGGCCACCGCGTTCCGGTGGTGCCGGTCACGCAGCATCGCGGAGACGTGCGCGGGCGGCCTGCCGGACCATATCCGCCCGTCGCTGCGGCGCGCGACCGGAGCCGGACCGGGTGCGGCCGCGCCCAGTGCGGTCAGCTCCTCCAGAGCGCCGCGCACCTGGCGGATCTGCATCGTGAGCGACCGGCTGATGCCGCCGGCGGTCAGGGGTCCGAAAGCGACGAGGGTGCGGTAGACGAGGTCTGCCTGCGGCGAGACTCCCCACTTCATCAGTGAGGGCACAACCTGCTCCTGAAGCATGAGGACCTCCCCGAGTCCGCCGCACCGGCCCTGCCGACCGGCCACTCGCAATCTAGCCAACGGATTCCGGCCGGGAAGCCCCCTTTCCGCCGGGTTGCATGTTTCCGCAATCGCGTACGTCGATGGGAGTTGCGTAAACATGCAATCCCGACGGACGGGGCTGGCCGCCGTTGATCGGGTTTTCTACGGTTCCTTCAGTCGGCCCGGCGAGTGCGGCCGACCGCGAACACCGCAGGACCATCTCAGACGGGGGAACTCTAGTGAACATCCGATCCGCAGTGGGCTCCGCCCACGCCCGGCGCGCGCTGGCCGTCGTGGTCGCCGCCACCGCCGCGCTGGCGGTCGCCGGCCCGGCCCGGGCGGCCGACACGCGCACCCCGGTGGGCCGCTGGCTCCTGGAGGCGATGCCCGGCATCTCCACCGATGCCGCACTGGCCGACGAGGCGGCGGCACCCCAGGACTCACCGCTCACCGCGACCGGCACCACCTGGCTCGCCGACGCCCACCTGATCGGGGGCCAGGCGCTGAGCTTCAACGGCACGTCCAGCGTCGCCGCGACGGCCGCGCCGGTACTCGACACCACCACCTCGTTCAGCGTCGCCGCCTGGGTCAGCCCTGCCGACCTGGCCGCCGACCGTGACTTCCTCGGCCAGGACCAGGCGGCCACCGGCGACGCCACCCGCCGGGGCGGCTTCTCCGTCGGCATCCGGCACCAGGGACGGGCCGCCCACTGGACCTTCCGCATGGGCAACGGGCCCAGCCGCCGCACCGCCGTCGTGGCGGCGACCGACCCGCGTACCCTGACCGCCGCCGACCTCGGACGCTGGACGCATGTCGCGGCCTCCTACGACGCCGCCACGCGGGTCATGTCCCTGTACGTCAACGGCGCTCGCGTCGCCCAGGCCCGCCGGACGGCCACGCCGTGGGCGGCCGGCGGGCCGTTCACCGTCGGCCGCTCCGACGACGGCGGCCCGGCGCACTTCTGGAAGGGCGAGGTGACCCGCGCGTACGCCTACGACCGGGTGCTCACCGACCACGACCTGTTCGGCGGCACCGTCGACGGGTTCACCGAACCCGGCATGCTCGACGCCGTCAGCGTCGGATCCTGGGACTTCAACGCCGCCGTCCCCTGCTTCCTGCCCGAGATCCCCGACACCTGCAACGCCCCGGACAGCCGAGCCTTCAACCACACGCTGCAGCTGACCCTCGGCACCGACATCGCGACCGACCGCACCGCCCTGGCGTTCGACGGCTCGGCCTACGTCTTCGACGCCGACTTCAACCAGGTCTTCAACCCCGACGGCACCCCGGCCACCCAGCCCTCGACCGAGTACGGCTACGCCGACAACCCCGTCGTGCACACCGGCGACGCGTTCTCCGTCACCGCGTCGGCCCGCATCGACGACCCGGCACGTCCCGGCCCGCAGACCGTGGTCAGCCTCGGCGCGGCCGGCGCACAGCCCGACTTCTCGCTGGCCTACGCCGACGGCGCCTACACCGCGACACTGGCCCGCTCCGCCACACCCGGCGACACCGTGACCGTCAGCGCCACGGTCGCCGACGCCACCGCCTGGCACCGGCTGGTCGTGGTGTACGACCCTCACCGGTCCAGCCTGCGCCTGTTCGTGGATGGCACGCCCGCCGTGTCCGCCGTGGTCGGATCGGCCTACAGCGGCGGCGGCCGTCTCGAGATCGGCCGGGCCACCAGCGGCGACGGGTACCTGTTCGGCGCGGTCGACAACCTCGAACTCTGCCAGGGCGCCCTCACCGACCGGCAGCTCGCCGCACTCGCCGGCTGACCGATTCCCGCGACGACCCTTTGAGACTTGTGCCCTCGGCGAGCAGCCGAGGGCACAAGTCTCAAGGTTGGGGCCAGGCCCTTCAGGTCTGGCGGGTGTTCGGTTGGGTCAGCAGGAGGTGACGGGGCGGATGTTGGCCACGGTGGTGAGGTGGACCTCCAGCGTCTCGCCGGCGGTGGTGTTCAGCCACATCGCGCCGGCGGGGGCGCCCTCGGCGACCTGGCCGCAGGCCTTGCCGCCGTTGCCGAGGCTGACCTCGACCGACGGGGCCGCCTCGGTGGGCCACCACGCGGACAGGCCCGCGAACGCCATCAGCGCCACCGAGACGATGGTCGTGCGGATGCCGGAACGCAGCTGACCGCTCATCTCGGCGGGATCCGCGGGCGCGGCGGGGTCGCCGACCGGCCAGGCCACCTTGCCGACCATGACGATCGACCACAGGGCCGTGACGAACGCGCCCACGGTGCCGCCGGTGGCCAGCCACTGCAGCCAGTCGGGGCCGGGCGCTTGCGCGCCCATCTTCAGCACGCCGCAGAAGCCGATGAAACCGAGCACGCCGAGTTGTACGCCGTGCCAGCCGCGCGCCGAGTCGATCAGCTTGGCCAGCGGATCGGCACTGTCGGCTGTGGACACGGCGGAGGGGAGGATGCCGTCGGGTTGCATGCCGACAGTCTTACCGCATACCTGGAGGTGGTGGTGTGTCGGCCTTCCGTCGCGGCGCTCAGATGCGGTCCAGGTGCGGCATCGCGATCTTCCGCATGGTCAGCTGGACACCGGCCACCACAGGGATGGCGATCAGTGCGCCCAGTGCTCCCAGCAGCACCGCCCCGATCAGCGCGGACAGGATCACGGCCAGGTCGGACACGTCGACCGAGCGCCGCAGCACGCGCGGTGCGATGACCCAGTTCTCCAGCTGCTGGTACAGGATGAAGAAGATCACGCAGGCGATGCCTGCCTCGGGCGAGTGCGCGAACCCGGCGATGACCACCACCACCGCGCCCAGCGTCGCCCCGATCTGCGGGATCAGGTCGCACACGGCCACGACCATCGCCAGCGCGAACGCGTACGACACCCCGAGGACGAGCAGGAACACGAACGTGCTCACCCCGGCGACGAACGCGATGGCCAGCGAGCCGAGCAGGTACGCGCCGATCTTCTCGAAGATCTCGTCGCCGATCTCCCGGGCGGTGTCGCGGCGCGAGGCCGGGAACAGCCGGTAGAAGCCCTCCTTGAGCCGGGTCCAGGCGGCCAGGAAGTAGATGGTGAGGATGAACACGGTCAGCACGTTGAAGATGACGCCGAAGACCGCTTGCACCCCGCCCAGCGCGCCGCCGAGCGCCTTGGTGATGTTCTCATTGGTGGCGGCGTCCTTCAGCCGGTCGATCACGTCGAAGCGCTGGTTGAAGTCGGCGATCTGCGGGTTGCGGTTCAGCTCGTCGAGGTAGCCGGGCAGGTTCGTGATCAGCTCGCCGGTCTGCGTGATCAGCGGCGGGGCCAGCGCGCCCAGGCCGCCGCATGCGACCAGCACCACACCGAGCGCGACCACGGTCACCGCGAGGCCGCGCGGCAGCCCGCGCCGCTGCAGCCAGGCCACGGCCGGGTGCAGGCCGATCGCCAGGAACAGGGCCGCGAACATCAGCAGCAGCACCGACAGCGTCTCGCGCACCGCCCAGGTGAGGATGATGGCGCACATCAGGCCGAGCCCGCCCAGGAACCCGACGACGAACACGTGCCGGTTGCGGCGGGCGGCCTGCGCGTCCGGGGTGTCCGGGTCCACCTCCGGCCGCCGCTGGGCCGGTGCCTGCTGCGCCGTGTCCTGCGCCGTGTCCTGCTCGCTCATCGCGCACCTCCGCGAAGAGACTGCCACACCGGCGGGCGTCGCCGCAGCGCCCGGATGGCCAGGGGTGGACCGTCGTGGATAGGCTCCGGCAGGTGCGCACCCCTCTCCGCAGCACTTCCCGGCCCGTGCTCGCCCTCGGCACGGTGCTCCTGCTGACCTCGCTGACCGCGGCGTCCTGTGAGGACAGCCTCGACGTGACCGTGGCCGAAGTCGGCCGATCGACGGTGACCGAGGTGGTCGACGCCCCCGCCTCGGTCACCGCGCGGGCCGCCGCGACCCTGACCGCGCCCGCCGAAGGCACCCTGGCCAGGCTCGCCGTCACCCCTGGCCAGCAGGTCGCCAAGGGACAACTGCTGGCCGTGGTCGACTCCCCCGCCACCCGCACTCGGCTGCGCCAGGCCAAGCAGGCGCTGGACGCCTCGAAGCGCTCCGGTGGCGGCGGGGTGCGGGTGGACCTGTCCGCCGCGCGGAACAAGCTGGACCGCTCCGCGAAGGAGGCGTTCGACCACGCCCGGGACGCCGCCGAGCAGGTCGCCGAGCCTTCGACCAGGGACGCGCTGCTCGCGCACATCACCGCCGCCGAGGCGGGCTACCGGCAGGCTTCGGCGGGCGTGGCCGCGGCCGCCGACGCGGTGCAGCGCGGCGTGGCAAGCCTCGGTTCGGCGATGCAGGCGCTCGGATCCGCGCAGCGATTGCAGGCCCAGCAGGCGTACGACCTGGCGAAAGCGAGCGTAGACGCGCTGACCCTGCGCGCTCCCATCGCCGGAGTCGTGCAGTTGGGCGGCACCTCGTCCACGTCGGCCAGCCCGGACCTGAGCAGCCTGCTCGGCGGCCTGGGCGCCGGCGCGCCGACCGGGGTGTCCGGCCCGGTCGCGGCACCCGCCGGGGTCGCCTCCGCACCGGCCGTCGGCGCTCCGGTCAGCGCCGGCACCGCGATCGTCACCGTGGTCGACACGAGCGTGCTCGGCATCGTCGCCGACGTCGACGAGACCGACATCCTGCTGGTGCGCACCGGGATCAGCGCCGAGGTGGAACTCGACGCCGCACCGGGCGTGCAGTATCCGGCCCGGGTCGGCGCGGTCGACGTGCTGCCTACCCCGAACAGCCGCGGCGCGGTCGCCTACCGGGTGCACCTCACACTGGAGACGCCCGCGGACGCGCCGACGCCGCGACCGGGCATGAGCGCGGTGGCCCGGCTGAAGGTACGCGAGGCCGCCGGTGCCATCGCGGTGCCCGCCGCGGCCGTGTTCACCGGCGACGGCGGCGACAGCGTGTGGGTACGCGGGCCCGACGGCAAGGCGCAGCGGCGTGCCGTCGTCGTCGGCGCGTCCGGGATGGACACCCTGCAGATCACCGACGGGCTGGCCGAGGGCGAGCGCATCGTGGTACGCGGCGTGGACCGGGTCACCGAGGGAACGGACCTGCCGTGACCGGCGACGCCGCGATCGAGGCGATCGACGTGGCGCGCACGTACGCCCTGGACGGGGTGAGCGTGCCGGCGCTGCGCGGGGTGACGCTGACCGTGGAGCACGGCGAGTACACCGCCGTCGTCGGGCCGTCAGGCTCGGGCAAGTCGACGCTGATGCACCTGCTCGGCGGGCTGGACCAGCCGACGTCGGGCCGGCTGCGCATCGGCGGGCGCGACGTGGCCGGGCTGACCGCGGCCGAGATGGCGCACCTGCGCAACGCCACCATCGGCTTCGTCTTCCAGTCGTTCCACCTGCTGTCGCGCACCAGCGCACTGGACAACGTGGCGCTGCCGCTGGTCTACCGCGGGCTCGGGGCGCGCGAACGCCGCGAGCGCGCCGCCCGGATGCTGGAGCGGGTCGGCCTGTCGCACCGCATCGGGCACCGGCCCAACCAGCTCTCCGGCGGCGAGCAGCAGCGCGTGGCGATCGCGCGGGCGCTGGTCACCGAACCGGCCGTGCTGCTGGCCGACGAACCCACCGGCAACCTCGACCAGACCACCGGCCAGGCGGTGCTGGAACTGCTGGAACAGCTCAACACCGCTGAGGGCGTGGCGGTCGTGCTGGTGACCCACGACCGGGAGGTCGCCGCCAGAGCCCGCCGCCAGATCACCATGCGCGACGGCCGCGTGGTCTCCGACACCGCAGGGGAGGCCGGCGCATGAGGCTCGCGGAGGCATGGCGCGTCGCACTGGACGCGCTGCGGGCCAACCGGCTGCGCAGCGGGCTGACCATGCTGGGCATGGTGATCGGCGTCGGCGCGGTGGTGATCCTGGTCGCGCTGGGCACCGGGACAAAGAACGAGGTGCAGGCCCAGGTCGAAGGGCTGGGCTCGAACCTGCTGCTGGTGGTCCCCGGCCAGGTCAGCCTCAACGCCGCCCCGGCGGTGTCGCGGCTCGACCAGTCCGATCTGGATGCCGTGATCCGCATCGCGGGCGACCGCGACCGGGTCGCCGTGTCGCTGACCTCGGGCGAGAACGTGCGCGCGGGCAAGGAGCAGGTGTTCACCAGCCTGCTCGGCGTGCTGGAGACGACCCCGAAGGTGTTCCTGCGCGACGTGCGCGCCGGGGCGTACCTGACCCGCACCGACGTGGAGACCGGACGCCGGGTCGCGGTGCTCGGCAGCTCCGTGGCCAGGACACTGTTCGGCGAACGCGACCCGATCGGGCAGCAGGTCACCATCGCGGGCGTGCGGTTCCGGGTGATCGGGGTGTTCGCGCCGCTGGGGCAGAGCCTGGGCGTGGACCGCGACAACGAGGTGCACGTGCCGCTGTCCACGGCGCAGCGGCTGCTGGCGACCAAGCGGGTGGACGCGTTCGCGGTCAAGGCCCCCGACGCCGAGACCATCGACCGGCTCGGCCGCGACATCGTCGCCGAACTGCACCGCCGCCACCCCGACGAGGAGTTCAGCGCCGTCACGCAGGAGCAGATCCTCGGCGTGCTCGGCGACATCCTGGGCGTGCTGACCGCCGTGCTGGCCGCGATCGCGGGCATCTCGCTGCTGGTCGGCGGTGTCGGCGTGTCCAACATCATGCTGGTCTCGGTGCGCGAACGAACACGCGAGATCGGGCTGCGCATGGCGCTGGGCGCACGCCCGCGCGACATCGGTCTGCAGTTCCTGCTGGAGGCGGTGCTGCTGACGACGATCGGCGGCCTGCTCGGCATCGCGTTCGGCGTCGGGGCGTCGCTGGCCACGGCCGCGCTGAGCCCGGTGCCCGCCGCGCTGACCTGGTGGTCCATCGCGCTGGCGTTCGGGGTCAGCTGCACCGTCGGCATCGTGTTCGGCGTGGTGCCCGCGCAGCGGGCGGGCCGCCTCGATCCGGTCGTGGCGCTGCGTTCCGAGTGACGGGAACATGAGTAGGCCTCGGTGGCAGGCCTCGTAGTCTGAGCGCCGGCTCACGTTCACGGGGGAGGCAACGTGTCGATCTTGTTTCGGCTGCTGGGGCCGGTGGCTCTCGGCCGGAGCGGGAATCCCGGCGCGGTCACCGTGCCCAAGGTCCGATGCATGCTGGCGGTGCTGCTGCTCGACGCCGACCGGGTGGTCAGCCTGGAACGTCTCACCGACGAACTGTGGGGCGACCGTCCGCCGCGTTCGGCCGTGGCCAACCTGCGCTCGTACGCCCTCGCCCTGCGCCGTGCCCTGGCCGCGGCGGGCATCGACCCCGATCGCCTGGTCACCACACCGGGCGGCTACCGCCTTCACATCGCCCCGGGCGAGTACGACGTGCCCGTCTGGGAGCAGCTGGCCGCGGAGGGGACCGCGGCGCTGAACGAGGGCCGAATCCGGGACGCCGTGTCCCGCCTCGGCAAGGCGCTGGCCTGCTGGACCGGCCCCGCGCTGGCCGACGTCCCGGTCGGCCCGGCGCTGGCGGCACGGGCCACCGCGCTCGACGAACTGCGCACCGCCCACACCGAGCACCTGTTCGAAGCACGCCTGCTGTCAGGCGAAGGCATCTCGCTGGTCACGCCGCTGCGCGAGCACATCGCCGCGCACCCCACCCGCGAACGCGCCTACGGCCAGCTCATGCGGGTGCTGTACAGCGCAGACGACGCCGCCGCCGCGCTCGACGTCTACCAGCAGGCCCGGCAGGCGATCGCCGACGAACTGGGGATGGAACCCGGCGACGGGCTGCGCGAGGTCCAGGCCGCGATCCTGCGCCGCGACGCGTCGCTCGCACCGGGGCGCGGGCAGGTCGAGGTCCGACCACGGCAGCTGCCACCCGACGCGACCGTCCTGGTGGGACGTGAGCGCCAGCTCGCCGAGCTGAGCACGGTCACCGCCCGGGTGCGCAACATCCACGGGCCCGGCGGGGTGGGCAAATCGGCGCTGGCGATCCGGCTCGCCCATGCCCTCGCCGACGATTACCCCGACGGGCAGCTGTACATCGACCTGCAGGGCTCCAATCCCCGGCTCACCCCGGTGGACCCCGGCGACGTGCTCCACCGGTTCCTGCGCGCGCTGGGCACCGCTGAGAGCGACATCCCCGCCGACACCGCCGAGTCGGCCGGGCTGTTCCGCACCCTGCTGGCTGGGCGGCGCCTGCTGGTGCTGCTCGACAACGCCGTGGACGCAGCCCAGGTGCGGCCGCTGCTGCCGGCCACCACCGACTGCCTGGTGCTGGTCACCAGCCGCCGCGCGTTGACCTCCCTCGACTCCGTCGCACTGCTGCCGCTGGACGTGCTCGACGAGGCCGACGCGCTGCGGCTGCTCGGCAGCCGCGCCGACGCACAGGCGGCGCACCAGCTGGCGGCGCTGTGTGGGCGGCTACCGCTGGCGCTGCGTATCGCCGCGGCGCGGCTCGACGCGCGACCGGACTGGTCGGCCGCGGACCTCGTCGAGCGGCTGGTCGATGAACGCAGCCGCCTCGACGAGTTGCACACCGACGACATGGCCGTGCGTTCCTGCTTCCAGACCAGCTACCGGGCCCTGAGCGAGGCGGCGGCACGGGCGTTCCGCATGGCAGGCCTGGCCCGCGCGCCGCACCTGAGCGTGACCGCGATGGCGGCGCTGCTTGGCGAAAGCCGCGGCCACGCCGCCTCCGCGCTGGACCGGCTCGTCGAGGCGCGGCTGGTGGACGTGTCCGCGGGCCGCGTCCAGCTGCATGACCTACTGCGCCTCTACGCGGCCGAGTGCGCGCTGCACGACGATCCGCCGCAGGAACGGGCCGAGGCGCTGCACCGCCTGTTCGTGTACTACGTCGGCACCGCATACCGGGCCTTGCAGCTGGTGGTCGGTGTGCGGCGGCCGATCGACGACGCGCTGCAGGGCTCGGAGGGCACCGACCTCGCGCCGATCGGGAACCTGGCCGAGGCGAACAGCTGGCTCGACGCCGAGCTGCCGGCCGCCCTGGCGGTCGCCGCGCAGGCAGGCGAGGCCACCCCGGTGGACCGGCGGTATCCGGCGCAGTTGCTGCGCGCGATGAACAACTACCTGCTGCGCCGGGCTCCTGACGAGGTGGAGCGGCTCGCCTCGCTGGCGCTGCGCCTGCACGCCCCGGATGACCCGCACTCGGCCGGCATCGCCTACAACATGCGCGGGCAGTCCTACTACTACCGGGGTCACTACGCCGAGTCGCGGGCATCGCTGGAGCAGGCGTCGGCGTTCTGGCGGGCGCACGACGACCCCGACGGCATCGCCATGGTCGCCAACAGCCTGGGCATCCTGGCCAGCCGGACGGGTGACCTGGACGAGGCGCTGCGACAGTTCCAGGCCAGCCAGGACGCGCTCGCGGTGATCGGCGCGACGACCCTGCGGGCGCTGGTGCTGCTCAACGTCGGCGAGATGCTCGCTGCGCAGGACCGGGTGGACGAGGCCGTCGCCGCTGTGCACCGCAGCTTCGATCTTGTCCGCGGCGACCGGCCGGCCAGCCACACCATGATGGCGATGGGCCTGCTTGCCGTGCTGCACGGCAAGGCCCGCGGCTTCCGCCAGGCGCTGAGCTACTGCCGGCGCAGCATGGTGATCGCCGACGCACAGGGCGATCTGGCCTACTTCGTGGACATGGCCCTGGTCCGCTCGGAGATTCATCTACGCGTCCGGCGGCCCGACCTGGCCCGGGCCGACACGCAGACGGCATTGCGCCGCGCCCGCGACATCGACGACTACGGCCGGCAGGCCGCGGCGCTGTGGCAGGTCGCCAAGGTGGCCCAGGCCGTCGGCGACCGTGCTGCGGCTGCGCGCTGCCGGGCTGAGGCGTCCCGGCTGTTCGCCACATACGGCAGGTCGCAGGAGCACGTCGTCGAGGCCTTTCTCGCCAGTGATGGCCCGGCCCTCCCGCACCCTCCGTAGGCAGCTCACTGCCAGCGTGGGATGGCCGGACCATCACCGCTTCCCGCGACCGCACCCCGTCCCGGACACGGTGAGCACACTCTAGGCAGCGCCGCATACAGCGGCCGATATATTGAACAATCCGATTGCGTTCACGCCGATCACCGCACGTAGCTCCAGCTCACCATCTCGCCGTCGCGGTAGGGCATGACGCCGTGGAACGGGCGCGGGTCGTCGTCGAAGACCATCGGCAGCCACTCGCGGTCGCTGGCCCACATCGACACCTCGTACAGGCGCTCGCGCGGCACCCACCCCAGGGTGCCCTCGTGGTTGCCCTGGTGCGGCTCGCCGTCGAACTCGTCGACCCGGAACACGAAGCCGAACCAGTCCTCGCCGCGTTTGCCGAAGCCGGGCCAGGACACCGTGCCGCGCAGCGACAGCCGCCGGGCGATCAGCCCCGACTCCTCCTCGACCTCGCGTTTGACGCCGGTGAGCACGTCCTCGTCGCGCTCGACCCGACCGCCGAGGCCGATGTGCTTGCCGAAGTGGATGTCGTCGGGCCGCTTGTCGCGGTGCAGCAGCAGCACGCTGCCGCCGTCGGGCGACAACACGTAGGCGAGGGTGGCGATGATCGGCGTGAGCGGCATCAGGCGATGGTCGCACGCCCGGCGGCCGGTGCCCCGTCTGCCCCATTAACACAAAAAGGTGGTAAATGAGTACCGAATGATTACGTTTTCATTCACGATGGACATACCACTCTTATCGGACTTTCAGGAGGTGGTGTCCATGCGTGATGTCGTCAACCGCGGGGGCGTGCTGGTGGTGACCACCGACCAGCTGCCGGGCCATGTGGTCCGGGCCGTCTACGGCGAGGTGCTGGGACTGTCCGCGCGGACGCTCAGCGCGTACACCGAGGGCTTCAAGTCGGCGATGGACGGCAGCGGGGTCAGCATGGCCGAGCGCATCCACATGCTGACCGAGTGCCGTCTGGAGGCCGTCGACCGCATGGCGCGCGTCGCCGCGCGGATGGGCGCGAACGCCGTGCTGGCGATGCGTTTCGACCACCGGCCGATCACCGAGTCGTGGATCGAGATCTGCGCGTACGGAACGGCGGTGCAGGCGGAGGTGGCACGGTTGCCGCGCCCTAGAAAGCCGGCAACCCCGGCCACCGAAGCTGACATGTCGTTAAAATCCGCTTAGTGAGTCTGACTGCTGAAGGCCGGTGACCCGATGCCGCGTGGGGCGGCGCGACCGGCAGGACCAGCGGATGGCGGCGATGAGCACCCATGCGGACGCGTTGAGGATCGATGCTGTGCTGAACGCGGGCTCTCCGGAGCCCGCGGGTGAGGTGTGGAACGCCGAGCGCGACCGGCGCGTGTCCGTGGCCCTGGCCCGCCTGCACCGGCTGGCGCCGGACGACCCGGCCCGGGAACGCGCCCGCGCCGCGGTGATCCGCGCCGGCATGCCGCTGGCCCGGCGGCTCGCCCGGCGGTTCAGCTTCCGCGGCGAAGACCCTGACGATTTGGTCCAGGTCGCACTGCTGGGCCTGATCAAGTCGGTGGACCGCTACGACAGCAGCCACGGCGTGCGGTTCGAACACTTCGCCGGGCCCACCATGCTCGGCGAGCTGCGACGGCACTTCCGCGACCGGGGCTGGGCGCTGCGCGTGCACCGCCGGCTGCAGGAACTGCACCTGGAGATCAGCCGGGCGGTGCCGCAGCTGTCGCAGACCCTGCAACGGACTCCCGACATCCGCGACCTGGCCGCGCACCTGGGCCGCGACGAGGGCGACATCCGCGACGGGCTGGAGTGCGCCCACGCGTACGCCATCGGCTCCCTCAACAGCGTCGTGCGCAGCGGCAACGGCTTCGCCGAGCTGGGCGAGCTGCTCGGCGAGCACGACCGGCGGCTGGAGTCGCTGCCCGACCGCCACGCCATCGGCCGGGCCGTGGCCGGGCTGTCGCAGCGCGACCGGCACATCCTCGCGCTGCGCTTCGCCGCCGACCTCACCCAGGCCGAGATCGCCCAGCGGCTCGGTCTGTCCCAGATGCACGTGTCCCGCCTGCTCACCCGCTGCCTGCAGCACCTGCGCCAGTCCCTGGCCGCCCAGGGAATGGTGGGGTGATCTCAACTGATGACGGTGGACGGTTCCGGCAGGCCGTGGACCTCGGCGTCGCTGCCTGATGCGGTGATCTTCAGCAGCGAGCCGGCGAACGGCAGCCGGTCGACCGTGACGGTGCCCCACTCCTGCGGCAGCCGCGGCCGCAGCACCAGGTTGCGCTTGGGCACGTCCAGGTCCAGCCCGAGGAAGGCCCGCACGATCAGCAGCGGCGCCCCGCTCGCCCACGCCTGCGGCGAGCACGAGGTCGGATACGGCACCGGCGGGCGGAAACGGTCGGCCGAGAACCCGCAGAACAGCTCGGGCAGCCGCCCGCCGAACGACATCGCGGCCCGCAGCAGCCCGTCGGTGAGCCGGTGCGCCAGCTCGACCGCGCCCGGGATGTGGGCGTAGCGCATCAGCCCGGCCACGCACAGCGCGGTGTCGTGCGGCCACACCGACCCGTTGTGGTAGCTCATCGGGTTGTACGCGCCCATCCGGTCCGACAGGGTGCGCAGCCCGTACCCGCTGTCCATGTCCGGCTCGGACAGCCGGGCGACCAGCTGTGCGGCGTGCTCGTCGGAGACGATGCCGGTCCACAGGCAGTGCCCGACGTTGCTGGACATGGCGTCCATGCGGCGCTTGCGCCCGTCCAGCGCGATCGCGAAGTAGCCCTCGTCGGGCAGCCAGAACGCCTCGGCGAACAGCGAACGCAGCTTGTCGGCCCGCGCCCGGCAGGACTCGGCCAGCGCCGGCTCGCCGAACGCGTCGGCCAGGTCGGCCCGGGCCAGCCAGGCCGCGTACGCGTAACCCTGCACTTCGGCCAGCGCGACCGGCGGCTCGGCGAGCTGTCCCGCCGCGTCGTTGACCCCGTCCCAGCTGTCCTTCCACCCCTGGTTGAACAGGCCGCGGTCGGTGGCCCGCTGGTACTCGACGAAGCCGTCGCCGTCGCGGTCGCCGAAGCCGTCGATCCAGGCCAGCACCGCGTCGGCGGCCGGCAGCAGCGCCCGCACGTCCGACTCGGCCGCGCCCCACTTCCACGCCTCACCCAGCAGCGCGACGAACAGCGGGCTGGCGTCGATGGTCCCGTAGTAGTGCGAGCCGCCCAGCGCGGACGTGCTCTGCGGGCCCAACCGCAGCTCGTGCAGGATGCGGCCCGGCTCCTCCTCGGTGCACGGATCGACCTGGCGGCCCTGCAGCGCCGCCAGGGTGTAGAGGGTGCCGACGGCCAGCGACGGGTCCAGCGGCAGGGCCATCCACGAGGTCAGCAGGCTGTCCCGGCCGAACAGGGTCATGAACCAGGGCGCGCCCGCGGCCACGAAGGTGTGCGCGGAGTCCTCCCCCGCCGCGATGCGCAGCGCGTCGAGGTCCCGCACGCTGCGCCGCAGCACCAGCCCCAGCTGCTCGTGCTGGGTCCGGATCGAGGTGACCTGGCGCCGCCACGAGTGCTCCTCGGCCTCCTCGGGCGACAGGTGCTCGCGGAAGCGCGGTTCGATGCGCCGGCTGTCCACCACCGGATGCACAATGATCTCGGTGCGCCACTCGTCCCGGGCCGGGATGACGATCTGCCAGCTCAGCCCGTTGTGGCTGCTGACGGGCTCGCCGGTGGCGTGCACGAGCAGCCCGCGCGAGTTGTCGGGCCGACTGAACACCAGGTTGACCCCGCTGGCCTGGGCGTGGGTGGCCGTACCCGCGGCGTGGCCCTCCTTGACCGCGAACAGGTCGGCGAAGTCGGCGTCGACGTGCAGTTCGAGGTGCACCAGGGTGGCCTCGCGGCCCACGTTGGTCAGCGTGATGACCTCGCGCATGCCCTCGCCGACGATGCGCTGCCGAACCACCAGCAGAGTGCTGTCGGCATGCCCGGCGGCGGGCGCGCGGCGCAGCATGAACCGGGACGCGAAGGTGTCGGTGTCGGCCACCGACAGCGGCTGCGGCGGCTGGCCGTCGATGCGCAGCTGCCAGCGCGAGATGATCCGGGTGTCGCGGAAGAACAGGCCCTGCGCGCCCCCCGGGTCCATGTCCCCGTTGGGCGCGCAGATGCTGAACGTGGTGCCTTCGACGATGGTGACCTGACCCTGGCCGAGCGGCTGCGGGTCGCCTGCGTTGAGCGGTGAGGGCTGGGCGGGCACTGTCACCGCTCACCCGCCGACGTCAGCCGTCCGACGCGTGCCATCGCCCGCCCGCCCCGGCCGGGCAGCCGCGGCCTGCGCCGCTCCGCCAGGGCCGCCCGGTATGCCTGCACGTAGCCGACCGCCATCCGCTCGTCGCTGAACCGGCGCACCACCTGCTCGCGACACTCCGCGGGGTCGAGTTCGGACACCGCGCGCAGCGCCGCCGGGAGCTCGGCCGGACCCTCGCAGATGAAACCGCTGACGCCGTGCTCGACCACCTCGGGCACCGCGCCGCGGCGCAGCGCCACCACGGGCGTGCCGCAGATCATCGCCTCGATCATCACCATGCCGAACGGTTCCTCCCATTGGATAGGAAACAGCAGACAGCGGGCATTTGCCAGCAACTCACGCTTGAGTGTCGCGTCGGCGATGCCGATCATCTGGTCGTTCGGCCCGAGCAGCGGCTCCACCTGCTCGGCGTAGTACTTCTTCTCCGCGGGCTCGGCGCACTTGCCGGCCAGGATCAGCGGCAGCCCGGCCGCATGCGCGGCGTGCACGGCGGTGTGCGCGCCCTTGTCGGCGTTGAACCGGCCCAGGAACAGCGCGTAGTCCTTCTTCTCCCGCTGGAAGGGCCAGTCGGCCGGGCGCAGCCCGTTGTGCACGACGCCGACCCAGTTCAGCTCCGGGGCCAGCGAGCGCTGGCGTTCGCTGATGCCGACCAGGGACAGGTCACGGTCCAGGGTCTGGTAGTAGCCGCGCAGTTCGGAGTCGACCGGGCCGTGCACGGTGGCGATCGTGGGCAGCCCCATCGCCTCGTACGCCGGAGCGTTGAGCGGCCCCGCGAAGGTGTGGTCGTGGACCACGTCGACCTCGCCCGCGGTGGCCAGGTTCTCGACGACCCGGCGGGTCAGCGTCGCGTAGATGATCTCAGGCCCGGGCTCGCCCAGCCGTTCGGGCACGGCCCGGTCCCACACCTGCCAGAATCTCGCTCTGGTGCCGTCCTTGCCTGCGCCGATCATGGTGACTTGGTGTCCCAGGTCGACCAGGGCGTTGGACAGGTCGGCGAGCACCGCCTCGATGCCGCCGTACGCGGCCGGTGGCACGTCGAAGTAGGGCGGCGCCACCATCGCGATCTTCAACGGGGCGGTGCCGTTGGCAGACAGGGTGCTCTGCACCCTGGCGAGATGTTCGGGCGTGGGTACACCCTTCACCAGCGTGGTTATCACGGCTGCTGATATACCCGCAGTGACGGGATTTCATGCCTGCCCCGACGCCGTATACGCCGTCGAGGCAGGTCAAGCGGTCAGGATGCCAGCCGCCAGCGCCGGACCACGCCCGGCCGGACGATCGCCAGGGACATCGCGGTCGCAGCCAGTGACAGCAGCCCCGCCCCGTAGAACGCCGCGGCGTACGAGCCGCTGCTGTCCCGGACCAGGCCCGCGACCAGCGCGATGCCGGCCGCCCCGAACTGGTGCGAGGCGAAGACCCAGCCGAACACGATCGCCCCGGACGCGCCGAAGTGCTTGCGGCACAGCGCGATCGTCGGCGGCACGGTGGCCACCCAGTCCAGGCCGTAGAACAGGATGAAGACCAGCATGCTCGGGTGCGGGTCGGCGGCGAACAGCCCCGGCAGGATCATCAGCGACAGCCCGCGCAGCGCGTAGTAGATCCCCAGCAGCCAGCGCGGGTCGAAGCGGTCGGTGAGCCAGCCCGAGGCGATGGTGCCGACGATGTCGAAGATGCCGACCAGCGCCAGCAGGCTCGCCGCGGTCGTGGTGGGCATGCCGTGGTCGTGCGCGGCGGGGATGAAGTGCGTGCCCACGAGGCCGTTGGTCGTCGCGCCGCAGATCGCGAAGCCGCCCGCCAGCAGCCAGAACGTACGCGTCTTCGCGGCGTCGCGCAGCGCGCCCAGGGCCCTGCGGGCCGCGCCCGTGCTCGCGGCCGGGGCGGCGGGCGGGGTGTCGGGGTCCGCGCCGTACGCGGTGATGCCCAGGTCGGCGGGGTCGTCGCGGAGCAGCCAGAGCACCAGGGGCACCACCAGCAGCGCCGACCCGGCGACGGTCAGCGCCGCCACCCGCCAGTCGTAGGCCTGCACCAGGTTCGCCAGCAGCGGCAGGAACACCAGCTGCCCGGCCGCGCCGCCCGCGGTCAGCACCCCGGTCACCAGGCCCCGGTGCTTGACGAACCAGCGGCTGGTGAACGTGGCCACGAACGCCAGCGCCATCGAGCCGGTGCCCAGCCCGACCAGCACGCCCCACAGCAGCATCAGCTGCCAGCTCGCGGTCATGAACACGGTCAACCCGCTGCCCGCGGCCACCAGCAGCAGCGCCCCGGCGACCACCCGGCGCATGCCGAAGCGCTCCATCAGCGCGGCGGCGAAGGGCGAGGTCAGCCCGTACAGCACCAGGTTGATCGACACGGCGGCCGAGATGGTGCCGCGCGACCAGCCGAACGCCTGTTCCAGCGGCTCGATGAGCACGCCGGGCGTGGCCCGGAAGCCGGCCGCGCCGACAATCGACACCAGCGCCACGGCGGCGACCGCCCAGGCGAGATTCTGGCTCCGCGTCCTGTTCACCCTGTTTTCCAGCAACGTCACGCACCCATCGTGCGCGATCTACACCGCCGCAAACAGTGGCCTGAACGCCACTATGTGAAAGAATCAAGCCATGACCGCTCGCCACCGGATAGCCGTGCTCGCCCTCGACGGGGTGATGGCCCTCGACCTGGGCATCCCCAGTCAGGTCTTCGGCTGCGCCACCGACAGCGCCGGCCACCGGCTGTACGAGACCCGGATCTGCACCCCCGACGGCGGCCCGATCCGAGCCAGCGCCGGCTTCTCCGTGCAACCCGATTACGGCCTCGACCTGCTCGACTGGGCCGACACCGTGATCGTGCCCGGCGTCCACCGCGAGCACCTCGCCGCTCCCACCACGATCCAGGCCGTCACCGCGCTGCGCGCCGCCCGCACCGCCGGCAAACGGATCATGTCCATCTGCACCGGAGCGTACGTGCTGGCCGCCGCCGGCCTGCTCGACGGCCGCCCCGCCGCCACCCACTGGGCCTACGCCGAGGACTTCCGCGCCCGCTTCCCGCAGGTCGAGCTCGACGCCGACGTGCTGTTCATCGACGACGGCGACGTGCTCACCTCGGCGGGCGTGGCCGCCGGGCTCGACCTGTGCCTGCACGTCGTCCGCCGCGACCACGGCAGCGAGGTCGCCAACCGGGCCGCCCGGCGCTGCGTCGTCGCCCCGTGGCGCGACGGCGGCCAGTCCCAGTTCATCGAACGGCCGCTGCCCGCCCCCGGCGACGCCTCCACCGCCGCGACCCGCGAATGGGTGCTGGCCCGCCTCGGCGAACCCCTCGACCTGGACCAGCTCGCCCGCCACGCGCGCATGAGCGTGCGCACCTTCACCAGGCGGTTCCGGGAGGAGACCGGGCTGTCACCGGGCCGCTGGCTCATCAGCCAGCGCGTCGAGCACGCCCGCCACCTGCTGGAGAGCACCGACCTGACCATCGACCAGGTCGCCGAACAGGCCGGCTTCGGCACCGCCGTCTCGCTGCGCCAGCACCTGCGCGCCACGGTCGGCACCGCCCCCCTCGCCTACCGCCGCACCTTCCGCACCCCCGCCTGACCCCCACCCACCCGACCCACCCGACCCGCCCACCCGACCCGCCCACCCGACCCGCCCACCCACGCGCCGCCCGCCCACGCGCCGCCCGCCTTGCATAGACGTTGGCCTATCACATCGAATCCGGCGGTCGGATTTTCGATGTGATAGGCCAACGTCGATAAAATCGGTGCCCGCGGCGGCGGGTCAGCGGTTGGCGGTCGTCGGGGCCGGGTCGGACTGGGCGGCAGGAGCTGACGGGGTGAAGTGGCCGTTGCGACCCGCGCGCCACAGTCCCCACAGCGCCAGCAGCGCCGCCACCAGCAGCGGGCCGCCGTCGCGAACCAGCCCGTCCACGCCGAGCAGGGCCCGGCACAGCGGCAGGTGCACCACCAGCACCAGCAGGGTCAGCAGCACCAGCTGCAGTCGGACCCACCGCTTGCCCTTGACGAGGAAGATGCTCAGGAACAGCGCCACGTAGCTGACCATCAGCGCGAACACGAACCAGCCCACGATCACGGGCAGCAGGGTCACGTCACCGTCGAACAGCCGCCCCACCGCGACCACGCAGGCGACCAGCATCAGGGCGCTGTAACTGAACACGGCGACCCGGGTGGTCAGCACCCAGCCGGGCACCTGCGGGCGGGCGGGCATCTGTTTGCGGGTCAGCCCGTCGCGGCTGATCCACCAGCGCAGCTTCGGCCGGGCCAGGTACTCCCGCACACTCGACGACCGGTACAGCAGCAGCACCACGGTCAGGCACAGCACCGCCACCACGCCGAACCCGATGACCCCGGGCACCGCCGGCGCGCCCTGCTTCGGCACCACGAGCCGGGCCAGCGAGAACAGCGTCGTCACCGCCAGGATCAACCCGAACGGCGCCGCGCCGTGCCTACCGCGCCACAGGTGGAAGATCAGCACCAGGAACAGCAGCGAGCGCAGCAGCGCCCAGCCGGTGCGCACGAACAGGGGGTAGCCGCCGTCGGCGGCGTAGTACCAGTTCAGCCACTCGACCGACGCCGTGGCCAGCGCGGTCAGGGCGAGCAGGACCGCCAGCACGCGTACGGCGGCGGGTCGGCTCTCGGTCATCGGCACGGCTGCGGACACCCGTCCATGATGCCCATGGGCGCACAATGGCAACCATGTGCCGCAGCATCAAGACCCTTCGCCCGCCGTTCACCGAGATCGTCACCGAGGAGGACATGCAGGCCGCCGCGCTGCAGTACGTCCGCAAGATCTCCGGTTTCCGCGCCCCGGCCGCGCACAACGCCGAGGCTTTCGACAAGGCGGTGGCCGCCGTCGCCGCCGCGACCGCCGAACTCCTGGCCACCCTGCAGGTGCGCCGCTAGCCCCGATGCCGCGTCCGTTCCCCGCCAGCGTGGCGGCCAGCCGCCGGGCAGGCTCGGGAGCGGCCCCGGCACCGCGGGGCACGGACGCGACATCAGGACGGCGGCAGTGCACCAGACCCTCGACCTCAAGGTGCTGTACTTCGGCACCCCAGTAGTGATCATCAGTTCCCGCAACCCGGACGGCACGACGAACCTGGCCCCGATGTCGTCGGCCTGGTGGCTGGGCAGCACCTGCGTGCTCGGCCTGGGCGACAGCGCGCAGACCGCCGCCAACCTGCGGCGTGAGCGCGAATGTGTGCTCAACCTGGTGCCGTCGACGCTGGTCGACGCCGTGGACCGGCTCGCGCTGACCACCGGGGCGCCGTCGCCCTCACCACGCAAGGTGGCGATGGGCTACCGCCACGTGCCCGACAAGTTCGCCGCCGCCGGGCTGAGCGCGATGGTTTCGGACCTGGTCAGGCCCGACCGGGTCGTGCAGTGCCCGATCCAGCTCGAATGCGAGATCAGCGGCGCCTTCCCGATCGGCGGCCCGGAACCGTTCGCGACCGCGTTCACCGCCGAGGTCCGCCGCGCTCACGTCGAGCAGGACCTGATCATCACCGGCACGCACCACGTCGACCCGATCGCCTGGGACCCGCTGATCATGAAGTTCTGCGAGTTCTTCGGCGGCGGCGACAATGTGCACCCCTCCCGCCTGGCCGAAGGATGGCAGATGCCGCACGGCAGCCGCCTCGCCCCGGCCTGACCACCCTCAAGATCGTCCGACTTGCCCGGCACCTGTGCGCAAGCACGATCAAGTAACGCACAGGTGCCTGGCAAGTTCGCAGATCTTGGGAGCGGTGCGGCGGCATGATGGAGGACATGGTCCTGCGGCGCATTCTCAGCAGCCTGGGCTTCGGCGGGGTCGACGTCGACACCGTGCTGTCCACCCCGGCGACCCGGCCGGGCGGCGCGTTCTCCGGGCAGGTCCGCCTGCATGCCAAGGGCGATGTCGAGATCACCTCGGTCTGGCTGCTGCTGGTCGCCGACGCGGGCGGCGCGCAGACGGAACTGGCCCGCTACCCGGTGGCCGACCGGGTGCCGCTGACCGGCGGCACCGGCCACGCCGTCGGGTTCCACCTGGCCACGCCGTACGCCGTGCCGGTCACGCTCGTCTACGGGCACCCGATGCCCGGCGTCGCCGTCGGAGTCCGCACCGAGGTCGCCGTCGCCCAGGGCTCGGCGAAGACCGACTTCGACCCGCTCGGCGTCGAACCGACCGAGATCCAGCAGTCCGTGCTCGACGCGCTGGGCACGATCGGCTGCCGCTTCGTACGCAGCGAACTGCGCCCCGGCTCGCCGGTCACCCAGGCGATCACGTTCTACGCCCCGGTCCCGCAGGGCCAGCCGGTCGGCCCGCACATCCCGCAGCTCGCGTTCACCTTCGCCGCCGACCCGCAGGGGCTCACCGTGGTTGCCGACCTGGCCGGACGCCCCGGACCCGGCGAGGTGCACCGGGTGGGCGAGCCGGAGTTCCGGCAGCTCATCGCGCAGCCCGCCCAGTGGATCGAGTTGGTCGACGGCTGGGTCCGCCGCGCCCTGGACCGGGTCGCGGCGCTGCCCGACCAGGACCCGGGATCGTTCATGCGGCCACCGGTGCAGGCCGGCCCGGACGCGCCCGGCCAGCCCCGCAAGCCGTACGCCTACCCCGCGCAGGGCTTCGGCGGCTACCGCTACGGCGGCTACCGGGGCACCGGCACGATGGTCGGCGCGGGGCTGGGCGGTGCCGCGCTGGGCTTCCTCGGCGGGATCATCGTCGGCGACATGATCCACGACGCGCTCACCCCGGACGTCGCCCCCGACACCACGGCCGCCGACGCCCAGGACACGGGCGGCACCTATACCGACACCGGCTACGCCGACCAGGGCCAGGGCGTCGCGGACTCCGGCGGCGGCTACGAGGCGGGCGGTTACGACCCCGGCGGCTACGACTCGGGCGGGTTCGACTCCGGCTTCGGCGACTTCGGCGACTTCTGACCGTCAGGCGTCGTAGAAGGCCTGGCCGGTCACGGCGCGGGTGTGCGGTGTCTGGTCGGCCGGTGGGGACGGGCGGTCGGAAACAGCGGCGGCCGGGCCCTCCGCAGCGGCGTGGCGGCCGGTGCCGGCGCGGCGGCTCGCGTACACGTCGATCAGGGCGATGACCAGCGACAGCACCACGAAGCCGATGGTCACCCACAGGCCGTGCCGGAACCCGAGGGCGAAGTCGCCGCCGCTGTCCGCGATCGAGGCGAAGAAGACCGCGCCGACCACGGCGATGCCCACCGCCGCGCCGATGCGCTGGCCCGTCTGCAGCACTCCCCCGGCGCTGCCCGCCCCGGCGACGGGCACCTCGGCCAGCGTCAGCGTCTGGTTCGGCGCGATGACCAGGCCGCTGCCGATACCGGCGACGAGCAGCGGCAGCGCCGTCGCCCAACCGTCGTGGCCGCCCGGCACCAGTTCGACGGCGATCTCGACGCCGACCAGCCCGATCAGGACCAGGCCCAGTCCGATCGCGATCAGGGTGCGGCCCACCCGGGTCACTATCGGGCCGCCGAGGCTCGCCGACGCCGCCGAGCCGAGCGCGAACGGCACCGTCGCCAGGCCGGCCTGCAACGCGGTGTAGTGCAGGCCCTGCTGCAGATAGAGGGTGTAGATGAAGAAGATCGCGGTGAACCCGGCGAAGTAGGCCAGCCCCAGCAGCGCGCCGAGGGCGTACGAGCGGCGGCGGAACAGGTTCAGGTCGATCATGGGATGCGCGTGGCGGGCGTACCGGCGCTCCCAGGCGACGAAACCGGCCAGCACCACCAGCCCCGCCGCCAGCAGCAGCCACTTGCTCTGCCCGACCCACGCCTCCTCCTGGATCAGCGGCAGCAGCACCAGCACCACACCCACGGCGAGCAGCACGACCCCGACCGGGTCGAAGCTCTCCCTGCGCCGCTGGTCGTCGCAGAACTTCGGGATGAAGCGGTACGCCAGCGCGATCGCCAGCGCCCCGACCGGAACGTTGACGTAGAAGACCCAGCGCCATCCCTCGGCCGTCCCGGCGGCCTGGATCAGCAGGCCGCCGAGCAGGGGGCCGATCGCGGTGGAGATACCGACGGTCGCGCCGAGCATGCCGAACGCGCGGCCCCGCTCGGCCCCCCGGAACAGCTGCTGGATGAGCCCGCTGATCTGAGGGTTGATGATGCCGCCCGCGGCGCCCTGCACGATGCGCGCGATCACCAGCCACAACGCGCTCTGGGCCAGCCCAGCCCCTGCACTGGCCAGGGTGAACAGCGCGACTCCCGCGACGAACGCGTTGCGCCGCCCCTTCATGTCACCGAATCGCCCGGCGGGCACCAGCAGCAGTCCGAAAGCGAGGGCATATCCGGAGACCACCCACTGCAGGGCGCTGTCGGAGGCGTCGAGGCCCTCGCGGATCGACGGCAGCGCGACGTTGACGATGCTGACGTCGAGCAGCGCCATGAACCCGCCCACCAGGCACACACTCAGTGCACGCCAGCGGCGCGGGTCCGGCGTATAACCGTCGCCTTCGCCACCCGTACGCACAGGTCAGAGCCTATCGGCGAACCATGCCCGCAAGTCGGCTTTCGCCCGTCACCGCCCGGATCGCCCCTGCTGCACCGCGCACACCGCGTGGACGGCACTCTGGTCGGCTCCGATCCCCGAACAACCGTTCCGCGCGGCCGCAGCACGCCGTACTCGGCGGATCTAGAAGACTTCTTGTCGCTGGAGCAGCAACAAGTCTTCTAGATCCGGCGTTCCTCGCCCCTTCGGGGCTCATCCGGGCCGAGGAGCGGGCCGCTCGGTTTCGGCGGCGACCCAGTCCAGGTAGGCGGGGTTGCCGGCGAGCACCGGCGTGCAGACGATCTCGGGGGTGTCGTACGGGTGCCGGTCGAGGATGTGCCGTTCCAGCGCCGGGTAGCCGGCCGTGGTGGTCTTGAAGACGAGCGGGAACTCCTCGGCCTCCTCGATCGCACCCTGCCAGCGGTACACACTGCGGATCGGGCCGCCGAGCTGGGCGCAGGCCGCTACCCGCGCCTCGACCGCCGACCGGGCCAGTGCCAGAGCCGCGTCCCGGTCGTCCAGAGTCGTGACGACCTGGACGTACTTCGCGTCGCCCATCTCCACCTCCGTCATCGCCGCGTACCGGACACGCTAACGCCCACCCCGTGCGCGGTCACGACGCGGCACCGCATACTGCTCGCCCGGCTTGGCGCGCAGGTTCCACCCGCCGCGGCGGTGGCAGACGTGTACCCGTCGAGGAGGCATGGGTGGAGGACTTCGAGGAATTCGTGCGGGTGCGGTCGAACGCGCTCGCGCGTACCGCATACCTGCTCACCGGTGACCGGCATCAGGCCGAGGAGCTGCTGCAGGACACCCTGTCGCGGGTGGCGGAACGATGGCGGGCCGTGGTCCGCGGCGGCGATCCGGAGCCGTATGTGCGGCGCATGCTGTACACCCGCGCGGTCGACGGCTGGCGCAGCCGCCGGCGCCGGCAGGGGCTGCAGGAGGCGGCCGCGCAGCAGCGGCCGGAGCTGCGTGGTCACTCGGACGACGCGGAGGCGGTGACCCGGCGGCTGGTGCTGCGCGACGCGCTCGCCCGGCTGACCCCGCGCCAGCGTGCCGTCCTGGTGCTGCGTTTCTACGAGGACCTCACCGAGGTGCAGACCGCCGAGGCGATGAACTGCTCGGTGAACACCGTCAAGTCGCAGACCCGGCACGCGCTGGAGCGCCTGCGGCAGCTCGCTCCCGAACTCGCCGACACGTTCGGTCCCGGCATCCCGGTGGAGGCACGATGACCAGCAGACTGCGTGACGCGTTCGACGACCTGACCACCGACGTCGCCCCGTTCGTGGTCGGCGACGACCTGGGCCGCACCGCGTGGCGCGCCGGACGCCGCCGCCGCGCCCGGCGCCTGCTGACCACCTCGGGTCTGGCGGTGGCGGCCGTGGCGCTGCTCGCCGTGGCCGCGCCGCCCTGGGCGACGGGTCGGCACGCGCTGCCGCCGGCGACCGGCGACGGCACCGGGCTGACCGGCTACCCGTCGCGGGTCGTGGCCCAGGCGCAGATCGGCGTGCTGCCAGAACGGCCCGGCCCGGTCGCGGGAGTGGTGGACATCGTCGACGAGGACGGTGCCCGCAGCGGCTGGCACGCGCTGTCCGAACGCGGCCGGCTCTGGCGGCTGGACCGCGCCAACGGCGCGAGCGACTGGCCCGCGCTGTCGCGAGACGGTCGCCGCCTGGCCTACCTGGCCGGGCACGAGGGACCGTACGTGATCCGTGACCTGGTGACCGGCGCGACGACCCGGATGGACTCGCTGGGCGGGGAGACCAACGGCCAGTCCTCGCCGTACTGGGTGAGCAGCCAGAGCCCGAACTTCTGGTCCCCGGACGGCTCGCTCCTGCTGCTGCCCGGCGGCGACCGGGAACCGGGGACGCCCGGTGTGCTGCTGGTGAGCCCGGGGGGCTGGTCACGTTTCGTGCCGGGGGCGGGCCTGGGCTTCCCCGCCGGGTGGCTGGGCCAGGACCGGCTGGTGTGGGTGTCGGGGTCGAGCGACGATCCGACGGCGGTCGGCTACACCCTGACCGCGACGACGACCGATACCGACGGAACACCGCTGGCGTCGGTCACGCTGCGCCCCGCCCGGAACTGGCTGCCCGACAGCGGCCTCGGCCAGTGGTCTCCGGCGGTCTCGCCGGACGGCTCCGAGCTGCTGATCGTCGACCACCACCGCAACGGCACGGGGGCGGTGGTGCACCGGTTCTCACTGCGTGACGGGGGCGAGTCGGCTGCCTCCACGGTGGACGACGCGCAGACGCCGTGCGCGGCGAGCTGGGTGGGCGGCGTTCCGGCCGTGCCGGAGAACCTGCCGAACACCGGCGCGGGCAACGCCGCCACGGTGCTGCTGGAACCGGCCGGCCCGCGCCGCGTCGTGACCGCCGATCCGCTGCTGGACACGCGCTGCCTGATCTGGGCCTCCGACGCGCTCGCCGGGCAGCCGTACGAGCCGTCCGTGCCGTCGTGGACCGCCTGGTGGCCGGGGCTTCTGGCGGGGGTGCTCGGACTGGCGGTCCTGGTCGCGTTCCTGCTGTACCCGCGTCGGCGGCCGGCGCCGCCGTCGCCGGGCCGGGACCGGCCCGACGAGGCGGATCAGGCCTGACAGCCGGTCCCCGGTCGCGCCCAGCGGGGTGCGGCCGGAGACCGGCTGTCAGCGGGTCAGGCGATGGCGCAGGCGCTGCCGTTCAGGGTGAACGACGACGGTTTGCCGGTGTTGCCGGTGTGGTTGGCGTTGAACCCGATCGTGGTGCTCGCACCCGGGGCGAGGGTGCCGTTGTAGTTCAGGTTGCGTGCGGTCACCGCACCGCTGGTCGGCGAGTAGGTCGCGTTCCAGCCGGAGGTGATCGCCTGCCCGCCGGGCAGAGTGAACGCCAGCGCCCAGCCGTTGACCGTGGACGATCCGGTGTTCGTGATGGTGATGTTCGCGGTCAGGCCCGTGTTCCACGGGTTGACCGTGTACGCGATCCGGCACGCGCCCTGCGGCTGCGGGCTCGGCGACACGCTCGGCGACGGCGGTGCGCTGGGCGACGGCTGCGTACTCGGAGACGGCGACGGCTGCGTGCTGGGTGACGGGCTCGGCGGCGCGGAGGTGAGGCCGAAGAACTGGATCGCCATCAGGGCCTGGCCGCTCAGGGGCAGGTTGTGGCCGACTCCGGCGAGGCTGACACCCTCGACCGCGACGTTGACACCCGAGCCGCCGTAGCGGGTGCGGGTCCAGCCGGACTGCGGGGTGTCGGTGTACGTCGGGGTCTGGCTCAGGCCGTGCACGTTGGTCCACTGCTTGATCGCCTCGCCGAAGTTCGGGTAGCGCAGCGTCGTGTCGTCGGTGCCGTGGAACAACTGCATGCGCGGCCGAGGGCCGGTGTAGCCGGGGTAGGCCGCACGGACCTGGTCGCCCCACTGCTGGGCCGTCTTGATCAGCTGACCGTTGGCGCAGGTGCTGTTCCACATCGAGCCGTCGGTCGTGGCGAAGCACCCGAACGGCACGCCCATGAACGACGAGCCCGCCTTGAAGACGTCCGGGTAAGCCCCCAGCAGCACGTTGGTCATCATGCCGCCGGACGAGGCGCCGGTGGCGTAGACGCGGTTCGCGTCTCCGTCGCGGTTGGCGACGACCCAGCGCACCATCGACACGATGCCGAGCGAGTCGCTGCCGCCGTTGTGGGTCAGCGACGCCGACGACGACACGTCGAAGCACGCGCCGCTGCGCGTCGCCGACGGGTAGATCACGATGAACTTGTACTGGTCGGCGAGCTGCGCGAACTGGGTTCCCGAGTAGAAGGCCGGGCCGGTGCCGGTGCAGTAGTGCACGGCGACCACGACCGCGGGCCGGGTGCCGATGTTGTCGGGCACGTACAGGTGCATCCGCAGGTTGCTGGGGTTGGTCCCGAAGTTGGTGACCTCGGTCAGCGTCGCCGCCTGGGCCGGTGGTGAGGCGACGACGAGTCCCCCCACGACGGCCAGGGCCGATGCGGCGACCGCCAGCAGTGTCCTGACTCCTTTGCGCATGGTGTCTCCTCCCGCGACGGGGCAGCGCCGCTGAGAAACGTTTCCAATATGTAATCGAATGCATTCGCTCGAACCATAGGCGTCGATACGAAACGGGTCAAGCGGAGCCGCCGGCCGGTAGTTTCGGCGCACTCACCGCGCACGCCCATCCGCGTTGATCATGAACTTATGGCACGGCTCGACGGCGTGTCGGTGCCATAAGTTCATGATCAACGCGGATGGGGTGGGGCGGTGCTGGCGCGGATGACGAGGTCGGTGGCCAGTTCGATGCGCAGGCGGGGCGGGGTGTCGGCGGCGGCGAGGGTGAGGGCCAGGTCGGCGGCGGCGGCGCCCATCTCGGCCAGGGGCTGGCGGATCGTGGTCAGGGCGGGGCCGCTCCAGCGGGCGAACTCCAGGTCGTCGAAGCCGACCACGCTCAGGTCGTCGGGCACGCGGCGGCCGGCCCGGCGGGCCGCCTCGTACACGCCGAGGGCCAGCAGGTCGTTGCAGCAGAACACGGCCGTCGGCGGGGCGGCCAGGGCCAGCAGGTCGCGGCCGTGGCGCAGGCCGTCCTCGTAGGACAGCGAGCCCGTGCGCAGCAGCGCCGGCTCGACGGGCACTCCCGCGGCGTCCATCGCGGCCCGGAAGCCGTCGAGGCGGGCGCGGGCGGCGAGGAAGCCGGGCGGGCCCCCGATCATCGCGATCCGGCGGTGGCCCAGTTCCAGCAGGTGGCGGGTGGCGGTCAGGCCGCCGTTCCAGTTCGCCGCGCCGACCGAGGGCACGCTGTGCACCGGCTCGCCGGTCGGGTCCAGCGCCACCAGCGGGATGCCGCTGGCCGCGAGCCGGGCGTGCTCGCGGCGCATGGCCGCGCCGTACACCGCGATGACCGCGACCGGCCGCCGCCGCAGCACCTGGTCGAGCCAGCCGGGCGCCGACGCGGTCTCGGTGAACCCGACCGCGAGCTGCCGCGCGCCCGCGACCTGCGCGACCCCGCGCATGATCTCGATGGCCAGGTGGCTCTCCAGCGCCTGGAACGCGACCTCCAGCATCGGCGCCTGGGTGACCGCGTCCGGTCGGCGGTAGTCCTGCTCCCGCAGCACCTGCTCGACCCGTGCCCGGGTCTCGGCGGCCACTCCGGGATGCCCGTTGAGCACTTTGGACACCGTCGGCGCGGACACCCCGGCCAGCCGCGCGACGACCGCGACCGTGGTCTCCCCGCGCCGCCGCCCCCGCCGCGCGGCGGGCGCGCCCTTCTCGGCGCGCGCCGGGGCGAACTCCTTGGCCCTGCGCGCTGGGGCTGGGACCGCCACGGCCTCGCCGGAATACCCGGAACCGCCGGGCGGGGCCGGCGGTTCGGGCAGGTCGCGGCCTGTCACGGCCGGGTCGGTGGTGGTCACTGCGGGGCCGGGCGCTGGTGCGGCACGGCGGTCAGGCTCGGCGACCGGTACAGGTTGATCGCGCGCGAGGCGAGGTCGTTGACCGTCGAGGCGTTCGCCCATGCGCCGAACACGATCGCGGCGAACGGGATCGCCTTCGCGGCGACCTTGCGCACCGCCCGCATCCCGGCCATCTGCGCGAGCTTCCAGCTCAGCCGGCCCACCGCGCGGGTCACCGGGGCCCGGCCGGCGCTGGTGCCGACGCCCTTGGCCAGCGCCACCCCGACACCTTCGCGGCCCTGGGCGACGCCGAGGGCCAGCCGGGCCGCCTCGGTCGCCTTGTGCACCCGCTGCAGCACCAGCAGGTCGGTGGCCCGGTCGGGGTGGGTCGGGTCGACGCCGTACACGGCGGCCAGGTGCAGCACCAGGCGGCTCTGCGTCCAGGCCAGGGTGGCCAGGTCGGCGATCGCGCCGGGCAGGCCGACCGAGCCCGACACCGCGCCGGTGAACCGGGCGTGCCGCCGGAACCGCTTGACCGCGAGCTGCGCCAGGCCGTCGGGGTGCATGTGCGGGTATCGGGTGCGCATGCGCGCGACCCAGGCCGCGGCCTGCGGCCCGATCCGGGCCACCGCCTCCAGCGCCAGATGTTCCGGGGCGTACTGGGGGTCGGCCTTCATGCGCTGCCACAGCCCCGGCGGCGGGGCGTCGCGGACATCGAGTTCGGCGTCGGCCGGCGCGAACGCGCCCGGTTCGGTCATCGCAGTACCTCCGCGAGGTCGAGCAGGGACTCCTCCGTGCCGGGTGCGCCGACCAGGCACAGCCCGACGGGCAGGCCGTCGACGGCCGCCCCGGGAACGCTGAGCGCGGGCAGGCCGACGACGCTGGAGATGCCGGTCAGGCCGAGGATCGGGGCGCGCAGCGGGCCGGTGTCGGCACCGCGCGCCGGGGCGGGCGCGGGCGCGGTCGGGATGACCAGCACCGCGCCGTCGAGCAGCTGCGCCATCGCGGTGCGGACCGCGGTGATCTCCCGGTCGGCGGCGATCAGTTCCGGGTGGGTGCGTTCGGCCGCCACGCGCACCCGCTCGCCCACCCCGGGGCCGAAGACCGGGTCGTGCTGCCGCACCCATTCGCCGTGGCGCTGCCAGAACTCCCAGCCGGTACGGACCGCGTACGCGAACCGGTAGTCCGGGGCGGGAGCCGAGCCCCACAGCGGCTTCTCGTCGCAGGGCAGTGTCGCGGCGAGCCGCTCCAGGGCCGGTTGCAGCGCCTGGCGCACCGCCGGTTCGGCGAGCTCCCACAGGTCGGCCGGGGCGACGAGCCCGCGGATCGGGGTGGTGTCGGGGCCGCCGGTCAGCAGCACACCGGTCGCCGTGCGCAGCAGCGCCAGGTCACGGGTGAGCAGGCCGGGCACGTCGAACGAGCCGCACAGCGGCACGACCCCGGCCCGGCTGACCCGGCTGTGGCTTGGCCGCAGGCCGTACAGGCCGCACCAGCCGGCGGGGATGCGCACCGAACCGCCGGTGTCGGTGCCCAGCCCCAGGTCGGCCGAGCCCTCCGCGACCGCGGCGGCGGTGCCGTTGGACGAGCCGCCGGTGATGTGCCCGGGTGCGGCCGGGTTGTCGGGTGCGCCGTAGTGCGCATTGGTGCCGAACAGGCTGTACGCCATCTCGTCGGTGTGCGTCTTGCCGACGATGCGCGCGCCCGCGCCGGTCAGCACGGCCACCGCCGCGGCGTCCCGGGTCGCGGGTGGATGGGTGGCGAGCCAGGTGGGGTTGCCGGCGCCGGTGGGCAGGCCGGCGACGTCGAACAGGTCCTTGACGGCCAGGCGCACGCCGTGCAGCGGACCGCCGGTTTCGGGGCGCGGCGGGATCTCGTTCACCCAGGGCACGTACGGGCCGGGGATCGGCAGCTCGGTCATCGGCACTCTCCTACCACGAACGCCCGGCCGGACCGGCGGGCGCACCACGTAGCTTAAATGCCTATGGCCCCCGTGCTCAGTCGTCAAACACTCAACCGCGCCCTGCTGTCGCGCCAACTGCTGCTGCGACGTGCGCGGACCCCGGTGCACGAGGCGGTAGCGCACCTGTTCGGACTGCAGGCGCAGGCGCCGAACCCGCCGTACGTCGCGCTGTGGAACCGGCTCGAAGACTTCGCGCCGGGCGAGCTGTCGCAGCTGATCACCGACCGGCGGGTGGTCCGCATCTCGCTGATGCGCTCGACGATCCACCTGGTCACCGCCGAGGACTGCCTGGCGCTGCGACCGGTGCTGGCCGCGTCCATGGAGCGCGGGCTGGCCGCCGGGTACGGCAAGCAGCTGGCCGGGCTGGACCTGGACGCGGTCGCCGCGCACGGCCGGGAGCTGGTCGAGCAGCGGCCGCTCACCTGGGCCGAACTCGGCGCCCTGCTGGCGGAACGCTTTCCGGGCTACGAGGCGGGTGCGCTGGCTCCGGTGGTGCGCACCCGGGTGCCGCTGGTGCAGGTGCCGCCGCGCGGGCTGTGGGGATCGAGCGGGCAGGCCGCGCACACCTCGGCCGAGTCGTGGCTGTCGGCCGCGCTCGCCGAGCCGTCGGCCGAGGACATGGTGCTGCGCTACCTGGCCGCGTACGGCCCGGCGAGCGTGCGCGACGTGCAGGCCTGGGCGGGGATGACCCGGCTGAAGGAGGTCGTCGAGCGGCTGCGGCCGCGGCTGCTGACGTTCCGCGACGAGCAGGGCGTCGAGCTGTTCGACCTGCCCGACGCGCCCCGGCCGGACGCGGACGAGCCCGCGCCGGTGCGGCTGCTGGGCGAGTTCGACAGCGTGCTGCTGGCGCACGCCGACCGCACCCGGATCATCTCCGACGAGCACCGCAAGCGCATCTTCACGATCAACGGCATCATCCGCGCGACCGTCCTGATCGGCGGGTCCGTCGCCGGGATGTGGCGCATCGAGCGCGAACGCGGCCGTGCGCTGCTGGCCGTCGAGCCGTTCACGGAGTTCGGCGCCGCCGACCGTGAGGCGGTTCTGGCGGAGGGGGCGCGGCTGCTGGCCTTCGCCGCCCCGGACGCGGCGACGCGCGAGGTCCGGATCGCCTGAGAAACTGTCACTTACCGTACTGCCCCGACTCTGCTGGGTAGCTGACAGACAACGGTCCGGCCCTCGGCCGCCACCTACCGTTACCGGCGAGCGACCTCACGCTCATCGATCTCAGGGAGAGTGGTTCCGATGTCCATCGACGCGCACAGCCCTGTTCGACGCGGCCGGCCGACCCGGCTGGTCGCGACACTGCTCGCGGCGACGCTGCTCGCGCTCGGCCTTTCCGTCACCGCCAACGTCGTGACGGCGACGCCCGCGCATGCCCTCTGCGTCACCCCGGTGATGGAGGGCGACTGGCACAACATCGACCCCGCCACCAGGTCCATCGTCCGTACGCAGCTGCAGTTCGTGTGCAACGACGTGATCACCTGCGACGCGGACACCGGCATCTGCACCGGCGGGACCAGCTACTACCGGATCCGCCCGTGGGGCGCCTGCACCCCGGCCTGCGACTGGGGATGGCGCAACACGGTCCGGGAGAGCGACGGCTGGGTCAGGACGCAGTACGTCTACAGCTACAAGACGGTGGACGTGTGGGCCCGCACCGAGGCCTGGTACGGATTGACCTACCTGCGGGTGTGGACCAACAACGACTTCACCGCCGCCGACGGCCGCGCCGACTACACGACCAACGACTGGTTCCTGCGGTGACGGCGTCGCCGGCGGGAGCCACCGCTCCCGCCGGCGCCACCGCGATCAGTGGTGCCCGCCGTGGGCCAGGTGCGAGGGGTGGTCGATGACCCCGGGCTTGCCGCCCGGCGGCACCACCACGAACTGGCCCATCATCCCGGCGTCCTCGTGGAAGAGCACGTGGCAGTGGAACATGTACGGGGTGTTCGGATCCGCGAAATCGCTGAACCTCATGATCAGCTCAAAGGTGACGTCGCCCGGCAGGTAGATCGTGTCCTTCCAGCCGGACAACTGCGGCGGCGGCGCGGCCCCGTCCCGGGTGAGCACCTGGAACTGCACGTCGTGAACGTGCAGGCTGTGCGGCTCGCCGTCGTTGTTGACGACCTTCCAGATCTCCACGCTGTCGCGCTCCGGCGCGAAGTCGATCCGGGTCATCTCCATCTGCCTGCTGTTGATCGCGTGCCCGCTGAGCCGGAACGGCCGCTGCTGCACCGCGTCCTCGCGGGCCAGCCGGGGGACCTCCACGAGCCGCTGCGGCACGGCCGGGCGCGGTGCCAGCGTGCCCGCCGCGCGCAACTGGAGCACGTCCAGGGTGTCCGCGCCACCGGTGAACCGGCCGAACGGACCCGTGCCCAAATCCTGCGGGTAGCTGCGCAGCACCGCGCGCTCGCCGGGCTTCATCGTCACCACGATCTCCGCGCGCTCGCCGGGCGACAGCATGATCCGGTCGGTGTCGTACGCCGAGGACAGCAGCCCGCCGTCCGTGCCGACCAGGGCGAACCTGCGATCGTCGGCGAACCCGAAGTCGTAGACCCGGGCGTTGGACCCGTTGAGCAGGCGCAGCCGCACCCGCTCGGTGGTGACGTCGAGGTAGGGCCCGACGGTGCCGTTGACCGCGACGGTGTCACCGAGCACACCGACCCCGCTCATGAACCCGGGGGTGTCGTCGAGCTTGCCGCTGCCGTCGAACTTCCTGTCCTGCACGATCAGCGGGACGTCGTCGACGCCGTACTCGTGCGGCAGCGCGTCCACCGACGTCGCCGGGTCGTCGACGATGAACATGCCGGCCAGGCCCCGGTAAACGTGCTTGGCGGTCTCGCCGTGCAGATGCGGGTGGTACCACAGCGTCGCCGCGGGCTGGTCGACCTTCCAGGTCGGCGACCAGGCCTTGCCCGGCCCCACCAGCTGGTGCGGCCCGCCGTCGGCCGCGGCGGGCAGGTGCATGCCGTGCCAGTGCACCGTGGTCGTCTGGTCCAGCGCGTTGGTGACGTTGACCTGGACCTGCTCGCCGCGGGCCGCCCGCAGCGTCGGGCCGAGCACGTCGCCGTTGAAACCCCAGGTCGGGGTCTGCCCGTGACCGAAGTCATGGGTGCCCGCCTGCGCCTTGAGATCGAACACCCGGCGGCCGGACTCCATCCGCGACGGCGCCAGCGGCGGCACCGCCAGCGGCCGGGTGAAGTCGACCGCGTCGGCCGTCGAGATCACCTGCGAGTTCCACAGCCACACACCGGCTCCGGCGCAGACCGTGCACAGCAGCAGCACCACCACGCCGACGACCGCCAGCACCCTCCTGAGGCGCACCCTGACCAGCTCCCTTCCCCGAGTCCCGGTAAGCGCAGACAGGGTGCCGGGGCGGGTGCGGCCGCGTCGAGGGATCGAGGGCGATACCCGGGAGGAGCCAGGGACAACCCTGGCTCTGTGGCTGAGTTCACCAGGGGAACCCGGACGGGTTCTCCCGTGAGAGCGTTTACCGTCGAACGGTGACCGCGACACCCCCCGCCGAAACCGCCACGACCCGCGCACCGTGGCCGATGGCGGGCCTGCTCGTGGTGGCCGCGGGCACCTTCCTGTCGGTGACGACCGAGATGCTGCCGATGGGCCTGCTCAGCTCGATCAGCCGGGACCTCGACGTGTCCGAGCCCACCGTGGGCCTGCTCGTCACCGGGTACGCCCTGATGGTGGCGCTGTTCGCCGCACCGCTGGGGCGGCTCACCGCCCGCTTCCCGCGCCGCGGGCTGCTGGTCGGCGCGCTCGTCGCCTACGCCGCCAGCAACGTGATCATGGCGTTGAGCACGGTGTACCCGCTCGCGGCAGCGGCCCGGCTGCTCGGCGGACTGACCCACGGCGCGTTCTGGGCCATGGTCGCCGGGTACGTCGCCCGCATGGTCACCCCCGACCGGGTCGGTCGCGCGGTGACCCTGGTGTTCACCGGCGGCACCGTCGCGATCCTGGTCGGCGTGCCCGCCGGCACCGCGCTCGGCGTCGCCGTCGGCTGGCGGGCCACCTTCGCCGTGCTCGCCGGGATCGCGCTGTTGCTGGCCTTCGTCGGCTGGCGGCTGCTGCCCGACTACCCCGGCGAGCTGTCGGGTCAGGGCATGAGCCTGCTGCGGGTGCTGCGTACGCCGTCGGTCGCGATCGTCGTGGTCACCACCGCGGTGACCATGCTGGGCTACTTCGGCTTCTACACCTACATCTCGCCGTTCCTGCAGTCCACGGGCCTGAGCGAGGCGGCACTGAGCCCGGCGCTGCTCGGTTACGGCGCAGCCGGCGCGGTCGGCCTGCTCGCCGCCGGACTGCTGGTGGACAAGCGTCCCCGGTTCGCGATGCTGGCGGGCACCGTCACGCTCACCGCCGCACTGATCGTGCTGAGCATGTCCGGCCACTCCCCCGCGCTGGCCGTGGCCGCGGCGGCCGTCGCGGGCATGGCGCTCAACGCGCTGGCCACGCTGGTGCAGGCGGCGATTCTGCGGGCCGCCCCGGCGGGCGCCGCCGACACCGCAGCCGCGCTGAACGCCTCCGCGTTCAACGTCGGCATCGGCGGTGGCGCGCTGGTCGGCGGCCTGGTGCTCGCCGGCTGGGGTCCGGGCGCGCTGCCGCTGGTCGCCGCGCTGCTGACCTGCGCGGGAGTGTGCGGCGTGGCGTACGGGCGGCGGGAGGGCTTCCCGGCCACGGTGCCCTCGTCGGCGAGCTGAGCCGAACGACAACCCGGATGCGCCCGCACGCCGCACACCACTAAACTGCGAACAGCGTTCGCTGTTTTAGGGAAGGGAGCGGCCATGCAACACGTCACGGCGCCCGACGGCGCGACGATCGCCCTGCACTCGACCGGCACCGGGCCGGGCGTCGTGCTGGTGCACGGCGGCGGGGTCACCATCGAGGAGTACCGGCGGCTGATCGCCCGGCTGTCCGACCGGTTCACCGTGCACGCCTACAACCGGCGCGGGCGGCTGGACGCCCCCGCCCGGCGCGAGCCGTACTCCGTGGAGCACGAGATCGACGACCTCGGCGCGGTGCTGGAGCACACCGGAGCACGCAACGTCATCGGGCACAGCTACGGCGGATTCGTCGCGCTGCGGGCCGCGCTGCGCCTGCCGATCGAGCGGCTCGCCCTCTACGACGCGGCGTTGTACATCGACGGCACGCCGGACGGGGCATACCTCGACGCCCTGGACGAGGCGCTGGACGCGGGCAGGACCGCCCGTGCCGTCGCGATCGTGGCAGCCGGGGTCAACACCCACTCCGCAGTGTCGCGGTGGCCGCTGAGCGTGCGCACCGCGATCTGCCGCGTGTTCCTGCGCACCCCGATCGGCCGCAGGATGGGCGACCTGCTGCCGATGACCATGTTCGAGATCCGGCAGGTGCAGGCCCACGGAGGCTCCGCCGACGCTTACGCCGGGGTGACCGCCGACGTGCTGCTCGCGTGCGGTGCCAGCGCGCCCGGCTACTTCGAGGAGCACCACGCGAAGCTGGCCCGGGTCATCGCCCGCGCCCGCACGATGGTCGTCCCCGGGGCCCGCCACGACGCCATCGCCATCGCCCCGCCCCGGCTCGTCGACCCCATCGCCGACTTCCTCACCGCACCCCTGACCGCGAGCGCGTGAGCTGACACCGCACCGCTCCCACCCCGCCCCCTGCGTGCCAGGACGGCGGGGTGCGGGCAGAATGTCTCACCGTGACGACGTCCATTGCGCAGCGCATTGCCGAGGAACTCGGCGTACGGCAGAACCAGGTGAACGCGGCGGTCGAGCTGCTCGACGGCGGATCGACCGTCCCGTTCATCGCCCGGTACCGCAAGGAGGTCACCGGCGAGCTGGACGACGCCCAGCTGCGCACCCTCGAGGAGCGGCTGCGCTACCTGCGTGAGCTGGAGGAGCGCCGGTCGACGATCCTGGAGTCGATCCGCTCGCAGGGCAAGCTCGACGACGCCCTCGAAGCGCTGATCAACGGGGCGGACTCGAAGGCACGGCTGGAGGACATCTACCTGCCGTACAAGCCCAAGCGCCGCACCAAGGCGATGATCGCGCGCGAGGCGGGCCTGGAGCCGCTGGCCGACCTGCTGCTCGGCGACCCGTCGCACGACCCGCAGACGGCCGCCGCGGGCTTCGTCGACGCCGACAAGGGCGTCGCCGACCCGGCCGCCGCGCTGGAGGGCGCGCGGGCCATCCTGGTCGAGCGCTTCGGCGAGAACGCCGACCTGATCGGCGCGCTGCGCGAGCAGATGTGGACCCGCGGGCGCATCGTGTCGAAGATGCGCGACGGCAAGGCCGAGGACGGCGCGAAGTTCTCCGACTACTTCGACTTCTCCGAGCCGTACGCCAAGCTGCCCAGCCACCGCATCCTGGCCATGTTCCGCGGGGAGAAGGAGGAGGTGCTCGACCTGGTCATGGAGCCGGACGAGCCCGCCGCCGAGGGCGCGCCCGCCGGGCCGAGCATCTTCGAGCAGCGCATCGCCGCCGCGTTCGGCATCAGTGACCGCGGCCGCCCGGCCGACAAGTGGCTGGGCGACACCGTGCGCTGGGCCTGGCGCACCCGCATCCTGGTGCACCTGGGCCTGGACCTGCGCACCCGGCTCTGGGCCGCCGCCGAGGAGGAGGCCGTCCGGGTCTTCGCGATGAACCTGCGCGACCTGCTGCTGGCCGCCCCGGCCGGCACCCGCGCCACGATGGGCCTGGACCCCGGCTACCGCACCGGCGTGAAGGTCGCCGTCGTCGACGCCACCGGCAAGGTCGTCGCCCACGACACCATCTACCCGCACGTGCCGCACAACCGCTGGAACGAGTCCCTGGCCACGCTCGCCAAGCTGGCGCAGGCGCACAACGTCGAGCTGATCGCGATCGGCAACGGCACCGCCTCGCGGGAGACCGACAAGCTCGCCGTCGACCTCATCAAGCTCGCGCCGCAGCTGAACCTGACGAAGATCGTCGTCTCCGAGGCGGGCGCGTCGGTGTACTCGGCCTCGGCGTACGCCTCGCAGGAGCTGCCCAGCCTCGACGTGTCGATCCGCGGCGCGGTCTCCATCGCCCGCCGTCTGCAGGACCCGCTCGCCGAACTGGTGAAGATCGACCCGAAGTCCATCGGCGTCGGGCAGTACCAGCACGACCTGTCCGAGGTGAAGCTGTCGCGCTCGCTGGACGCGGTGGTCGAGGACTGCGTGAACGGCGTCGGCGTCGACGTGAACACCGCCTCCGCGCCGCTGCTGGCCCGGGTATCCGGCATCAGCACCGGCCTGGCCGAGAACATCGTGCTGCACCGCGACGCCAACGGCCCGTTCCGCTCGCGTACCGCGCTCAAGGAGGTCGCGCGGCTGGGCCCGAAGGCGTTCGAGCAGTGCGCGGGCTTCCTGCGCATCCCCAACGGCGACAACCCGCTCGACGCCTCCAGCGTGCACCCGGAGGCGTACCCGGTGGTGCAGCGCATCCTGAAGAACAACGGCATCGAAATGCCCAAGCTGATCGGCAACGGCTCGCTGCTGCGCACCCTCAAGCCGGCCGAGTACGCCGACGACGTGTTCGGCCTGCCGACCGTCACCGACATCATCAAGGAGCTGGAGAAGCCCGGCCGGGACCCGCGTCCCGCCTTCAAGACCGCGTCCTTCAAGGACGGTGTCGAGAAGATCGGCGACCTGCAGCCCGGCATGCTGCTGGAGGGCGTCGTCACCAACGTCGCCGCGTTCGGCGCGTTCGTCGACATCGGCGTGCACCAGGACGGCCTGGTCCACGTGTCGGCGATGTCGCGGACCTTCGTCAGCGACCCGCGCGAGGTGGTCAAGTCCGGCGACGTGGTCAAGGTCAAGGTGCTGGACGTCGACATCCCGCGCAAGCGCATCTCGCTGACCCTGCGCCTGGAGGACGAGGCGGCCCCCGCCGGCTCCGCGCGCCAGGGCGGCGGTGGCGGTGGCGACCGTGGTCAGCGCGGCGGCGGTCAGCGCGGCGGCGGCTCCGGTGGCGGTCAGCGCGGTGGACAGGGCGGTGGCCAGGGCGGCCAGCGCGGCGGGCAGCCCCGCCAGCAGCGCAGCGAGCCGGTCGGCAACAGCGCGATGGCCGACGCCCTGCGCCGCGCCGGGCTCGACAAGCTCCGCTAAGCGAACCTGTCGCGCTGGCCACCTCCCGGCTCGCGACGCACCGTCATCAGTAGACGTTGGCCTATCTCGTCGATTTCGATCTCGAAATAGTCGACCAGATAGGCCAACGTCTATGTGGTGGGCGGGTAGGCCGGGTGACTGTCGTGGCATTCGGCCACCGGCAGCGCCGCGCTCACTCGGGAACGAGCTCGCGGCACCGGCGCAGCACGGCGGCGGCCACCGGCGTGTCCCGCCCGGCCAGCCCCGCCGCGAGTTCGGCGATCGTCGCCGCTGCTCGGGCCGGTTCCCCAGCAGCCACCGCCGCCTCGGCCAGCACCAGGACCGCGTCGGCCGCCCACGCCCAGATGCCCTTGCCCCGGACCAGCGACACCGCCTCGGTGGCGTGCCACACGGCCTCGTCCGGACGCCGGTCGAGCAGCAGCCGCGCCGCCGCCGACAGCGCCTGCACCAGCGGCCAGACCGCGCCGACCCGCCGCGCCTCGGCGATGACCTCGCCCAGCGCACGCTCGGCCGCCTCGGCGTCGCCCTCCCCGGCCGTCATGGCCAGCACCGTGGCCAGCTCGGCTCGCGCGTCGAGCGTGGTGACCGGCATCCGCTCGGTGGCGGCGATCAGCCGGGTGAACCGCTCGGCCAGCCCGGACAGCCGTCCCTCGGCCCGGTCCAGGGACAGCGCGGTCGCCTCGACCAGCGCGCTCAGCCGCTCATACCCGGTCTGCGCCACCAGCTCCCGGCCGTCGGCGAGCAGCGTGGCGGCCTGTTCGAGGTATCCGGCGTGCAGCGCGCCCTGTGCCCAGTTCAGGCAGGCGCGCGCGTGCTCGCGGGGCCGGTCGGCCAGCTCCGTGCAGGCGCGCAGTTCGCCGATGACCGCGTTCGACGGGCCCGCCGAGGAGAACGCCGCGACCGAGGGGCTCTCGACCGTCTTGACGGTGGCCGCCGACAGCGTCGCCGTAGCCGCACCGGTGGCGAGGTATGCCAGCACCCGCGCCCCGTCGACCTCGTCGATGTGCACGGTCGGCACGCTGTGCGTGTCGGCGCTGAGCGAGCCCAGCTCGTCGTTGTACAGCACCATGCCGACGCCGCCCGCCCGGGCCACGGTCAGGCTCTTGTCGGTGCGTGCGATGTCGCCGCGCAGGCAGACCACGATCGCGCCCGTGACCTTCGCCGGGTCGAGCGTGCCGTCGACGCAGCGCTCGGCGTTGTAGGCGTCGTTCGGGTCCAGCGCACTGTCCTTCGCCGAGACCAGCCGCACCGGGCCGACGCCGCTGCCGCCGAGGCCCGCGCCGATGAGCACGGCGCCGTCGCCGAGGGTGAGGGTCCGCGCGCGCATCCGGTCGGTGGTGCTCGCGGCCACCGTGGTCACCCACGGCGTGGAGTTGTCCACGGTGCCCTCGTGCGGTCCGGCGTTGCCCGCGGCGGCCGACACGAACACACCGGCCGCGGCGGCGTTGAAGAACGCGGCGTCGATCGCGCCGAAGTACTCGCTGTCGTCGCCGACCGAGTAGTTGATCACGTCGACGCCGTCGGCGACCGCGTCGTCGATCGCGTGCACGATGTCGATCTCCGTGCCGGTCGCCCCGCCCTCGCCGGTGTCGTAGAGCGCCTTGTAGACCGCCAGTCGGGCGGCCGGGGCCATGCCCGAGATCCGGCCGAGGTCCTCCGTGCCCGCCTTCGCCGGTACGCCGTACAGCCCGGCGGCGGTGCTGGCGGTGTGGGTGCCGTGGCCGTTGCGGTCACGCGGCGAGGAGAACTCGTCGGGGAACGCCTCGGCGATGCCGCTGTCGTTGTACCAGCGCGCCCCGATCACCTTGTTGTTGCAGGTGACCGGCGCTTCCATACCGACGTCGCAGGTCCCCCGCCACTTCGCGTCGATGACCGCCTGGTCGGGGCGCGGCGTGGGCAGCGGCGCGAAGCTCGCGCTCTCCGGCCAGAAGCCGCTGTCGATGACGCCGACGATCACGCCCTCACCGGCGCGGGAGACGCCGCCGAACTGCTCGCGCCACACGCCGTCACGGCCGGTCAGGCCGAGGTAGTCCGGGGTGTGCGAGGTCATGGTGTGCACCTTGCGGTTGTCGTACACCGCCCGCACGCCCCGGGTCGCCCGCAGCCGCAGCGCTTGTGACCTGGTCAGCTCCATCGCGAACCCGTTGAACGCGGTGTCCAGGGTGACCCGCGGCCGGTCCTGCGGCACGCCGGCGTCCTTGAGCACCTGCTCCTGCTCGCGGCGCAGGTGCCCCCGATAGGCCTGCGCGCCGCCGGAGGTCCGGTTCAGCTTCGCCCCGGCTGCGGGCTTGGTCGCCGCGAACCCGGCCTCCCCACCGGCATACGTGGCCAGCGGCTCGCCGTCGAGCTGCACGAGGTAGCGGGCGGTCGGCTCGGTGGTCGGCGGAGCGGCCACGGCACTGCCCGACAGGCCCGCCAGGCCGGACCCGAGCAGCGCCGTGGCCACCAGCGCGCCGATCACCCGCCTGTTCCGTCCGGGACGTTGCACGATCCGATGTGGCATGTCGAGGTCCTCCGCATCCGGTGCCGAACACCACAGCTGGTGACGGTGGCGGAAAACCTAGGATCGAAATGGATCATCCGGAAGCACTCGTAACCTTGGCGTAACAATGGAAACAAGCACGTAACGTCAGCGGTACTTTGGATGTCATTTCGCGGCGGCCCGGAGGCCTTCCGCGCCTCGGTGTCACCGGGTCCACACGCAACGCAGTGACTTCAGCCGGCCCGCTTCCTGCCTCGGTGTCCGGCCACGACGAGAGCGACGCCACCGGCGACCGGGATGAGGCTGCCCACCCCGAACAGGATGTTGTTGCTCTTGCCGTCCTCGATGTCGGCGATCCGCACCTGCCGCAGCCGCACCTCGGCCTCCCCCCGCGACTCCGACAGCAACCACTCCGCCCTGGCCTGCTCGTCGACGAGCTGCGTGTACCCGTACACGGCCACCGCCCCGATCAGCAGCCCGAACCCGGCCAGCACCACTCCCAGCGCGTACCAGAGTCTCCACATGGCGTCCTCCTGCCTGTGCCGATGATGGGCGACCATAGGGCCGGTCCCGCCCGCATGACCCGGCCTCGGCGTGTGCCCGCAGGTGGCACCGCGGAACAGGTCCCCGGTGCGGGCCGGTACGGGAGGCAGGCGCGACCAGCGCCGGGTCATCGCGTCCGATCGCCCGGCGCTAACCTGCACCCCATGCATGGCCGCATCTGGTTCCCCGGCAATCCGTGGCCCGACGGCCACCGCGTCACCGAGTTCGACTGGACCGGGCGGCTGGACGACGACGGACACCTGTGGTTCGACCTGTCGCTGAGCACCGAGCTGTACGACGACAGCGGCGAACCCGCCACCCCAGGCGCCGACGACTTCAGCCACCCCGACGCGTGGCTCAACTACCACGCCTGCACGCTTTCCTCGACCAGGTGGGAGGAGGCGACCGGTGTGCCGGCCGCGACCCCGGGCAGCCCGTTCCGGCTCCACGACGCGCGCCCGCAGCGGCTGACCGCCGACCCGCTGCCGATCGAGGACCTCGACGCGCCGCCCGCGTTCCACGTCTACCTGCTCGGCCACGACTCCGTCGCCGACCACGACATCGTCTTCACCAGGCAGGAGACCGGCGTCCACACGATCGACTGGAACGGGCGCATCGCGCTGACGTACGCCGGGCAGGAGGAGTTCGCTTACCGGTTCCGCGCGCACGTCGAGGATGTCGTACTCAGCCATATCGCCGTTCCCAAGGCGATGCCCGACGCCGAGGCGCACGCGCGACTGGCACAGGTGACCGACGTCCCGGAGCAGTTCCACCTCAACGAGGCGGACGGCCGCCGCAGCTTCGTCCACACCCGCCGGTAGCGCCCGGCCGGGCCACGCCGACCCGCCCCGAACAGAGGTCGCAGCCTGCCCGGTGTCGGCTTGCCGATACCGCAGCCGCCTCGATCACCTCGTTGAACGGTCGAGTTTGGTCTATCGAGGAGGATCCGCGTGCGCGGACGGGCGAGCAGGGCGGGGCTGGCGGCGCTGGTGGGCGTGGCCGCGGCGTTCGGCGGGATGATCTCGGGCGGGTCGCCCGCCTGGGCCGATCACCACGTGACGGCGACGTACACCGCCACCGGTGGTGAGCAGGTCTGGAACGTCCCCGCGGGCGTGACGAACGTGCACGTCGTCGTGATCGGCGCACCCGGCGGGGGCGGCGACGGCAGCGGCGAGGACGGCCGCCCCGGCGCGCGGGTCGAGGCCGACCTGGCGATCCCGGCCGGTGTCACCAAACTGTGGGTCGAGGTCGGCGAGCGCGGCGGTGACGGCGGCGGCGGCGGATTCCCCGGCTTCGGTGGGGGCGGCGAGGCCGGGGCGGGCGCGCCGTTCAACGGCGGCGCGGGCGGCGGAGCCTCCGACATCCGCACCTGCTCGCTGGGCAGCCCGTGCGACTCGGCCGGATCGCGGCTGGTCGTCGCCGGTGGCGGGGGCGGCGGGGGCGGCGGCTGCTTCGCCGCGAGCTGCGCCCCGTCCGGGGACGGCGGCGAGTTGCCGGATGGGCGG
>NZ_JBEZEB010000003.1:467608-493976 GCF_040648615.1 Catellatospora sp. NPDC049111 | reverse complement strand
GTGCGCTTCCCCGTCCAGTACGTCATCCGCCCCCAGTCCACCGTGGTGACCGACTACCGCGGCTACGCCGGACAGGTCGCCTCCGGGATCCTCAAGCCCGGCGACGAGGTCATGGTCCTGCCGTCGGGCATGACCACCAAGATCGCCGGGATCGACACCGCCGACGGACCCGTCACCGAAGCGTTCCCGCCCATGAGCGTGACCGTCCGGCTCGAAGACGAGATCGACATCTCCCGCGGCGACATGATCTGCCGCCCCCACAACACCCCCACCCCCGCGCAGGACATCGAAGCCCTCGTCTGCTGGATGGACGACAAACCCCTCACCGTCGGCGGCAAATACGCCATCAAGCACACCACCCGCACCGCCAGGGCGATCGTCAAAGGCCTGCAATACCGGCTCGACGTCAACACCCTGCACCGCGACGACACCGCCACCCAGCTCGGGCTCAACGACATCGGCCGCATCCGGCTGCGCACCACCATCCCCCTCATGGCCGACGAATACCGCCGCAACCGCACCACCGGCGGCTTCATCATCATCGACGAAGCCACCAACCGCACCGTCGCCGCCGGCATGATCATCGAAGCCGCCTGACCAACCCGGCTGACACGAAACCGCGCCCTCCCGAGTGGGAGGGCGCGGTTTCGGCTTTACGGGCTCGCTGCCCGCGACGCCCACCCCCGGTCATTCCGCACTGGGGAAAGATCGCCGTCTCCGGTCAAGAACTGCGGCCCCACCGCACGATCTGACCTGAAACGGCGATCACCACCGACCACCGACCCGCACCCGGCAGCCCCAGCCAGTCGATCACGGCCCCAGGGGTGCGACACGCCGTCGAGCCCCTCCATAAGTTCATGATCAGCGCGGACCGGGGCCGGGGGTGGGTCAGTGGCCGGGTTGGCGGGTTAGCCAGGGGTCCTTTGCCAGCATGGTGAGGGCCTTGAGGGCGTCGGGTTCGTTGTCGAAGGTGGTGGCGTAGCGGGGGCGGGAGTCCGTGGCGGTGCTGAAGTAGAGGACGCCCTTGATCTGGGGGTGCTGGGGTAGGGCCAGGCGCATCTCGTTGAGCCAGGCGGAGCGCTGGCCGGGCTCGCCCTGCACCACGCCAAACTCGCCGATCAGCAGCGGGCGGGGGCGGTGCCTCGCCCACTCCAGGACCGGGGCCATCAGCTCGGTGAAGGTGTACATCTCCGGGCCGGAGTACACGTCGGCGCACAGCCAGTCGACCTGGTCGTCGCCCGGGTAATAGGGCTGGGCGCGGCCGTCCATGAAACCGTCGGCGTGCGGGCACCAGACCCAGGCCGCGTTGTCCGCGCCGACCTCGGTGAAGATGCCGCGTACGTGCTTCCACGCGGCCACGTAGTCCTCGGGTGAGTGGACCACGTTGAACAGGTTCGGGCGGTCCATCTCCCAGCGGTAGCGCAGCAGGATCGGCGTGCGGAAGTCGCGTACTGCCGCCGCGCGCTTGCGGATCTCCTCGTCGTAGACCCCGGTGACGATCGACCGGGTGTCGGTGCCGGCCCAGGAGATCATGAGCAGCTTGCCGCGGTGGACCAGCTCGTAGTCGTACGTCGAAGGGAAGTCGTCCTGCCACGGGTGGAACGAGTGGGCCAGCGCCAACGGACGGTCGATCATGTCCTCGAAGCCGTCGATCGCTTCGAGCTGGTCGCCGGTGCGCCGGTTCTGCGCGTTCACGAACGCACCGAACCAGGCACCCGTCTCGGGCACGGCAGGGCCACGTCCGGTGGTGGTGAAGGGGCCGGACGCGGCCGCGGGGAGTTGCTTGAGGGTGGGGCTGGGACGGGCCGGCACCGCCGGCTCGTCCTCTGGGACGACGGTCGTGCAGCCGGCAGCCGCCACTGCCAGAAGCACCATCACCAGCCCCGCAGCCGGTAATGCTCTTCTCATGGGACGAGGGACTCCACTGGGGGTGAGGGCTGTGCCGGGGTCTTACCACGGCGCCGGAGCGCGCGCAGACCGGCCAGTTGCAGAACGTGCCGGCACCGCCACACTACCGCCGCATAGGCGACTGTCGCGACGAGCACCGAGGCGAACCCGACGAGCGGGTGGTCGCCGAGCAGAGCACGGACCAGCAGTGGCAGGGCGGCGTAGCACGCGACGGCGGCCGCCATCGCGATGAAGCCGCCCCGGCAGAGGGGGGACAGTCCGTGCCTGCGCTGCAGCTGTACCAGCGGTAGCAGGTTCTTGATGAGCAGGGCCGCCGACCAGGCGATCGCGGCGCCGACGATCCCGTAGGACGGGATCAGCACGATGTTGAGGACCACGTTCACCACGAGGGCGAGCATGGTCTGGAAGAAGGCGATCCCGGTGTGGCCGGCCATCTCCTGGACCGTGGAGACCATGCCGCACGCGGTCGCGACGAGCATGGTCAGCGACAGCACGACACCGACGAGGCCCGCGTCGCCGCCGGCCGTGTAGCCCTCGCCGAACACCGTCATCAGCTGCCCGCCGAAGATGGCCCAGGTCAGGTAGAACGGCCAGATGAGCGCGATGAGCCAGGTGGTGGTCATCTGGTAGAGGCTGTTCGCCTCGTCGTGCTTGTCCTGCGCCAGCAGCCCGGAGAAGCGGTGCTGCACGGTCTGCCCGAGCGCCTGGCCGCCGAGCTGGCCGATGACCAGGAAGCGGGTGGCGGCGGTGTAGAGCGCGGCGTCCACCGGTCCGCGCAGCGCGGCCATCAGCACGACGTCGAGCCGCTGCAGTGCGAGCTGCGCCAGGCCGGTGCCGGCCCGCGGCGAGGCGTAGCGCCAGAACCGGCCCCAGTCCTCGCGGGTGGGCGCCTCGACCGGCTGCCCGCCGGAGCGCTCGGCCTTGCGCCGCAGTTTCGCCGACCACAGCACCGCCACGACCAGGCCCAGCGCGTACGGCACGGCCCAGGCCAGGGCCAGCGACACCGAGCTGGTCCAGCCCGCCACCAGCACTGCGACGACGCCGAGCAGCTGCAGGCCGGGCCGCAGCACCCGCATGACCATGACGTTGGGCCGGGTGGTGCCGAGTCCACGGCCGACGGCCAGGTGCACGCCGGTGATGGTGGAGGTGGGCAGGAAGACGGCGAACACCCGGATCGCGGCGACCGTGCCCGCCGGGGCCTCCGGCAGCATGACGTCGACCAGCCACGGCGCGGCGAACCAGAGCCCGGCCGCGACCAGGATGCTGGCCACCACGACCGGGGTCATGGCGACCCGCACCGTGGCCCGGATGCGGCCGGTCTCCTCCCGGACCCGCTGCTGCGCGAGCAGGTAGACCACGCCGGTCTCCGCGCCGAGCAGCGCGGCCGCGGACAGGATCAGAAATACCGAGGTGAGCGTGAACAGCACCCCGGCGACACTCGCGTCGAAGCCGCGGGTGACCACCACGGTCAGCGCCAGCCCGGCGATCGCCGAGATTCCCGCGCCGACCAGGTTGAACAGGCTGCTGCGCATGACGCGCCCGCGGTCGGCCCCGTAGGCGCCGGCGTGGGCCGGCGCGTCGACGCTCATCGCCGCCAGCTCGGCTGATGGCCGAGCCAGTCGGCGAGGCGGGCGTCGTACGGCGCGAAGTGGTCCTCCAGCCGGGACCGCAGCTCGTCGGACATCGGCGAGCGCGGGCGGGCGTTGTGCTGGTCGTGCACGATGCCGGGCACATCCGGGATGCCGAGGAACTCGCACACCCCGCTGAAGACGCGCGCGGGGTCGGCGAAGTAGTCGTGGCTGTCGACGACGTGCAGGCGCTCCCGGCCGACCAGGGACTCCAGGTGCAGCAGCTGGTCGATGTACTCGCCGCGGCCGAGGTGCGCGAGGTGGCGTACGGCGTGGCTGTGGTAGTTCGGGTCGGCGGCCATCTTCTCGCGCTCGCCGGCCATGCGCTCGGCCTCCAGCGCGACGGCCTGCTCGAACTTCTCGGTCTCGAAGCCGCGGGCGTACTCGTGGGCGTGGCCGGAGTAGGCGCGCTCGACCGGGTCGCGCAGCAGCACGATCAGCTTGACGCCGGGCAGGTCCTTGGCGATGCGCTGGGGGGCCAGCGGGTGCCACATGTAGTAGGGGCTGGCCTCGCCGGTGACCACGGGGTGGCCCAGGGTCTGCGCGGCGCGCTCGGCCTTGGTGCGGCTCACGAAGTGGCCCATGAACCAGGCGTGGCCGCGGTGGTAGTCCATGTCGAAGTAGTGCACGCCCTTGCGGAAGCGCGGCGGCAGGTAGGCCGGGTGCTGCGCCAGCGCCTTGTGCAGCGACGTGGTGCCGCCGCGCTGGGTGCCGACGATCAGGAAGGACGGCACCATGCGCCGGTCCGCGGTGAGCTGTCCCGCGGTCCGGGCGAGCGCGCCGGCCTTGCGCCAGACGAACTTGCGTACGCGGCTCTTGACTGCCATCAGTTCTCTCCCACCAGAGAAGCCCATCGCCCGCCCAGTCCGGCGAACGCCCCGTTGATCCACTCGTCGACGCGCCCCATCGGCCGGCCGAGGTTGTCCAGACCGTCGCCGAGGTACCGGCTGCCGATCTCGACGAAGTACAGGGCGGCGACCTCGTTGGCGACCGCAGCGTCGACCCCGAGCGGGGCGAGCAGTTCGACGGCCCGCTCGGCGACCGCACGCGCGGCCACGACCGGGTCGGTGTGCCGGACCGCGACGGCCTCGTGCAGTTCGAAGTGCAGCGGGTCGTAGCCGACGGGCACGTCCGGGGTGAAGCGTTCGAAGTCCCACAGCAGCAGCTCACCGTCGCGGACGGACATGTTGCCGCCGTTCCAGTCGCCGTGCCAGCAGCCGAAGCCGAGCTCGGCACCGGCGCACTCGGCCAGCGCGCGGCGCATCAGGGTCGCGGCGGGCCGCTCACCCAGCACGTCGACTTGGGCGGCGAGCCGGGCGGCGTAGGTGCTGCCCGCGTACCTGCCGTGGGTGACGCCCTGCACCTGGGCGATGGACCGCATCGCGGCCAGGCTCAGCGGGGTGAGTCCGTCCGGCGGTGCCTCCGCGCTCACCGGCAGCGCGCCGACGACGAGCAGGGCCGCGCCGGCCCACGTGCCGAAGTGCAGCACCTCGGGCACCCGGGCGGGGGCCAGGTCGCGGTCGGCGAGCAGGCGCAGCGCGCGGTGCTCGGCGTCGATCAGAGTCGTGGTCAGCTCGTTGACGGCCATCTTGGCGTACGCGATGGTGCGTGCCCGGCCGTCGATGAGCTGGAGCACGGGTTTGCGGTTGGCCCGTGGCGGCCCGAAGCGCACGCTCAGCCGCACCTGCTCGCCGAGCAGCCCGCTGAGGTGCTCGGCCAGCGACGGCTCGGCCCGCACCGCCAGCCGGTCACGGAAGAGCAGATCGCCGAGGGTGCGCCGGCCGAGTCCGGTGGAGAAGACCCCGGCGAGCACCCGCTGGCGCAGCCGGTCCTTGGCCGACCGCGGGGCGCTGGTGTGCCGGATGGCGGCCCCGGCCGCGCGGCGGTCGCCGTGCGGCACCAGCAGCCGGGCCTTGCCGATGGCGGGGACCACGGTGTAGACCTCGTCCGCGGCGTGCGCGCCCCGGCCGAGGAAGACCCGGTCCGCGGGGGCGCCGACGGTGTCGTCGCCCAGCAGCCGGCCCAGTTCGGTGAGGAACTCGCCGCTCACTTCGCCGCCTCACGGCGGCGGGCGGTGGTCAGGATCGGCGCGCGGCTCATGTGTACACCCGGTTCGTCTCGTTGCGCCAGAGCAGGGCCAGCGGGACCATCATGATCACGAGGGTCATGCCGGTCGAGTTGTAGATCGTGGAGAACCAGACCGCCAGCGGCACGGTGACGCCCGCGGCGATGCCGAGCCACGAATGATCGCGGCGGAACCGCCAGCCCATCCACAGGAAGAACAGCAGGTAAAGGCCGGCGCCGACGAAGCCCTGCGTGATCAGCAGCATCCACAGTTGGCCGTCGCTGCCGATGTCGCGGTTGCCGCACTGCTCACAGGACGGGCTCTGGCCGATCGCGATGGACCGCTCGCTGCCGATCGTCTCCGACTGCCCGCCGAACCCGATGATCGGCGAAGCCTTGGCGGCTTCCAGGGCGGCGGCGTTGAGCGAGGCCCGGCCCTCGTTGGAGTGCGGGTTGTCCATGCGGGCCATCACGGTGCTGCCCAGCGGCGTCGCGAGCACCAGCAGACCGGCCAGTGCGACCGCGACGAGCACGCCGGCGACCGGCATGATGCTGCCGCGGATCGCCATCCGGACCACCAGGTAGGCCAGGATGATGCCCAGGCCCGCCCAGGTGCCCCGGTTGAGCGAGTAGACGATCGGGATCATCGCGGCGACCAGGATCAGCGACGGCCAGACCTTGCTCCACAGGCCCTTGGCCTTGTACAGCGTCGCGAGGATGAACCACGGCAGCAGCACCGCGATGCACTGCCCCCACGCGTTGGTGTACTGGAACGGCGCTGCGGGCCGGGGCGAGGGGGCCTCGCCGACGATGGTCTGCCACTGGGCGAACTCGATCCGCACCGAGGACCGCACCCAGCCGTTGGCCAGCAGCGACTTCGGCAGCACCTCGGCCAGCGGGGTGGTCACCGCGATCCGCGGCAGGAGCACGCCCGCGATGCCGCCGACGACGAGCACCACGAAGAAGTAAGCCAGGAACTTAACGACGCGTTTGGTCGGCAGTTCGCGCTCGGTGAGGTTGCCGACGTACAGCAGCACCACGATCGCCGCGGCCATGTCCAGCAGGCGGCGGACGAAGGCCAGGATCCGGCCCAGCCCCATCTCCGGCGGCAGCGCGTTGGGCACGGTGGCGTCCAGCATCACGACGCCGACCAGGCCGAGGAAGCACAGCAGCAGCCAGGCGAAGACCGGGGCGGGCATGCGCACCCGGCCGCGCCGGAACAGCTCCAGCGCCATCGGGATGGCCAGCAGCGGCACCCAGGCCAGGGTCAGGCCGAGCAGCCAGCCCACCGGGTACAGCACGATCATCGCGAACAGCGCCCAGTCGCGGGCCGGGATCGGGTCGCGCTGGCCGCGGCGGTGCAGCACGGCCGCGAGCGGCGGCAGCGCTCGGGCGTGCTCGGGCGCCGCCGCCACGCCGCGGGCGCCCTCACTGCCGGGTGCGGTGTCCCCCGGCAGGCGGCCGGCGGCGGTGCTCACGAGACCGTCACCTTCGCGGTCGAGGGCAGCAGCAGGATCCAGGTCGGGCCGGGGGTCAGCCGCACCACGGACTGCTCAGGGCCGAGCAGGTTGAGGGCGGCGAAGAAGCCGTCCTTGTTCCACGTCGCCTTGACACCCTGACCGGCGCCGAACACCTGGGCCGCGCCCTTGCCGATCGGGTCGGCCATGGTCACCTCGCGGTCGAGGGCCTTGACGTCCTTCTTGTTGAACGGCGTGGTCAGCAGGACCAGGTTGGCCGTGGCCACCGGCACCCCGCCGAGCGTGGTCTGCCAGCGCCGGGCCGTCGTGTCGAACTTCCAGGTCACCGCGGCTTTGCCGGGGGACGCGATGGAGATCGTGGTGGCCGGGGTCGCCCCCATCGCGACCGGCTCGCCCGCCTGGCCGAACTGGAACAGCGAGGCCAGCAGCTTCTGCTGGGCCGGGGCGGACGCCTGCAGCGTGCCCGTGTTCACGAAGACCCGGCCGGAGACGGTGGTGAACCCGGTCTTCTTCGCCGGGGTCACCGCGGCCAGCTTCGACAGGGTCAGCAGGTCGAGCCAGCCCTTGGGCGTGCCGTTGTGCACCATGTACGGCTGCAGCTGGTTCAGCAGCTTGATCTCGGCGGGGCGCACCGCGGCCACCGGGCCGACCTTGTCCGCGGGGGTCGACTGGAACACCGCCGCCACCCGCAGCAGCTTGCCCTCGGCGAACTCCAGCTCGACGACGTCGGCCTTGTCCAGCCCGACCGGGGCCGCGGCGCCCGTGCCCACCTCGATGGGCACGATGACCGCGGCCTTCGACTTGGTCGCCTCCTCCGTCTCCAGCCCGGTCAGCGGCGCGCGCGGGCGCACCGCCTCGGGCGACGGCAGCGTGAACGGCGACTGCTCGATCGGAGCGGCCGTCGTCGGCGGCTTGGCCGGGCCGACCGAGCATCCCGAGGTGAACGCCGCGGCGGCCAGCGCGGCCGCCGCACCCAGGCGCAGTGACCGCTTCATCGCAGATCGGCGGAGGTGGTCTGGTCGGAGGAGGAGGTGCGCTTTCCGTTCACCTTGCTGTCGGTGGTGCCGCCGGCCCAGAACTCGATCCGGTCGCCGTCCTCGCCGACGCGCGGGATGACCATCGTCTGGTCGAATTCGCGGCCCGCCCGGGGCAGATCCGCGGATGCCGGCACAGCGGGCTGGTCGACGACCGCGGCGCTGGGAACCGCCTTGACCTTGATCTTGCGGCCGACCCGCGGGCTGCGCACGACCAGCAGGCCGGCCAGCGGGCCCTGGACGCGGGCGACCTGCTCGACCGACTCCTCGACGTCCTCGGCGCGGGCCACCCGGGTCTCCACGACCAGCAGGACGGACGCGGCGATCTCGCTGAGCGCCTGGGCGTCGACCGCGCGGCTCGGCGGCGCGGTGGCCAGCAGCACCCGGTCGGCCTGCTGCTGCAGCTGCGCCAGCAGGTCGGACACGGCGGCGACGGGCAGCTCGACCCGCGGGTCGAGGCGGCCGGCGCCCAGCAGCGAGACACCGCGGATCGCGGGCACGGCATACAGGGCGCTGTCGAGGGTGACCTCACCGGCGATGACGTCGCCGAGGCCGCGGGACGGGCTCACGCCGAGCATGCCGGGCAGCAGGGAGGTCGAGTCGGTGCACACGATCACGACGCGCTCACCGGAGCGGGCGAACGCCGCGGCCAGGTTGGCGACCACGAACTCGACCGCCGGGCCGGGGGCCGCGCCGCAGATCAGCAGCGCGTCGGTGGCCGAGGGGCGACCGCCGCGAGCGGCGCCGGCGGCGACCCGCAGCACGTTGCGCAGCAGGCTGAACTCGCGGCCCAGCGCGCTCGCCGCGTCGGCCACCGCCTTGTCCCGGCCACGCTGCACCTCCATCAGCACCGGCACGTCGTTGCGGTAGGGGATCTGGCGGCTGTGGTAGATCCGGGAGTCCATGCGGTCCAGCACCAACGCGCCCGCCAGGCCCAGCAGCAGGCCGATCGCGACACCGCTGACCAGGTAGAGCATCAGGTCCGGCTTGGCCGGCGAGGTGGGCTTGGTCGCCGCGGACAGGATGTTGCCCGGCTTGACCGTGGTGGCCAGCAGCGGGATCAGTCGCGCGTTCAGGGTGTTGATCTGCGAGGTGAGGATCTGCTGCTTCTGCACGGCCTTCTGCCGGTCCGCGGAGTTCGCGGCCAGGCCGACCAGCTGCGCGGCAACCTCGTCGAGCTGCTTGGTGAGGCCGGCGATCTCGTCGCGCATGGCGGCGCCCTGCACGTCGACGTTCTTCTGCGCCTCCGCGGCGCGCTGGTCCAGGTAGGCCTGGGCGAAGGCCTGCGAGCCGCGCTGCGCCTCGGCGACCGTGGGGGCGTCGAACGTGATGGAGAGCACCGAGGTGTTCGCCGGGACCGTCACGGTGACCCGGGAGACCAGCTCCTCGACCGGGGTGTCCGTGTTGAGGAGGTTCTTGGCCGCGCCGCCGACCGTCGTGGAGCGCACGACCTGGGACTCGGTGTCGAGGTTCACCTTGGTCGTGGTGTCCTGGCCGACCTGCATCACGAGCACCTTGGTCTCGGACACGTACACCTTGGGCTGGGTCGCCGCCACCCCGAGACCGCCGACCGCGCCGACCGCCACCGCGATGACCACAAGCCACCAGCGGCGGGCCAGCCAGCCGACGTAATCGCCCACGCTCGCCGTCGGCACCGAGGCCGCATTCGTAGCCATTGATTCCCCTTGTTAACAAACCCATGAACACAGGACCGACGACCGGCGCGGCGCAGGTGAAGACGCCCTGGGTAGACGGTCCTCACCCTAGCCATCGCTGCCTGGCACGCGCTCAGCCAAACGGCCACTTCTGTGTCAGACCGGAGTTATTGGACGCCACGATCGCATCTGCGGGGTCAAGAGTATGACGGCCGAACCTGCCGTTCGGTCAGATCACGTGCACTGTCAGGCTACCGACAATCGTCCGCAACGAAATGTTAAATCGTGTCGCTAGGCTGCGGGTCGTCGACAGGAAAGGAACCGAGGTGGGCGAACCGAATCGTGCACGTCATGTCATGCTGGTCGGCTCGTCGGGCGGACATCTCGCCCAGCTGTACGCATTGCGTCCATGGTGGACAGACCGTTTCCGCACCTGGGTGACGTTCCCCACGCAGGACGCGCACAGCCTGCTCGGTGGGGAGAACGTGGTCTACGCCCACTACCCGACCACCCGGAACATCCCGAATCTGCTGCGCAACGCACTGCTCGCGGTGAAGATGCTGCGCAGATCGCGGCCTGATGTGGTGATTTCGACCGGTGCGGGCGTGGCGCTGCCGTTCTTCATCGTCGCCCGACTGCTGCGGATACCCACTGTTTACGTGGAGGTCTACGACCGGTTGGAAACGCGTACCCTGACGGCCCGGCTGTGCAAGCCGTTCACCTCGCGCATGCTGGTCCAGTTCGAGGAGCAGCTGCGGCTGTACAAGGGCGCGACACTGGTGGGGCCGCTGCTGTGACGACCACCTCCCCCGACTTCCCGCAGCGCACCGCGCTGACCGTGCCCGCGCCGCGCCGGCCGGAGCGCGACGCCGTGCTCGTCGTCGTCGGCACCGACGTGCACTCCTTCGACCGGTTGCTGGACTGGGCCGAGCGCTGGTCCGCCGGCAGCGGCGTGCCCTGCGTCATGCAGTACGGCTCGTCGACCCCGCGGCAGGCACCCGGCTCGGACGCGTTCTTCGACCACGAGACGCTGAACGAGCGGCTGCGCCAGGCCGCGGTGGTGGTCTGCCACGGCGGCCCCGCCACCATCACCGAGGCCCGCCGGGCCGGGCACAAGCCGATCGTGGTGCCCCGTGACCCGACGCTGCACGAGCACGTCGACGACCACCAGCAGCGCTTCGCCGCCCGAATGGGCAGCCTGGGCATGGTCGAGCTGTGCCGCACCGAGGCCGACTTCCGGGCCGCGCTCGACGCCGCGGTGGCCGAGCCCACCCGGCTGCGCATCTCGGGCAGCGAGGCCGGTGCCGCGGCGACCGCGGCCGCGCTGCGCGTGGGCGCGATCGCGGACGGCCTCATCAAGCGCACGCCCCGGCCGGCACCGTCCGATCAGGTCACCGTGCTGTTCATCGGTGGCTGGGGGCGCAGCGGCTCCACGCTGACCGACCGGATCCTCGGCCAGGCCCCCGACGTGTGCGCGGTCGGTGAGGTGACTCACATCTGGGAACGCGCCCTGCGCGACAACGAGCGCTGCGGGTGCGGCAGCGCCTTCGCCGACTGCCCGTTCTGGGCGAAGGTGGGCGATCTGGCGTTCGGCGGTTGGGACAAACTGGACCTCGACGCCGCGATGGCGCTGAAGCACCGGGTCGACCGGATGCGCTTCGTGCTGCGGATGTCCCTGCCGTTCTTCCTGAACCGCCGCAAGAAGGACCTACGTGCGTACGGCGAGTTGCACCGCAGGATCTACCGCGCGGTGGCCGACGTCTCCGGGGCGAGCGTGGTCGTCGACTCCAGCAAGCACGCCTCGCTGGCCTTCGCCCTGCGCCACGCGCGCGGCATCGACCTGCGCGTGCTGCACCTGATCCGGGACGGGCGCGCGGTCGCCTACTCGTGGAGCCGCGAGGTGCGCCGTCCGGAGATCGTGGGCGCCGAGGTGTTCATGCCGCAGTACTCGACGGTGAAGTCGGGGGTGCTGTGGTCGGTGCACAACGCGCTGTTCCACGTGCTCGGCTGGGTGCGCACGCCCACGCTGCGGCTGCGCTACGAGGACGTGGTGGCCCGGCCCGTGGACGGCCTGCGCCGCATCCGGGCCTTCGCGGGCCTCGGTCCCGGCGGCGCGGAGTGCCTGACGCAGCCCACCGACGGGCTGCCCGTGGCCCGGCTGGAGACCACCCACACCGTCGCGGGCAATCCGATGCGTTTCACCAACGGCGAGCTGGAGCTGCGGCTCGACGCCGCCTGGCGTGGCAAGCTCGCCCCCCGCAAGCGCCGCATCCTCAGCGTGATGACGTGGTTCGGCCGCGCGCGCTACGGCTACCTGGACTGGAGAAGGAAATGACGGCGAGCGTCTCGGTGGTCGTGCCCACCCGCAACCGCCCGGAACTGCTGCGCAAGGCGATCGACGCGATCCTGGGCCAGGACTACCCCGGCCCGGTCGAGATCGTCGTCGTGTACGACCAGAGCGAGCCCGACTACTCCCTGGTCCAGGACGACCCGCAGCGCCGGGTCCGGGTGATCACGAACACGCGCACCCAGGGCCTGGCCGGCGGCCGCAACACCGGCATCCTGGCCACGGCGACCGAGCTGGTCGCGTTCTGCGACGACGACGACGAGTGGCTGCCCGGCAAGCTGGCGGCCCAGGTCGCCATGCTCGACGCCCACCCGGCCTCCGAACTGTGCTCGATCGGCGTCGTCATCGACTACGACGGCAAGGACGTGGACCGCACCCTGGACCGCGACCTGGTGACGCTGCCCGAGCTGCTGCGCTCGCGGCTGACCGAGCTGCACCCGTCGACGTTCCTGTTCCGCCGGGCGGCACTGGTCGACGGGATCGGCCTGGTCGACGAGAACATCCCGGGCAGCTACGCCGAGGACTACGAGCTGCTGCTGCGCGTCGCGCGGCGGGCGCCGATCGCCAACGCGCCGGGGGTCGGCGTGCGGGTCCGCTGGCACCGGCAGTCGTACTTCACGGCGCGCTGGGCGACCATCGCCGAGGCGCTGGAGTGGCTGCTGGAGCGCTACCCGGAGTTCGAGGGCGCGCCGCGCGGCCACGCCCGGATCACCGGGCAGATCGCGTTCGCGCAGGCCGCGGGCGGGCACCGCAAGGACGCCATGCGCTGGGTGAAGAAGACCATCCGGCACAGCCCCCGCGAGGCCCGCTCCTACCTGGCGCTGGCGGTGGCGACCCGGCTCGTCTCGGCCGACACCGTGCTGCGCCGGCTGCACCAGCGCGGCCGCGGCATCTGACGCTGCACGACGAAGGGGGCGGGATCCGCGGATCCCGCCCCCTTCCGTCTGCTCACCTCACGCGTCGCAGAACCCGCGCCACGCCTTCTGGCTGGGCGCGTCCAGCAGCCGCCAGTCGGCCCGGGTGAAGTCGACGTCGAAGTACGTCACCCACAGCGCGCCGCCCTTGATCGAGGCGTTGCCCGCGGCGGTCAGCCAGGCGGCCCGGCCGGTGCCCGAGGAGTCGCCGGGCAGGATCGCGGTGCCCAGCTCGGCGATGCCCCACGGCTTGCCCTCGGCCTTCGACACGTTCGCCACCCGGTTCACCATGGTCGCGGCGTCGGGGTACTTCGGGTTGGTGAAGTTGAAGTTGTAGACGTCCCAGCCGAGCACGTCGATGACGTCACTGCCGGCGTAGTAGTCCTTCCACTTGCGGCCGGACTGCGGGAACACGCTCCAGTCCATCAGCACCAGCGTGGCGTGCAGCTTCGGGTTGCCCGCCGCGTCGGCCAGCCCGGCGATGCGCCGCCAGGCCGCCCGGTAGTCGGCCGCGGTGAACACGCCGGCCTCGATGTTGTCCTCGGGCTCGTGGTAGTAGACCCAGTAGACGTCGCGGTCGCGGGGAGCCTGGGCGAACCAGTTGCGCAGGTAGGAGTCGCGAGAGCCGCCGAGGATCTCCTTGGGGTTGTACTTGAAGGAGACGACCACGGTCCGCCCCGCCTTGCCGGCGTTGCCGGGCCAGGCCGCGGGCGCGCCCGTGTAGAACGTGCGGAACGCCTCCAGGCCGCCGTAGAGGTTGTCGACCCGGGTCACACCCTGGGCGTACGACTCGCCGCTCTTCGGGATGAAGCCGACGCCGCACAGCGTGCGCCCGGCCGGGATGTTGCCCGGCGGGTTCGGCTGGCCCGGGGTGACCGAGGCGGAGGGGTCGACCGACGGCGAGACCGACGCGCCCGGTGAGGCGGTGCCGGACGGGTTCGGCTTGCCGCTGCCGTCGCCGCGCTGGTGCCCGTCGAGCGTCTCGGTGTCCTGGATCTCGATGAAGGTCACCGCCAGGGCCGGCGCACCGGCGCCGTGCTCGCCGGCGAACAGGGTCAGCGTCTCGCTGTCGCTGGCGTTGGTCACCGCGAACGAGTACCGGGCCGGGCCCTGTCCGGGGGCGGGCACCGCCGCGCTGACGTCGAAGCTGACCAGGTTGCTCGCCGAGACCGTCGGCTCGCCGCCGAGCACCTCGCCGAGGCCGGGCCGGGTGGCGTACGACAGCTCCTTCTCGGACCAGTCGCTGCTGAGCACCGAACGCACCTGCAGCGACGCCGGGGGTTTCGCGTCAGCCTGCAACTGCAGCGACATGGACTGGACGCGGAAGCCGGCCGGCGTCGCGACCTGGAACTTCAGGTATGTCACCGCGTAGTAGTCGGGACGTGCGACGGACACCAGGGTGTCCCGGCCGCCGAACACGGTGTCCGGCTCCTCACGCACCACGTATCCGTCCTCGCCCACAGGGATGCGCTGGGTGGTCGTTTCGGGCGGGCTGTCCTTGGCGAACACGATCGCCACGCCGATCAGTGCCACACCGACGCAGGCGGCGACGACGGCGGCCACGATCATGCGGCCGCGCGACGGCGGCCAGAAGCCGCCTCGCCGTGTTCGAGGGGGGTCCAAGCGTTCTGGCGGTGCGAAGCGGGTGCTCCGCGCGGGGTAGGCCACAGTCAGACTCCGAGCAGGTTCACGCGGCCCGTGCCGCGATCTCTGTATTGGCTCATGGCAGCCGTATGCGGCGCCGTCGCGAACAAGCATTGTCCGCCACGGCGCCGCACATCTCACTGCCGATCCTGATCACATTTCTCGTGATCGGCGATCGGAAGGCAATCCGATCACATTACCGGCAATGGAAAGAATGCGATCCTTCCATGGAACTCGCCATGAACTGTATCGGTATCGCTGGCAATCCACAGTCCTGCGGTAGTGGGGTAGATGTCCTCAGTGCCGACGCCACGATCCTTTCCGGGGTTCCACGCGAAGGCTTTGCCGGTCACCGGATTGATCGCGCCGATGCCCTCGGCCGGGACCGCGCCCGGACCGGCGCTGTCCCGGCCGTCCGGGTTGTCCAGCCAGCGCTGGTGGCCGCCGACGTAGACGGCCGCCCCGGCGACCGCGACCGACAGCAGCGTGTCCCCGCCGGTGTAGTTGACCCACACCGGCTGCTTGTTGGCGACCTGACTGACCAGGTCCCACCGGGCCGCGGTGTCGCACAGCGAGCCGGTGCGCCGGGCACCGGTGGTGACCGCCACGAACCAGGTCCCGTCGGCCGAGATGTCGACGCCGCGCATGTAGGTCGGGAACGAGTTCGCGCACATCTGCTGGTAGCGCGTCGTCGTCCAGGGCGAGAGCGTGGCCGGCGAGGTCGCCAGGTTCACCACCGCGATCTGGTGCCGGGCCTGGCCCGCGACGCTGCTGAAGTTGCCCGTGATGACCAGCTTGGAGCCGTCGGGGGTGACGTCCATGCCGGTCACCTTCACCGCCGAGGTGGCCCCGGAGCCGGTGACCCGTGCCCCGTCCAGGCTCATGTTCACCGAGGCGTCGGCCGCGCCGGTGCCCGCGTTGAGTGCGGCCAGGCCGCGCCGGCTCGCCCCGCCGACGGCCTGGAAGCGCCCGCCGAGCAGCAGTCGGCTGCCGGTCAGCTCCAGCTCGTCGACGCCGCCGTTTATCTCCGGCACGGTGAAGCCGGACACGGACGCGCCGGTCGTCGCGCTGATCCGCTCCACGCCGCGGGAGCGCACGCCGTTGACGTTGGTGAAGTCGCCGCCGATGTAGAGCGACTGGCCGTCGGGCGCGGCGACCAGGGCGCGGACGGTGCCGTCGACGACCGGCTTGAACGTGGTGTCGATCGCGCCGGTGGTGGCGTTGAACGCGAAAAGCCGGCGCTGGGTGGTCACCGTGGCCGAGTTCGACGGCCTGATCTGGGTGAACGAACCGCCGACGTAGACGCGGCCGCCGATCGCCAGGATCTTGAAGGCGGTGCCGTCGAGCGCGTGCGGCGTCCAGTTGACCGGATCCTGCCCGACCAGTGCGGCGTGCTGGACCGATACCGCCGAGACGGGGGTGCCGACGGCGACGGCGGCGAGGGTGGCCGCAGTGGTCAGCGCGACGAGCACCGAGCGCCGCCTACCGCGACGCGCGATCGAGAAGCCATACATACGTCCGGATGCTGCCACGAATCGGCAAGCGAGCCTGTCGTGCAGGCGACCGCGGGAAAGCCCGGTAACCGCTTGCGTGAATACCACTTCACGCACTATTACGGGTCTATTGTCGACAATTAACCCCGGGCATTCGGCACACTTTAGCCGTTCGGCCCGTAACCGGCAACGGGCCGTCCCCACAAAGAGAGCGGACCGGCCACCCGAGGGTGACCGGTCCGCTTCACCGCTTGGTGCTCGCTCAGCCGAACAGGAAGGCGCCCGGAGACGTCCAGTTCACCGAGTCGATCGCCGGACCGCTGACCGCGGTCGCGACGCCGCTGAACGCGGTGCCGTCGAACGCCCGCTTGACGAGCCGGCCGTCGGTACGCGACCAGTACACGTAACCGCCGGACAGGAACAGCGTGCCCGACGGAACGCCGAGCCACTCCAGCGAGGTGCTGGTGCCGCTGCCGTTGGCCTGGAAGCGCTGCGAACCGATGACCCCGCTGTCCGGGCTGAAGTAGCGCCAGAACAGCGAGTTGTTCCCGTTGATCGTGTAGTACAGGCGGCCGTTGCTGTAGAACATGCTCCGCACGCTCGGCAGCTCGGTGTAGATCGCGGTCTTCTTGCCGTCGTACGTGGCAGTGGACCCGAACTCGTCCACCAGCACACCGTCCCAGCGCGGGTCGGAGTGCGGGTTGTGCAGCGAGGCCGGACCGAAGTTGACCCCGTCGAACGTCCGCTTGTAGAAGTTGCTGTCCGACATGCCGTAGTACAGCGTGTTGTCGACCAGGAACGCGCCGCGCAGGTTGGCCCACACGGTGCCGTCCGCGCCACCGACGCCGGTGAGCGCGCCGGCCGTGGTGCCGTTGTACGTGCGCTTGGCGACACCGAGGCCGGTGCCACCGCTGGTCCGCACGATCTCGATCGCGTCCACCGCGGGGTTGAGCAGCCCGTGGATGAACTCGATGTTGATCGTCCCGTCACTGGTGACCGGGAACTTCAGGGTGTGCGCGACCTTGTAGCCGACCTGGGCCACAGTGTCGTAGTCGTCCGCGCGGACCACACCGTCGATCTTGATGTCGAACACGCGCTGACCTGCGGAGCTGTAGTTCCAGTCCCGAGCCACGAAGGAGAGGCGGACCTCCACCTGCGTGCCCGCGGCGACCGGGAAGTTCCACATCATCTCCGGCGCGGCCGACGGGTCGAACCGCCGGTCGTCGAAGACCGCCATCGGCGTCGAAGCGGCCACCGAGGCGTCCGCCGTGATCGTGTTCGACACGATCGTATTGGCGGTGCTGCCCGAGTTGCGGTACAGGCTGGTGCTGGCGGTGTCCGCCAGCCAGGCCATCTCACCGTCGGTCGCCGCCAGCTCCGGGCCGCCCGCGTTGACGCGGTACAGCACGTCGTTGGCCGGCACGGTGACGGTGCTGTTCGGGAAGAACACCTCCGTCGGCAGGTCGCCCACCACGCCGGCCGGCGGCGTCAGGCCGCCCTCGAGCGGGAAGTACGCGATCCGGCCGCGCATGTACTCGTAGTTGCCGATGTAGGGGGTGTCCGAGCCCACGTAGAGGCCGTCCTCCGTGGCGTACAGCGCCGAGGCACCGACACCACGCGGGTTGCGGCCCGGGTTCCACTTCATCGGGATGCCGGTGGCCGGCTCCAGCGCGGCCAGACCCGGACGCGCCACGGCGCCCTGCATCGCGGTGTCCTTGCCGTCAGCGTTGTTCATCCAACGCTGGTGGCCGCCGACGTAGACCGCCGTGCCGGTGATGGCCACCGACAGCAGCGTGTCGCCACCGGTGTAGGCGATCCAGGCCGGCTGCAGGTTCGTGCCGGTCACGAAGTCCCACCGGCTGGCGGCGTCGCACAGGGTGCCCGCGTTGGGCGCGCCCGTGGTTACCACCACGAAGTACGTGCCGTCCGGCGAGATGTCGACGTCGCGCACCCACTTGTCGAAGTGCGTGGCCTTGCAGCGGTCGTCGAACCGGTTGGTGTGCCACGCGGCGATGGACGCCGCGGCGCCGGTCAGGTTCAGCACCACGACCTGGTCGTAGTCGCCGCCGTTGGCCTGCTTGAAGTTGCCGAGCACGACGGCCTTGGTGCCGTCCGGCGTGATGTCGAGCTCGGTGGCGCCGACGGAGGAACTCGCCCCGGAGCCGTTGTAGTTGTGGTGCCCGGTCAGCGCGATGTTCACGAACGGGTCGAAGACACCCGTGGTCGCGTTCACCGACGCCAGGCCGTTGCGGGTGTTCCCGTCGGCCGTGGTGAAGAAGCCGCCGACCAGGATCCGGTCGCCGAACTGCTTGACCGAGTTGACCGCGCCGTTGAAGGACGCCGCCTTGAACGACGACACCACGGAGCCGTCGGTGGTGTTGAGCAGGACCAGCCTGCTCCAGCCACCGGCCTGCACCCCGGTGAAGCGGCCGCCGACGAAGACCGTGCCCGGCTGGCTGCCCGGCTGGAGCGACAGCACCTCGTCGTTGATGTTCGGCGCGAACGTCGGGTCCACCAGACCCGTGGTCGCGTCGAACGCGAACAGGTACGGCCGGCTGTGCACCGTACCCGTGCCTCGGTCGGTGACCCCGGTGAAGGTGCCGCCGACGAAGACCTTGTTGTCCACCTTGACGATCGCGTTGACCGTCCCGTCATTGATGTTCGGTGTCGCGGTCGACGGAACCGCGGACACGGACCGATCGTGCGGCGGTTGCACCGCCGACGCCGGACCGACGCCCAAGAGCAGGGCCGCGATTACCGCAGTCCCCGCCACCGTGGTGCGACCTAGCCTTCGCACAGTTGTTTTCTCCCGCCCAACCAAAGGAAGCGGGCCCGGTAGAGACACCGGTGCCCGGACGCGATAAGCCGCAGCTGACGCTAATCCTGAAGCTTCGGCGAACCCGCTGTGCAAGGCAAGGGGAGAGCAGGCAATGTGGCTGATCGGACAATCAATCAACACCCAAGGCGGGTGGGTGTTGTATCTTCCGCGACGGCAGCTCAGCTGGCAGCCACGGGAGCGACCGGATCAGCTCCTCCTCGTGTCGACTGCACGACATCGAGTGACCGAGTAAGCCTCAGCGTCCGATCACGACGGTCGTGTTATCTGGAGCGAGTCTAATTCGGACCGGCCTGGTTTGCCAACTGTCCGACTATGCCCTGCTCATCGACATGATCAGGATTGCGGGAGCACCAGCGCGACCGCGATCGCGGCCAGCCCTTCGCCGCGGCCGGTGAATCCGAGCCCGTCCGTCGTCGCGCCGGAGACGCTGACCGAGGCCCCCGCCGCGGCCGACAGCACCCGCTGCGCCTCGTCCCGGCGCGTGCCGACCTTCGGGTACTTGCCGACGACCTGCACCGAGACGTTGCCGATCTCGAACCCGGCGGCGCGGACGAGCCGGGCCGCCTCGGTGAGCAGCGTCACCCCGGAGGCGCCTGACCACTCCGGCCGGTCCACGCCGAAGTTCGCCCCGAGGTCGCCCAGGTCGGCCGCACTGAACAGCGCGTTGCAGGCGGCGTGCGCGATCACGTCGCCGTCGGAGTGGCCGGCCAGTCCGGGCACGTCCGGCCACAGCAGCCCGCCGACCCAGCACGGGCGGGTCTCGTCGAACGCGTGCACATCCGTCCCGATACCGACCCTCACCGGCCGCCTCCTAGATCATCACGGCGCCAGGGTGGCGACACACCGCCGAACACTGCCATAGGTTCATGATCGACCGGCTAGAGGGGGTGGGTGGCCAGGAGGGATTCGGCTATGAGGAGGTCTAGGGGGCGGGTGATTTTGAGGGCGAGGTCGCTGCCGGGGACGCAGTGGACCTTGTGGCCGAGGCGCTCGACCATGCCGGCGTCGTCGGTGTGCTCGTCGACGGCTTCGGCGTGGGCGCGGATCAGGGTCAGGCGGGGGAAGCCCTGGGGGGTCTGGATCACGCGCAGGGGGGTGCGGTCGATCGTCTCCAGGACGTGTTCGCCGGCGTCCACCCGCTTGATGGTGTCGACCACGGGCAGGGCGGGCACCACGGCGGCCGCGCCGGCGCGGACCGCGTCGGCCACCGCCTCGACCAGCTCGGGCGGGGTCAGCGCGCGGGCGGCGTCATGCACCAGCACGACCTCGATGGATTCGGGCACGACGGCCAGGGCGGCGGCCACCGACTGCTGGCGGGTCGCGCCGCCGGGCACCACCGTGGCGCCGGGCACCAGCGCGCGGACCGCGTCCACGTCGTCGGGTGGCGCGGCGATGACGATCATGGCTACCGAGGGAGCCAGGGCGAGCCTGCGGCACGCGTGCACCAGCAGCGGCTCGCCGGCCAGCTCGCGCAGGGCCTTCGGGGTTCCGCCGCCGAGGCGCACGCCCATGCCCGCGGCGGGAACGAGAACCGCGACGTCCTTGCGCCGGTGGGGCGCAGGAACGTCGCGGCTATCGATATCAGATGACACTGCCGTTGTGCGGGTCACGCCTCGGCGAGCACCTTGTCCAGAAGGACCTCTGCGCCGTCCTTGGTGCTCTTCTCGGCGAGCGCGACCTCGCCGACGAGGATGTCCCGAGCCTTGGCGAGCATCCGCTTCTCCCCCGCCGACAGACCACGCTCACGCTCACGGCGCCAGAGGTCACGCACGACCTCCGCCACCTTGAGCGGGTTACCCGAGGCGAGCTTCTCGAGATTCGCCTTGTAGCGCCGCGACCAGTTGGTCGGCTCCTCGGTGTGCGGGGCGCGGAGGACGTCGAAAACCTTGGACAGGCCCTCTTCGCCAACCACCTCACGCACGCCGACGATCTCGGCGTTCTCGGCGGGCACCCGCACCGTCAGGTCGCCTTGAGCAACCCGAAGGACGAGGTATAGCTTTTCCTCGCCCTTGATGGTGCGGGTCTCGATAGCCTCGATGAGTGCGGCCCCGTGGTGGGGGTAGACAACGGTCTCGCCGACACTGAAATCCATAGGTACGAAACCCCTTTCGCTGTGTCTAGGGTAACACGGGCGTGCCGCGCAGTCCCAGCCCGTCTTGCACAGTTAGCGCAGCTCACCCCCGTTGTGAGCCGTATTTCTTCTGCTTGACACTGCTCCGCACCGCTTCTTCCGCTACGCTGAGTAACCTTTTATGCACTGATTGGCATCTGTGGGGTCGATGTCCACATCGCGAACAGACCTCAATCTCCTCCGATGCACCACTAGCGTGAGTCTGTACGACGCGGGACAGTAGAGAGACGCGGTGCTGAACGCGCGAGGAGCCGGCGATGGGCACGCTGGGCAACGGCCTTCCGGACCTCCCGCCCGAGTGGGGTGAGGTCGTCATTCCCGATGACCCCGCTGAGCTGGCCGAAGAGGCGGAGCGGGTCAGGGACGAACTGCGGGCCGAAGCCAGGGCCGCCCGGCGCGCGGCATGGCGGGCCCGCTGGCGACGCCGGCTGCACCTGCCCGAACACATCGATGACCCCGATCAGCCCTCACTCGTGCTGCCGCTCATCGTGCTCGGCGTCGCCGTGGTGATCACTCTGCTGAGCCTGCTGCTCATCGCCTGGCCCGGCCTGACCAAGTCGACCCCGGAGAGCCCGCAGCCCGGCCCGCCCGTGCGCCCGGCGGTCTCCGCCCCCGCGAGTTCCCCTCCCAGCACGTCGCCGACCGGAACGACTGTGCCGCCGAGCGAGCACTTCCCAGGCCCCTGACCCGTCCGGCCGCCCCGCCGCCGCCGGCCCCGCCCACCAAGATCGTCCGACTCGCCGGGCAGACGTGCGTATCTTGAAGCCTCTTTCACCCACGTGCCGGGCAAGTCGAGCGATCTTGGTGCAGCGCCGCGCCGTGCCGAACCGGGTGGGGCGAACGGGCGGCCGGTCCCGAAAAGGCGGGACGGGCGGGGCGGCCGGTCCCGATGGGGCGGGTCAGGCGCGACACTGTTCTGATGTCACCGCTGGGTCTGCTGCGCGCCTGCCATCCCCTGCCCGCGCTCGCGGTCACCGTGTTCGGCGGCCTGCTGGCGGTCGGCATGGGCCACACGCCAGGCGGCGTCGCGGCGGTCATGGGCACGGTCGCGCTGAGCCAGTTGTCGGTCGGCTGGGCCAACGACGCGATCGACGCCGCCCGCGACGCGGCGGTGGGACGGATCGACAAGCCGCTGGCCGGGGACCCGGCGGGCCGCCGTACCGTCGCCGTCGCGGCCGTGGTGGCCGCCGCCGCGACCGCCGCCGCCTGCGTGTGGTGGGGGTGGCCCGCGGGGGCCTGGTTCGCCGTCGCCGTGCTCTCCGCCCACCTCTACAACTGGCCGCTCAAGGCCACGGCCTGGTCGATCGTGCCCTACCTGGTGTCCTTCGCCGGCCTGGTGATCTTCGTCAGCACCTCGCTGCCGGGCGCACCGGCCCCGCCGGCCTGGCTGATCGCCGCAGCAGCCCTGCTGGCCGGTGCCGCGCACCTGCTCAACGCGGTGCCCGACCTGGCCGACGACGCGGCCACCGGAATCCGCGGCCTGCCCCAGCGGCTCGGCGCGCGGCGCAGCCTCGCCGCCGCCTCGGCACTGCTGCTGGCCGCGACGCTGACCCTGCTGGCCGGAGCCCGGCCGCCGCTGTGGGCCGGGGCGGGCGCGCTGCTCACGGCCGTCGTCCTGATCATCATCGGCTGGTACGCGGCACCGCGCGCCGCCTTCCGCGCACTGCTCGCGGTGGCCGCCGTGGACCTGGCTCTGCTGGTGCTCAGCGGGGCGCTGTGATCGGCGGCGGGTCGGCTGCGTGGCCTCGATCGGCGGACACTACGCTGAGCCCGTGACTCGCTCGATCACCATGCTCCTGGCCGGTGGTGCCACCGCCGCAGCCCTGGCCCTGACCGGCTGCAGCGCCGGCATGAACTCCCAGACCGCCGACCAGGTCGCGGCCGTGCCCGGCTACAGCCTGACCGTGCCGGGTCCGAACGGCGGCAGCGTCGCCCTGCGCGACGCGATGCTCGCCTACGCGGGCCCGAAGGGCTACGCGCAGGGTGCGACGGCTCCGCTGCAGGTGCGGATCTTCAACGACACCCAGCAGCCCATCACGCTCGACAAGTTCGAGTCGAACGATGCGGCGAGCGTCAAGCTCGTCTCGGCGGCCGACCTGAAGGCGAGCGCGAGCCCGAGCCCGGCGGCGGAGTCCCCGAGCCCGGCGGCGACCAAGTCGCCGAAGGCGTCCGGCAGCCCGTCTCCGAACGCGGAGGCCAGCCCGGAACCCGAGGCCAGCCCGAGCCCGGCCACCGCGGCCCCGGCGAAGCTCACCATCCCGCCGGCGGGCTACCTGGAGCTGACGCCGGCCAGCGGCCAGCTCCTCGCCCTGACCGGGCTCAAGAAGCCGGTGCCCAACGGCGAGGGCGTGCACCTGAAGCTGACCTTCTCCAACGGCGTGGTCATCGAGACCCTGCCGGGCACCGTGGTGCCGCTCGCGCCGCCGCTGAGCCCCGAGCCGCGCCTGCCCGCCAGCGCGCCGCCGACCCGCCCCGGCACCGAGGGCGAAGGCCACTGACACACCCACGGGGTAGGTTGCGCACGTGACTGTGCGCAGCACCTCCTCGAAGACGGCGAAGCCCGCACGCCCCGGATACGTCTGTGACGCGTGCGGGCATCAGCCTCCCAAATGGTTCGGCCGCTGCCCCGAATGCGGCGAGTGGGGCTCGGTCATCGAAGCCTCGACCGGCCCGGCCCTCGGCGCGATGCGCAACGTGGCCCCCCGCTCTCCCGGCGAGCCCGCCCGGCCCATCGCCACCATCTCCGCCGTGCCCGCCCGTGCGGTCGCCACCGGCGTCAGCGAACTCGACCGCGTGCTCGGCGGCGGCATCGTCCCCGGCTCGGTCGTGCTGCTGGCCGGCGAGCCCGGCGTCGGCAAGTCCACCCTGCTGCTCGACGTGGCCCAGCAGTGGGCGTCCGGGGCCGGCAGCCCCGCCCTCATCGTCAGCGGCGAGGAGTCCGTCAGCCAGATCCGGCTGCGCGCCGAACGCATGAACACCCTGCACGAGCAGCTCTATCTGGCCGCCGAGACCGACCTGGCCGCGGTGCTCGGCCACCTCGACGCGGTCAAGCCGGGCCTGCTGGTGCTCGACTCCGTGCAGACCATCGCCGCCCCGGGCAACGACGGCGTGCCCGGCGGCGTCACCCAGGTGCGTGCGGTCACCGCCGCGCTTATCGCCGTGGCCAAGGAGCGCAACATCGCGGCCGTGCTGGTCGGCCACGTCACCAAGGACGGCAACGTGGCCGGCCCCCGCGTGCTGGAACACCTGGTCGACGTGGTGCTGCACTTCGAGGGCGACAAGCACTCCTCGCTGCGGCTGGTTCGCGGGCTGAAGAACCGCTTCGGCGCGGCCGACGAGGTCGGCTGCTTCGAGATGCACGAGAGCGGCATCGCCTCGCTGCCCGACCCGTCGGGCCTGTTCCTCACCCGGTATGCCGAACCGGTCCCCGGCACCTGCGTCACCGTCGCCATGGAGGGCCGCCGCGCCCTGGTCACCGAGGTGCAGGCGCTGATCGGGGCGACCGTGGCCGGGTCGCCGCGGCGCACCGTCTCCGGCCTCGACTCGGCCCGGCTGGCCATGGTGCTGGCCGTGCTCCAGCGGCGCACCGAGCGCATGGCGCTGCACGACAAGGAGGTCTTCGCCGCGACCGTCGGCGGCATCCGGGTCGTGGAGCCCGCCGCCGACCTGGCCGTCGCGCTGGCCGTCGCCTCTGCCGGGCTCAACCTGTCCATGTCGCCCCGGCTCGCGGCCATCGGTGAGGTAGGTCTCACCGGTGAGGTGCGCCGCGTCGGCGCGGTCCCCCGGCGGCTCGCCGAGGCGGCCCGGCTCGGGTTCAAATACGCTCTGGTACCGCCTGGTTGCGGACCGTCGTCAACGGGTACGGCAGCCGGGGACATGCGGGTCGAAGAGGTGTCCGATCTGCGTACGGCACTGCACTGGGCTGCGCGGTTGTCCGCTGAGTGACGCTTCCACCACGGGCCGACGGGCAGTCTCCGGCGGCCCCCGTAGACTGTGCCCGTGCCGATCGATCGCGACACCACCTGGAACACCGCCGCAGTCGGCGGTGATCCGTTGCGCGCCACCCTGGCACGGGTAGCTCCGGGCACGCCTCTGCGCGACAGCCTCGAGCGCATCCTGCGCGGCCGGACCGGCGCCCTCATCGTCCTCGGGTACGACAAACTCATCGAGACCCTGGCCACGGGCGGTTTCCCGCTCGACGTCGAGTTCTCCGCCACGCGCCTGCGTGAGCTGTGCAAGATGGACGGCGCCGTCGTGCTCTCCGCCGACGGCACCCGCATCCTGCGCGCCGCCGTACACCTGATGCCCGACGCCTCCATCCCCACTGAGGAGTCCGGCACCCGCCACCGCACCGCTGAGCGCGTCTCCAAGCAGAGCGGCTACCCGGTGATCTCGGTCAGCCAGTCGATGCACATCATCGGCGTCTACGTGGCCGGCCAGCGGCACACCCTGGACGACTCCGGGCAGATACTCTCCCGCGCCAACCAGGCCCTGGCCACGCTGGAGCGCTACAAGTTGCGCCTCGACGAGGTCAGCGGCACCCTCTCGGCCCTGGAGATCGAGGACCTGGTCACCGTCCGCGACGCCCTGGCCGTCGTACAGCGCCTCGAAATGGTCCGCCGCATCTCCGACGAGATCGCCGGCTACGTCGTCGAACTCGGCACGGACGGCCGCCTCCTGTCCCTCCAGCTCGACGAGATGATGGCAGGCGTTGACGCCGACCGCACCCTCGTCATCCGCGACTACCTCCCCCCGAACCGCAAGACCAGAACCGTCGACGAAGCACTGGTAGAGCTGGACCTGCTGACGGCCAGCGAACTCATCGACCTCGTCTCGGTCGCCAAGGCCATGGGCTACCCCGCCACCACCGAGGCCCTCGACGCCGCCGTCAGCCCCCGCGGCTTCCGCCTCCTCGCCCGCGTCCCGCGCCTCCCAGGCGCCATAGTCGACCGCCTCGTCGACCACTTCGGCAGCCTCCAGCGCCTCCTCGGCGCCACCGTCGAAGACCTCCAGGCCGTCGACGGCGTCGGTGACGCTCGCGCCCGGGGTGTCCGTGAGGGTCTGTCTCGACTTGCTGAGACGTCAATTCTTGAGCGTTACGTCTAGACCGTGACTGCGTAGGCGTTCCGCGGGGGTTGGGGGTCGAGGGCTGGGGCCGCAAAGAGCGCGGCCTTTTACGCCCTCGACCCTCTGCAGGCCGCGGCGCTGCTCGTAGTGCAGGTGCGCCGCGCCG
>NZ_JBEZEB010000003.1:375704-467598 GCF_040648615.1 Catellatospora sp. NPDC049111 | reverse complement strand
CCCTCTCGCGGGTTCGTGCGTGGGGGTCCGGGGGGGTGGGGGGCGCGGGGGGGGGGCCCCAAATCCCCCGGCCATTTACCCCCCCCCCCCCCCAACCCCCGCTCCACGCCACCCTCACAAAGTAACCGGGTAAAAAGGGCACCCTTTTCCCACAAAGCGACAGCCTCCCCGCCCCACCCCACCAACCCGGTTCAGGGCGTAACAGATGACGGCATCTGCCCCGACCAAGCGTTGGACGGCGAACAGCGGAGATCCGTGTTCTCCCGGGACATGAGTTCGGGGCGTTGCTGGTGGTGGCAACGCGTTGCTCAGGGGACGGCATGTGGGTCGGTAAGGCTGTTGCTTATACCTTGGATCGCCCACTTACGTTGACCACCGCGGACGTGCGCCTACGGTCGGAGCGGAGCCGGGGGAATGCTCGTAGGCGCGTAAGAGGCCGCGCTCTTTGCGGCCCCAGCGCCGAGAGCATTCCCCCGGCTCCGCGACCCCACCTACGTAAGCTTCAACGTCACAGAAGCAGAAATCGCCGTCCCGACCCGCGCATACAGCCGATACTCCCCAGCAGCAGGCACCGGCCCATCAGGCACCCGCTTGATCGACTTCTCACAAGCAGAACTCGAATGCCCGTTCCACACCACCGTGTACGACCGCTCATGCGCCGGCGGGAAAGACCGGACCTCGTGCCCCCGCGGCCCCCCGCAGTCGTCGCTCGACCAGACCTTCTCCGTGCTCTTCAGGATCCGCAGCTCCTGCAGGTCCGCACCGACGTCACGAGTACAGGTCCGCTGCGAGACGTTCTTGATCAGCAGCGTGATCAGCAGGTCGCTGCCGCGCTTGAGGCTGGTCTGGGCTGGTTTCGCGGTCACCTTGATCTCGGTGTCCGTGCAGGCGTTCGGGTCGACTTCTCCCTCGCCTTCGCCTTCGCCCTCACCCGCACTGGTCGGCGACGGGGTCAGCTCGGACACGGGCGTGATGACGCCGTCGGTCGGTGACGCTGCCGGGGACGCGAGGGGTTCACCGGCCGCCGAAGCGGGGGACGCACCTGCGCTGGTCGGCGTGCCGTTGGCGGTGGGCTGCTGGGCGCCGCCGCTGCCGGTGCCCCGCACCACCAGCGTGATCATGAGTACGGCAGCCAGCAGCGCACCGAGCACCATGGCGCGGCGTCGCCAGTAGACGGCTGCGGGCAGCGGACCCACTATCAGTCTCATGATGTGCTCACGCTAGCGCCCTCGATCACGACACGCACTACGCGACACGCTCAGTAGGCGAAGTCCGTGTCACAGATAGACTTTGCGCTGATAGATCGCGTGCGCTCCGCTCACCTTGTCCAAAAAGAGCAGTCCGTTGCAGTGGTCGATCTCGTGCTGGAGCGCACGGGCTTCGAAGGCATCGGTGGTGATCGTCACCTTGCGGCCGCTGCCAGGCAGTTCACCGGTGACCACGATGCGCCCGGCGCGTTTGACGTCGCCGGTGAGGTCGGGCACGGACATGCAGCCCTCGCGGCCCGGCCGCCACCGGCTGGCCTCCACGATCACCGCGTTCGCCAGCACGAACGCGCCGTGCAGGGTGGCCGCCTTGGGGTGGCCGGTGACGTCCACGGCGAACAGCTGCACGCTGACGCCGACCTGCGGCGCGGCCAGGCCGACGCAGCCGGGTGACACGGCCATGGTCGCGACCAGGTCGGCGGCGAGCGCCACGATCTGCGGGTCGGTCGGGTCGACGGGCTCGCCGACGCGGCTCAGCACCGGTTCCGGCGCGGTGACGACGGGCAGCGCCCGGCCGGTGCCCAGCGCGGTGATGTCCCAGCCTTCGATGCTCACGCCGCCTCCTCGCCGTGCCGGTCGCCGTCGGTGTGCGGGCCGCTCATAAGACGTCCGCCCCGGCGGGGCGCAGGTTGACCTCGACGCCGAGTTCGTCGGCGACGTGCGCGAGCCGCTTGGTCAGCTCGCCGGGCACGCCTTCGGGCAGGTCGACCTCGGCTACGAGCAGGTACAGCGGGCCGACCAGGCGGGTGGACAGGTCGGTGACGTTGCCGCCGGCGTCGGCGACGACCCGGGTCACCGCCGCGACGATGCCGAGCCGGTCCGCGCCATGCACGCTGAGCAGGTACGGCAGGCCGCCGTTGTGCGGTGGCTCGTCGGGTCCGACGTCGCGGACCGTCACCAGCAGCTGGCCGTCCGCGGACAGCGGCAGCAGGGCGGCCTCGACCTCGGTGGCGCTGGCCGGCGCGGTGCAGATCAGGGTCATCGCGAAGTGGCCGCGCAGCCGGGTCATCGTGGAGTCGGTGAGGTTCGCACCGAGCCTGGCCAGCGCCTCGGCGACGTCGGCGACGATCCCGGTGCGGTCCGGTCCGATCACGGTGACGGCCAGTTCGGCTCCGTGCACGTCAGTCATGCCTGCTCCTCGACGCTCGCTCCTGCGGGCATTGTGCACCAGTAGGGTGGAGCGCATGTCCGAACTCGCCTCGCTGACCACTGCGTGGTACGACGTCAACGCGCGTGATCTGCCCTGGCGGGCTCCCGAAATCGGCGCCTGGCCGGTGCTGATCAGCGAGTTCATGCTCCAGCAGACGCCCGTCGTGCGGGTGCTGCCGGTGTGGCGGGAGTGGGTGGCCCGCTGGCCCGCCCCGGCGGATCTGGCCGCGGAGGACTCCGGCGAGGCGATCCGGGCCTGGGGGCGGCTGGGCTATCCCCGGCGGGCGATGCGGCTGCACGCGTGCGCGACGGCGCTGGTGGAGCGGCACGGCGGCGAGGTGCCGCGGCGGCTGGACCAGATGCTGGCACTGCCGGGCGTCGGGGACTACACGGCGCGGGCGGTGCTGGCGTTCGCGTACGGGCAGCGCCATCCGGTGGTGGACACGAACGTGCGCCGGGTCGCGGCGCGGGCGGTGAGCGGGCTGGCCGACGCCGGCGCCGCCACCACCCCGGCGGACCTGACGCTGGTGGAGTCGCTGCTGCCGCGCGCCGATGCGGCGGCGGCGCGGGCCAGTGCGGCGTTCATGGAGCTGGGCGCGGTGCTGTGCACGGCGCGTACGCCCCGGTGCGAGGCCTGCCCGCTGCGGGAGCGGTGCGCGTGGCGGCGTTCCGGCGCGGCGCTGCCGGCGGGCCCGTCCCGCAAGCCGCAGCGCTACGCGGGCACCGACCGCCAGGTGCGCGGGCTGCTGCTGGCCGTGCTGCGGCAGGCGACGGGGCCGGTGCCGAAGCCGGCCCTGGACGTGGTGTGGCCGGATCAGGTGCAGCGGGAGCGGGCCCTGGACAGCCTGCTAGCCGACGGTCTCGTGGTGCCCCGGGGGGAGCGTTTCGGCCTGCCCGGGCGTGTTCCCGCCGATTTCTGACTCGGCCCCGAGCTTTCCGTGGTATTGCGGATTCACCCAGCCTGGATAGAGTCCGGGCGTGGCCTCCACCCCCGTACGCCGCGCCATTGCCGTGTTCCTGCTGACCGCCCTCCTCGCGCCTGCCGCGTGCAAGAGCGCCGGCCCGGACCCGATCTTCGCCGGCCCTGACGTCAGCCCGACTCCATCGGCCTCGCCGAGCCCCAGCGCTTCGCCCAGCCCGTCGGCGTTGCCGTCGCCTGCGGCCTTCAAGTCCTTGCAGTGGTATCTGGACAAGGCCCCCAAGTTCGGGCCCGCACCGGCCCCGCACCGGGTCAAGGTGCCGGAGAGCGCGTCGGCCATGTGGCTGTTCAAAGTGCCGACCACGAACAAGGTCGCCTTCATCACCATCGACGACGGTGCGCTGTCGCGTAAGCCGGAGGTCATCGAGTTCATCCGGCAGGCCAAGATCCCGGTGACGATGTTCCTCAACTCCCCAGCCGCCACGAAGTACACGGCGTACTTCAAGGCGATCCAGGAGGCCGGCGGCATGGTCGAGAACCACACGATCACGCACACGTCGTTGAAGGGCAAGTCGTACGACTTCCAGAAGAAGGAGATCTGCGGGTCGGCGGACAAGCTGGAGCAGCTGTTCGGCCGCCGGCCGACGCTGTTCCGGCCCCCGTTCGGCAACAAGGACGCCACGACGCTGAAGGCCGCGCACGACTGCGGGGCGCAGGCGGCGTTCTTCTGGACGCAGACGGTCGACAAGGGCATCGTGCGGTACCAGACCGCCAAGAAGGTCGTGCAGCCCGGCGACGTGCTGCTGATGCACTTCCGCCCCGCCCTGATGGACGACCTGCTGGGCGCGCTGAACGCGATCTACAAGTCGGGCCTGACGCCCGCCCTGCTGGAGGACTACATCGGCTGAGCGTTTACGAAGAAGGGGCACCGCTCGCGCGGTGCCCCTTCTTCGTAAACGTGCTCGTTACGCGGCGGCGTCGCTGCCGACCGGCTCGGCCGGGGTCTCGGGGACCTCGGGAGCGGCCGCCTTCTGCGATGCCGTGAAGGTCAGCTTCGACGTCTCGATCTGCTCCGGGTCGCCCTCGCAGTCGACCAGCACGTGCTGGCCGGGCTTGAGCTCCTGGAACAGGATCCGCTCGCTGAGCGTGTCCTCCAGCTCGCGCTGGATCGTCCGGCGCAGCGGCCGGGCACCCAGGACCGGGTCGAAGCCCTTCTTCGCCAGGTACTTCTTGGCGTTGTCGGTGAGCTCCAGGCCCATGTCCTTGTTGCGCAGCTGGTTCTCGATCCGCTTGATCATGATGTCCACGATCGAGAGGATCTCCACCTCGGTGAGCTGGTGGAAGACGATGGTGTCGTCGATGCGGTTCAGGAACTCCGGGCGGAAGTGGGTCTTCAGCTCGTCGTTGACCTTGACCTTCATCCGCTCGTAGTTCGACTCGGCGTCCTCGGACTTCTGGAAGCCCAGCGAGACCGCCTTGGCCACGTCCCGGGTGCCCAGGTTGGTGGTCAGGATGATCACGGTGTTCTTGAAGTCCACGATGCGGCCCTGGCCGTCGGTCAGGCGACCGTCCTCCAGGATCTGCAGCAGCGTGTTGAAGACGTCCGGGTGGGCCTTCTCGATCTCGTCGAACAGGACCACCGAGAACGGCCGACGGCGCACCTTCTCGGTCAGCTGGCCGCCCTCGTCGTAGCCGACGTATCCGGGCGGGGCGCCGACCAGGCGGGACACCGTGTAACGGTCGTGGAACTCGGACATGTCCAGCTGGATCAGCGCGTCCTCGCTACCGAACAGGAACTCGGCGAGCGCCTTGGACAGCTCGGTCTTACCGATACCGGACGGGCCGGCGAAGATGAACGAGCCGGACGGGCGCTTCGGGTCCTTGAGGCCGGCCCGGGTGCGCCGGATCGCCTTGGAGACCGCCTTGACCGCGTCGATCTGGCCGACGACCCGCTTGTGCAGCTCGTCCTCCATGCGCAGCAGGCGGGAGGTCTCCTCCTCGGTCAGCTTGTACACCGGGATGCCGGTCCAGTTGGCCAGGACCTCGGCGATCTGCTCGTCGTCGACCTCGCTGACGACGTCCAGGTCACCGGCCTTCCACTGCTTCTCCCGCTCGCCCTTCTGGCCCAGGAGCTGCTTCTCCTTGTCGCGCAGCTGCGCGGCCCGCTCGAAGTCCTGCGCGTCGATCGCGGACTCCTTGTCGCGGCGCACCTGGGCGATCTTCTCGTCGAAGTCGCGCAGGTCCGGCGGCGCGGTCATGCGGCGGATGCGCATCCGGGCGCCGGCCTCGTCGATCAGGTCGATCGCCTTGTCCGGCAGGAAGCGGTCGGAAATGTACCGGTCGGCCAGGTTCGCCGCCGCGACCAGGGCCGCGTCGGTGATGGTGACCCGGTGGTGCGCCTCGTAGCGGTCACGCAGGCCCTTGAGCATCTCGATGGTGTGCGCCACCGAGGGCTCGCCGACCTGGATCGGCTGGAAGCGGCGCTCCAGCGCGGCGTCCTTCTCCAGGTGCTTGCGGTACTCGTCGAGCGTGGTCGCGCCGATGGTCTGCAGCTCGCCGCGGGCCAGCATGGGCTTGAGGATGCTGGCGGCGTCGATCGCGCCCTCGGCGGCGCCCGCGCCGACCAGGGTGTGGATCTCGTCGATGAACAGGATGATGTCGCCGCGTGTGCGGATCTCCTTGAGCACCTTCTTCAGGCGCTCCTCGAAGTCACCGCGGTAGCGCGAGCCGGCCACCAGAGCGCCGAGGTCGAGCGTGTAGAGCTGCTTGTCCTTCAGCGTCTCGGGCACCTCGCCCTTGACGATCTTCTGGGCCAGGCCCTCGACCACGGTGGTCTTGCCGACGCCGGGCTCACCGATCAGCACCGGGTTGTTCTTGGTGCGGCGGGACAGCACCTGCATGACCCGCTCGATCTCCTTCTCGCGGCCGATCACGGGGTCGAGCTTGCCCTCCCGCGCCGACTGGGTCAGGTTGCGACCGAACTGGTCCAGCACGAGGCTGGTGGACGGAGCGGCCTCGCCGGTGGCGGTGCCGGCCGCGGCCGGCTCCTTGCCGCCCTGGTAGCCCGAGAGGAGCTGGATGACCTGCTGGCGCACCCGGTTGAGGTCGGCGCCGAGCTTCACCAGCACCTGGGCCGCGACGCCTTCGCCCTCGCGGATCAGACCGAGCAGGATGTGCTCGGTGCCGATGTAGTTGTGGCCGAGCTGCAGCGCCTCGCGCAGGGACAGCTCAAGCACCTTCTTGGCCCGCGGCGTGAACGGGATGTGCCCGCTCGGCGCCTGCTGGCCCTGGCCGATGATCTCCTCTACCTGCTGGCGCACGCCCTCCAGCGAGATGCCGAGACTTTCCAGCGCCTTCGCCGCGACGCCCTCACCCTCGTGGATGAGGCCGAGCAGGATGTGCTCCGTGCCGATGTAGTTGTGGTTGAGCATCCTGGCCTCTTCTTGGGCCAGGACGACCACCCGACGCGCCCGGTCGGTGAACCGCTCGAACATTCCCGCTCCTCACCTACGCCTCAGTTCCTCGAACCCCTGCCGGAGATCCGCGGCGGCGAAGCTGTTTCACTCACTCTAACGCCAGACCCCGACCATGTCGGCCCGCCGGAAACGCTCGTCCGGTCACCGTTGGGTAACCATCGGGTCGCTTACCGTCGACTAGAAAGCGGAGGAAACGGGGCATCTTGCCCTGCAAACCGCCGACGTGGCTGGCATCAGAGCCAACCTTGCCTCGCTCGCGGCTGTTCCGCATCCAGGACCGCTACGCGCACAGCGAAATATCGGTGTCCACATCCTGGCCGACCCGCCCGGCGCGGACCCTCGAACACGAAAAACGGTACGACGCGAAGGAAGCACGCAACCTTCGCGCCGTACCGTCAATCCGGCAAACGTCGCAAAACCTACAAAGGGTTACCGCAGACCGGCGGCGTAGTACGCCTCGATCACCTTCGCCGGCACCCGGCCCCGGTCGTTGACCGCTTCACCCTGCCCCTTGGCCCAATCCCGCACCCGCTGGTTGAAAGCACGCTGCTCCGCCGCAGTCGGCGCCTTCGCCTTGGGGGCCGCGGCGGGTCCACGACGACCGCTCTCCTTGCGCGCGGCGGCCACGAACGGCGCCAGCGCGAGGGCCAGCTTGTCGTGGTTCGCCGGGCCGAGATCGATCTCGTAATTGGCGCCTTCGAATCCAAATCTCACACTGCGGACATCGCCCTCGGAACCATCGAGGTCGTCCGCCAGCACCACAATCTCGCGCCTGGCCATACGGTCTTCCTTTCTTCGCCGCCCCGGATCCTCCCCGCCAGTCGAGGGCGCCATGAATTCATAGTGCAAGCGCTCGCCAGGATAGCCACTCATTGACAGCGGATCAATTCCGGCGTGACCCATTATTCGGCATACCAACGCCGGGCGCGGCGCGAAGTCGGACAGCCGCTCGGTCGATTATCCTCTGACAAGGGAAAACGGATTCGCCGCGCCATTGCCGAGAAGCCGTGGATACCGGTTCCTGCGAGCCGGACGCACGGCATACCGCGGCAGCGGTCCGCTCGCACTGCGCAGTCGTCCGGGCACCAGCCGTGGAGCGGGTGAACAATTCGCGCTCTGCGACGGACCGATGACCCTGTGCGCCGCCCGGCCTATCCGGTCGCCCAATGCGCGGCCGTCCGGCAGCTCCGGGGGCGCGATCGTCCCGCCCCTGTGGGCCCGATTCGGGAAACGCCGCCGCGGCCGTATCCGAGCGGCTCGGGATGAGCCTGTCGATCGATCCACCGGGACGGGACGAATACGTCCCGGACGGGCGGCACTAGGGTGGGCCGGGCGTTATGGCGACACACACGGGAGGCGCACATGGACCCCATCGACGAGCACCGGCTCTCTTTCGGCGCCGCGGCACAGGCATATCAGCAAACCCGCCCGACCTATCCGGCCGAAGCCCTGGCCTGGACGATCGGCACCGCCCCCGGCCGTGTGGTCGACCTGGGCGCCGGCACCGGCCAGCTCACCCGGGTGGCGCTGGCGGCCGGCTTCGCCGTCGTGCCGGTGGAACCCGACCCCGCCATGCGGGCGGCACTCGACGCGGCCACCCCCGGCACCGTCGCACGGGAGGGCTCGGCGGAGTCCATCCCGCTGCCCGACGGGTATGCCGACGCCGTCGTCGTGGGCACCGCGTACCACTGGTTCGACAAGGAGCGGGCGCACCCGGAGATCGCCCGGGTGCTGCGTGCTGGCGGCGTCTTCGCGCCCATGCGCAACGACCGCGACCTGAGCGTCGACTGGGTCCGGCAGCTGGACGCGATCGTCCAGGCGGCGCGCTTCCACCGGCCCGACGAGGTCGACTTCGGCCCGCTGTTCGCGCCGGCCGAGTGGGCGACGTTCCGGCACGCCGTCACGCAGACCCCCCAGGGCCTGCTGGAACTCATCGCCACCCGGTCCTGGTATCTCGTCGCCGCCGAGGACCTGCGGCAGCGGCTGCGCGACCAGGTCACCGAGCTGTGCGCGACGCACCCCGACCTGGCTGGACGGGACACCTTCGAGCTGCCCTACGTCACGACGGTGTGCCGGACGGTCAGGCGTTGACGTTGCGCTCGTACACCATGCGCAGGCCGATCAGGGTGATCATCGGTTCGTGATGGGTGATGGTGCGGCACTCGCCCATCACCACCGGCGCGAGCCCGCCCGTGGCGATCACCGCGGTCACCCCGCCCAGCTCCTCGATCATCCGCTCGACGATGCGGTCCACCTGGCCGGCGAAGCCGAAGTACATGCCTGCCTGCAGGCACTCGACCGTGTTCTTGCCGATCACCGAACGGGGCTGGGCGGGCTCGACCTTGCGCAGCTGGGCGGCGCGGGCCGCCAGCGCGTCGAAGGAGATCTCGATGCCCGGGGCGAACGCGCCGCCGAGGAACTCGCCGCGGGCGCTGATCACGTCGAAGTTGGTGGTGGTGCCGAAGTCGACGACGATGGCCGGCCCGCCGTAGAGGGTGTGCGCCGCCAGCGTGTTCACCACGCGGTCGGCACCCACCTCCTTCGGGTTGTCGATGGCCAGCTGCACGCCCGTCTTCACACCCGGCTCCACGACCACCGCGGGCAGCCCGGCGTAGTAGCGGCCGAGCATGGTGCGCAGCGAGCGCAGCGCGGCGGGCACGGTCGAGCAGGCCGCCACCCCGGTGATCTCGACGTTGTCCCCGGCCAGCAGGCCCCGGAACATCAGGCCGAGCTCGTCGGCGGTGTTGCGGGCGTCGGTCTTCACCCGCCACGAGTGCACGATCTTGTCGCCGTCGAAGGTGGCGAGCACCGTGTTGGTGTTACCGATGTCGATACAGAGCAGCACCCGACGTCTACTTCCGCGCTCGGAGGTCCAAGGCGATGTCCACGATAGGCGACGAGTGGGTGAGCGCCCCCACCGACAGGTAGTCGACGCCGGTGGCCGCGTACTCGGCGGCGACCTGCAGCGTCAGGCCGCCGGTGGCCTCCAGTTCGGCCCGGTCGCCGACCGCCGCGACGACCTCGCGCAGCAGTTGCGGGGACATGTTGTCGCAGAGCAGGAACGTCGCGCCGGCGGCCACCGCCTCCTGCGCCTCGGCCAGGGTGGTCACCTCGACCTGCACGGGCACGTCCGGAAAGTTCGCCCGGACCAGGTCGTACGCCGCGGTCACGGAGCCCGCCGCCAGCTTGTGGTTGTCCTTGATCATGGCCACGTCGTAGAGGCCCATGCGCTTGTTGGTGCCGCCCGCCGCGCGGACCGCGTACTTCTCCAGCGGCCGCAGGCCGGGGGTGGTCTTGCGGGTGTCCAGCACCAACGCCTTGGTGCCGGCGAGCTGCTCCACCCAGCGGCGGGTGTGCGTGGCCACGCCGGACATGCGGCAGAGCAGGTTGAGCGCGGTGCGCTCGGCCGACAGCAGGGTGCGGGTCGGCCCCGTGATCGTGGCCAGCACGTCGCCGCGCGCCACCGTGTCGCCGTCGGCCGCGTGCACGGTGACCTCCGCCCCCGGACCCGCCAGCTCGAACACCAGCTCCGCCACGGCGAGCCCGGCGAGCACGCCGGCCTCCCGGGCGATCAGGTCCGCGGTGTCGACCTGGTGCTCCGGGATGGTCGCGACGCTGGTCACGTCGAGCCGGTCGGGCCCCAGGTCCTCGCGCAGCGCGTTCGCCACGATGCGCTGCACCTCGTCCGGGTCGAGCCCCGCCTTGAGCAGCTGCGCCTGCGTCGTGTCCCTCACGCCATCGCCTCCCACGTATCCGTCGTCGTGCCGTCCTCGGCGAACCCGGGGAACAGGTGTCCCCGCCAGCCGTCGTCCGCCTCTGCATGATCCTCGCGCCAGTGGCACCCGCGCGTCTCGGCGCGCAGGGACGCCGACGCGACCAGGGCGCTCGCGACCGTCAGCAGGTTCGCGAACTCCCAGCCCGCGGTGCGCCCCGGCAACGGCGGCGTGCCCACCTCGCGCAGCACCCGCGCGGTCTCGGCCAGCGTCTGCGCGCTACGCAGAACGCCCGCTCCCCGGGTCATCGCGCGCTGCAGCGCCCGCCGCCGCGCGGCCAGGTCAACCGGCGGCTCGCCGGCGGCGACCAGACCGTGCGGCGTCCAGGCCAGACCACCGGTCGGTACGGCGGCGGGCACGCCCGCCCCGGCCGACACGTCCTGCGACGCGTCGGCCTGGGGCCCCGCGCCCTGGCGCACGGCTTCCGCCTCGGCTGACGTCGCCTGCCCGGAACTGTCGAGCACCGGGTCGGCTTGCGGGGGCAGGTCACGCGTGATGTCGGCCGCGATGCGCCGCGCGAAGACGAGTCCCTCCAGCAAGGAGTTCGAGGCCAGGCGGTTCGCGCCGTGCACGCCGGTGCAGGCGACCTCGCCGCAGGCGTACAGGCCGGGGATGCTGGTGCGGCCGTCCAGGTCGGTGCGGACCCCGCCGGAGGCGTAGTGCGCGGCCGGGGCCACCGGGATCAGATCGACCGTGGGGTCCACCCCGGCGGCCAGGCAGTACGCCGTGATCGTCGGGAACCGGTGGGCCAGGTCGGGCACGTGCCGGGCGTCCAGGTAGACGTGATCGGTGCCCGAGGCCAGCATCTGCCGGTGGATGCCCTTGGCGACCACGTCGCGGGGCGCGAGCTCGGCCAGCTCGTGCTGCCCGACCATGAAGCGCTTGCCGTCCCCGTCGACCAGGTACGCCCCCTCGCCCCGCAGCGCCTCGCTGACCAGCGGCTGCTGCGCGGTGCGGTTGTTCGGCAGGTACAGCGACGTCGGGTGGAACTGCACGAACTCCAGGTCGGTCACGTCCGCCCCGGCGCGCAGCGCCAACGCGACGCCGTCGCCCGTGGACACGATCGGGTTGGTGGTGGCCGCGAAGATCTGGCCCAGCCCGCCGGTGGCCAGCACCACGGCGCGGGCGAGCACGGCCCCGACGCCGTCCTCGGTGCCCTCGCCGAGCACGTGCAGGGTCACTCCGCAGGCCCGGCCGGCGGCGTCGCGCAGCAGGTCGAGCACCAGCGCGTGTTCGACGAGGCGGATCCACGGGTCGCGGCGCACCGCCGCGTGCAGCGCCCGCTGCACCTCGGCTCCGGTCGCGTCGCCGCCCGCGTGCACGATGCGGTTCGCGTGGTGCCCGCCCTCACGGGTCAGCATCAGCGAGCCGTCCGGGTGGCGGTCGAACTCGGCACCCATCTTGATCAGTTCGCGTACCCGGGCCGGGCCCTCGGTGACGAGCACGTCGACCGCGGCGGGGTCGCACAGCCCGACGCCCGCCACCAGCGTGTCCTGGGCGTGGGCGGCCGGGGTGTCCAGCGGGTCCAGCACGGCCGCGATGCCGCCCTGGGCCCAGCGGGTGGAGCCGTCATCGATATTGACCTTGGTGACCACGGTGACGTGCAGGCCTGCCTCACGCAGGTGCAGCGCCGCGGTCAGGCCGGCGATGCCGGACCCGATCACCACCACGTCGGTGGGTTCGAACCAGCTCGCGGGCCGCGCGGGCAACGCCCGGGGCAACACCGGAAGATCAACCGGGACTGTCAACGCCTTGCGCACCAGCACAGTCAACCGCGCCGCAGCCCGCCGTTCACCCCCGACCCCACGTGACACCCCTCACCCGCCCCCGGCACAGGGCCGGGGACGGGTGCGGGTATCGGGCTCAGTTGGTGGGCAGAACCTTCGTGCCGCCGTTGCGCAGCGACTTCGTGAGCTTCTTCTTGTCCAGCCAGAGGTGGCAGCGCACGCCGTGGTCGCCGGCCTCCCAGTCGGACTTCGACGGCCAGTTCCACACCACACCGGTGCGGTAGCTGATGTTCGAGTCGTTGGGCACCTTCACGAACTTGGCGACCAGCGTGCGGCACTCCTTGGCGATGCGCGTCTTCATGCCGGCCAGGCTGCTGTAGGCGGCGCCGCCCGCGTTCCACACGCCGACGAACTCGGCGTTGTGGGCCTTGTTGCAGGCGGTGGAGACCAGCCGGGTGCCGTACTGGTAGCAGCCGAACTTCAGCGCGGACGCCTTGGTGAACTCGCCCTTGAGCGAGGCGGTACGGGCCACCGGGTCGCCGTACTGGCCGTCCAGCGCGGTCAGCTCGCAGCGGTACCAGCGCGCGCCGCCGTCCCAGCCTGCCGCCGACGGCACCGAGACGCCGAACCACAGGGCACCGGAGCGCCAGTCGCCGCCGAGGAAGTCGGTGATGCGCTTGTCGCAGTCGGCCCAGGCCGCGCGCATGTCCGGCGAGCCCTCCGACGGCACCGTGGTGCGCGAGGCCGCCTCGCCGGTGAAGTCGGCAACGGCCACCGTCTCGTAGGTGTGGCTCTGGTCACACTCGACCGGCTTGTAGGACGAGCGGTAGCTGACGTCGCGGAAGCCGTCGTCGCACTTGGCCTCTTCGGGCCGCCAACTCTGGGCCGCGGGCATCGCCGGCCACTGGTTGGTGAGGTCGCCGTCGGCTCCCGCCGGCAGCTGCCCCCCGCAGGCCGATGTGGCCAGCAGGGCAGCCGCGACCAGCACGACCCCTGCGACCCTACGGCCGATCACCTCACGCATCAGTGCCCTCCCCAAGCCATGCCGAACATGAATGGGGAGCATATTTCATACCCGCCAGCGGGTTCGACGCGTATCCGGTCGACCCGTCAGCTCGGGATGCCCTTGCCCGCGGTGCCCTTGGCCGAGCCCGTCATCTTCTTCGTCTCCAGCCACAGGTAGCAGCGCACGCCGCGGTCGCCACCCGCCCAGGTGGCCTTGCTGTACGGCCACGAGATCACGCCGTACTTGCTGGTAGCGCTCACGCTGACGCCGATGAACGTGGCCATCGCCTTGCGGCAGTTGTCGTGGAAGTAGTCCCAGTCCGTTTCGCTCGCCGGGTATTTGCGGTTGGCCGCGGCGGTGAACGTGCCGACGTACTCCGCGTTGTGCGACTTGGCGCAGTCGGTCTCCGGCATGGTGTCCACCGAGCCGTTCTTGCCGCTCTCGGCGAAGCAGGTGAGCAGCAGCGGCGTCGGCAGCGAGCCGCGCAGGCTGCCGACGCGGCGGACCCAGTCGGCCTTGTCGGTGACCGTGGTCAGCTCGTTGAGCTCACAGCGGTACCACCGGGCGCCGCCCTGCCAGGCCGCCGCCGAGGGCAGCGTCAGATCGAGGGTGAGCCGGCCGTCGCGCCACTGCCGGCCGACGAACGCGGTGGACCGCTCATCGCACTCGGCGAACGCGCCCGCGAGCACCGCGTCGTCCGCCTCCGGCGGGGCGGCCAGCTCGGCGGCGGGACCGGTCAGCGTGCCGACGTAGACCGTCTCGCCGTAGTGCTCCGTGGCGCAGTCGACCGGCCGGTACGCGGTGGCCCGGCCGGTCTGCTCGTACGCCTTCTCATGGCACACCTCGGCGCTGGGCGTGAACACCTGCGCCGCGGGCAGGCTCGCCCAGTCGTCGGCGAGCTTGCCGTCCACACCGGGCACCGGCGAGGAGCAGCCGGCCAGCATCAACGGCGCCGCCAGTGCGCAGACGGCCGCACTGGCGGCGATCCTCCGCCTCCATGCCATGTGTCGTCCCTCCCAGACGTCCGCCCGGGAGCCTAACGGACGGAAGGCGACCGCGACAGCGGTGCTGTCGGCCTTCTACCAGCCCGGAACGCCCTTGCCTTTGGACCCCTTGGCCGACTTCTTCATCGTCTTGCCGTCGTAGAACCAGAGCACGCAACGGACCATCCGGTCACCGGCCGCCCAGGACTCCGGGTTGTTCGGGCTGGAGATGACGCCGATCCGGCCCGCACTGCTCAGGCTGACACCCATGAACTTGGCGGCCAGGTCCTGGCACTCGTCGTGGAGGACGTTCCACTGCCGCTCGGACTTCGGGTATGCCGTGCTCATGCTCGCGCGGTAGGCGCCGACGAACTCGCTGTTGTGCGCCTTGGTGCAGGCCACCTCAGGCATCTTGACGATCGAGTCGCCCTTCTCCTGGGAGTTCACGCAGCCGACCAGCAGCGCGGCCGGCACGTCGCCCTTCAGGCTACCGGTGCGCTGCACCCAGTCCGGCGCATCGAACACCGTGGTGACCTCGGCGAGGTCACACCGGAACCAGCGCGCGCCGCCGGTCCAGGCGGTCGGGGTCGGCACGGCCAGGGTCAGTTCGAGGCGCGCCAGGCTCCAGGAGCGGCCCAGGTAGGTCGTGGCCTCCTTGTCGCACTCGGCGAGCGCGGCGGCGTTGTCCTTCGGGCCGGGCGAGGTCGTCAGGCCCTTGAATTCGCCGACGTGTACGACCTCGCCGTAGTGCGACTTGGCGCAGTCGACGACGGCGTCGGTGTAGCGGCCGGTGTCCTTGGGCGCCACGCCGAGGCAGACGCCCGCCTCGGGCACCCAGCCCTTGACCTCGGCGACCTTCACCCAGTCGTCGGTCAACTTCGAGTCCACCTCGGCCGGCAGCGCGGTCCCGCAGCCGGCCAGGGCCAGGTTCGTCAGTAGTGCGGCCAGCATGGTGCCGACCGTAAGGCGTCCCCGCATCGCCCATCCTCCCAGGTCATAGAGCCTGGGCGAGCCTAAGCGAAGGTCGTCGCGGCCGTATCGGCCTAACGGCCGAGAGCCGGGTCACATCCGGCGTACGAATCCGCAGCTAGAGCCACCTGCAGCAGCGGACCGGCCTAACGGCTCAGGGTCAGGTCGCCCCGGACGACGTCGCCCACCATGCCCGGCACGGCCTCGGCCGGGTCCGCGCCGAGCGAGATGATCCGGTTGTCGGCGTCCACGTGCACCACCCGCGGGGTGTACGAGCGGGCGGTGGCCTCGTCGGCCTGCGCGTACGAGATGAGGATGACCAGGTCACCGGGCTTGACCAGGTGCGCCGCCGCGCCGTTGATGCCGATCACGCCGGTGCCCCGCTCGCCCGGGATGACATACGTCTCCAGCCGCGCCCCGTTGGTGATGTCCACAATCGCGACCTGCTCGCCGGGCAGCAGGTCCGCGGCGTCCATCAGGTCCTCGTCGATGGTGACCGAGCCGACGTAGTGCAGGTCGGCCTGGGTCACCGTGGCGCGGTGGATCTTGGACTTGAACATGGTGCGCAGGAACATCAGGCCGGTTCTTCCTCGGTCGTCGTGGCTGCCGCGTCGAGGTGGACGGGCAGGTTGTCGATCAGCCGGGTGGTGCCGACGCGGGCCGCGACCAGCAGCCGCGCCTCGCCCGGACCCGGGTCCTCGCTCAGGTCGGCCCCGCGCAGAGCCAGGTAGTCCACGTCCACGCCGGCCAGCTCGGCCCGCGCAGCGGCCAGCACCGCCGCGGGCTCGCGCCGGGCGGCCCCCGCCCGCAGCGCCCGGGACAGGGCCAGCGCGGTCTCGCGCTCGGCCGCGCTCAGGTAGCGGTTGCGGCTGGACAGGGCAAGCCCGTCCGGCTCCCGGACCGTCGGCACCCCGACGATCTCCACTCCGAGTTCGAGATCGTGCACCATGGCCTTGATCAGCGTGAGCTGCTGGTAGTCCTTCTCTCCGAAGAACGCCAGGTCCGGGCGGGTGAGCAGGAGCAGCTTGCCGACCACGGTCAGCACGCCGGCGAAGTGGCCGGGGCGCACCGCCCCCTCCAGCACCTCGCCCAGCGGGCCCGGGTGCACGGTGACCTGCGGCTGCCCGTGCGGGTACATCACCTCGGGCGTCGGCGCGAAGAGCAGGTCGACGCCCTCGGCCGCGCACACCGCCAGGTCGGCGTCGAAGGTGCGCGGATATCGGGCCAGGTCCTCGTTCGGGCCGAACTGCAGCGGGTTCACGAAGATCGTCGCCAGTACGACGTCGGCGTGCTTGCGGGCCTCCCGCAGCAGGGTGGCGTGCCCCTCGTGCAGCGCGCCCATGGTCATCACCACGGCTACGGAGCCCCGCGCGGCCGAACGCGCCGCGGCCAGCTCCTCGCGGGTGCGGACGACGGCGGTCACTTCGCCGCCTCGCCCAGCTGCCCGGCGTCGGCGGCGGTCGGGTCGGCCAGCACGCCCAGCAGCGGCTCGGCGTCGACCGCGCGCAGCCGCCCGTTGGCGATCACGCGGTCCGCGGTGCGCCGGGCGAGCGCGACGTACGCCGGGAGCGAGTCGGGGGCGGTGCGGGCCAGTTCCTGGACGTGCCGGGCGACGGTGCCGGCGTCGCCACGCGACACCGGTCCGGTGATCGCCGAGTCGCCCATGCGCAGCGCGTTCTCCAGCGCGGCGGTCAGCAGCGGGCCGAGCACCTTCTCCGGGCTCAGCACGCCCGCGTCGCGCAGCCGGTCGGCCGCCTCGTTGACGAGGGTGACCAGGTGGTTCGCGCCGTGGGCGAGCCCGGCGTGGTAGAGCGCGCGGCGGTCCTCGGCGATCCACTCCGGGCTGCCTGCCAGGTCGGCGACGAGCGCCTGGGCCAGGGCGCGCACCGTGGCGTCGGCGGCGGTGATCCCGTACGAGATGCCGGGCAGCCGGTCCAGGTCGGCGGCGGTGCCGGTGAAGGTCATCGCGGGGTGCAGCGCCAGCGTGCGGGCGCCGACCGCGGCGGCCGGGGCCAGCACGGCCAGCCCGTGCGCGCCCGAGGTGTGCGCCACGACCTGGCCCGGCCGCAGCGCGCCGGTGGCGGCCAGGCCGGTCACGACACCGGCCAGGGCGTCGTCGGGCACCGCGATGATCAGCAGATCGGCCGCGGCGCGGGCCACCTCGTCGGCGGGAAGATTCTGCGCACCCGGGAGCAGGGTGCGGATGCGGTGCTTGGCCGCGGCGGACACGCCCGAAGCGGCGACTACCCGGTGTCCCGCGCCCCGCAGGGCGGCGGCGAGGACCGCGCCGACCCGGCCGGCGCCGATCACACCGATGGTGAGCTCAGCACTCATGATCTGATCCAGTCCTCTTCTTCGGGGTACCGGTCGGGGCAAGTATGACCCCGTGTCCTGATCACTGGACAGAGACTGTGCGAAACCGCACTGCCGCGTTTCGTTCACATCCGCACAACGAAAAGCGCTCCCGGAACCACGTCCCGGAAGCGCCCTTCGTGACTGCCGTCTCGCTGCTCAGTGCTTATTCAGGAAGCCGGCGTCGACGAACTTGACGTCGGTCGCGGCGCGGTCGCCGGACGGGGTCTCCTGGCCGTCGTGCACCACCAGCAGGCCGCCGGGGAAGCCGGGCAGCGGGGTGTTCACCACCGCCGCGCCGTCGCACTCCTGGGAGCCGTCGACCCGGCCGTCGACGACCGCGAAGCGGCCCGTGGGACGCAGGGTCAGCCGGTCGTACGTGTAGAAGGTGTCGTCGCCCTGCGAGGAGACCACCAGCGTGCCCGCGTACCGGCCGGTCTTGAAGATCGTCACGCCCTCGACGTCGGCGGCGATGCGCCCGCCCTCGCCCGGATCGGCCGACCAGTCGACCGCGCACTCCTCGGTCTCCGGGTCGTAGACCGCCGGGACGCCGTACTCCCGGGTCCGCTCGACCATGCGCGGCGTGTAGCCGAAGCGGCCGCCGGTGACCGACACCCGCCACAGCGCCACGTCCTCCTGCGCGGCGTAGAGCACACCCAGCGCCGGGTCCACCGTCATGCCCTCGACCTGCGGCAGCTCGCCCGGCTCCAGGCACGGCGTCCACGAGCCGCCGCCCTTCAACGCAAACGTGTCCGGCAGCACCAGCCGGTCGACGCGCTGGTAGCTCACCTTCGCGCCCTTGGCGACCAGGCGGAACATGCCCAGCTCCGGGGTGTGCCGGCGGCTGGCGACCGCCAGGAAGTCCCGGCCGTCGCGAAACGTCGCCAACCCGTACGCGGTGGCCTGCTCGTTGACCTCCTCCTGGGTCTTGTTGAACGCGAACGGCGCGTCCGGCGCGGTCACATCGGTCAGCACGCCGTTGTCGATGCGGTAGAAGCGCAGCTTGTCGCGGCCCCGGTCGGTGACCACGGCCAGATCGACCAGGCGCCCGTGCAACGGGAAGCCGGTCACCAGGTCGACGTTGTTGAACCGGCCCGGCTCGTCCTCCGGGCCCGGCGCGTCCGGTGTGGCGAACGACTGGGTCTCGCGTCCCCGCAGGTCGTAGACGCGCAGGCCGCCGTTCTTCGCGGTCACGATGACCCGGCTGCGGGCCTTGTCCCGCTCGTTCACCCAGATCGCCGGGTCGTCCGCGTCGGCGTCGCCGCCGGCCTCGTCGTCGTACAGCGCGGGGGTCTCGAACTTCGCCGTGACCGCGCGCAGGGCGGGCACGCCGCCGGTCGCCGGCCCGGGTTCGGCCGCGGCCACGCCGGGCAGCGCGGTCGCCGCCAGGGCGCCTGCCGTGAGGCAGGTGAGAATACGTCGCATGGGCCGGACCGTAGATTCGGCAGGGCAACCTGGGACGAACGGAGAGTGAACCGTTTCCATGCGCTGGCGGGACGCGATGCGAACTGCGCTGTACGGGCCGGACGGGTTCTTCGTCCGCGAGCGGCCCGCCGACCACTTCCAGACCAGCGCCCAGTCGCCCCACTTCGCCCGCGCAATCGCCGCGCTCGCCGCCGACGTGGACCGCGCGCTCGGCCATCCCGAGGTGTTCGACCTGGTGGACGTGGGTGCGGGGCGCGGCGAGCTGCTGCAGGGCGTGCTGGCCGCGCTGCCCTTGTCGTTGCGGGCGCGAGTCCGGCCGGTGGCCGTGGAGGTCAGCCCCCGTGGCGACGACGACATCATCTGGCGTACCGAACTGCCACACGGGCTGACCGGGCTGCTGCTGGCCACGGAGTGGCTCGACAACGTACCGCTGGACCTCGCCCGCGACGGGTCGTACCTGGACACGGACCTCCAGCCGTGCGGAACCGTCGATCCCGTCGACGCCGCCTGGATCGATCGGTGGTGGCCCGCCGGTGCGGACGACGTCGTGGAGGTCGGGCGCAGCCGCGACGAGGCCTGGGCCGATGCCGTCGGCGCGCTGGACGCGGGGCTCGCGCTGGCGGTCGACTACGGACACCTGCGCGACCGGCGACCGGCGCTGCCGACGGCCACCGGCTTCCGGGACGGCCGCGAGGTGCCCCCGGCCTTCGACGGCAGCACCGACATCACATGCCACGTCGCCATGGACTCCGTCGCCGTGGCTGCGGCCGCGCGGCCGGGCGGTGCGGCCGGGCCGGGCGGTGCGCTGAAGGCGGGCGGCGTGGCTGCGGCGGACGAGCCGATCGAGGACGGCTGGCGGTTGCTGGACCAGCGCGCGGCGCTGCACCGCCTCGGCGTCACCGCTGGCCGGCCCCCGCTCACCCTGGCCTCAACCGATCCGCTCGCCTACGTGCGTGCGCTGGCCGACGCGAGCGAGATCGGCGAGCTGACCGCCACCAGCGGGCTCGGGGCGCACTGGTGGCTGGCGCAGTGGACCGGCCTCGACCCGAGCGAACTGCCCTTCCTGCTCCCCCACCGCTGACCGACCGCCCCGTCCCAGGCCGCAGCAGGTGCAGCGTTAAGAAGGTGCCCTTCCTCTACAAATAGCGTTAGCAAGGTGCCCTTCCATTCTTGGGGCTGGCTTACGATGGCGCGCATGGTGGCAGCGGGCGGTAGCCGGGAGTTGACGGTCGGCGCGGGGGCGGGGGCCCAGCAGCTGGGCACCGACATGGTGCTGAACATCGGGCCCCAGCATCCGTCCACGCACGGGGTGCTGCGGCTGAAGCTGGTGCTGGACGGCGAGAAGGTGCTGTCCGCCGAGCCGATCGTCGGATACATGCACCGCGGCGCGGAGAAGCTGTTCGAGGTCCGTGACTATCGGCAGATCCTGGTGCTGGCCAACCGGCACGACTGGCTGAGCGCGTTCAGCAACGAGCTGGGCGCGGCGATGGCCGTCGAGCGGCTGATGGGGCTGGAGGTGCCGGAGCGCGCGGTCTGGCTGCGCACGGCGATGGCCGAGCTGAACCGGGTGCTCAACCACCTGATGTTCCTCGGCTCGTACCCGCTGGAGATCGGCGCGATCACCCCGGTGTTCTACGCGTTCCGCGAGCGTGAGGTGCTGCAGGCCGTCATGGAGGAGGCCACCGGCGGCCGCATGCACTACATGTTCAACCGGATCGGCGGGCTGAAGGAAGAGGTCCCGGCGGGCTGGACCCGGCGCGCCCGGGAGGCCGTCGACCTGGTCGCCTCGCGGATGCCGATGCTCGACGACCTGATCCGGCGCAACGACATCTTCCTGGCCCGCACGGTCGGCGTCGGGGTGCTGACCGCCGAGCAGGCCGCCGCGTACGGCGCCTCCGGGCCCGTCGGGCGGGCCAGCGGCCTGGACTTCGACCTGCGCCGCGACGAGCCGTACCTGGCCTACGGCGAGCTGGACGTCCCGGTCGTCACCCGCACCGCCGGCGACTGCCACGCGCGTTTCGAGGTGCTGCTCGACCAGGTGTACGCGTCGCTGGACCTGGTCCGGCAGTGCCTGGACCGGGTGGACCGGATCGGCGGGCCGGTCAACGTACGCCTGCCGAAGGTGGTCAAGGCCCCGGAGGGGCACACCTACGCGTGGACCGAGAACCCGCTCGGCGTCAACGGCTACTACCTGGTCTCCAAGGGAGACAAGACGCCCTGGCGGATGAAGCTGCGCACCGCGTCGTACGCCAACGTGCAGGCGCTGTCGACGCTGCTGCCGGGCACCCTGGTGCCGGACCTGATCGCCATCCTGGGCTCGATGTTCTTCGTCGTCGGCGACATCGACAAGTAGCCGTTGACGGGAAAACGCGCCCTCCCGGGCTGTCCGGAAGGGCGCGTCCTGGCTGTGGTGCTCAGCGGTACCGACGGTCGTAGTCCCGATCGCGGTCCCGGTCCCGATCACGGTCGCGGTCCCGCTCGCGCGAGTCCTCGTAGTCGGACCAGCGGTCCTCCCGGTCCGAGCCGGTCAGCGCGCGGGGCTCCCGGCGGTCCTGGTCGCGATACGGGAAGCCGCCCCGGCCCTCGTCGGCCCGGTCGTCGTCGAAGCCGCGGTCCTCGCGCCGCACCGCGGCCCAGCGGTCCTCGATCCGCAGCTCGGTGCCGGAGCTGTCGCTGTGCAATGCCGCCCGGCGCTCGCCCATCCGCACCTCACGGCCCCGGTCGTCGCTGCGCACCGTGGTCCAGCGGTCGCCGGCGGCCCGCACCGGACGGTCCTCGTCGTCGCGGTCGGACCAGCGGCCCTCGATCGCGTCACCGGCCCGGTCGGACCAGCGGTCGTCGCCGCGGTCGCGCCGTGAGGTCCAGCTGTCTCCGCCGGAGACCGGCTCGTTGGCGTCGCGGCGGCGCTCCAGCTGCTCGCGCAACCGCTGCTCGGTCCACGACTCCTCGTGCCGGTCCCGCTCGCGGGCGCGTTCGGCCCGGGGGCGCTGCACCTCGATCCGCGGGGTCTCGGCGCGGTGCGCATACTCCCCCGCGTCGCGGCCCCGCTCACGGTCGCGGTCGAAGCCGCCCGCCCCGCCGCTGACCGGACTGCCGTAGATCGCGGCGCCGCGCTGGCCGTCCTCACCGTGCGGGTCGACGATGGTGTGCCGCGTGGTCACCTGCACGGTCTCGGTGTGCCGCACCACGCCGCCGGGCGGCATGCCCGCGCGGCCGGAATTCGGCCCCGGCTGGTGCGGGGTGGGTGCGGGGCTGCCGCCGCGTGCCGCGGGCGCGGGTGCGGCCTGCGCCGCCCGGGCGGCCTCGGCCCGGACGTGCTCCAGCTGCGCCCGGGTGGCCTCCAGTTCGTGCCGGGTGGCCTCGAGCTGATCCACGAGGTATTGGAACTTCTCCCCGAAGGCGCGGTGCGTGGCGTGGGCGGCCGTGGAGATGTCATCGCGGACGTCGGCCCGTACGGTGTCGATCTCATCGAGGATCATGTCTTCGATCTCGAGCCGTACCGTCTCGGTGTCGCGACGGAGAGTGATCGACAGACCGATCAGGATGACCGACAGGATGACCACGCCCACAGCGGCCCGCAACGCGGTGCCGCCATCGGCCATGAACAGGAAAATCGCAGCCAGCGGGGCCAGCCCGACGCCGCCCCAGAACAACACCGGGAGCAGGCGCGCGTGCCGCTGTTCATCGCGAGTGTCCGAGTTCGGCATGTTGCTAGAGGCTACCGACAGTTGCTTGCGAGGGGAATGCTCCACGGCCTTGAAATGCGAGAACATTCCGCCTGGAGATCGTCGCCGACCCGTCCTGAACAGCTGCGCCACCCAGCGCGGCTTGCGTACGCCCGCTCGCGGCGCGCGACGCGCCGGTAATCGCCGAACCTTCGTCACGAACGGTTCAACGAGCGCCCGCCCGTTTCGCCCGACTCGACCGCTCCCGCGCTCGAAAGTGGCACGGCACGAAACGAGCCGCCGCGCCCGCGGAGGCGGACGCGGCGGCTCGGCTCAGCTCTAACGCAGGGAGGACCAGCGGTCCTCGTCGCCCCACTGGTCGGCGCGGGCGGGAGCGGGCTGCGCGGGCAGGTTCGCCCAGGTGTCGCCGCTGCCCGTGGACCATGAGGTGCCGGGCACGCCCACGTCGGCCCAGTCGTCCGGACTGTCCTCGTCCAGCGGCAGCGGCCGCCCGAACGTCTCCACCAGCCTGGTGACCACGAGGCCGAGTGCGATTGCGCCGGCGGCCAGCGCGTACAGCGAGATGCGCCACTGGGCCGCTTCGGCGTACCAGACGACCAGGGCCAGCAGGCTGACGCCGAGCAGCGTGCCGAACACGCCGCCGCGGCGGCCGTACGCGCTCACCCCGCCGATCAGGGCCGCGCCCAGGGCCAGCCCCGTCAGTTCGAAGCCCTCGGTCGGCGCGACGACCTGCTCGGTCGAGCCGTTGAGCGCGGCCATCACCACGCCCGCGACCGCGGCCAGCGCCGTCGAGCCGACCAGCGCGAGCACGGCGACGACGCCGCCGAGGCCGCCACGCCGCCGGGCCGGGTCGCTGACCGGGCGGAACCGGCCGACACCGCGCCGGATGGACCGGATCGCGCCGAGCAGGCCGGCCACGATGGTCAGCGCGGCGAACGCGCCGTAGAGGTAGAGCGCGTGGTCGGTGGGGTCGTACCCGCCGCTCACGGTCAGCGGGGCCGGGTGCTTCTGGATCCAGACGATCGCGACCAGCGCGGCCGCCAGGCTGCCCGCCCAGCCGGGCACGTGGAAGCCCACCACGAGGACGGCGACGGCCAGGCCCAGCCCGGCGGCGAGCGCCACGGCCATGCCGGCGGTGGGCACGACACCCTTGTCTCCGTGCTCGGCGTAGTACAGCGCCGCGGCCGCGGCGACCGGACCGATGGCCAGGTTCACCGCACCGGCGCGCAGCGTCATCGAGGCGCCGAAGCCGAGCAGGCCCAGCACCGACGCGAAGACCAGCAGCTCCTTGAAGTTCGCGCCGGTGATCGTGTCGCGGTGGCCGCTGTGCAGCAGGAAGCCGATCGCGACCACGCCCAGCAGCAGCACGCCCTCCCAGGCGAAGTGCACGCCGAGCCGGTCCCGGCCGACCTCGCCGTGCGCGGGGTCGTCGAAGACGTCGTCGAGGTTGGCCGCAGGCGTCGCCCTCGGCCGGTACTGCATGCCGGCGAGGACGCTGTGCGCGCCGCCGTCGGTTCTGAGATCGGACTCCTCGCGGAAGCCCTCGCCGCGGTACCGTCGCTGCCCTGTCGCGTCGGTCGCTTCGCTGTCGTAGGCCATGACTCGCGCCTCCCGAGTCGGCTGCCGGTCGCGGGGTACGACACGGCATACCCGAGGCAACCTACCGGCTGAAACGTGAATGCAACAGGGTCTACCGGCGATGACATACCGCGCCCGACGGGTACCCGATAGTGGCCGTCGCCGATCCGTTCGGCCGCTACTGGACGTCCGGCTTGTCGTCCTCGGGGCGCTTCGGCACCCGGCACGCCCGCTCCAGCCACAGCGCCGCCCCGACCAGCGCCAGCGAGCAGGCCAGCGAGGTGAGCGCGGCCGGCAGATCGCGGCTGACCGCGGCCAACTGCCGCTGCTGCCCGTCGACGAACAGCCAGAGGCTCAGCCCGGCGGCGAAACCGGCGAAGATCGACCCGGCCAGCGACGACGCCTTTGCCAGCACCGCGTAGCGGGCGACGGCCAGCGGCTCGACCCGCTCCCGGCCCGGCTTGCCCTCCAGCCGCGCCCGCGTCTGCTGCGCCAGCGCGAACTCCACGATCGCGAGCGCGAGCAGCGTGAACGCCGGCAGCCAGCCGCTGCGGCCGAGGAACGGCAGCGTCGCCAGGTCGAAGTACCAGGTGCTGATGACGAGCCAGGCGACGGCGGCCGAGCCGAGGCCCGCGACGATCAGGGTGGCCGGGTTGGTGGGTTGCAGCCGTGGCTCCGGCGTCTGACTCAACTCGGTCCCCACCTTTCACTCGACTGGATGACCGTCACTCTACTTCGAGGCGCACCTGAGGCAGCGCGGTCATCACGGCGACCTCGGTCGCCATCGGCTCGGCCAGCACGAGGTCGTTCACCCAGCCGTGGCCGGGCAACTGCGCGTAGGGCTGCACCTCCAGCCAGGGCCGCAGCACGAAGGCGCGCTGGTGGGCGTGCGGGTGGGGCAGCGTCAGCTCTGGGGTGTCGCGCAGGATCGGCTCGCCGTCCTCGGCGAACGCCGCCACCAGGTCGACGTCGAGCGTGCGCGGGCTGTACCGGCGGGCCTGGTGGCGCACCCGCCCCGCCTCGTGTTCGATGCCCTGCGCGGTGAGCAGCCACTGCTCCACCGACTGCGGGCCGCGTACGAGCAGCGCGGCGTTGTAATACGCCGGCTGCTCGGTGTCGCCCCAGGGCGGCGTCTCGTACACGCCGCTCACCGCGAGCAGCTCGCCTTCCTGCGCGAGCCGGCGCACCGCGAAGCGCAGATGGTCGGCGCGGTCGCCGAGGTTGCTGCCTATCGAGAAGACCACCGAAGTCACGACCGATATTCTCGCAGCGTGGTGTCCGACCTGATGCACGCGACGCCGCCGGTGGTGATGGGGGTTCTCAACGTGACCCCGGATTCCTTCTCCGACGGTGGCCTCTACGACGACCTCGAAGCCGCCGTCCGGCACGGAATCCAGCTGCACGGACAGGGCGCGCACCTGGTGGACGTCGGCGGCGAGTCGACCCGCCCGGGCGCGGCGCGCGTCGACGCCGACACCGAGATCAAGCGGGTGGTCCCGGTCATCACGGCGCTGGCCGAGGCCGGTGTGCCGACCAGTGTCGACACCACCCGCGCCGCGGTCGCCGCGGCCGCGGTGCAGGCCGGAGCGGCTGTCGTCAACGACGTCTCGGGCGGGCTGGCCGATCCGGACATGCGCCGCGTCGTCGCCGAGGCCGGCTGCCCGTACGTGGTGATGCACTGGCGCGGGCACTCGGCCGACATGCAGGCGCTGGCCACCTACCGCGACGTGGTCACCGAGGTGCGCGAGGAGCTGTCGCGCCGGGTCGACGAGGCGCTGCGCGCCGGGGTCGCCGCCGACCGGCTGATCGTCGACCCGGGACTGGGCTTCGCCAAGACCGCCGAGCACAACTGGGCGCTGACCCGGCACCTGGACCGCATCATCGACCTGGGCTTCCCGGTGCTGTTCGGGGCCAGCCGCAAGTCCTACCTGGGCCTGCTGCTCGACGGCCGGCCCGCCGCGGACCGCGACGCCGCCACCACCGCGACCAGCGTCCTGGCCGCCGCGACCGGGGCCTGGGGGGTACGCGTGCACGACGTGCGCTCGACCGCCGACGCCCTCGCGGTGTGGCGGGCCACCGGCAGCCCCCGGCTGCGCTACGAAGGCTGACCATGGACCTCATCACGCTCACCGGCCTGCGGGTACGCGGCAACCACGGCGTCTTCGACTTCGAGCGCCGCGACGGCCAGGACTTCGTCATCGACGTGCAGCTCGGCCTCGACCTGCGCCCGGCCGCGGCCAGCGACGACGTCGCCGACACCGTGCACTACGGCGAGCTGGCGGCTCGGCTGGCCGAGATCGTGGCCGGGCCGCCGGTCGACCTCATCGAGACCCTGGCACAGCGCCTCGTCGATGCCTGCCTGGCCGATCCGCGCGTCGCCCGAGCGGTGGTGACCGTCCACAAGCCACAGGCACCGATCCCGCTGACCTTCGCCGACGTGAGCGTCACGATGACCGGGATCAATCCTCGCCCGCGGTAGCGGCCGCTCGGTGTCTTCCGGAGCGCAGCGGAGGATGACACCGATTAAGGCCGCGGTAGCCGGCGAGCATGTCGCAGTGACGGGCGGACTTCCGACACCCGCCACCACCTGCATGGCTTGTCGCACCGGTGGGTGCACCGTACGCTCTGCTATGGATCGAACACCGGTCCTACACAACCGCAAAACCCCGGCGCTCCACTACGAACTGTGATCGACACGAAGCAGGGTGTCATCGGCTGCATCCCACCGCTGAGGACCCCCATCAGTAAGGCTTAAGCAATTGCAGCGCCGGTCGCGCACCGGGGAGGTACCGAATGATCGCCATGGAGTTGGTCCAGGCGGCGTGGAACCATGCCACGCCGACCCTCGGCATGATCGCCGACGCGATCCAGGCGGCCCCCGAGGAGCCCAAGGGCGGCATCGCGACCAACGACATCCTCACCTTCTTCGCCACGAAGATCTCTCCGATCCTGCTGGCGATCCTCGGCGTCATCTTCATCGGCCGGGCCAGCAAGGGCGAGGTGTCGAAGGTGCTGACCAGCTCCGCGATCGCCATCATCGGCGTCGCCTTCATCGTCGGCGCGGGGGCGCTGCTGCTCGTCGGCGAGAACCTCATCGACATCATGTTCGAGTAGGCGGAAGCGATGCGGCTGCGTACGGACGACGACATCTACCGGGCTCGGCTGGTCTATCTCGGGCCGCCCGGATACACGCTCCCCGTGCAGTTGCCGTACGCCCAGTACGGCCTGTTCGTGTTGCTGGTCCCGCTCTACATGGGCGTCCACTGGCTGTTCACGCAGGAGTTCGAGCTGTTCCCCACCTGGGAGATCGCGCTCGCCATCGTGACGACGTCGTACATCTTCCGCCACGTCGACCCCGACCGGCCGGCGCGCATGGTCATCCGCACCGCGCTCACCGACTGGCGGCGCACCCGCGAGCCGGTCATCGAGCGCCGCGACCCGCGCCTGGTCGCCCGCCGCGTCGTCGTGCGGCAGGCGATCACATGACCAGCAACGATACCGAGTACGACCTGGACGACGCGGTATCCGACGTCGTCCCGTCCGTCGAAGGGACCGCCGCGACGGGCCCCGTCGCCGTGTTCCAGCCGCCCCGCCGCCGCGAACCCGCCGAGCCCGACGCACCCGCCGAGGAGACCGGCGGGCGTCCCGAGGCGCGCACCGGCGACCTGCGCAACGCGGACCTGCGCAGCGACCTGCAGACCGCGGCCGACCGCCGGGCCGCCGAGATGCGCGCCGCCGCCGAGGCCGCCACCCAGGCCCAGCGCGAACGCGCCGCCTCGTCGCGCCGCGACCCTGAGCCGCCGAGCGCGCCACCGGCACCGTCCGGCCCCGACATCGAGTCGCCGTTCCTGGAGCTGTTCGACTCCGAGGCAGCCGACCCTGGTTCGGTCGGCCTGTCCGGCACCACGCCGCGCTCAGCACCGCCCAGCCGCGGCCCGGCCACCACTGCCGCCGGCCGTAACGCCGGACGCCCCGACGCGGCACCGGCCGCCGGCACCGCCCAGCGCAGCGGACCCGTGCGGGCGGATTCGCCCCCGGTCGCCCCGCCGCCCGTCACCCCCGCCCGGACCACGCCGCCGACCGGCTCACGGCTCGCCGACCAGGGCGGCTACCCCGACGCGGCCCGCACCACCGGCGAGGGGCGCGCCACACCCGGCCGTCCACGCAACGCCCCGGTCAGCGGGGTGCCGCGCAACGCTCCCGTCAGCGGCGTACCCGTCAGCGGGGTGCCCATGCGCCCCCAGCCGGACCTGCGCAACCGCCCGGTCAGCGCGATGCCGGTCAGCTCCGTGCCGGTCAGCACCGTGCCGCTGAGCAGCAGGCCGCTGCCCCCGCGCGGCACACCGCAGGCCGCGCCACGCTCCGCGCCGCCCGCCACCGGCCACCGCCAGCCGCCGCCCAAGAGCCGCGGCAAGCAGGTCAAGCCGCCCGCGCAGCCGAAGCCCGCCAAGGACCGCGACGCCGCCCAGGAACTCGCGATCACCGAGATCGCCGGTCACCTCACGTTCACTCCGCACGCGGTGACCGCCTGGTACATGCTGCCCGAGGTGCGCTGGGCGTTCCGCCCCGACGCCGACCGCGAGGCGCTGCTGTCCGCCATCAGCGAGCAGTACGCCGGCCTCGCCGGGTTCCGGCTGCACCTGCGCCGCACCACCCGGCCGTTCCCGGCCGACCAGTGGGCCGCGCAGCTCGACCACCTCACCGCCCGGCCGCTGCCGCCCGTGCCGGGGGCGCCCGGCTGGGGCGACCACCTCGTCGCCGCCCAGCGCCACCTGCGCGAGATCAACCACAGCGAGGGCCAGACCTACCTCGGCGTCACCTTCGCCCGCCGCGCCCTCGGCGACTCGTTCAGCGAGAAGCTGCTGCGCGCCTTCGGCAAGGGCACCGCCGACTCCGAACGCCGCAAGCTCGGCAAGCAGGTCGAACAGTTCGACGAGGTGCTCGCCGCGTTCGGCATGCGCGGCCAGCGCGCCGCCGCCGCCGAACTCGAATGGCTGCTCTACCGCTCCGTCGCGCTCGGCATGAGCCCGCCGAACATGCTCGGCGCCGTGAACCACGGCCGCTGGGACTCCGGCGACCTGCTCGCCCTCACCGAGCACATCGAGCGCTACCGCACCCCGTACGGCAGCACGGTCAAGCTCGTCAACCGGATGACCGGCGAGGAGCGGCACGTCGCCGTGCTCACCGTCGGCCGCATGGAACCCCTCGACATTCCCGAGCGGCACGAGCCCTGGCTGCACTTCCACGAGCGCCTGCCCTGGCCCATGGAACTGTCGTCGCGGGTCGACATCCTCGGACCCGGCGACAGCTTCCGCAACCTCGAGCATCGGCTGCGCATGATCCGCTCACAGCAGCTGGACTACCTCGAGCACGGCATGGACGCCCCGCCCGAGCTGGAGCGCCTGGCCAGCCGGGCGCTGGTCATGGGCGACGAGATGACCACCGGCCTGCCCGTCGACTCCGCCCGCGCGCACGGCTGGCACCGCATCGCCGTCAGCGGCGCCGACCGCGAGGAATGCCTCGAACGGGCCCGCTCCGTCGTCGCCACGTACAGCCGCGAGCTGCGCGTCTCCCTGCAGCACCCCAAGCAGCAGGACCAGCTCGCCCGCGAGTTCATCCCCGGCGAACCCGTCGCCAACACCGGCTACCTGCGCCGCATGCCGGTCCGGCTGCTCGCCGCCGCGCTGCCCCAGGCCGCGTCCGTCGTCGGCGACCGCCGAGGCGACCTGCTCGGGCGCACCGCCGGCACCTGCCGACGCCCCGTCTTCCTCGACCCGCACTTCCCCATGGAGGTCCGGGAACGCTCCGGCCTGTCGGTCATGGTCGCCGAACCCGGCGGTGGCAAGTCCACCCTGCTCGGCGCCATGGGCTACCTCAACGCCCGCCGCGGCGTCCAGGTCACCCTGCTCGACCCGAGCGGCCCGCTCGCCCGCCTGGCGAACATGCCCGAACTCAAGCCGTACTCCCGGGTCCTCAACCTCACCGGCGGCGAGCAGGGCACCCTCGCCCCGTACTCGCTGATCCCGACCCCGCAGCGCACCGAGTTCGGACCCGGCCCCGACGGCGACCGCGAGTACGAGATCTCCGTCAGCAACGCCCGCGCCGAACGCCGCATGCTCGTGCAGGACATCTGCTCGATGCTCATGCCGCCGCAGGTCGCCCGCGAGGCGTCCACCGCGACACTGCTCCGGCACGCGGTCCGCACCGTGCCCGCCGAAGAGACCGCAACCCTCGACGACGTCGTACGCTGCCTCGCCGGCATCGACGACACCGGCCGCGAACTGGCCAACCTGCTGCTCGACACCGCCGAGATGCCGCTCGCGCTGCTGTTCTTCGGCAGCCCGCCCGGCGACCTGCTCAGCACCGACTCCGCGCTCACCGTCATCACCATGTCCGGGCTGCGCCTGCCCGACCTGAAGATCGAGCGCGAATACTGGTCCGCCGAAGAAGCCCTCGCGCTGCCGATGCTGCACACCGCGCACCGGCTCGCGGTCCGGCGCTGCTACTCCGGCGACATGCACCAGCGCAAACTCGTCGGCCTCGACGAGGCGCACTTCATGGAAGGCTGGCGGTCCGGGCGCTCGTTCCTGGTCCGGCTCGCGCGCGACAGCCGCAAGTGGAACCTCGCGGCGCTCGTCGCCTCGCAGAACCCGAAGGACATCCTCGGACTCGACGTGCAGAACCTCGTCTCGACCGTGTTCGTCGGGCGCATCGCGCAGGACCCGGAGATCGCGTCCGAGGCGCTTCGGCTGCTGCGGGTGCCGACGGACGTCGGGTACGAAGCGGTGTTGGCCTCGCTGTCCGCGCCGGATGCGAACAGCTCGGGGCGGTTGGGGTACCGCGAGTTCGTGCTGCGGGACGTCGACAGCCGGGTGCAGCGGGTGCGGGTCGACGTGTCGTACGTCGCCGGGCTGCTGGAGACGCTCGACACCACCCCGACCGGGCAGGCGGCCGGCCAGGGAGGCAAACGGTGAAGCGGCTCGCCGCCGCGACCCTCGCCACGATGGTGCTGGCGCTGGGGACGTTGTTCGGCGCACCCGTCCAGGCGGCCGCGCCCGCTGCTACTGCTGCGGCCTCGCCAGGGGACAAGCTGTGCTCGCTGGAGGAGTGGACAGCACGCGGGCTCGACGAGTGCATCAAGCGGCTACAGGAGGTCAGCGCCGCGCGCGTGCAATGCGTCAGCGCGCCGAACCCCGCCGCCCCAGACTCCGGGCTCGGAGGCTGGTTCGTCAGTAAGCCTACGTGGGACAACGGCACCGGAATCGGCTTGCGGTACAGCACATACGGCTACGCGGGTTATGACTACACGACCTATGACATCAACTGCGTCCAGACCGTGATGCACCCCGATTACAAGCTAGAGAACACCATCGCTAACGGCGAGTTCATGCTTGCTGCCGGGATCGTTGGTGTGGCGAATGCATTGCGCGAACGTGCTTGGGCTCCTGACGAGATGTGGGGCTGGGCTGATCCGCTGGTCGAAAAGGCCACTACAGCACTGTACAAGCAAGTATTCAGCGTATTCGGTGTCATCACGCTCGCAGTGATCGGCGTCTACCTGCTGTGGCGCTCCCGCCAGGCGCAGATGTCCATGGCGTTGACCACTGTCGGATGGGCTCTCTTGGTCATGGTGGGAGTCACCGCAATCGCGAGTTGGCCTGTCCAGTCTGCGAAGGCCGCCGACGGCACGCTCGTGAGCGTCCTGAGCGTTGTCCACGACGCCGTTGGCCCTCAAGCGATCACCAGTGAATCCTGCAGTCTTCCTGATCCTGCGGCCTGCGAAGACCGTCGCCCACCTGCAGTACGAGCAGGCGACACAGCCGTAGACGCTCTGCTCTACCGAAACTGGCTTCGCGGCGCCCTGGGATCCGCCGACAGCGAGACCGCCAAGAAGTACGGTCCAGCGCTTTACCGAGCGAAGTCCCTCTCCTGGCAGGACGTCGCGGCTATTCAGGACGATCCCGCCCGGCGCGACGGCATCATCCGCGCCAAGCAGAGCGATTGGATGAAGGTCGCAGAACAGATCAAAACCGAAGATCCAGAGGCATATGAGTACCTTCGTGGAACGAAGGGCATGGAGCGCATCGGCGCTGGCTTCGTCGCCATTCTCTCCGCTGTCTGCTACGCGGCCTTCGATGTCGTCGCTTCACTACTTGTGTTGCTCGGCTTCCTAATCATTCGTTGGGCTGTCGTAGCCGCGCCAGCTCTCGGCACGGTGGGTCTTCTCCGTCCCGCCAGCGCCGGATTGCGCCGGCTCGTTAACTCGGTCTTGGCGGCCCTGTTCAACGTGCTTATATTCGGGACGGGAGCTGCCGTCTATCTATTTGCCGTCGACCTGATCATGAGCACGTCATCGTTGGCGGGATGGCTTCAGGTCACCTTGGTGCTTCTGTGCGGAGCCGTAGGCTGGATGTTGCTGCGTCCGTACCGCCGAATCACCCAACTTGGCGGTGGTAGCAGCGGCACTTCGCTTCTTACCGCAAGGCCCGCCGCACCGGCGACTGCGTCCTCCTCAAACGACCGGATGCCGGCCACTGTGGTCGCACCTGGAAGCACGGGCAGTACAACCGTGCCGGAGGCACGGCCGGAACTCGCGGTCAACGCGGAGGACCCCGCCTCAGTCGTCCGCGCCGAGGCACGCGGTGGTGCCGACCCGGTGCGTGCGGAGGCTTGGCGTTCGCCTGATGTTCCTGAATCGTCGCCGGCCTATGCCGTTTACCGGCCTGCCTCTGTGCCTCACCAGGCGAATACTCGCGCGGAGGCGCGGACGGAACCTGCCTCTGAGCCGTCGCGAACGACGGAGCCGCGCCGCTCCGAAACTTGGGCGGAACGGAGCTAGTCATGCTGTCCCGGATCCCTCTACGGCCCCGCACCGTGGTGGCGCTCGGGCTGGCCGGAGTGGTCGCAGTGATCGTCGCCCTCGGCAAGTTGTTCGGCGACGCCGCTCCACCGGTGACCTCATCCGTCCAACCGCCGGTCGCCGTTCCCAGTGTCGTCGACCCTCACGAGGGCGACGACGGTTTGATTCAGATTGATCCGACTCCGAGTCCCATGAAGGCGAGTAACGGCCCACAAGCGCTCTCTGTGGCGACCAAGTTCGCCCAACAGTGGATCAAGCACGATCGGAAGGCCGACGCATGGCTCGACTCCTTGCGGCCGCACAGTACAGAAACACTTGTCGCCGAGCTTGATGGCGTGGACCCCGCCGGCGTTCCCGCGAACAGGATCACCGGACCAGCCCGCATGGAGGCCCTCGCAGACGCATTCGTAGAGGTTGTCATCCCGATCGACGCAGGTCTGCTGCGCTTGCGTCTTGTGGCCACGCAAGGCCGATGGCTGGTGGACGGCATCGACTGGGAGCGGGTATGAGCAGCCTCCCATCGCTCACGCCGCCTCTACGCGACAAGGGGCGCCGGTTCCTGCGGCCGGGGATCATCGTCTCCGTGACTGCGGCCCTAGGTTTGCTGTGCTGCGGTGGTGCCGTGACTGCGGTCATTTTCGGCGACCTCGCGACGAACAACTCATCGTTGACCAATGCACTTGGTTGTGGCAGCACCAAGACCATCAGTATTACAGGTCAGTTCCCGAGGATCGGACCCTACAGCGAGGACAAGATCCGCAACGCCGCCATCATCATCAAGACTGGCCAGCAGCTCAAAGTGCCACCACGAGGCTGGGTAATCGCAGTGGCGACCGCGATGCAGGAAAGCAGCCTCACGAATCACGGCCATTTAGGCGACCGCAACGACCATGATTCACTGGGACTGTTCCAGCAGCGGCCGAGCCAGGGATGGGGCACTCCGGAGCAGATTATGGATCCCGTCTACTCGTCGACAAAGTTCTACAACAAGCTGATCAAGGTCAAGAGCTGGGAGACGCTTCCGCTCACTGTCGCCGCACAGCGGGTACAGATCAGCGCTTATCCAAACGCGTACGCGAAACACGAGCCAACCGCAACGCGTATTGTCAATGAGCTCACCGACGGAGCGGCACGGGCTGTCGTGGTCGGCAACCAGTTGAAGTGCGCTGAATTCGGCCAGATCGCCGCTTCAGGATGGACGGCGCCCGTGGGTGCGGGAGTGTGGTCGGGGTTCCGTACTCGCGAAAGGCCCAGCCACAATGGCGTCGACCTCGGCGCCTCCCGCCACACACCCATTCGAGCAGCCTCAGCAGGCGTCGTCATCGTCAGCAAATGCGATGTGGGCAACTGCGACCGGGACGGCTCACCGTCCACACCTGGTTGCGGATGGTTCGTCGACATCCTGCACGCAGGCCAGGTGATCACACGCTACTGCCACATGGTTAGCCGACCACTGGTTCATGTCGGCGAACGGGTTGGCGCTGGCCAGGTCATCGGGTACGTGGGGACTAGCGGCCACTCGAGCGGTCCGCACCTGCACTTCCAAGTTCACCTCGATGGCGACCGCTCCAACCGCGGTGCGATCGACCCGGTGCCGTTCATGGCGAGCAAGGGTGCCGCCTTAGGAAGGGGGAACGACTCGGCATGACCGAGGCAGACTTTGCGGCTTGGGCAGCCGAATGGCGCACACCGCCGGCTCCCATCGTTCCGGTGCCCGCCCTGACCGTCATAAGCAGTGGCGGTGTGCTGCGTGGTGCGCGCGTGATGATCGGCCTACCCGGCCACGGGTGGCGCACCGGTTTGCGCGGAGACACGCTGGTACGGCAGGGCGCTCGCAGTCTCATTCCGGTTCTGGCAGAGGCAGAGTGGTACCGCGCCGAACGGGAACGTGTCGAGGTTTTCGCAGCTCTAGTGCCCGTTGAACGGGTTTGGGTGGAAACCATCAGCACGTCGGCCGAAAGCGCCCCGATTGCTGGAGGACTACTGCTGGTCTCGCTTGATGCCCCACCCACGCGTGTCGCGATTCCTGCGGAAACTGTTGCCGCTCAGGCCAGTGGTCAACTGACGGGACGGCGGCTTGTGCAGACCAGCGCAGATGGGGAGCAGCGGGGCTTGAGGGCAGTGACAGAAGCCCACGCGGGTCCCGAGGGCAACCCGCAAGTCAGGATCGCACAGGAACATGATTGGTATAGGTGGGCAGCGACCGGCCAGGCTCCCGCCACGCGGGCGGTTCCGTTGGCAGAACTCTGGTTGGAGTAATCAGCTACCGGCACTCGCCGCTGGTGTCGGCGTCAGGCTTCTCTTTGCACCACAGACTCGCCAACCATCATCCTCAACCAAATCGAAGTACCACGGTTCCGTCTGGCGTCCCTGCACTACTCCGTTCTCCATCGCGGTAACAGTCAGCGAGGTACCCAATTCCATCGTCCCCGACTTTTCGGCTGACGTCATCGCACCCCAGCTAACCAACATCTGCACCTTGAACTCACTCTCACGCCGATCAAGATCAGCGCGCATGGTCTTCAGGTCAGACAGCTTCTCAGGGTTGTCGCATTCATACAGATCGACCCCAACCTCATCCTCGGTCACCAGCACGGCGCGCAGATACTCATCTAGCACAATCTTCGGATTGCTCCGGTCGATCTTTGTGACCTCGTGATATGCAAGAACGACGGCCATCACACCGGCGATCCCTGCAACGGTTACCAGGATCGCCAAGGTCAATAGAACCTTTCGCCACTTCACTGACCGCACCATGTCCCCCATCCTCACGTCGCTTGACCACGCTTACCGAAGGTCACTGCGTTCGAGTTCATGGTGGCTGGCAGCCTGCCGGCGCCTGCTTCAACAAGGCTGCACGCATGTCCGAACAACCTTCCGTCCAAGTCACATCCACCACAGCTTCGCCACCGTGTCCGACCCATCAGCAGTGGCACATATCAGCGCACCTTGCGGGCAGCGTAGCCGAGCGGACACGCCGCGCACAGGGGCCGCGATTCCGCTGTGGATGACCCGCCGAGGTCAGACCGACCCGGTGTTGAGGTTGCCGAACAGCCACAGTCCGCAGCAGCAGAAGATGACCAGCAGCAGGGCCACGGCGGCTCCGGCGATGGTGAGCATCATCGGCTTCTTCACCAGGCCGAGGAGAGGCGACGGCCGCTTCGGCGGCGGGGTCTCGTACACGCGATGACGATAGCCTGCGCCTCCCAGCCGCACGAGGTCGCGACAGGCGGACAGTTCACCGCCGGGAGGCCGCTTCGGGGATCACCCCGTACGCTGGTCGGGTGACCGATTTCGCCGAACTGGATGCCCTGCCCACCGAGGAGCTGCGCGAGCGCGCCTTCACCAAGGCGCGCGAGAAGCTGGACATCGGCTTCTTCTGGGACCTGTTCAAGCACCTCCCCACCTCCCCGGAGACCGAGGAGCGTGAGCTCGCCGACATCGGCTCCGCAGTCGACGATTCGGTGTCGCTGTGGCGGGAGTTCACCGGGCACGATTACGGCGACCAGGAGCCTCTGATCAGGGCCCGCTTCATCGACTACCTGTCGAAGGACGAATAGCCCGGCATCGACGGATGAACTGTCGGGTTTACACGGGAGTTGCTTCCGCGTAGTTGCGACAGGTATCGGGCGCTCTGCGCTACCCTCCCCCGGGGAGGACGCAGCGGAGGTGTCGGCGTGCCCGGATTGAACGCGCGGATCGACCAGGCGGCGAGCCTGCACCGGCATGCTTCGGCGGTGACTCAGGCGGCGGCGTCCGCGTTGGACACCTATCTTCCGCCGCCGCGCACTGATCTGGCCGAGCAGCAGGCGCTGGCGCAACGGCTGCGTGACGCGGCTGTGCGGCTGACGCCGGGCTGGCTGGGGGCCGTGCTGGACGAGGTGCCGGCGGGTTTGCCGCTGGGTGAGCAGCGTCGGCCGGAGTTCGTCCGGATCGGCACGGCGGCGCCGGGCGAGGATGCCCAGTTCCCGGCGGTGTTGCCGCTGCTGGGTACGGGTCATCTGACGTTCAGCGCCGATTCGCGGGATCCGCGGGTGGCGGGGGTGCTGCGGGCGGTCCTGCTGCGGCTGCTGGCGACCGCGCCGTCGGGCACGCTGGTGGTGCGGGCGGTGGACGCGGTGGGCGGGGCGCTGTTCGCGCCGTTCGGGGCGCTGGCCGATGCGGGGCTGATGCCGCCGCCGGTCACCGACCGGGCCGGGTTGCAGGCCGTGCTGGCGGAGGCCGAGCATTGGGTACGCCCGAGCCGGCCGGAGGCGCAGCGGCGTCCGACGGCCCGGCCGCGTCGCCGGGATTGCACGATGCTGCTGCTGATTGCCGCTCTGCCCTCGGATGTGACGGGTGCGGAACTGAATCGGATCACGGCGCTGGCGCAGGCGGGGCCGGCGACGGGGCTGCATCTGGTCGTCGCGGGCTGGCCGCCGCCGCCGCTGACCCCGGACACGTCGCTGCCGTCGGCGCAGGCCCCGCTGCCGATGAGCACGCAGGTCGCGCTGCGCAATCCGTACGCCCTGCTCGGGGGTATGCCTTTCACCCAGCCGACGGCTCGTGCCGACGACGGGCCGAGCCCGACGGCGACCTGGCCGGGGCTGTCGGTGCCGGTGCGGCTGGACCCTGATCCGCCCGCCGAGCTGGTCGCCAGGGTGTGCCGGGAACTGGCCGAACGTTATGCCCTGTCGGGGCAGGTGCATCTGATGGATCTGCTGCCGGACCCGGATCACTGGTGGGCGGAGTCGTCGGCGGCGGGCATGTCCACGACCGCGGGGCTGGCGGGTGAGACGCCGATCTCGCTGGTGTTCGCCGACCTGACGCCGCACTGGCTGGTCGGCGGCCGGTCCGGCGGCGGCAAGTCGGCGTTCCTGGTGAACGTCCTGTACGGCCTGTGCACCCGCTACGACCCGGACGAGCTGGCGCTGTACCTGCTGGACTTCAAGCCGGGTGAGGCTTTCGGCCGGTTCGCGCCGAGCACGGGGTCCGAGCCGGATCCGGCGTGGCTGCCGCATGCTCGGGTGGTCGGCCTGGACTGTGATCGCGAGCAGGGGCTGGCGGTGCTGCGGGAGCTGGACGAGGAGCTGCGCCGCCGCGAGGAACTGTGGCAGGAGCTGGGGGTGAAGCGGTTCGCGCAGGCGCGCGAGCAGCGGCCGCTGCCCCGGCTGGTCTGTGTGATCGACGAGTTCCCGGTGCTGTTGACGGGGTCGGATCCGGTCGCGGCGGAGGCGCTGGGGCTGCTGGAGTCGGTCGGCCGGCGCGGGCGGGCGTACGGCGTGCATCTGATCCTGTGTTCGCAGACGGTGCGCGGTATCGAGGCGCTGCACGTGCGCCGGGATTCGCTGTTCGGGCAGGTGCCGGTGCGGATCGCACTGCCGGGCGGCGGGGACGTGCTGGAGGCGACGAACGACGCGGCGGCGACCTTGCCGCTGGGCTGCGCGGTCGTGAACACGGCGGGCGGCCTGGGCGGCCCGCGGGGCGCGACGCGCGGGCACGAGAAGACGGTCCGCTTCCCCGACCCGGATGCCGACGCCCAGGTGCTGTCCGCGCTGCGGCAGCGCCTCTGGCAGGCCCGCGACCCCTCCTCGGACCCGCCTATCGTGCTCACCGCCCTGACCCAAGAACCCGCATGAGCGAGGAGCCGGCATGAGCGAGCGGAGTGCGGCCTGGGCGGAGTACCTCGGGGCGGCGCAGCGGTTGGACACGGTACGGCGGGAGGCGGCGGACTCGGCCGCTGGTGAGGCGTCGGCGCTGGCGGCGGCCCGGGACGAGCTGCCGACCGTGCAGGCCCGCCTCGGGATGCAGGCCACCCGGCTGCTGGACACGGCGAGCCGGGCGGGGGTTCCCTCCCCCGTGCTCCAGCCGGGTCCCGCGGAGCTGCTGGCTGCGGCTGAGGCGGTCGGCGGCGGCCCGGCGGTGGCGCTGGCCGCGCTGCGCCAGGCGGGCGCGAACGTGGAGGTCGCCGACGGGGCGCTGGCCCGGCTCGACGACGCGGGCGGCGGCTCGCAGACACTGCGCAACCTGCTGGTGTACGGACCGATGGCGCTGCTGGCGCTGCTCGTGCAGCTGGCCGTCGCCGGCCTGGCCGGTGACGGCGCGCAAGTGTTCTTCGCTGCGGTGAGCGGGTTGCTGCTCGGGCCGCTGGCCTTCGGGGCGGCCTGGCTGCTCGTTGGCGTCGTCTACCGGGATCGGCCGCGGACCGCCGCGGTCGGCGCGTTCGCCTGCATCGCACCGGTGCTGCTGGCCGTCGCGCTGCTGGCCGTCCTGTGATGGACGCCTGACGCGGTTCGAGGACCGGAGCCGCTTCGGGTGTACGAGGAAGCCCGCCCGGCCGCGGTCGCGGCGAGGCGGGCGTCGTCGTTCAGACGGGTCAGCGAGAGTTGATCAGGGACATCGCTTCGGCGCGGGTCTTCGGGTCCGACTTGAGGATGCCGCGTACGGCGCTGGTGACGGTGCGGGCGCCGGCTTTGCGGATGCCGCGCATCTCCATGCACATGTGCTCGCACTCCAGCACCACGATGACACCCCGGGCCTGGAGCTTCTCCTGGAGCAGGTCGGCGACCTGCGAGGTGAGCCGTTCCTGCACCTGCGGCCGGCGCGCGAACACCTCGACCAGCCGGGCCAGCTTCGACAGGCCGGTGATGCGGCCATCCTCGCCGGGCAGGTAGCCGACGTGCGCCACGCCCCGGAAGGGGAGCAGGTGGTGCTCGCACAGGCTGAAGATCGAGATGTCGCGGACCAGCACGAACTCGTCGTGGTCGGCCTCGAACGTCGTGGTCAGCACGTCCGCGGGGTTCACCCGCAGGCCCGCGAACAGCTCGGCGTACGCGCGGGCCACCCGGGACGGGGTCTTCTGCAGACCGTCGCGGTCGGGGTCCTCGCCCAGCGCGAGGAGGATCTCCCGGACCGCCTTCTCTATACGCGCCAGGTCGACGGTCTCCTCCACCGGAACACCGGTGAGGGAGCCGTCGACCAGGCGGGCGGCGAGATGGTCCAGCTCTCGCTCGCCGTTCAGTTCGTGGCCTCCGCGGTCGTCGAGACGGTGATCTCGCCGCTGTCCGTGGCCTGGCCGTTGCTCGCCGACTGCTTCTCCACCTCGGCCGGGGTGAGCACCGGCGGCTGGGTGGACGGCGTGCGCTTGCCGAACCCGTTGAACGGGGCCATCGGCGGCCGCTTGACGACCCGGGCGCAGATGCGCGCCATGTCGGCGGTCGAGATGGTCTCCTTCTCGATCAGCTCCAGCACGATCGCGTCGAGCACGTCGCGGTATTCCACGAGGATCTCGTACGCCTCGTCGTGGGCCAGCTCGATGAGCGAGCGCACCTCGGAGTCGATCTCGGCGGCGATGGAGTCGGAGTAGTCCCGCTCGTGGCCGTAGGAGCGGCCCAGGAACGGCTCGTCACCGGCGGTGCCGTACTTGACCGCGCCGAGCTTCGAGCTCATGCCGTACTGGGTGACCATCGCACGGGCCAGGGCCGACGCCTTCTCGATGTCGTTGCCGGCGCCCGTGGTGGGCTCGTGGAAGACGAGCTCCTCGGCCGCCCGGCCGCCCAGCGCGTACGCCAGAGTGTCGATCATCTCGGCACGGGTCTGGGTGTACTTGTCCTCGGTCGGCAGCACCAGCGTGTGACCCAGCGAGCGGCTGCGCGACAGGATGGTCACCTTGTGCACCGGTGCACTGTGCGGCAGCGCCCAGGCCACCAGGGCGTGGCCGCCCTCGTGGTACGCGGTGATCTTCTTCTCGTGGTCCGACATCACCCGGGTGCGCCGCTGCGGGCCGGCGACCACACGGTCAATCGACTCCTCCAGCGACTCGTTGGTGATGGCGCGCTTGTCCTGACGGGCGGTCAGCAGCGCGGCCTCGTTGATCACGTTGGCCAGGTCGGCGCCGGTGAAGCCCGGCGTACGCCGCGCCACCGCGTCCAGGTCCACGTCCGGCGTGAACGGCTTGCCCTTGCCGTGGACCCGCAGGATCGCCTTGCGGCCGACCATGTCGGGGGTGTCCACCGCGATTTGGCGGTCGAAGCGGCCCGGGCGCAGCAGCGCCGGGTCGAGGATGTCGGGACGGTTGGTCGCGGCGATCATGATGACGCCGCCCTTCGCGTCGAAGCCGTCCATCTCGACCAGCAGCTGGTTCAGGGTCTGCTCGCGCTCGTCGTGACCGCCGCCCATGCCGGCGCCGCGGTGGCGGCCGACGGCGTCGATCTCGTCGACGAACACGATCGCCGGGGCGTTCGCCTTCGCCTGCTCGAACAGGTCGCGGACCCGGGAGGCGCCGACACCCACGAACATCTCGACGAAGTCGGAACCCGAGATCGAGTAGAACGGCACCCCGGCCTCGCCGGCGACGGCGCGGGCCAGCAGCGTCTTACCCGTTCCGGGCGGGCCGAACAGCAGCACACCCTTCGGGATCTTGGCGCCGAGCGCCTGGTACTTCGCCGGGTTCTGCAGGAAGTCCTTGATCTCGTGCAGCTCCTCGACGGCCTCGTCGGAGCCGGCCACGTCCGCGAAGGTGGTCTTCGGGGTGTCCTTGCTGACGAGCTTCGCCTTCGACTTGCCGAAGTTCAGCACCCGCGAGCCGCCGCCCTGCATCTGCGACATGAACAGCAGCAGCAGGATCACCAGTACGGCGATCGGCAGCAGGCTCACCAGCAGCGACAGGAACACCGACTCCTCGGTGACCTCGGTGTCGAACGGCCCGGAGATCTTGCCCGCGGCCTTGGCCGCGTTCACCTGGTTGAAGATCTCCAGCCCGGCGTCGGCCGGATACTGGGCCTCGATCTTGTCAGTCTCGACGTCGTCGAACTTGGCTTTATTGGCCAGGTCGATCCGGAGCGTCTGCTCCTTGTCCCGGATCTGCACTTCCTTGATCGCGTTCGGGCCAGCCTGGTTGAGCTGGGCGAGCGCGACCGAGGTGTCCACGGGCTGGTAGCTCGGGCCGCTGGTGAAGAGCTGGCTGAGCAGGATCGCGCCGATGGCCACGATGAAGATCCAGAAGATCGGCCGGCGGAAGAAACGCGTACGCTCCATGCTGTTACCGGACGCTTTTGTTCGCGCCCGTGTCCTCCTGATCGATAGAGGCGGTCAGCTCACCGGGCGCGGCCCGGTTAGTCGACGGTACACCGTAGAAACCTTCGGTTGGCTGATGCGTGGTCCCCATCGCACAACGTTCAGCGTTTTCTCAGCTCAGGTCCCCCGCATACGGGACAAATGACACCTGTGTTCGCTTACGGCTGAGGGGGATGGTTTGGGGGGTGGGGACGGGGGCGCTCCGCGGGGTAGGGGTCGGGGGCGCTGGGCCGCCAAGAGCGGGCGGCCCTTTACGCGCCCCCGACCCCTACCCCGCTCCGCACGACACGTACAGAATGCTCCACAAATTACGGATAAGCGACAGCGGTCACCGCATCACCCACGTAACCCGTAGACGGCTCCCTCGGAGAGCACGGCGGCTCGCTTGCGCCCTACGAGTAACGCCCCACATGACGGTCCTTCACAACACGTGTGGGGACTGTGGGGCTAGGTAGTAGCCAAGTGTGGGGCGTAACTGACTTGGCAGAACATAGAAAACCCGCATGAACCCCACCCACCGCGACCACCACTACCGGAGCGGAGCAGGGGGTGCCGCCGGAGTGAGCGTAAAAGGGCCGCCCGGTTTTGGCGGCCCCCAGCGAACCCGGCGGCACCCCCTGCGGAGCGCAACCACGCACGAAGCGCACGAATCAGCGCTGATAGACCTCAGGCTTGAGAATCCCCACGTACGGCACCTCGCGATACCGCTCCGAGTAGTCCAGCCCGTAGCCGACGACGAACTCCGTGGGAATGTCGAATCCGACGTACTTGACCGGCACCGGCACCTTGATCGCTTCAGGCTTCCGGAACAGGGCAACGACGTCGACCGACTTCGCCGAACGAGACTCCAGGTACTTGAGCAGCCAGGAGAGCGTCAGGCCCGAGTCGACGATGTCCTCGACGACGATCACGTGCTTGCCGGCGATGTCGCGGTCGAGGTCCTTGAGGATGCGTACGACGCCGGAGGACGTGGTGCCCTGGCCGTAGGAGGAGACTGCCATGAACTCGAGTTCGACGGGGGGGCCGCCGATCTTGCCGAGTTCGCGGGAGAAGTCGGCCATGAACATGACCGCGCCCTTGAGGACGCATACGAGAAGCAGGCCGTCTACCGACGCGTAGTCGGCGGCGACCTGCTTGGCGAGCTCGGCGGTCTTACCGCGGAGTTCCTCTTCAGTGATGATCACACGGTCTATGTCCGCGTCGTACCAGCCCATGTGGTCAAGACTGCCGGATGAAGGGCCTCTGGCGCACGTCGGGGTCGGAATTGGTGACGATCATCCCGAGCTGGCCTGCGACGCCGGTGACCAGTAGGAACGCTAGTAGGAAGATGAACTGTCCCATGACGGCCTCACCGTTTCGGAGTGGTTTGGGATGGTGCGCACCGGTGTGAATTAAGTGTCTCGTGTGCGGTTCGGGTGGGACAGTGGCAGGGATGCCAGGGTGCCTCGAATTTCTGCCATTCATCGAGTAGCGTGAGTCACATGTCGCTGTATCGGGTGGCCGTGCTGGGGTTGGACGAGATCGCGCCGTTCGAGCTCGGGGTGCTGTGCGAGGTGTTCGGGACCGATCGGAGCGCGGACGGGTTTCCGTCGTACGAGTTCGCGGTGTGCAGTCCGGACGGTGCGCCGATCCGTACGCGGTCGGGGTTCGGGATCGTGCCGGATGCGGATCTGGGGCCGCTGGCCACGGCTGATCTGGTGGCCGTGCCCGCTCATCCGCTGACGTCGGCGGTGCCGCCGGCGGCGGTGGAGGCGCTGGTGGCGGCGGCCGAGCGGGGCGCGTGGATCCTGTCGGTGTGTTCGGGGGCGTTTCTGCTGGGGCAGGCGGGGCTGCTGGACGGGCGGCGGTGCACGACGCACTGGAAGCACGCGGCGTTGCTGGCCGAGCGGTATCCGACGGCGCGGGTGTCGCCGAACGAGCTGTACGTGCAGGACGGGCGGGTGATCACCAGCGCGGGGACCGCGGCGGGGATCGACGCGTGCCTGCATCTGGTGCGGCAGGTGCAGGGGGCGGCGGTGGCGACGAAGCTGGCCCGGCGGATGGTGGTGCCGCCGCACCGGGCGGGCGGGCAGTCGCAGTTCATCGAGGCGCCGATCCCGGAGCAGGTGGACTGCGACACCCTGCAGCCGCTGCTGGAGTGGCTGGTCACGCACCTGGACGAGCCGCTGACCGTGGACGACCTCGCGGCGCGTACGCACATGGCCCCGCGTACGTTCGCGCGCCGGTTCCGGGCGGAGACCGGGGCGACGCCGCACGACTGGCTCACCCATCAGCGGCTGCTGCTGGCCCGGCGACTGCTGGAGGAGACCGACCTGAGCGTCGAGTCGGTGGCGACCCGAGCGGGCTTCGGTGACTCGGCGACCCTGCGCCACCACTTCCGCCGCCGCCTCGACACCACCCCGGCCGACTACCGCCACCTCTTCCGCAGCAGGTGAGACGAAGGAAGGGCACCTTCACAACGCTCCGCGTTGTAGAAGGTGCCCTTCCGAACATCACGACCCTGCTGGGCAGGGCTTACGGGGCGACCACCGGGATGCGGGTGCGCACGACCGTGGTGCCGGGAACTTCCGGGCTGGTCATGCTCGTGGTGATCCGGGCGTCGGAGGGCATGACGCCGCGCAGCTGCACGGTGTACGACGCCACGCCGCCCGGGTGCCCGCCGGCGCTCTGGACACGCAGGTCCGGGCCGGGCTTCTCGGTGCGCAGCGTGCCCTTGCCGAGCGCGTTCTCGGCGCCGACCGCGAACACCTTCGCCCCGCTGGGCAGGTCCTTGGCGTCGTACGCGAACCGGATGTCCTCGTTCTCGCCGGTGGCCAGCCAGACCTGGAAGCGCTGGGTGTCGCTGGTGCCGAAGCGGTTGACCCGCCATTCCACGACGATCCACTCCACGCCGCCGCCCCGGGCGGTCGCGACGCGCACGCCGTCGGCCTGCGAGCCGTCCATGTCGGCCCAGTACGGGGCCAGCACGTTGTTGGGTCGGCCCGCGTCGGGAGCCCGCACGCCGTCGACGGCGGGGGGCTCGAAGCGGATGTCCTGGCTGGTGCCGCCGCCGACGACGAGATAGCCGTTGGAGACCACGCCGATGCGCTGGTACGTCTGGCCGGCGTAGCCGAACCCGGGCACGTCGTAGGTGATCATCTCCTCGTCGCCGATCGGGTCGGGCGTGACGTCCAGCGGCTGCCACACCCGGTCGTCCAGCTTCGCGACGTCCGGGGTGCCCGGCTCGATGCCGCGCAGCGTGGTGTCGTGGCTGACCTCGCGCGGGCCGTCCACCGTGGCCCCGCCGTCGACGCCGGTGACGGCGAGCGCCGGGTCCAGGCGCGTGGTGAGGTCGACCGGCGCGTCGTCGAAGCCGGTGTTGGCGGCCGTCACCGTGCACTGCGCGGTGCGGGTCAGCGTCACCTTCTTCGCGGTGCAGGTGCTGGCCAGCGTCACCTGGCCCTGGGCGGGCTGGAAGGCGACCGGCAGGTGCAGCGCCGGGCCGCCCTCGGCCGGGGTCAGCCGGATCTCGCCGGACAGGTAGCCGTCGGCGGCCGAGCGGGAGTAGATCGTCACGGGCAGCGGCGCGGCCCCTCGCGCGGGCACGGTGACCGTCGGCGGGACGCTGATCGAACTGTCGGCCGGCACGGTGGTCGCGACGGCGTACGTGATGGTCCGGTCGGTCATGTTGCGCAGGGTGCGCACGGTGGACAGCCGGCCCGGCATGATCGGCGCGTTGATCGACGGCAGGTTGAGGTCGACGGCGCGCACCTCGTCGCCGGCCAGCGTCATCATGCGGGTGGCGGAGTCCGAGACGGTCAGCGTGACCTGGTCGGCCCGGTCCACCGCGATCCGGCCCGCGCCCATCTCGTGCGGCCCGGCCGGGGTCTTGCCGTCCTCCTTGACCACCTCGGTCAACGCGGTGGTCATCAGCGCCGACTTGAGCTCGCCCGGGGTCCAGTCCGGGTGCCGGGAGGCCAGCAGCGCGGCCGCGCCGGCCACGTGCGGCGAGGACATGGACGTGCCGGCGATCGCCTGGAACAGCTCGCCGGCCGGGCCGCCCGCGGTGGCGTCCGGGGTCGGCGTGTGTCCGGCCAGGATCTGCACTCCCGGCGCGGTCACGTCGGGCTTGAGGGCGAGGCCGCCGGGGCCGCGGGAGGAGAACGCCGCCATCACGTCGCCGGTGCCCGGGTTGGCCTGCCCGGCGGTGATCGTCGCCGTGACGTCGGTGTTCGCGTCGAGGAACTCCAGCACCGCCGCGTCGGCCAGGTGCACCGTGGGCAGCCAGTGGTTGTCGGTCTCCACGTCCTGCAGGGTCGGGTTGTAGAGGATCATGCCGACGGCGCCGCCCTCGCGTACGTTCCAGCCCTTCTCGACCCGGGGGTTGACGCCGCGCTCGCAGACGACGATCTTGCCGGTGAACAGGCCCTTCTTCGCGGGCTTGGCGCAGCCCATGCCGCCCTTGTAGCCGGGGACGTCACCGGCCCGCACCACCGGCGCCGGTCCGGCGCCCGCGGTCAGCGAGGCGCCGTTCAGCTGCTTGGTCGCGGTCCCGGCCTGCAGGGTCAGGCCCGCGCTGAACTCGCGGCGCTGGCTGGAGGCGGCCACCGTGGTCACCCACGGGGACAGGTGGTTGACCGTGCCGGCGTCCGGGCCCGAGTTGCCCGCCGAGGCGGCCACGAAGACCCCCGCCGCGTACGCGTCCAGGAAGGCCATCTCGACCGGGTCGCTGAACGGGTCGGTGCCGCCGGAGATGGAGAAGTTGACGACGTCGACGCCGTCGCGCACCGCCTGCGCCACCGCGGCCGCCGAGTCCGACGACATGCAGCCGTTCTCGCCGCAGACCTTGTAGACGCTGACCCACGAACCCGGCGAGACACCGTGCACCGGGCCGCGCTCGACCCCGAAGACCTTCGCCGAGGCCAGCACGTTGCCCGCGGCCGTCGAGGCGGTGTGCGTGCCGTGCCCGTCGCTGTCGCGGGCCGACCGGTACGTCTCGTCCGGGAAGGCCTGCAGGTAGCCCTTCAGGAACGCCGAGCCGCCGATCAGCTTGTTGTTGCAGCGGAACACGTCCTTGCCGGGCGTCAGCGGGTTGTCGCCGAAGTCGCAGCGGCGCGCCGTGCCGTCCGTCTTGGCCGGCGGCGCGGCGAGCACGCCCTGGTCGGCGAAGGACGGGTGCTCCGGCCACGCGCCGGTGTCCAGCACGCCGACCACGATGCCCCTGCCGGCCTGGCTGGTCGGCGCTCCGTTGGCGCCGGCGCCGCTCTGCAGCACGTCCGCGCCGATGAAGGAGCTGGACGAGTCGGTCAGCGGCTCGCGCAGCTCATCGCGCTGCACCGCCACCACACCCTCGACCGCGAGCAGCTGCTTGACCTCGTTGGCGGGCAGCGTCAGCGCCACCCCGCCGTACACGGTGCGCAGTCGCTGGCCGACCTGCGCCGAGGGCAGTTTCGCGGCGAGCGCCGAGGTGAACCGGTTCTCGCGCTGGGCCAGGTACTGCTCGTAGGCGCGTTCGGCGTCGCCGCCGCGCAGCCGGGTGCCGGTGGCCGCAGGGCTGGTCGCGGCCAGGCCCGGCACCCCGCCGGTGTAGCTGGCGACCGCGTCGTGGTCGAGTTTGACCAGCACCGGGATGCGCTCGCCGTCGGTGCGGTCGAGCAGGCTGCGGTCGGTCTTCGCGAGCCGGCTGGTGGGCGCCCGCCCGGCCGTGGCCCGGGACGCCGGTTGGAGTTTCTGCGGGCCGTTCGGCGCGGCCGCGCCGCCGCCCGCCGGTATCACCGCACCACCCGCCACCAGGGCGAGCCCGCAACTAATCCGGACAAAAGTCGCCATCTTCACAGTGGCGTCAACGAACGCGCGTAGGGCCTGGACATGACGCCCGACCCCACGACCTGCCCGGAAGCGGCCGAGGTGGCGGACTCAGTAGGCGGCGGCTTGGCCGTCGGCGCGGGGTTCGGAGCCGGCGACGTAGCCGCCGGGGATGCGCCAGATGGCCTGGCCCATGCCGAACGTGCCGCGGTCGGTGGCGACGGTGACCTCGTGGCCGCGGGCACGCAGGTCCTCGATCAGGGCCGGGTCGAACTCCGGCTCGACCTCGACCTGCCGCTCGGTGTGCCAGTACCAGCGCGGCCGGGTCAGCGCCTCCTGCGGGCCGAGGCCGTCGTCGACCGTCGCCAGGACCAGCTGCAGGTGGCCCTGCGGCTGCATGTGCCCGCCCATCACACCGAACGGCCCCAGCGGCGCGCCGTCGCGGAACAGGAAGCCGGGGATGATCGTGTGGAACGGGCGCTTGCCGGGAGCGGCCACGTTCGGGTGGACCGGGTCCAGGCTGAATCCGGCCCCGCGGTTCTGCAGCCCGAAGCCGTACTCCGGGAGCACGACGAACGAGCCGAAGCCCTGGTAGGTCGACTGGATCAGGCTGACCATCATGCCGTCGGCGTCGGCCGCGGCCAGGTAGACGGTGCCGCCCTTCATCGGGTCCCCGGGCGGCGGGTCACCGGCCCGGTCCCCGATCAGCGCCCGCCGCGCCGCGAGATAGGCGGGATCGAGCAGGTCGGGCATCGGGTACGCGGCCGGATCGGCGACGTACGCGTGCGCGTCGGCGAAGCCGAGCTTCATCGCCTCGATCTGCTCGTGCAGCCCGTGCCGCGGCAACCCGTCGAGCAGCGCGAGCGCCTGCAGCGCGGCCACCCCCTGGCCGTTGGGCGGGATTTCGTACACCGTGTGCCCGCGGTAGTCCGTGCTCACCGGCTCGACCCAGGTGCTGGTGTGCTCGGCGAGGTCGGCGGCGGTGAGCAGGCCGCCGGTGTCCGCCGCGTACGCCGCCAGCGCGTGCGCGATCTCGCCGCGGTAGAAGGAGTCGGCGTGGCTGCCGCCGATCAGCCGTAGCGCCCGGCCCGCGCCCGGGTTGCGGAACAGCTCGCCGACCTGCGGCGCGCGCCCCTCCGGTGCGAACACGGCCGCCCAGTCCCGGCACTCGGGCTGGGCCAGCCCGCGATGGATCTCCACCGACGCGGCCCAGCGCCGGGCGACCGTCGGCGACACCGTCCAGCCCTGCTCGGCGTAGTGCACCGCGTCGGCGAACAGCCGCTCGAACGGCAGCCGGCCGAACCGCGCGTGCAGGTCCTGCCAGCCCGCAGGGGCGCCCGGCACGGTCACCGGCAGCCAGCCGCGGGCCGGCGGGGCGAGCGCGGGCCGCGCCTGGCCCCCGCCGAGGGCGTCGTTGGGCGGGTGCGCGGCCGCGGTGAGCGCGGCCAGGCTCAGCGCCGCCGGGGCGCGGCCCGAGGCGTTCAGCCCGTGCAGCTGCCTTCCGTCCCAGACCAGGGCGAACAGGTCTCCGCCGATGTCGTTGGAGCCGGGCTGCACCTGGGTCAGCGTGACCGCCGCCGCCACCGCCGCGTCGACCGCCGAACCACCCTCACGCAGCATCGCCAGACCCGCCTGGGCGGCGAGCGGCTGGCTGGTGGCCACCACTCCCTGGGGCGCGTACACCGCTTGTCGCATCCCTGGATCAAAACACGAGCCGCGGGGCGATATGGCTACGGGAGAGTAGGTTCTTACCTATGGCTCTCGTGGACTGGGATCTCGCCTCGACCACCGCCGCGCGGTTCGGCCCGACCGGACCGTCGGTCACCTACGAGCAGGCCACCGCGGTCGTGCGCGACCTGCGGCAGCTGGCCGACGAGGCGATAGGCCACGTCGCGGAGTACACGAAGATGATCCCGCAGGTGCCGGACGCGCCGGTGCGCGTGGTCGACCGGCGCACCTGGGCCGACGTCAACGTGCAGGGGCTCCGGACGGTGATCACGCCGCTGACGGACAAGCTGGAGGAGAAGGTCGGCTTCCTCGGCAACCTGGTCGGCGCGAAGGTCACCGGGGTGGAGGCCGGGGCGGTGCTGGGTTACCTGTCCGGCAAGGTCCTCGGCCAGTACGACGTCTTCGCCGCGCCGCCCGCCGAGCCCGGCCGGCCCGTGCAGGCGGGGCAGCTGCTGCTGGTCGCGCCGAACATCGTCGCCATGGAACGGCGGATCAAGGCCGACCCGCGCGACTTCCGGCTCTGGGTGTGCCTGCACGAGGTCACCCACCGAACCCAGTTCACGGCCGTGCCGTGGCTGCGCGGGCACTTCCTGGACGAGGTGCGGGCCTTCATCGAGGCCACCGAGCCGCCCACGGCCAACCTGCTCAGCCAGGCATATCAGCAGTTCGGCGCGGCGATCAAGGCCGCCCGCGCACCCGAGGGCACCCGCGGCGCATCCCTGCTGGAGGCCGTGCAGACGCCCGAGCAGCGGGCCGTGCTCGACCGGCTGACCGCGGTGCTGACCCTGCTGGAAGGCCACGCCGAGGTCGTCATGGACGGCGTCGGACCGCGGGTCATCCCGACCGTCGCCAGCATCCGCGCGGCGTTCGACCGCCGCCGCAACCCCGGCAACCCGGTCGAGCAGTACCTGCGCCGCCTGCTCGGCATCGACATCAAGATGCGGCAGTACGCCGAGGGCCGGGTCTTCGTGCAATCGGTGCTGGACCGGGTCGGCATGGACGGCCTGAACCAGATCTGGACCTCCCCGCAGACCCTGCCGACCCTGGACGAGATCGCCGACCCCGACGCGTGGGTGACCCGCGTCGTCACCGCCGACACCCGGGGATGAGGCTCGACCCCTCGGTCGCCGCGATCCGCACCGCGATCCGCCACACCCTGACCACCCTGCCCCCCGCCGCCACTCTTGAAGAGTCGCGGCCTCCGGAGGGTCCGGATGGCGCAGGTCTTGAAGGGTTGCGCCAGGAAGCGCGGCGGCCGCTGGTGGTGGTGGCATGTTCGGGTGGGGCGGATTCGCTGGCGCTGGCGGCGGGGGCGGTGTTCGTGGCACCGCGGCTGGGGTGGCGGGTCGGGCTGGTGACGGTCGACCATCAGTTGCAGGACGGGTCGGCCCGGCGGGCTGAGCAGGTCGCGCGATGGGCACGCGAGCAGGGGTTCGCGCCGGTCGAGGTCGCCACGGTCGAGGTCGGGGCGGTCGGCGGGCCGGAGGCGGCGGCGCGGCAGGCGCGGTACGCGGCGCTGGCCGAGGCGGCCGGGCGGCTCGGTGCGGCGACGGTCCTGCTCGGACACACCCGGGACGACCAGGCCGAGACGGTGCTGCTGGCGCTGGCGCGCGGGGCCGGGCCGCGTGGACTGGCCGGGATGCCGGCGCACCGGATGCACGCCGGGGCCCGGTTCAGCCGGCCGCTGCTGGACGTGCCGCGTGCGGCCTGCCGGGCCGCGTGCGCAGTGCAGGACCTGACGCCGTGGGAGGACCCGCACAACACCGATCCTTCGTACGCCCGAGCGCGGGTGCGGGCCGATGCGCTCCCCGCGCTGGTCGCCGCGCTGGGCGAGGGCGTCGTGGCCAACCTGGCCCGGTCCGCGGCCCTGCTGGGCGTGGACGCCGACCTGCTCGACGAGCTGGCCGGGCAGGCCCTGAACCGCTGCCGTACGCCCGCGGGGCTGTCCGCCGACGCGCTGGGCGAGCTGCCCGCCGCGCTGCGTACCCGCGTGCTGCACGGCTGGGCCGCGGAGCTGGGCGCGCCCCGCGCGGCGCTGACCCACCGGCACGTCGCGGCTCTGGACGCGCTGGTCACGGCCTGGCGCGGGCAGGGCGCGACGCTGCTGCCCGGCGGGATTGCGGTCAGCCGCCGGGCGGGTGAGCTGACCGGCGGCTGAGACTCAGCGGCAGCCGCACACCGCGATCGAAGCGGCGATCTTGTCCAGGGCGTTCTGCGCCGTCTCCCGGTCGGTCGGCACGTTGTCGGCGAGCACCGCGAACGCCAGCAGCCGCCCGTCGGCCGTCTGCACCACCCCGGACAGCGAGTTGACGCCGTTGAGCGTGCCGCTCTTGGCCCGCACCACGCCGAATCCGGACTTCGACTTGGCGAAGCGCAGCGTCATGGTGCCCGACCAGCCGGCCACGGGCAGGCCGTTGAAGAAGTCGGACAGGTGCGAGTCGGTGCCGCTCGCGGCCTTGACCAACAGGCCGGTCAGCACCTTCGGCGAGATCTTGTTCTTCGGGGACATGCCGGAGCCGTCCAGCAGGTCGCTCTGCGTGGCGTCCAGCCCGAGCTCGGTCACCACCTGCTCGATGGCGGCGGCGGCCCCGGCGAACGAACCGGGCTGGCCCTTGGCCAGGGCGACCTGGTGCGCCAGCGCCTCGGCCAGGGTGTTGTCGCTCTCGGTCAGCATCTGCTCGACCTGGCGCAGCAGCGGCGCGGAACGCACCGAACCCAGCTCGGTGCCCGGCGCGGGCGGCCCGGCTGCGGCCGCGCTGCCCTGTGGGGACGGGGCCGCCGAGCCGGTGGCCGTCGTCGTCGCGGGCGCCTTGCCCTTGGCGCTGCCGGTCAGCCCGAGCAGCTTCGCGAAGGCGTCACCCGCCGCCCGCTCGGGGTCGTTGAACCGGTTGAACGGCATCACACGATCCTTGATGTCGGTGCGGGCACCATTGATCATCACGGCGGTGATCCGGGAGACGTTGCCCTCGCCGAGGGTGTCGCTCGGCCAGTCCGGCGACGCGTTCGGCCCGGAGTACAGGCTGCCGTCGGTGATCACCTTGGTGATCGGGGTGTCCCCCATCGCCTTCTTGACCTGCGCCGCGAGATCGTCGAGCTGGGCCGCGCCCTCGTAGAACTTCTTGGCGGTCACGCCGAGGGTGGCGTCGCCCGCGCCGATCAGCACGACCTCGCCGGGGTTCGGCCCGGCCACCACCCGGGTGGTGATCCGGTAGTCGGGGCCGCGCGTGATGAGCACGGCAGCCGCCGTGACCAGCTTCGTGTTCGACGCTGGAGTGATCATCTCGGTCGGGGCGCGCTCGTAGAGCACCTCGCCCGTGGTGACATCGACCACCGAGGCGCTGACGCTGCTGCCCAGCGGCGAGCTGATCACCAGCGGGTCGAGCACCTTCTTGAGCGCGGCGGCATCCGGCACCGGGGCGTCGGCCAGGGCCGCCAGCACCGGCGCGACCGCCGGCTCCGCGGGCGGGGCCGCGCTGGGCGACTGCCAGTCGGGAGAGGCCAGCAGGTCCGACATCAGGTCGGGCTTGAACACGGCGACCCCGCCCAGCCCCGCGCCGAGCGCGACGACCAGCGTCAGCACCGTGATGAGCACGCCTTTGCGGCGCTTGCGGGGCTTGTCGCCCTTCGGCCCGGTGGGCGCGGGTTCGGTCTGTCCGGCAGGTCGGCCGTACTCGCCGGGACGGGCGGGCCCGCCCGCGCCGAACGCGGCTCCCGGACCCTGCGGAACCTGGGCAGCCCCGTATTGGCCGGACGGCACCTGCGCCGAACCGTAACCCGGACCCGCCTGAGCTTGCGGAACCTGGGCAGAGCCGTACTGGCCCTGCGGAACCTGGGCGGAGCCGTAACCGGGCTGAGGCTGCGGGGCCGAGCCGTACTGGCCCTGCGGAACCTGCGCCGACCCGTAGCCGGGCGAAGCCTGGCCCTGCGAAGTGCCGTAGACCTGTGGACGGGGGGCGGAGCCGTAGGCCTGTGGATTACCGGGCTGCGTGTCCTGTGGACGGCCGCCGTAGGGCTGGCGATCCTGGGGAGAGCTGTGCACATCCTGTGGATAAGCACCCGGTCGGGGACTTGCGCTCTGTGGATAAGCCGGTGGATACCCACTGCTTCCCTGGTCCGGGGCCTGTGGATAACCGGTGTGGAGCTGCCACACCCACTCCTGCCCGTTCCACACCCACTCGCCCGGCGGGCCGGACGGCGAACCCGCGGCATCTGCGGGTTCGGCACCGTAGTGTGAACCTTGCCTCCCCAAAGCGGCCCTCCTCCGATGCCCCGAACCAGCCAGGCGAGACTAACTAAAATTCGCCAACGTCGGCGAACTTACAGGCCAATGGGAGTGTGAAATGGATTTCGACGTCACGGTTGAGATCCCTAAGGGGCAGCGCAACAAGTACGAGGTCGACCACGAAACCGGGCGGATCCGGCTGGACCGCACCCTCTTCACCTCCACCCAGTACCCCGCCGACTACGGGTTCATCGAGAACACCCTCGGCGAGGACGGCGACCCGCTCGACGCGCTGGTGCTGGTCCAGGAGCCGACTTTCCCCGGCTGCCTGATCAAGTGCCGCGCCATCGGCATGTTCCGCATGCGTGACGAGAAGGGCGGCGACGACAAGGTCCTCTGCGTGCCGGCCGACGACCCGCGCCTGGAGCACCTGCGTGACATCCATCACGTGGCCGAGTTCGACCGGCTGGAGATCCAGCACTTCTTCGAGGTCTACAAGGACCTGGAGCCTGGCAAGAGCGTCGAGGGCGCGACCTGGGTCGGCCGCACCGAGGCCGAGGCCGAGATCGTGCGCTCCTACGAGCGTGCCAAGGAGAACGGCGGTCACTGAGGCCGGACATGTCGAAGGGGCGCGGCCGGAGAGGTTCTCCGGGCCGCGCCCCTTCGTCTTAGGGCCGGGTGGCTCAGAACGCGGGCAGCTCGGCGAGCTGCACGAGCCGCGAGCCGCGGCGGGTGATCAGGCGGCCGCGGCCGGGCGGCATCCGGTCGTACTTCATCCGGCTGCCGAACGGCGCGCTGACGATGTTCTCGGCGGACAGCATCAGGTAGGGCGCGTTCGCCGCGGCCAGGCGCGACAGTGCCGCGTCGTAGCTGGACCGGTTGCCGCCCCAGTTCGCGTTGGCCGCCGCGATCAGGTGCAGGCCGACGTCGCGGGCCTGGAACAGGAAGTCGGCCAGCGGCTCGATGGGGTGGCCGCCGCCGGAGACGACCACGTCGTAGTCGTCGATGATGAGGAAGAACTCGCCGCGCCCGGCCAGCCAGGGCCGCAGCGGCATGTCCTGCGGGCGGGTGCCGTCCGGCGGCCGCCGCTCCTCCATCTTGACCCGGATCGCCTCGACGTAGTCCCGGATCTGGGACAGGTTGCTGATGTACGCGAGCTGGTGTTCGGTGGTCACCGCCCCGAGCAGGCTGCGCCGCGGGTCGATGATGATCATCTTGGCCTGGTCGGGGGTGTACCGCTGGGTGATCGTGCGGGCGATCTGGCGCAGCAGCGTCGACTTGCCGCTCTCGCTCTCGCCGAACGCGGTGAGGTGCACGTCGGCGTAGAAGTCGACGACGGCCGGGGTGAGGTCGTCGGCGATGCCGATGGGCAGCGTCCACTCCCCGCCGGTCTCCAGGCTCATCCGCTCGTACGCGTACACGCTGGGCAGCATGCGCACCCGCGGCGCGGGCATGCCGTCCCAGTGCTTGGCGATGTGCCGGATCAGGTCGTCGCGGTGGCCGAGGGCGTCCACGTCGGGGCGCAGCGCGAGGGTGAACAGGCCGTCGGGGGTGAGGCCGAAGCCGGGCCGCTGCGGCACCTGGGGCGCGATCTTGCGTACCCGGCAGATGGTGTCGCCGGGGTCGCCCAGCCGCAGCTCCATCTTGCTGCCGAACTGGTCCTGGATGTTGGCCCGGAAGTCGCGCCAGCGCAGCGAGGTCGCCACGACGTGCACGCCGTAGGCCAGACCGCGGGTCGCGAAGTCGGTGATGACCGGGTCCAGGTCCTCGTAGCTCTCCTTGAGCGTGCTCCAGCCGTCGACGACCAGGAACACGTCGCCGTACGGGTCGTCGGTGAACCGCCCCGCCGCGCGCAGCCGCCGGTAGGCCGCCATGGACTCGATGCCCTGTTCGGCGAACCGGGTCTCGCGCATGTTGAGCAGCTGGGAGACCTCGCTGACGGTGCGCCGGACCATCAGCGCGTCCTGCCGGCCCGCCACGCCGCCGACGTGCGGCAGGTCGCGCAGCGCGCCGAGCGAGCCGCCGCCGAAGTCGAGGCAGTAGATCTGCGCCTCCTGCGGCGTGTGCGTCAGCGCCAGACCGGTGATCAGCGTGCGCAGCAGCGTGGACTTGCCGCTCTGGCCCGCGCCGACGATCGCGACGTGCCCGGCCGCGCCGTCGGCCAGCCGCAGCCACTGCAGGTCGCGCAGCTGCTGGGCGGGCTTGTCGACGATGGCGACCGGCACCCGCAGCGCGCCGCGCAGATCCGGGTTGGCGACCGTCAGGCCCCGGCCCTCGACCAGGCCGAGCTGGCCGAAGGCGAGGTCGAGCGGGTCGGAGACGTCCAGCGGGGGCAGCCAGACCTGGTGCGCGGGCGGGCCCTGGCCGACCATACGCTCGATCATGACGTCCATCAGGCTCTCACCCGGCTTGACGTCCCAGTTGACCTCGGGCTCGGCGTCCTTCGGGCGCTGCGGCACCGGCACGAAGTGGTTGCTGAAGTCGTAGACGATGTCGCGGCCGTCGACCCGGCGCGCGGCCTTGCCCTCGCCCGCCTTCTTGAACGAACCGGACACGTACGCGCCCTTGAACCGCTGCAGCGGCTCCGAGCCGAACTTCAGGTAACCGTGGCCGGGGGCCTTGGGCAGGTCGTACGCGTCGCCGACGCCGAGCACGGCCCGCGACTCCATCGCGGAGAAGGTGCGCAGACCGATCCGATACGACAGGTGCGTGTCCAGGCCGCGCAGCCTGCCCTCCTCCAGGCGCTGGCTGGCCAGCAGCAGGTGGATGCCGATGGAGCGGCCGACCCGGCCGATCTGCACGAAGATGTCGATGAAGTCGGGGTTGGCGGTCAGCAGCTCGGAGAACTCGTCGCAGACGATGAACAGCGACGCCAGCGGGGCGATCGCCGCGCCGCCCGCGCGGGCCTTCTCGTAGTCCTTGAGGTTGGCGAAGTTGCCTGCGGCCCGCAGCAGCTCCTGGCGGCGCAGCACCTCGCCGGTGATCGCGTCGCCCATACGGTTGACCAGGTGGCTCTCGCCCTCCAGGTTGGTGATGACCGCGGAGGTGTGCGGCAGCCGGTCCAGCGAGGCGAACGTCGCGCCGCCCTTGAAGTCGACCAGCACGAAGTTGAGCTGCTCCGAGGAGTGCGTGGCGGCCAGGCCGAGCACCAGGGTGCGCAGCAGCTCCGACTTGCCGGAACCGGTCGCGCCGACGAGCAGGCCGTGCGGGCCCATACCGTCCTGCGCGGACTCCTTGATGTCCAGCTCGACCGGGGAGCCGTCCGGGCCGACGCCCAGCGGCACCCGCAGCATGTTGCGGCTCGCGCGCGGCGACCAGCCGTACGCCACGTCGAAGCGCTCCGGGTCGGGGATGCCGAGCAGGTCGGCCAGGCCCTTCTCGCTCGTCATCGCGTTGCTGCTGGTGATCGTCGTGGCGGACAGGCGCAGCGGGGCCAGCCGGCGGGCCAGCGCCTCGGCCTCCACGACGCTGAGCCGGTCGGCGATGCCCACCTCGGCGACCGAGGCCGCGGTGACGGTGTGCAACGCACGCTCCCGGCCGCGCACCTCCAGGGTGAGCATGCCGCGCTCCAGCAGACGCGGCGGCGGGGTGTCGAGGTCGAGGATGGTCATGCCGGACAGGCCCTCGGGCACGGCGAGCTGCCCCGCCCCGGCCATGTCCGCGCCGTCGAGCACGACGACCACATGCGGCGCGCCCTCGCCCGCGCCGAACCGCGGCCGGCCCGCCAGCACCTCGGCCAGCATGCCCTCCATCTCCTGGGCGGAGGTGGCGAACAGCCGGGCCGGACCCAGCGCGTCCACCCGGCTCGGGTGCTGGTGGTGCGGCAGCCACTTGGCCCAGTCCCATGCCTCGCGGCGGTAGGAGGAGCCGCAGATCGCGATGATCAGGTCGTCGGGCGCGTGGAACACGGCCAGCTGCGCGAGCATCGCGCGGGTCAGCCCGTGCACGTCGCCGCCGTCGCGGTGGTCGCCGGCGAAGCCGCTGGTGTACATACCGTCGTTGCGTGGGGCGGCACCGTCGCCGCGCAGGAACACCCGCCCGAAGCCGCGCATGGACAGCGCCACCGGCAGGTCGGGGACCACGGAGTACGCGTCCAGGAAGCGCCGCAGCGCCCCGGCCGTCATCGGCTCCAGCTCCTCCAGCGGGCGGGTCTCCGGCGGCAGCAGCGGGGTGGCCAGCGACTGCGGGCCGAGGCCCACGCGCACAATGCCGAAGTCGGGGTCGTGCGAGCGGCGTTCCCAGAGCCGAAAACTGTCCACGGTGGACCAGAGCCGCTGCGGGTCGGGGTGGCGGTAGAACAGGCCGGTGCGCTGCTGCTGCACGGCCTGGCGGGCGCGTCGGCGCAGCCCGGCCAGGTGGCGCAGGTATTCCCGGCGGGCCGCCATCATCTCGGCCTTCTTCGGCTGGCCTGCGCCGTTCATCAGGCTCGCGGCGATCATGCCGAGGCTGGACACGCCCATCATGCCACCGGCCAGATAGGACATCTTGTCGCCGTTGCCGCGGCCGACCATCATCGCCATGCCCAGGCCGCTGCCCAGCATCGGCAGGATCATCATGGCCTGCTGCCAGCGCCCGCCCGCGGCCTGCGGAATCTCCGGTGGCGCGTCGATGACGAGTTCCCCGACCGGAATCTCGGGTGCGGGGCGCCTAGGTGCGCGCTTGACGATGACCGTACCCATTGCGACGCCCTCCCCAAGACGGCCGGCGGAGTCATGGCGTGCCCGCACGACGCCCGCCATGCTAGGCCATGGCACGTTCGCGCGCCCGTGCGCGGGAACGGCGCGGGATGACGCATCACCGCCGAACGTGGTAGACGTACCGGGTGAGCTACCCCGCCGCCACGACCGCATCCCCGACCGGCCTCGCCCGGATCACGCTGCACACGCCGCAGCGCCGCGTCGATGTGGCGCTGCCTGAGCAGGTGACCGTCGTGGATCTGCTGCCGGATCTGCTGCGCCACGCCGGGGTCGGCCTCGCCGACGACGGCGAGCAGCACGGTGGCTGGGTGCTGCGCCGCACCGACGGCAGCCCGCTGACCGAGACCATGTCGCTGCAGCAGCAGTCGGTCCGCGACGGTGAGATCCTGCACCTGGTGCCGGCTCAGGAGCAGTGGCCGGAGCTGGAGTACGACGACGTCGTCGAGGCGATCGCCGAGGGAGCGCGTCGGCGCGGCACGGTGTGGAGCCCCGCGGCGACCCGCATGGCGACCCTGGTCGGCGCGGGTGTGCTGCTGGTCGCGGGCGTGCTGGCGCTGGTGCACGGCGGTCCGCAGTGGACGCCGGGCGGTTACCTCGCGCTGACCGTGGCGGTGCTGCTGCTGGTCGGCGGCGTGCTGGCGTCCCGGGCTTACGGGGACGGGGTCACCGGCAGCGCGCTGGCGGGCTTCGCGCTGCCGTACGCCTTCGCCGGTGGCGCGTTGGTGCTCGGCGGAGCGGACGGCGCGGGAGCCCCCGGGCTGCCCTCCTGGCTCGGCGAGGCGCAGCTGCTGGTGGGCTGCGTGGCGGTGCTGCTGTTCGCGATGCTCGGCGCGGCGGGCGTGGGCCACGGGCTGCGCGTGTTCACCGCGGGCGGCACGGCCGGCCTGCTCGGCGCGCTGACCGCCCTGCTGGCCGGGCTCGGCGCGGCCGGGGCGGCCGCCGTCCTGGTCAGCGCCTTGGTCTGCGGTATCGGCCTGGTGCCGGTGCTGGCCATCCGGTTCGGCAAGGTGCCGGTGCCCTCGGTGACCCCGCCCCGCCCGGCCGACGGCGAGAACGCCTTCGCGACGGTCCCCGCGGCCCGCGGCGCGGCCACGGACCTGCCCGACCGCTCCCGTGTCTTCGCCGCCGTGGCCCGCTCGGAGGAGCTGCTCACCGGCATGCTGATCGGGTACGCCGTGCTGATGGCGGCGGCCGGCCTGATCCTGGTCACCTCCGGCGGCACCGCGGGCCGGGTGCTCGTGGCGGTGTGCGCGACCGCGCTGCTGCTGCGCTCGCGCCTGTTCGTGACGGTGCGCCAGCGGGTGCCGCTGGTCGCCGCGGGCCTGTTCGGCCACCTGCTGCTGCTGGGCGCGGCCGTGTGGCTGTCCGACGGCAGCGGCCGCGCGTTCTTCGCGGTCGGCGCCGTCGTGCTGGCCATGATCATCGTGCTGGCGGGGCAGACCTGGTCCCGCAAGGCCCCCTCGCCGTACGTCGGCCGTGCCGCGGACCTGTTCGATCTGCTGGTCGTCGTGTCGGTGGTGCCGGTGGCGGCCTGGGTGCTCGGCCTGTACGGAATGATCCAGGGCTGGGCGGCCTGACCGGACTCGGCATCAGCAAGACGGGCGGCAATTCTTTCTCCGCGCGGGAACCCGTGTGAGAATGGCGGAACTGTGCCCAGATTCCGGACGCCCCGACTGGTCAGCGCCGTGCCGCGGAGAGATGCGACGGCGCTGCTACGTGTCGTGGGGGCACTGGCCCTGGCCGCCCTGGGCAGCATCGCCGCGACCACGCCGCAGGAAGCGCCCGCGCCCGACGTCGCGCAGGTGCGGGCCGCCGCCGCGGAGCAGCGCGCGTCCCGCGCCGGCACCGCGGACGACCAGTGGCAGCTCGGCACGCTGCGCGCCACGCGGGCCTGGCAGTTGTCCGACGGTGCGAACACGATCGTCGCGGTGGTCGACTCCGGGGTCGGTGAACATCCCGACCTGACCGGCCAGGTGCTCACCGGACTGGACCTGGTGGACAGCTCCGGCGACGGCCGGGACGACCCGGTCGGCCACGGCACCACCGTCGCCGCACTGATCGCGGGCCGCGCCGACGACGGCCGCGGGGTCGTGGGCCTCGCCCCGAAGGCGAAGATCCTGCCGGTGCGCGTGCTCGACGAGGGCAACAAATACGACGACGCCCGGGTCGTCGCCGAGGGTGTGCGGTGGGCCGTCGACCACGGCGCGAACGTGATCAACCTGTCCCTGGGCGGCGGCTCCGCCAGCGACGCGCTCGCCGAGGCCATCGACTACGCCTTCGACAAGGACGTCGTCGTGGTCGCCTGCGTCGGCAACGTGAGCACCGGCGGACCCACCGAGATCTGGTATCCGGCCCGGGAGCCGGGCGTGCTCGCCGTCACCGCGATCGCCCCCGGCGACCAGCACCGGCTCTGGCAGGGCTCGCTCACCGGCGCGGAGGCCGTGCTGTCCGCACCCGGCACCGACCTGGTCGGTGCGCGGCCCGGTGGCTACTGGAAGGTGCAGGGCACCAGTTTCGCCGCGCCGCTGGTCTCCGCGACCGCGGCACTGGTGCGCTCCCGCTGGCCGGACATGCCCGCCGCCGAGGTGGTGCAGCGCCTGATCAAGACCGCACAGGACCTGGGGCCGGCCGGCCGCGACGACAGCTTCGGCTTCGGGCTGGTGGACCCGGTCGCCGCGCTCACCGCCGAGGTGGCTCCGGTCCGGACGAACTCGCTGGACAACGAGCCGCCGCCGGGCAAGACGGGCTTCGGCACCGCGCCGGCCCAGGCCGACGAGACTCCCTCACCGGGCACGTCGCCGTCCGCCGCCGCGGAGGCGCTGCCCCGTCGCGAGCGCGGCGGGCTGAACCTCGCGCTGGTCGGGGTCGTCGCCCTCGCGGGCGGCGCTATCACCGCACTGCGCCGCGCCGATCTCCGGTCGAGTCGGCTGCCCGACGGCCGCTGAGGCTCAGGCGCACTTGCCGGTGCCGACCTCGCCCGTACGGTTGCGGCCCATCAGCGCGATCGTCGACGCCTCCTCGGCGGTGACCGCGTAGCCGACGTTCGGGTCGTCGGCGGCCGCCGCGAAGATCACGCCGAGCACGGTGCCGTCCTTCGCGACCAGCGGGCCGCCCGAGTTGCCGCTGCGCACCAGGCCCCGGATGGTGTACACCTCGCGGGTGACGGTGCCGTCCTCGTAGATGTCCGGGCCGGTGATGTCGCCGACGTCGCGCACCCGGGCGGACTGCGCGTTGTACGGCCCGTCCAGCGGGAAGCCCAGCACGATCGCGTCCGCGCCGGACTTGGCGGGCGAGTTCGCGAAGCGCATCACCGGGGCGTTCAGCGACGGAACGTGGATCACGGCGAGGTCGCGCTCCGGGTCGTACACGACGACCTTGCCGGACAGCCGGGCCCCGTTCAGCTCGATCCGGATCGACTTCGTGCCCGCCACCACGTGCGCGTTGGTCATCACGTGCTCGTCGGCGAACACGAAACCCGAGCCCTCGATGCGGCGGCTGCAGCTCGGCGCGCTGCCGAGCACCTTCACCACGGACTTCTTCGCGTTCAGCACGACCTGCGACCCGGCCAGCTTCGGATCCGGCGCGGGCACCTCCTTGACCTGGGTCGGCACCAGATCGCCGAACACCTCGGGGAAGCCGTTCGTGTCGACCGTGTCGCGCAGCGCCTCGGTCAGCGTCTTCGCCTCGCCCGGCATCACCGAGTCGATGGCCGCCAGCAGGCTGCTGTTGCGCACCGCCTTGGCCAGCCAGGGCTGCGCGGCGTCGCTCAGCGGCACCGCGACCAGCCAGGCCACCAGTGACACGGCGAGCACCGAGACCACCGCGCCGCCCAGGTCGTCGACGGTCTGCCCGGCCCGGTTGGTGATGGCCCGCCGGAGCTTGCCACCGCCCCAGCCAGCCAGCGACTGGCCGAGCACGGCCAGGCCGAACACCGCGATGAGCGACACCACGAGCTTCAGCACCGGGTCGGTGAGCAGCCCGGCCAGCAGCGGGCCGAGCTGGAGGCCGATCAGGGCGCCCCCGAAGAACCCGATGAACGAGAGCACGCCCACCACGAAGCCCTGCCGGTAACCGCTCACACCGAAGAGCAGCAGCAGCAGGATCAGGACACCGTCGACGACCGACATCGGTTCAGCCTACGGAAGGGACATCGGCGGTGCCACTAAGCGTGGCGGGCGGGGTGGGCAGGGCCTCGATGCGATCGGTGGGCCAGGGTCGCGCCCAGCCGCCGAGTTCGAGCAGCGTCGACAGCACCCCAGCGGTGAACCCCCAGACGAGCATGCCGCGCGCCTGGAACGCCGGGCCGATCCACCCGCTGGAGTGGCGCACCCGCAGCCGGTGGGCCGGATCGGCGAGTTCGGCCAGCGGCAGCCGCGCCACGTGCGCCACCTCGCGCGGATCGTGCGCGCCGACCGGGTGCGGCGCGTGCCACCAGGCGAGTACGGGAGTGACCAGGAAATCCGTCACCGGGATCCACAGCGTGGGCAGCTGCGCCAGCACGGTCACGCTGGCCGGGTCGAGCCCGACCTCCTCGTTCGCCTCGCGCAGCGCGGTCGCGGTCAGGTCGGCGTCCTCGGGCTCCACGGCGCCGCCGGGGAAGGCCGGCTGACCCGCGTGATTGCGCAGGGTCGCGCTGCGCTGCATGATCAGCACATCCGGACCCTGCTCGCCCTCGGCCAGCAGAATGAGCACGGCGGCGGGCCGACCGCCCTCGTCGGGCGTCGGGATGCGGGTGAAGTCCACGGCACGCGCGGCACGCACCCGGGTCAGCAGCGGCTCGAACCACGCCGGTACCTGCCCGGTGACCACCTCGGTCATGCCGTCTCCTCGCTGCGCTCTCACGTGCGGCCGAAGTGCTGCTCGATCAATGGGGCCAGGGTCTGGTCGGTCAGGGCGACGTCGCGGTAGACGATCGCGCGGCCGTCGGCCGTCACGAACAGGGTGAGCGGCAGGGCCATCTCCCCGGCAGCGGCCTTGAGCGCGCCGGAGCGGTCGTACACGCTCGGCAGGCTGACCTTCAGCTCGTCGGCGAGCCAGGCCGCGGCGTCGCGGGAGTCCTCGGTGACGACGCCGAGCACCGGCACCCGGCCGCTGTCGGCCAGCCGCTGGAACGCGGGCAGCTCCTGGCGGCACGGTGTGCACCAGGACGCCCACAGGTTGATCACGAGGGGTCCGCGCAGCGCGGACAGGCGCACGGGCTCGCCTCCGGCCATGCACTCCAGCGCCAGCTCAGGCAGCGTGATCGTCCGGATGTTCCGGCGGGCCGGGCCGGTGGCGGGCACGCCGCTCGGCTTCGCGGCGGCGCTGGTCGGCAAGGTGGCGATCGGACCTTCGGGGCCGGTCGTCGGCACGACCGCGCCCTGGACGGCCGAGGGCGACGGCGCTGCCGCGGGCGACGAGGCAGCGGGGGCCGCGGACGGCGGCAGGCCTGTGCGCGGCGGCGAAGTCGGCTGGGCGCTCGCGCCTCCGGTGAACGGGGCACAGGCCGCGAACGGCTGCGGAACAGCCTCGTCCGGCCGGGCCTCACCGGGCCCGGTGCACCCCGCCAGCAGCAGTATCGCCGCAGCAGCCGTCAGCGCGCTCTTTCGGGGAAAGTGCGGTTCACGACATGCCGATTGACGCGGTTTCCCGGAAAGTGCGGCCGGGCGGCGGCCCAGGCGGAGATGGGGGGTCATGCGCCGACTCCGGCGAGGGCGGCGATCTCCGCGGTACGCGGACCCTTGAGCAGCTTGACCGCCTCGGCGGGATCGACCGGGCCGATGCCGTACGACGGGCACATCCGGGCCAGCGGGCAGGCACCGCAGGCGGGTTTGCGGGCGTGGCACACCCGGCGGCCGTGGAAGATCACCCGGTGCGACAGCATCGTCCAGTCGCGCTTCTCGACCAGGGCGCCGACCGCGTGCTCGATCTTGACGGGATCCGTCTCCTCGGTCCACGCCCAGCGGTTCACCAGCCGCTGGAAGTGGGTGTCCACGGTGATGCCCGGGACACCGAACGCGTTGCCGAGGACCACGTTGGCCGTCTTGCGGCCGATGCCGGGCAGCGTCACCAGGTCGGCCAGCTTGCGCGGCACCTCGCCGCCGAACCGGTCCACGAGCTGCTGGCCGAGGCCCATCAGGGAGGCCGCCTTGTTCCGGAAGAAGCCGGTCGGGCGGAGCATCTCCTCCAGCTCGGTCCGGTCCGCCCCGGCGTAGTCGGCCGCGGTGCGGTATTTCGCGAACAGGGCCGGGGTGGTCAGGTTGACCCGTACGTCGGTGGTCTGCGCCGACAGGATGGTGGCGACGGCCAACTCCAGCGGATTGGTGAAGTCCAGCTCGCAGTGCGCGTCCGGATGGATGACGGCGAGTTCGCGCGCCATCCGCCGGACCCGGCGCTTGCGCGCCAGGTCGGTCTCGCCCGTCACCGTAACCACGGCAGAGAGCCTACGTCGCGGGTGCGGCGATCGCCCCGTCCGCGCTCAGCACCGCGCCGCTCTTGCCGAAGTCTTCCTTGGTCATCTGAGTGACCAGGCCGAGCGCGCGGTCCTTGGTGTCGGGCACCGGGATGCCGTGCGCGCCGCTGAAGATCGTGGAGTGGAACTGCCCGGAGACGAAGCTGCCGTCCGCGTTCAGGGTCACCTTCAGCACGCCGCCCCAGCCCAGCCGGCCCTCGCTGCGCAGCTGGCCGCCGCCGGCGAAGTTGCCCAGGCTGTACGCGATCAGCCGGCCCTTGTAGAACTCCATGCCGCGCACCACGTGCGGCCCGTGCCCGACGACCAGGTCGGCGCCCGCGTCGATCACGGCTCGGGAGAACGCGTGCGGATTGCCCCGGTTCTCGCCGAGGAAGTTCTCGGTGCCCGGTCGGACGTGGCTCTTGTCCGCGCCCTCGGCGCCCATGTGCACCTGCACCACGACCAGGTCGGCCTGCTCGGCGGCCTTGGCGATGACCTTCTTGGCGGAGGTCAGGTTGAGCAGGCTGTTGTTCCCCGCGTACGACGAGAAGCCCACGACCGCGACCTTGACGCCCTTGACGTCGACGACGGTGATCTGGTTCGTGGCCCCGGTGTGCTTGAGCCCGGCGGCGTCCAGCGCCCGCTGCGTGTTGGTGAAGCCGGCCGAGCCGAAGTCACGGCTGTGGTTGTTGGCCGTGTTGAGCAGGTCGAACCCGGCGTCCACGAGGTGCTTGGCGTAGGACGGCGGCACCCGGAACTGGTGGCAGTTGACGGGCTCGCCCGGCTTGGGCGCCGGGCACTTGCCGGTGCCGGTCTCGTCCGTGATCGGCTGCTCCAGGTTGCCCATCACCAGGTCCGCCGGCAGCAACGGCTTGATCTTGTCGAAGTAGCCCTTGCCGCCGTTCGGCGGAAGATCCTGCGGCGCGTCGCCCATGATGATGTCGCCGGTCGCGGACATACTGATGGCGTTGGCCGCCGGATCAGCGGTGGGCTCGACCGGTGCCTCCGTCGGCGTGACAGCGGCGCCCTCGGGTGCGTGCCACTGCGCCGAGACCGCGTCGGCCGGCGAGGTCAGGGCGGAGAAGCCGAGACCGACGACTGTGACAAGGAGCACGATCGCGCCCGCGGCGGAGACCCCCGGGCGTGCGCGAAGCGATCCGAACACCCGGTCCATGGTGGAACGGGGCGGCGTTTGCGCGGACGGTGCGGGGGTATCGGGGCGGCTCAGGGGGTGTATGGACATCGCCGGGCACTCTACCCGCCCGGTGCCACGACCGGCACCGGAGCAGGTCGCAGGATTACGGGGGTTGGCGTCCGGTTGCCACCTGCGTGCGCCTAGACTGACCTCGCGCGGCGTACGTGTAGCGACGAGTTAATCCACGGTATGCCCACGATCCGCGTCGATGGAGGTAGGCGATGGACGAGGTGCTGGCTCGGAGCGGGATCTTCCAGGGTGTCGACCCGGAGGCCGCCGAGGCACTTGCTCGTGAGATGGAAACGATCGAGATCCGCAAGGGCGAGATCGTGTTCAACGAGGGTGAGCCTGGAGACAGCCTCTATATCGTACTCTCCGGCAAGATCAAGTTGGGCCGACGCGCCGCCGACGGCCGACAGAACCTGGTCTCCGTGATGGGGCCGTCGGACATGCTCGGCGAGCTGTCCCTGTTCGACCCCGGGCCGCGCACCGCCACCGCCACCGCGGTGACCGACGTGCGCCTCGCGCGGCTGCGCAAGCAGGCCCTGCGTCCGTGGCTGAACAACCGGCCCGAGATCGCCGAGCAGCTGCTGCGGGTGCTCGCCCGCCGCTTGCGCCGGACCAACGACGCGCTGGCCGACCTGATCTTCACCGACGTGCCCGGCCGCGTCGCCAAGAACCTGCTGCAGATGGCGGGCCGCTTCGGCACCCGCGACGGCGGCGTGCTCCGGGTGACCCACGACCTCACCCAGGAGGAGCTGGCGCAGCTCGTCGGCGCCTCGCGCGAGACGGTGAACAAGGCCCTGGCCGACTTCGCCTCCCGCGGCTGGCTCCGGCTGGACGGCAAGAGCGTCATCATCCTCGACCCGGAGCGCCTGGCCCGCCGCGCCCGCGTCTGACCTTCCGCATCACCGACGCGCCCACCTTCCGCGCCCACCCGGCGCGCGACGGTGGGCGTGCTCGTTTCCGCCCCACGTCGCGCCCCGGCCCGCCATGATCATCCGATTTGCCTGGCACATGGGCGTTTGCGTGCTCAAGATACGCACACTTGCCAAGCAAGTCGGATGACCTTGCGGCGGGCGGCACGACCGGGTGGAGGTCGACATGGCCGTGCCCCGCGCTGACCCCGGAGGCGGACGTGCCGCCGCCGCCAGGCGATAGGGCGGTCACCTAAGTCGGCGAGGTCATACGTTCGGTCAGGGTGGGCGGGCCGAGCGACCGATGAGGGTCCGCGTCGTTAGGTGTTGCGACAGGTGGTCAGAGAAACCCTGTGATCCGGCCTAAATCCGGACATATCCGTACATAATGGCTGGTCAAAGTGTCGGGAAATTGTCGCCGACATGTCAGCCCCAGTGGGACTTCGTTGGTCCGAGTGGTCGCGAACCTCGCAAATTGAGCGCGGCTAGACGTGTCCACAGTGACCGATCGTGCGGTGACCTTTCGCCTGTACCTGGGTGTATCGGACACCTCTTGCACCGCCTCGATCGGTCGGTCGGATGTCTCCGACGATCGAAAGAGGTCCCTACCACTATGAACACGTGGGTTCGACGCTCACTCAAGGCCGGCGCGCTGACTGCCGGCGCGGTCATGGCCACCGGCGGCTCCGCCGCCGCGTACGCCGACACCACCGTTTTCAGTGCGGGCAACACCGGCATCCTGAACGGCACGCAGGTCTTCGCGCCGATCCAGGCCCCGATCAACCTCTGCGGTATCGCCGCGAGCGTGGGCGGCGACGCGGTCGCCGGCTGCGTGGGTGGCAGCGCCGCCGAGCTCGACGGCGTGTACGACGCCCGCCTGATCAGCACCAACAACACCGGCATCCTGAACGGCACCCAGGTCTTCGCGCCGATCCAGGCCCCGATCAACGTGTGCGGCGTGGCCGCGGGCGTGCTCGGCAACGCCGCGGCGAAGTGCAAGGGCGGCGCGAGCGCCGACGCCGACGGCGACCACCACAAGAAGAAACACCAGTGCGACAGCCGCTGCGACGACCACGGCGGTTACGGCGACCGCGAGTCGACCGAGTCGGGTGACCTGCTGGGTGGCCTGCCGCTGGTGGGCGGCCTGGCCAACGGCGGCCTGCCGATCGTCGGCAACCTGGGCGGCAGCGGCCTGCCGCTGGTCGGCAACCTCACCGACGGCGGTCTCCCGCTCGTCGGCAGCCTCGGCAACGGCGGCCTGCCGCTGGTCGGCAACCTGACCAAGGGCGGCCTGCCCGTGGTCGGCGGTCTGCTGGGCAACCAGGGTGTGGCGCGCAACGCCGACGCGATCGACATCGACGCCCTGGACGGGGTCGGCACCATGGGCCGCTTCGACACCGAGAGCGACGCTGCCGAGCACAACACCAGCACCGGCGGCAACGGCGGCGGCAACGGCACGACCTGCAACAGCGGCTGCGGTGGCAACGGCGGTGGCCACAACCACCACCCGAAGCCGCGGCCGAAGCCCCGCCCGCAGCCCTGCCCGGACCACGGTCACGACCACAACCAGGGCAAGCACCGGCACGGTGACGACGTCAAGATGATCAGCGCCGGCAATCACGGCATCCTGAACGGCACCCAGGTGTACGCGCCGATCCAGATCCCGATCAACGTCAGCGGCGTGGCCGTCGGCGTGCTCGGTGACGCGGCCGCCTGGAGCGTCGGCGGCGCGTCCGCCAACCGGTAACCGTCCGGCCTGCCGGCGGGTACGGCCCACGACGACTTGAGAAGTCACCCGCGGACCGGAACCGGCGAAACACTGCACCCGCCTCACCCCGCCGGCAGGCCGGCAACCAGCGCGACTCCCTTTCGCTGACCGAAGACCCGCGCTGGCCCAGCACCACCGAAAAGGACGTCTCCCGAACCGGGCCCCATCCAGCCCACCGGGAGACGTCCTTTTCCGCGTTCCCACGGACCCTCGCCCGACCCCGCCCACGTGCACCACCGCCACGGCCCACCCCGCAGTTTCAGGGAAACTGCAGCAATCGAGCTGTGGATAAGCGCAGTTTCCCTGAAACTGCCGACTGCCGACTGCCGACTGCCGACGGCCGACTGCCCGGATAGCGGCGGCCGATGGCCGGGATGGCTACGGGCGGCGCGATCGGGCGGGTGTCGGTGCTGGTCAGCGTGTTGGGGTGTTAAGAAGGGCACCTTCTACAACGCGGAGCGTTGTGAAGGTGCCCTTCCTTGCCCTCAGGCGGGGGTGAGGACGGCGAGGAGGGCGCCGGTGTCGACGAGGACGCCGGGGCGGACGGTGACCACGGCGACCACGCCGTCGGCGGGGGCGTGCACCGGGTGCTCCAGTTTCATCGCCTCCAGGGTGAGCAGGAGGTCGCCGGCGCCCACGCGCTGGCCGGGGGCGACCAGGACGCGGCCGACCGCGCCGGGCAGCGGGGCGGTCAGCGAGCCCTCCTCCAGCTCCTGGACGGGCTCGGGAAAGCGGGGCAGGCGGCGCAGGGCCAGCGAGCCCTCGGCGCTGTCGACGTACGCGGTCTCGCCGACCTCATGCACGTGCAGGGCCAGCCGGATGCCGGCGACGTCGAGCACGACCTCGTCCGGGTCGGCCGAGACGACCGCCACGGGCGGGTGGTCGTCGACGGGGCCGACCTGGCCCAGCCCGGCGAGGTCGAGTTCCTCGGGGTCGACGGCGCGGACCCACCACTGGGCCAGCGCGCCGGTGCCGTCGAGGCGGTAGCCGACCTCGACCGGGCCGGCGGGTCCGTCGTACACCACGGTCTGCGCGCCGGTGGGCACGTTGCGCCAGCCGGACGGGATGCCGCGCTGCACCGGGGCCTGCGCCCGCCGCCGGGCGGCGGCCGCGAGCGCCGCGGCCAGGCAGCTGAGCCGGACGGCCTCCACCGAGGACAGCAGTGGCGCGAACACCTCGGGCTGGCGGTCGAGCAGGCCGGTGTCGATCTGGCCGGTCAGGAACGCCGGGTGCCGCAGCACCCGCACCAGCAGGTCGCGGTTGGTGACCAGGCCGTGGATGCGGGTACGGGCCAGCGTGCCGGCCAGCATCCGGGCGGCCTCGTACCGGGTGGGCGCCCAGGCGACGAGCTTGGCCAGCAGCGAGTCGTAGTGCACGCCGACGACGGTGCCGGGCTCGACTCCGGAGTCGACGCGGATGCCGGGCTGGAGCATGGGCCGGAAGGTGGCCGAGACCTCGGGCACCTCCAGCCGGTGCACCTGCCCGGTGGCGGGCAGCCAGTTGCTGGCCGGGTCCTCGGCGCACAGCCGGACCTCGATCGAGTGCCCGCGCATCGGCGGCGCGGACTGGAACGGCAGCTGCCCGCCCTCGGCCAGGTACATCTGCAGCCGGACCAGGTCGAAGCCGGTGACGCATTCGGTGACCGGGTGCTCGACCTGCAGCCGGGTGTTCATCTCCAGGAAGTAGAACTCCCCGTCGGGGCTGAGCAGGAACTCGACGGTGCCGATGCCGACGTAGCCGATGGCCTCGGCGACCAGGACGGCCGCGGCGCACAGGTTCTCGCGCAGCTCCGGGGAGACCGCCGGGGACGGCGCCTCCTCGATGATCTTCTGGTGCCGGCGCTGGATGGAGCACTCACGCTCGCCCAGGGTCACGATGTTGCCGTGCTGGTCGGCGACGATCTGCACCTCGATGTGCCGGGCCTGCTCGACGTAGCGCTCGCAGAACACGGCCGAGTCGCCGAACGCGCCGAAGGCCTCGCGGCGGGCGGAGGAGACGGCCTCGGCCAGCGAGTCCGCGTCGCGCACGATGCGCATGCCGCGCCCGCCGCCGCCGATGGCCGCCTTGACCAGCACCGGGTACTCGTCCACCTCGGACGGGTCGGTCCAGCTGGGCAGCACCGGCACCTCGGCCTCGGCCAGCAGCGCCTTCGCGTCGACCTTGGAGGCCATCACCGAGATGATCTTCGAGGGCGGGCCGACCCAGGTCAGCCCGGCGTCGACGACCATCGCCGCGAAGTCGGCGTTCTCGGCGAGGAAGCCGTAGCCGGGGTGGATCGCGTCCGCTCCGGTCTTGCGGGCCGCCGCGAGGATCAGGTCCCCGCGCAGGTACGTCGCGCTCGGCGCGGAACCGGGCAGCTGCACGGCGTAGTCGGCCTCGGCGACGTACGGGGAGTCGGTGTCGGCGATGGAGTAGACCGCGACGGTCTCCACCCCGACGGCGCGGCAGGTCGCGAAGATGCGACGGGCGATCTCGCCCCGGTTGGCCACCAGCAGTCTGCGGATCATGACGCCACCTCACGCTCTGGCGCGTTGCCCGGCCGGGCCGGCGCGGCGCTCACCGATAGGCAGATGCCCAGCACGGTCCGGGTGTCGCGCGGGTCGATCACACCGTCGTACGGCTCGGTGGACTGGTCGTCCACCGGCCAGCGGAACCGGAAGCCGGGCCCGGCCAGTGCCCACGACCCGGGGGACGTGCCCAGCACCAAGGTGATCCGGTCGGCCTGGGCCAGCGCCCGCAGCAGCAGCGCGGAGCTGTCGGGCGTGTGCCCGGCCGGATTGGCCAGCACGAGCACGGGCACACCCGCCTTGCCGGCCAGCCGGGCCAGTTCCACGCCCTTGTCGGCGCTGTCCGGGTCGATCACGGGGCCGGTCGCCGCGAGCACCGCCACCGGGTGGCCGTGCACCGCACCGAACCCGGCCAGCAGCGCGCCACCCCGCTGGGGGCGGAACTCGTCCAGGTCGGACCCGTCAAGCACGCGGGCCAGCACCTCGCGCGGCTCGGTCACCGCGGCCGGGTCGGCACTGGCCACGGCGAGCAGCTCCTCCACCTCGTACCGCGGCGGCTCGACCGCTCCGGCCAGCGGCCCTCGCTGGAAGGTGACCAGGCGGCGCACCGTCTGGCGCAGCACCCGCAACGCGTCGCGCTCGTCCTCGGCGACCATGTCCATCCGGGCCGCGTCTGCGCGCCCGCGCACCGTGATGGCGTGGTCGGCCAGGTCGGGCAGCGGGGCGAGCCAGGCGTCGAGCGGGCCGAAGACGGCGCAGAGCACCGGGGCGGCCATCCGCCCGAGCCGCGCGAAGCAGGGATCGGGCACCGCGGCCCGGCCCTGCTCCTCCGGCGTCGACTCCAGCAGCAGCACGAGCGGCAGCACGTGCCGGTCGGCCAGTTCCACCGCACGGGCGAACTTGGCCCGGCCCGCCTGGGCCGGTCCGCCGACGTACACGGTCGGGTCGTTGGCGACCAGCATGCATTCGATGCCGTCGACCACTCCGAGCGCGGTGACCAGCCCCGCGCCCATCGGTTCGCCGGCCTCGCGGCCCGCGGTCGCGGCCAGTTCCAGCAGCGCCGTGTCGGAGTCCACCAGCAGCTCGATGCGCTCGCGGGGCAGCAGCTTGCCGCGGGCGTGGTGCCTGGTCACCTCCTTCTCGCCGCCGCCGTCGCGGGCCTGCCCGTGCGCCTGTTCCAGCGCACGCAGAGCCGCCTGGGCGGTGCTTCGGTTTTCCAGGAAGGAGGGCGCGCGGGGGTCCAGCGCGGTGTCGAGAGTCGCCATGGTGAACCTGCTCCTCGGTGCTCCACCGCTTGTTGACACCAGAGCAACGAGTGGTTCAAGGAGGGCGACACGCACCCGACGGCGCGTCGTGCCTTACCTCACCGCGTCGATCACTGGAACAGTTTGTCGATGAGGTTGCCGAAGAAGCCCTGGCGCTGGGCCGGGATCTCGGGTCCGGCGACGTTCGAGACGTCCACCGTCGACTGGTCCTCCTGCGCGGGGCCGTCGAGATCGACCGAGGCCAGCAGCTCTTCCAGCGCCCGCGCGGTGGGCCGGGTGGCGGGGTCGTTGTCCATGCCCTGGCGCAGGATCGCGCAGAGCGCGGCGGGCACCTCGGGCAGGTCCGGCACCGGCTGGGCGAACATCTCGATCAGGGTGAGCAGGCCGGGCGGGTGGTCGCGTTCCCAGCGCGGCGGGGCGCCGCGCAGCAGGGCGTACAGGGTGGCGCAGAGCGCGTACACGTCGCCGGGCGGGGCGGGCTCGGCGCGGCGGAAGGCCTCGGGCGGCGCGTACGCCGGGGTCATCACGTCGAGGGTGATGTCGGGGTCGCGTATCTCGGCGAGGATGGCCAGCCCGAAGTCGGCCAGCGCGGGCTCGCCGAAGTGGCTGATCAGGATGTTCGCGGGCTTCACGTCGCGGTGCACCACGCCGCGCTCGTGCGCGTCGGCCAGCGCGTCGGCGATCTTCACGCCGAGGTCGCGCACCTCGTGCGGGCGCAGCGGCATGCGGTCCTGGTACGAGCCCGCGTACAGCTCCATGATCAGGTAGGGGTGGTTGTCCGCGGTCACCCCGGCGTCGAACAGGTCCGCCACGTGCGGGTGACCGGACATCTTGCCCGCGGCCCGCGCCTCGCGCAGGAAACGCGAACGGTCCCGGTCACTGTCGATGGTGCGGTTCTCCACCTTGACGGCGACCTCGCGCCCGACCGATCCCTGCACAGCCCGGAAGATCGTCGCGTACCCACCGACGGCGAGCAGCGACAGATCCGTGAGTCCGGGGATCTCCGGGAAGGCGGACGTGTTGGTCACGGGCTAGACGGTAGCGCCTCGCCCCGACGTCACGGCACCCCATGTCGCCAATGCAACGGCACGCTCGCTCGTCTGCTGCGTGCCGTCCGCCAGCGCCCGCGCCCGCTCGGCCGTGACCAGCGCCGATTCGTCCTGTCCCGCGGCAGACAGCGCACGGGCGTGGGAGACCGCCGAGCGCACCAGGCTGCGCACGTCCACCGCGGGCAGCTCCTCGGCCAGTTCCGCGGCGGCCAGCGCCTCCTCGACCCGCCCGGCGGCCAGCAGCGCGTCCGCGTACAGGGCGACGCCCTGGCGGCGGGAGTAGAGCATGGACGGCGCGTGCGGCGCGGTCGCGATCGGGGCGAGCAGCCGAATCGCCATCGCGGTGTCGCCCGCGGCCAGCCGGGACGCGCCCAGCAGCGCCCGCGGGCCGACCCGGGCCGGGTCGAGCACCCCGTACGGCGACACCATGGTCAGCACGGAGCGGGCGTCCAGCTCGGCGGCCTCGAAGTCGCCCCGGTCCAGCGCCACGAAGCCGCGGACCGTGCCGGCCATGCCCACCAGCAGCGGGTGCCCGACCTTCTCGCCCTCCTCCAGCGCCTCGCCGAGCAGGTCCTCGGCGTGGCCGTACTCCCCCAGCCCGCGCGCCACGACGCCCCGGGCGACCAGCGCGAAGCCGCGCCCCCAGACGTCCTTGGCGGCGGCGAAGTCGCGGTAGGCCCGGCGCGCCTCCCGGTCGGCCTCGCCCAGCTCACCCAGCTCGGCGGCGGCGAACGCGGCGACCGCGCGCAGCGTGCCGACCGCCCACGCCTCGCCGACCCGCTCCCCGAACGGCAGAAAGACGTGCGCCAGACGCAGCGCCTCGGTCAGCCGGCCCGACAGCAGCCGGGTGAACGCGGAGGTGCCGCGCAGCCAGGCCCGCCCGACCGGGTCCTTGGCCTCGGCGAACAGCCGGGCGGCGCGGGCCAGTGCCGCGTCCGCCCCGGCGAAGTCGCCGCGGGTGGTGGTCACCCAGGCCAGGTTCTGCAGCGACCAGGCCTGCGACTTGCGGTCGCCGGCGGTGACCGCGATCTGGTACGCCCCGGCGAACCGGCTGGACGCGTCGCCCAGCCGCCCGCCCAGGAAGTCGGCCATGCCCAGCCGGCGCATCGCCTCGGCCCGCTCGCCGGGCAGCTCGGCGTCGGTGGACGTGGTCAGCGCCTCCGACCAGAGCCGGTACGCGTGGCGCGGGTCGCCCTGCGCCACCTGCGCCCGGCCCGCGAGCAGCAGCGCCCCGGCCCGGGTGCGCGGATCGTCGGCGGAGTCGGCGACCAGCTTCTCGGCGTCGTGCAGTGCCTCGGCGATCCGGCCGTACTGCAGCAGGGAACGGGCGTGCACCAGCCGGTCGGGCAGCGGCAGCGCCCCGGGGGCAAGCCGCGCGGCGCGCTCGCCGTAGCCGACGGCCTCGGCGGGCTCGCCGGACTGCCCCGCGCGACGCGCGGCCCGCCCCAGCGCGGCCACGCCGAGCGGCGCGACCTGGCGGGCAGCCACGTCCGGGCGCAGCCGCACCGCGTCGGCCAGGCGGGTGGCACGTTCGGCGTGCTCGGCCACGAAGGCGTCGCGCATCGCCTCGTCGACCCCGGTCAGGCCCGGCACGGTGCGACCCGAGGACACCTGCACCGGGGGTTCGCCGGGCGCGGCCCACCGGGCCAGGAACGCGTGCCGGTCGGCGAGGTCGGCCTTGCCGACGCCGCCGTACGCGGCCTCGCGCAGCAGCGGGGTGGCGAAGGCGAAGCCGCCCCGCACCCGGCGCAGCATGCGGCGCTGCAGCAGCTCGTCGACGGCCCGCTCCAGCTCGACGGCGACCACGGCGGCGGGCCGGCCGTCGCGGCCGGAGCGGCGTTCGCGCAGTGCTTCGAGCGCGCCGGTCGGCACCGTGTCGCCGACCACGGCCGCGTCGCGCAGCACCGCACGGGCCTCGACGGGCAGCGCGTCGATGCGCGCGGCGAGCACCGCGGCCAGGTCCCGGGACAGCAGCTGGTTGCCCAGCGAGCCCGGGGTGAGCCGCCACTGCGCACCGGCTTTGGTCAGCGCGCCGCGCTCCATCAGCAGCGTGGTCAGTTCGGCCAGGTAGAACGGGTTGCCCTGGGCGGTGGTGAGCAGCCGGTCCTCGTCGGCCTGCGGGAGCCTGCCGCCCTTGAGGTATGCGGTGAGCAGCCGCGCCGCGTCCGCGCCGCGCAGCGGCGGCAGCGTGTTGGCCTCGGCGTCGGCGACCCGGGTGAGCTGCCCGGCCCGGCGCACCAGCTCGGGGCGGCCCAGCAGCAGCACCAGCACCGGCCCGGTCAGCTCCTCCAGCGCGAAGCCGAGCGCGTCCAGGGTCTCCGGGGTGCCGTCGTGCAGATCGTCCACGATCACGACCAGCGGGGACTCGGTGGCCAGCGCGTCCAGCAGGCGGGCCACGGCAACCGCGAGCGTGGCAGTCTCCCGGCCGGGCTGCTCGGGGTCGTCGCCGGACAGGCCGTGCCACTGCGCCAGCTCGTTCGGGTCGGCGTAGCCGAGCAGCGACAGCAGCGCGTCGACGTCCACGCTGACCGGCTTGCCGGGCTCGCTGCGCTGGGTCAGCCGGGTGGTCAGCCGGCGCAGCCGCTCCTCGGCAACCTGCCGGGTGACCGCCGTGGCGGCGTCGGCGGGCAGGCCGATGGCCAGTTTCACCAGGTCGGACAGTGGCGCGAGACGGCGGCGCTCGCCATACGCGGCACACCGCACCGACAGCACCCGCGCCTGCGTACGCGCCGCGAAGCGGCCCGCCGTGACCTCGTACCCGTTGGCGAAGCGTTCCACCTCGGACGCGAACCGCGTCTTGCCGATGCCGGCCTCGGCCGTGAACACCAGCACCCGGGGCTCGTCCCGGTCGACGACCTCGGCCAGGCGGCCGGCGACCCGGCCCAGCTCCGGCTCGCGGCCCACGAACGGGCCCTCCTCGCCCAGCCCCGCCCGGCTGCCCCGGGCGTCGTGCAGGCCCAGCAGCTCGTAGGTCTCGACCGGTTCGCGCTTGCCCTTCAGCCGCAGCGGACGCAGGTTGCGCCAGCCCGCCACGGAACCGGTCGCCGCGACCGTGCGCGCTCCCGCGTAGACCGCGCCGACCGCGGCCGCGTCGGCCAGCCGGGCGGCGGTGTTCACGGTGTCGCCGATGACCGTGTATTCCAGCCCGGCCTGCACACCCGCGACCACGGGCCCGGTGTTCAGCCCCAGCCGCAGCCCGGTCGGCGCACCGCCGCCGCGCTCGTCGTCGAGCACCCGCCGCACCGCGCGCTGCATCGACAACGCGGCGCGCACCGCCCGTTCGGCGTCGTCCTCGTGCGCCACCGGCGCCCCGAAGACGGCCATGATGCCGTCGCCGGTCAGCTTGTCCACGTGCCCGCCGAACGTCTTCACCGCGCCGGCCAGCGCCGACAGCACCCGGTCGGTGACCGCGCCGACCCGCTCCGGGTCCAGCTCCTCCGACCATGAGGTGAAGTCGGAGAGGTCGCCGAAGAGCACCGTGACGACACGGCGCTCGGTGGCGGGCAGCGTCGCCGCCGCGGGCAGGGCCGCCCCGCAGTGGTGGCAGAAGCGGGCCGCCGGCACCGGGACGGTCCCGCAGACAGGACAGGTCATGACAGCTTCACAGCTCGCTCAACGTCGCCAGGTACGCCAGTTGTGCCCGCACGGTCCACTCGGCCGCGAACCGCAGGCTCGGGTCGACGTCGGCGTACACGACGTTCACCACGTCTTCGGGGGTGCTCGCGCCCTGCTTGAGCGCGGCCCGCACCTGGTCCAGGCGCTCCAGCCGGTGGGCGCGCAGCCAGGCCGCGGCGACGGCGGTGTTCGGCAGCGCGGGCCCGTGCCCCGGCAGGCCGGGCACCGGGTAGCCCGCGAGCAGGTCCAGGCTCGCCAGGTAGGCCCCGACATCGCCGTCGGGCCAGGCCACCACGCTGCTGCCGCGGCCGAGGATGGTGTCGCCGGTGAAGACGACGCGCTGCCCGTCCCGTTCCGCGACGAAGCAGACCGAGTCCGTGGTGTGCCCGGGGGTGCCCAGCTCGGTGATCCAGTCCGGGACCTCGCCGACGGTCGCGCCGGTGAGCGCGATCAGCGTGGCGACACCGTCGACGTGGTCGGGATGGCTGTGGGTGAAGAGAATGCGCCGGATCGGCGGGCCCGCCTCGACGATCGCCTCCAGGTGGGCGAGGTCGTCGGGGCCGGGGTCGATGACGGTGCCGTCGTCGAGGAGCCAGGTGTTGGTGCCGTCGAGGGTCATCGGGCCGGGGTTGGGTGCCCGCAGCCAGGTCACCCAGCCCGGGAGGAGTTCCGAGGTCAGCCGCGCCGTCATGCCGAGAACTCTACTGAGCCCGGGGCGCGTCGCCTCGGGTCGCGCGGCACGACTTTCCCCACCGGGGCCTTTAATCGACGTTGGCCTATCGCATCGACTTTTTCGCACACGGAGTCGATGTGATAGGCCAACGTCTATGCGGAGCGGGGCGGCCGCAGCAGCCGCGCCGAGGGCGAGGTCAGTCGCGGACCTCGGCGATCAGCTCCACCTCGACCGGGGAGCCCAGCGGCAGTTCGCCGACGCCGACGGCGCTGCGTGCGTGCTTGCCGGCCTCGCCGAAGACCGCGCCGAACAGCTCGGAAGCACCGTTGATGACGCCGGGCTGGCCGGTGAAGCCGGGGGCGGAGGCCACGAAGCCCACCACCTTGACGATTCGGACGACCTTGTCCAGGCCGACCAGCCATTCAAGTGCGGCCAGGCCGTTGAGAGCGCATCGGGCGGCCAGCTCTTTCGCCTGCTCGGCGCTGATCTCGGCACCGACCTTGCCGGTGGCCAGCAGCTTGCCGTCGGCCATGGGCAGCTGGCCGGAGACGTACACGTGGTCGCCGGACCGGAGTGCCGGCACGTACGCCGCCACCGGCGGGACCACCTCGGGCAGCTTCAGGCCCAGCTCAGCGAGCTTTTCGTACGGGTCAGACATCTTTGTCTCCTTCACCGCGGTGTCCGCGGGGTTGTGCTCAGGCGGACTTCGGCCGCTTCAGGTAGGCCACCAGCTGCTCGGGGTTGGGGCCGGGCACGACCTGGACCAGCTCCCAGCCGTCGGCGCCCCAGTTGTCGAGGATCTGCTTGGTCGCGTGGACCAGCAGAGGCACGGTGACGTACTCCCACTTCGTCATGGGCATAACCTAACGTGCCGGGAAGATCTCGCTGGTCGATCCCTGCTGCGACAGGGTGCGAGGTGCGGTTAAGCTGAGCCGCCGCGGGGGCAGCTGAGTGTCGCGGCCTCGTAAAAGAAGACCAGGGGAGATCGCATGACCCAGCCGCACGACGACCAGCAGCCTACGACGCCGCAGCCGACGCAGCCCGCGTACCCGCCGCCGGCGGACCCGTTCGCCTCGGCGACGGTCACGCCGCCGACGACGCCGCAGCCCGCTGTGCCGCTGCCGCCGACCGAGCCGGAGCCGGCCACCACGCCGCCGGCCACGCTGCCGATCGCCGAGAACCCGCCGGCTCCGCCGGTGTCCGGCGCCCCCGCCCCGGTCTCGGGCACCCCCGCGTACCCCACGCCGCCGACCGCCGCGTACCCGACCGCGCCGCAGGCGGGCTACCCGGTGTCCGGCCAGCCCGCGTACCCGGCGCAGCCCGGTTACCCGGCCACCGGCCAGGCCGCCTACCCGACCTCGGGTCAGCCCGCCTACCCGACCTCGGGACAGCCCGCCTACCCGGTCTCCGGCCAGCCGGCGTACCCGGGCATGACCTACCCCGGCGCTCCCGGCGTGCCGGCCGCGCCGGTCAAGAAGAGCAAGGCGCCGCTGGTCATCGGCATCGTGCTCGGTGTGCTCCTGCTGCTGTGCGGCGGCGGCATCGGCGCGTATGTGCTGCTGACCCGCAACACCGAGGGCGTCGGCGCGTCAAGCGCCAAGGACGCGACGCAGAGCTTCCTCACCGCCATCTACAAGAACAACGGCGACGCCGCCGCGGCCGAGAAGCTGGTCTGCGGTGACGCCCGCGACCGCAAGGACATCGACGCCAAGATCGCCGAGATCAAGTCCCAGACGTCCCAGCTCAAGGGCCCGAGCTTCACCTGGGAGACCCCGAAGATCTCCGGCGAGACGGCTACCCAGGCGACCGCCGAGGTCACCGTCAAGCTGGTCACCAGCGACGAGAAGATGTCCGAGCAGAAGCTCACATTGACTCTCGTCAAGCACGAGGGCTGGTTCGTCTGCGAGGTGAAGTAGCACCTGGCACCATCGAGGGGTGCTGAACGACGGTAATGACGGGCCGGCCGGCCGCGGTGCACACGACACCGCCTGGCCGGCCCGTCTGCATGTGGTCACCGGCAAGGGCGGCGTGGGCAAGACCACCGTCGCCGCCGCACTGGCGTTCGCGCTGGCCGCGGGCGGGCAGCGCACGCTGCTGGTGGAGGTCGAGGGCCGGCAGGGCCTGGCCCAGCTGTTCGAGCTGGAGCCGCTGCCGTACGCCGAGCGCCGCCTCGGCGACGCCGGGGTGGACGTGCGGCTGCTCGCCGTCGACCCCGAGGAGGCGCTGCTGGAGTATCTGGAGCTCTTCTACCGGATGGGCGCGGCCGGGCGGGCGCTGCGCAAGCTGGGTGCGATCGACTTCGCCACCACGGTCGCTCCGGGCCTGCGCGACATCCTGCTCACCGGCAAGGTGAAGGAGGCGACAACCCGCACCGACGACAGCGGCCGCCGGGTGTACCGCTCGGTGGTGCTCGACGCCCCGCCCACCGGTCGGATCGGGCGCTTCCTCAACGTCACCGCCGAGGCGGCGCGGCTGGCCAAGCTCGGCCCGATCAAGTCGCAGAGCGAGGGCGTGGCCGCGCTGCTGCGCTCGCCGATGACCTCGGTGCATCTGGTCACCCTGCTGGAGGAGATGCCCGTGCAGGAGACCGCCGACGCGCTGCGCGAGCTGTCCGCGCTCAACATCAGTGTGGGAAAGATCATTGTGAATTGCGCCCGCCCGCCGCTGCTCGACGACGGCAGGGTCACCCAGGCCGAGCTCAAGCGCGGGCTGGCCGCGGCCGGGCTGCCCACCGATCGGCGTACGGTGACCGCCCTGCTCGACGAATCGCGCGACCACCAGGCCCGGCGCGCGCTGGAGGAGGAGCTGCGCGGCGAGCTGGCGACCCTGGGCCGGCCGGTGGTCGAGTTGCCGCTGCTGCCGGACGGGGTGGACCTGGCCGGTGTACGCCACCTCGCCGGGCTGCTGCGCCCCGCCCCTTAGGCTGAGCACATGCTCGACGTGGACGCCCTGCTGGCCGACCCCGGCGTACGCATCGTGGTCTGCTGCGGTTCGGGCGGGGTCGGCAAGACGACCACCGCCGCGGCGCTGGCGCTGCGAGCCGCCGAGGAGCACGGCCGTAAGACCGTCGTGCTGACCATCGACCCGGCCCGGCGGCTGGCCCAGTCCCTCGGCCTGACCGAGCTCGACAACACCCCGCGCCCGGTGGAAGGGCTGTCCGGCGTCGGCGACCTGCACGCGATGATGCTGGACATGAAGCGCACCTTCGACGAGGTCGTGCTCACCCACACTGCGCCGGAGCGGGCGAAGGAGATCTTCGCGAACCCCTTCTACCAGGCCATGAGCTCCACGTTCTCCGGCACGCAGGAGTACATGGCGATGGAGAAGCTGAGCCAGCTGCGCGCCACCGACCGGTGGGACCTCATCGTGGTGGACACCCCGCCGTCGCGGTCGGCACTGGACTTCCTGGACGCGCCCGCCCGGCTGGGCCGTTTCCTGGACGGCAAGATGCTGCGCCTGCTGATGGTGCCCGCGCGGGCCGGCGGCAAGAGCATGTTCAACCTGGTCACCGCCTCGTTCGGGGTGTTCTCCAAGGCGGTGCAGAAGATCCTCGGCGCGCAGCTGCTGACGGACCTGTCCGGCTTCGTGTCGGCCCTGGACTCGACGTTCGGCGGCTTCCGGGAGCGGGCCGACCGGACCTACCGCGTGCTGCAGGATCCGCAGACCGCGTTCCTGGTGGTCGCCGCGCCGGAACCGGACGCGGTCCGCGAGGCCGCCTACTTCGCCGAGCGGCTCGGCGCGGAACGGATGCCGCTGGCCGGGCTGGTGCTCAACCGGGTGCACCGGTCCGAGCTGCCGGAGCTGTCGGCGGCCGACAGCGCGGAGGCGGCCGAGAAGCTGTCCGCCGAGCACGCGGAACACGCGCTGACCGCCCAGGCGCTGCAGGTGCACGCGCTGCTGATGCGCCAGGTGGCCCGGGAGACCGAGGTCTCGACCGGGTTCACCGACGAGTTCCCGCAGGTGCCGGTGGCGTACGTGCCGGCGCAGCCGACCGACGTGCACGACCTCGCCGGTCTTCGGGCGATCGGCGCGGCACTGGCCGAACGGGCCGAATGAGTCACACCGGGTAACCGAAGGGCCGTTCCCGCCGATCCGGCGAAAACGGCCCTTCGATGATGAGATGGGTGCTATCAGTCAGGCCCGGACCAGCTCCCGGCGGTCCTGCTCCTGCATGGCGACCTCGAAGGCGCGCTTCCAGCTCGCCACGTGCGGGTGCCGGCGCAGCAGTGCGCGGCGCTCCCGCTCGGTCATGCCGCCCCAGACGCCGAACTCGATGCGGTTGTCGAGTGCGTCCGCCAGGCACTCGTACCGCACCGGGCAGCCGCGACAGACTCTTTTGGCGATGTTCTGCTCCGCGCCCTGAACGAACAGCGCGTCCGGATCTCCGTTCCGGCACGCCGCGAGACTGGGCCAATCGTTGACCATGCCCATGTGTCCACGTCCCCCCTGACGTTCCCCTCACCGCTCGCGACTTGCCCGACTCCACCGACCTCCAGGGTCGTTGAGCAGGGCACATCCCCCCGATGGTTCCCCCGAACCGACGCGAACGGTGTGCGTTACTCGCCCGCCCATCATGCTCCGTAGTCAGACGATTACGCAACGTTGTCAGCCAAAATGGCGGAAAAAGGTCTTTAACCGCGCTGAACAGTGCCTGAGCAGTGCGTACGCGCGCCGCAGGGTGACGCCCGCCTGCGGGCCGGGACGGGGGTCCGGCGGCCCGCGGCGGAGCGTCGAGATGCGAGTAACGGGGCGGCCACGACGTCCGGGGGGACATCTCGTGACCGAGGCGACGCAACCACACGCCAGGGGTCGTGCGTCTTGGACAACGAAGACATGCCCGGGACGGTTGCGGGCGAGGCGGGGGCCGATCTGTCAGGCGCCTGTCCATGCAGCCTGACCCGGTATGGTGCGGCACGCGACACCGAAACCTGCTCACGTAACCTGAGGCGGTGACCCTGATGCGAAAGCGCGACCACAACATACTGGCCAACGCCGCATCTCTGTTGATTTGCGGCTTGCTAGCCGGCGTGGTGGTGGCCGCTGCCGCATTCCCCGCGGTGGCACTGTCCGGTCTGGCCGCCAAGGCGGGCGGTGAAGCCTTCGGTCAGCTCCCCGACGAGCTGGTCGTCAAGCGCTCCCCCCAGATCAGTTACGTCTACGCCAACGACGGCAAGACGCTGATCGCCACCATGTACGACGAGAACCGGCGCGACCTGCCGATCGCGGAGATCCCCAAGATCGTCCAGCAGGCCATCCTCGCCGCCGAGGACCAGAAGTTCTACGAGCACAACGGCGTCGACGTGATGGGCATCGCCCGCGCCTTCGTGGCCAACAAGCAGGCCGGCGACGTGCAGCAGGGCGCCTCGACGCTGACCATGCAGTTCGTCCGGCTCTCCATCTCGTACTCGGCCGACACCGCGCAGGAGGTCGTCGACGCCACCGAGGACACCACCAAGCGCAAGGTCCGCGAGATGCGCTACGCGATGGCCATCGAGCAGCGGATGAGCAAGGAGCAGATCCTCGAGGGCTACCTCAACACCGCATACTTCGGTAACCGGGCATACGGCATCTACGCCGCGTCGCAGGTCTACTTCGGCAAAGAACCGAAGACCCTGACCGCCGCCGAGGCCGCCTTCCTGGCCGCGCTGGTGAAGTTCCCCGGCGACTTCAACGTGGAGACCCGCGCCGGCGAGAAGCTCGCCGTGGACCGCCGCGACTACGTGCTGTCCGAGATGGTGGGCACCGGGGCGCTCACCGAGCAGCAGGCCACGCTGGCCAAGGCCGAGGAACTGAAGGTCGTCGGCAAGATCACCCCGAACGGCTGCGTGCAGGCCACCAAGAACGCCTGGGGCTTCTTCTGCGACTACTTCCAGCGCTGGTGGAACGACCAGGAGGTCTTCGGGGCGACCCCGTATGACCGCGAGCGCCAGCTCAAGTCCGGCGGCTTCCGTGTCGTGACCTCCCTGGACCCGCTCGCCCAGAACGCCGCCAACAAGAACATCGGCGACCTGATCTCGGTGAACAACGACAAGGCGCTGATGCTCGCCGCGGTCGAGCCGGGCAGCGGCAAGGTCCGCGCGCTGGCGGTCAACCGCAACTTCAAGCTCGACAGCAAGTCCAAGCCGCAGAACAAGATCTCTTCGGACCCGAAGAAGAAGGCCAAGAACATCCGCGGCACCTACCCGAACACCACCAACCCGCTGATGACCGGCGGTGACGGGTTCACCGGCTACCAGGCCGGCTCCGCGTTCAAGATCTTCACGATCGTCGCCGCCCTGGAGAAGGGCTACCCGCTGGCGACCAACATCGCCACCAAGAAGCAGTTCATCACCAACTTCCCGGTCAGCGGCCCCGACGCCAACTGCGGCGGCAAGTACTGCGTCACCGGCGGTGGCGGCGCCGTGCAGAACATGTGGACCGGCTTCGGCAGCTCGGTCAACACGTTCTTCGTCCCGCTGGCGATCATGGCCGGGGTCCAGAACGTGGTGAACGTGGCCAAGAAGATGGGCATCACGTTCCACGACGAGCCCAACACCACCGAGGACGACCTCGGCCTCTCGAACAACGCCAGCCAGTGGGGCGCGTTCACCCTCGGCGTCTCGGCCACCACCCCGCTGCAGCTCGCCAACGCGTACGCGACCCTCGTCGCTGACGGCCTGTACTGCGAGCCCACGCCGGTGGAGTCGATCACCGACATCAAGGGCAACAAGCTCTCCGTCGCCGACAAGCGCTGCAAGCAGGTCATCGCGCCGGACATCGCCCGCGCGGCCGTCGACGCCGGGCGCTGCCCGGGTGGCGACGACTCGGCCTTCCGCGAGTGCAACGGCCACGCGACCAACCGCGACTCCCGCCGAATCGTCAACAAGCCGATCACCGGCAAGACCGGCACCACCGACAAGGACCGCTCGGCGACGCTGACCCTGTCCACCAAGCAGCTGGCCGTCTCGGGCTTCCTCACCAACCCCGACTGGGCGTTCGACACGGGCATGCGCCACGACGTGGTCAACCCGGCCGTGCAGCGAACCCTGCGCGACTACATGAAGAACAAGCCCGCCGTCGCCTTCACCAAGCCCAGCCGCAAGATCGCATACGGCGACCAGGTCTCCATCCCGTCGGTGGAGTGCAAGCCGGTCCCCGAGGCCAGGAGCATCCTGCGTGCCAGGGGCTTCGAGGTCGAGGTCAACACGGAGCAGATCGACTCCAAGTGCCCGAAGGGCACCGCCGCCGGCACCACGCCGAGCGGACGGACCATCAAAAAGGGCATCGTCATGATCGAGGTCAGCAACGGCAAGGACGCCAAGCCGGGCACCGGTCCTGGCAACGGACCCGGACAGCCGCCGCCACCAAGAAATTGACGCACACGGCAGACGAGGCCCCGCTCGCACATCGCGAACGGGGCCTCGCCCTTTGGCCGGCTCAGGCGTCAGGCGGCCAGCTGGCGGCGTACCTCCGCGGAGACCTTGCCGCCCTCGGCCCGGCCCGCCACCGCGGCCTGCACCGCCTTCATCGCCGGGCCCATCGAGCCCATGCCGCTGAAACCACCCGCGGCCAGCGTCTGCGACACCAGCTGCGCGATCTCGTCATCGGTGAGCTGCTTCGGCAGGTACCGGGCGAGCACCTCCTCCTCGGCCCGCTCCTTCGCGGCCTGCTCGGCGCGGCCCGCGTCGGCGAACGCGACCTCGGCCTCCCGGCGCTTCTTCGCCTCCTTGGCGAGCACCGCGAGCACCTCCTCGTCGTTCAGCTCACGCTTGGCCTTCCCGGCGACCTCGGCCACACCGACGGCCGCCAGCGCCATCCGCAGCGTGCCCGTCACCACCTCGTCGCGCGCCTTCATGGCCGAGCGCATGTCCTCGGTCAGGCGCTCCTTCAGGGTGCCCATACCCACCTCTCCGTGCTCCGCACTCCGACGGCACTGTGTTGCCCTCGGGCGATGAAACTACTCTTAGCCTCATGGGTCCGCTCGGGAAAATCGCGTTGGGCGCCGTCGTGGTCGGCGCGGGCACGCTGGCATACGGCACGCTCATCGAACGCAACTGGTTCACGCTGCGCCGGTACGACGTGCCGCTGCTCGCCCCCGAGGCCGAGCCGCTACGCGTGCTGCACGTGTCCGACCTGCACCTGACCCCGAAACAGCGGCGCAAGCAGCGCTGGGTGCGCGAGCTGGCCGGCCTCGACCCCGACCTGGTCGTGGTGACCGGCGACAACATGGCCCACCCGGACGCGGTGCCCGGCGTGCTCGCCGCCTACGAGCCGCTGCTGGAGCTGCCCGGCGCGTTCGTCTTCGGCTCGAACGACTACAGCGGCCCGGTGCTGAAGAACCCCTTCGGCTACTTCCGCGAGGACCGCGACTACGAACACGGCGTCGAACTGCCCTTCGAGGACCTGCGTACGGCGTTCCTCGACGCGGGCTGGGTCGACCTCAACAACAAGCGCGCCACGCTCAAGGCCGGTGGCCGTGTCGTCGACCTGGCCGGCGTCGACGACCCCCACATCGACCTGGACGCCTACCCGGCCGGGCCCGCCGATCCGACCGCCGCGGTGCGCATCGCGCTCAGCCACGCCCCGGAGCCCCGGGTGCTCGACGCGTTCACCGAAGACGGGTTCGAGCTGCTGCTGGCCGGGCACACCCACGGCGGGCAGGTGCGCGTGCCCGGGGTCGGGGCGCTGGTCACCAACTGCGGGCTGGACCGCAAGCTGGCCCGCGGCCTGCACCGGTGGGACCGCGCCTGGCTGCACGTCTCCGCGGGCCTGGGCACGCACCCGACCGCCCCGGTGCGCTTCGCCTGCCGCCCCGAGGCGACCCTGCTGACGCTCATCCCACGCTGAGGGGGATACCCGTTTTGGAGCCGGGGACCGGGTCAGCTACTATTTCGGAGCACCGCTTCGGGGTATAGCGCAGCTTGGTAGCGCGCTTCGTTCGGGACGAAGAGGCCGTCGGTTCAAATCCGGCTACCCCGACCGAAAGAAGGCCCGGGTCAGAGAGATCTGACCCGGGCCTTCGGTGTATCCAGGGGCGAGATCACCCAGCCGAAGGCAGCTAAGGACCGCAGGACCCTGCTGTCTCGGTCGCGCGATGGGTGCACGTACCGGTCCAATGTTGTGGACGTCCGTTCGTGTCCGAGAACCGCCGCCACGTCGTTGATCGGTACACCATCGGAGACAAGCCATGTCGTGTACGAGTGGCGCAGGTCATGAAAACGGAGCGCCTCGGGCAGCCCGGCACGCCGCAGTGACGGCTTCCACATGCGGGCGCGGAACGTGCCCCGCTTGAGCGCTTCACCCGTCCTGGCCACGAAGACCAGGCCGTCACTCCCGACCGGGTAGTCCCGCAGGTGCAGGGTCAGCAGTTCCTTGGCGAACGGCGGCAGCGGCACCGACCGCCGACCGGCCCGCGACTTCGGGTAGGGCTTGAGGCTGGTCCGTGCCGGCGTCCAGAAGTGCTCGCGCCGCGGCGGCGATGCGCTCACGGTGGACGGCAAGCTCCGAGACTCGTACGAGCACCACCGCCACAGTTATCGCCTCCTGTCGAACACCGGCGTCCGGATCGTCCAGAAACGCGGCGGCGGCATCGTACATCTGGGAACGGAGCCGCCGGACAGCGTGCCACGCCGAGTTCGGGTGCTCCAGCGGCGAATAGCCAGCCAGCTCAACGAACTTACGGACGCGGACGTCACCGACTGCTTCCGCGACGAACGACAACCAGGTCAGCAGATGGCCTCGCAACGGCCGGAGTCTGCCGTCCGGGCTCCGGATCACCGTATCGCCGCCTATCCTGCGGTCCAGCAGCGCCAGCACGTACCGGACGGCCGGCACCGCCGACGGGAATACGTTCGGATACTCGATGAACGAGCGGCCCCACAGATACGCCAGGCCCACCGTGACGGACCGCGGATCGTCAGCGACCAGACCGTGCAGCGAAGCCCGCATCTCGGGGTCTGGCAACCAGTACTCGTCCGCCTCGCAGGCCCGCATGATGTCGTCGACCATGTTGCGCAAGTCAGCCCGCTCCTCAGCCACGGCAGCATGCTGACACAGCATCGACGAGCCGGTGGCGGCTGCTGCATCCACTGGCGGGATACGCTGCGCGGCCCCTCCCGAAACGGGAAGGGCCGCGGTTCAGCAGTGTGGTGGCAGGTCAGGCCGCCGGCAGGCTGGTGAATACCAGCGGTCCGGACGGCGCCGGAGCGCCACCGTTGGGATAGCCCCAGCCCGCGCTATTGCCGGCCGTGGTGTAGAGCGTGAAGCCCACCGTGTACGTCCCCGCCGGCAGGTCCCGGAAGTACACCGACAGCGACAGCTTCCCGTCGGCCCCCACGTGGACGCCGCCGTTCGCGCCGCCCACGGAGTGGCCGAGGGAGTTGTAGATGGTGGTCGAGAACCCGGTCACCGGGGCGAGCGTGACGTCGTCGATGGTGACCGCGATGCTGATGCCGTTGGACACCTCGCCCGGGGCGGCCTCGGTGCGGCTCAGCGCCGCCGCGATCGCCACCGGCCGGGACGTGTCGGGCACCCGGGTGGCCCGCAGGTCCAGCGCGGGCGCGCCGTAGTAGGCCCCGTACACCGACACCGCGCCAGACGCGTCGGTGAGCAGGATGCCGTCCACGGTGCAGGTGGTGTTCAGCTCGTTCATCACCACCGGCATGGAGTACGTGCCCGCCGGCCCTTCGGTCAGCACCTGGTTCCAGGTGGAGCAGCCCGTCGTCGCGACGGTGGCGGTCAGCGCGCCCTGCACACCGCCGACGGTGAAGGTCAGCGTCGGCTTCGCCGGCTCCCGCCAGTTGTTCACCTGCGTGGGGGTCAGCGCGAACCCGCCGGCGACGATCGCCTCGTTGCGGGTCACCTGCACGGCGGGCGCGGCGAGACCGGTGTAGCGCTTGGTGTTGCCGGCCCGGTCGGTCAGGGTGACCGCCTTGACCTTCCACTCGCCGGTGGGGCTGCCCGCGGGCAGGGTCACCGGCACGTGGCACTCGGTGAACCAGGGGTCCCAGGTCTGCATGTCGCCACAGAGGTAGCCGCCCTGGTCGCTCCACGACATGGTGATCGGGGCGACGATCTCCGCGGTGCCGGGACCGTCGAGCACGATGCGGCCCTTCCAGAAGCCCGCGCCCGGCTCGTCGAAGACGTACAGGCCGTAGCGCAGCGTCGCGCCGGAGCCGGCGTCGTAGACGTGCTCCTTGGTCGGCGAGTCGAGCCAGATCTGGTTGACCACCGGAGGTGCGGTGTCGGGGTTCTGGGTCGCGGCCAGCACGGCGGACGGGCTGATCCGGTCGCCGGACAGGGTCCGCGTGGTGCCCTGGTCGTCGGTCGCGGTGATCTTCGTCACCCGGTAGGTGACCGGCGCGGCCGGGCCGTACTCGGTCACGAGGAAGTCGTGCGCGTACGACGAGCTGGCGATCCCGCCCGTGTACGGCCCGACGACCGGCCAGCCGCCGTCGAGGCTGAACCGGATCTCCTCGGCGGGACCGACCGCGGTGGCACCGCTGTACCGCTGCACGTAGATGCGGCCGCTGAGGTTCCGGGCGGTGGCCGAGGTGTCGGTCACGGTCCAGTTCAGGGTGACCGTCGTGCCGCCGGTGGTGGTGTCGACCTGGTCGGTCGCGAACGCGATACCCGAAAAATCGATCTTCGGTTTCGCCGCGGCGAGACCCGGCGCGGCCGCTGCCCCGAGCAGTGCGGCGGCCGCGGTGGCGGTGACCAGGATGCGTGAGACTGCGCGAAGGCGCGCAGCAGCCATGTGTTCCTCCCCGTTGTCTGACGACCGAACCGCGACGGTCCGGTCGGAGCGATCCGCGCACGGCGGGCCGCGCGCGCAGCGTATTAGACAGGTGCCAGAGCGGGAAATGCGAATACGACAACCCCGACGGGGAGAGGACTCCAGGGCTGGTTTCGCCCTTCTACGCTGCGGGCACCGATACGTGAACGAGATCGTCGAACGCGAGGATTGACGCGCTGTGACCGATCACCCACTGCCAAACACCGTACCCGAAGTTCGCGATCACCCCAGACGGGCATCGATGTTCCCTGTCGTGCGCCGCGGCGATGAGAGTCACCTGCCCCGATGGGCCGTAAGCAGGGCAGGCATGCCCACTCATCCGATGGCCATGTCGGGCGAACGATTTTCATAATGGCCGCTTAACCCGCCTACGGTGAGTAAGCTTGGCCGCCGTAAGGCCCCTGACCCCTGACGAAGAGCGAAATTCTGCCCCGTGCCCCTTCCTCGCATCATTGATGATGTTTCCGTAGCACTGCGGACCTCCCGCAGCGCGGTGGAAGCCTGCAATGCCACGGTCTCCGTGCTCAGCCGGCACACCCCCGCGCTGATCGAGGCGCTGCTGCATGTGAAGGATCAGCTGCGGTGCGTCTCGGCGAGTGGAGCCTGGCAGGTGTTCTCCGCTGTGCCGCTGGGGCACGGCGTGGTCGGCCGGGTGTACGCCAGCGGCAAGGCCGTCACCATCCTCGACGTCGCCAACGACCCGGACTACATCCGGCTCGGGCCGCCCATCACGTCCGAGATCTGTGCGCCGATCATCGACCGAACCGGGCACCCGGTCGGCGTGATCAACGCCGAGTGGGCCGAGGCGCAGCCGCTGGACGGTTGGGCGGAGACCCTGACCGAGGCCGGCCGGCTGCTCGGCGCGCGGCTGTCCGAGCTCGGCGGACCGCCTGCGGAGACCCGCAGTGAGCAGCTGCTGCGCCATGCGCTCGCGCTCACCAACGCCGAGACCGACGCCGACGTGCTGGTCCGTGCCTGCCGCGCGGCGCGGGAGGTGACCGGCCTGGCCGCCGCCGTGCTGCTGCGGCCCGCCCCGGACCTGCTGCCCGAGGAGCAGGAGCTGCGGGTGGTCATCGCGGCCAGCTCCCCGGAGCCCCGGGACCGGCCGCTGGTCGCCCGGCTGGCGCAGATCGACCCCGACCGGCTCGCCGCGCTGCTCGACGAGGCCTGCCGGTACGGCGCTTCGTACACCCTCGGCGATCCCGCGGTGCTCGACGCCCGCGGGTTCGAGGCGCTGACCGCCGCCGGGGTGCGCACCATGATCGCCGTACCGCTCGGGGCGGGCACACCCGTGGTGTCCTCCTCGGTCGGCGCGCTGGTGGTGCTGGACGAGACCGCGATCGTGCCCGACAGCGCGCTGGTGAACCTGCTGGAGCTGCTGGCCGCGCAGGCCAGCACCTGCCTGGAGAAGCTGACCACGCTGCGGCGGCTGCACCTGCAGGCCAACTCCGACCCGCTGACCGGCCTGGGGCACGGCGGGCCCTTCGGCGACCGGCTCGCCAACGCGACGCCGGGCCGGACCGCACTGCTCGCCATCGACATCGACCAGTTCAAGTCGGTCAACGACACGCTCGGCCACGCCGCGGGCGACCGGGTGCTGGTGCAGATGTCCAGCGCGCTGCAGCAGGCGCTGCGGCTCGGCGACGAGCTGTTCCGAGTCGGCGGTGACGAGTTCGTGGCCGTGGTCGACGTGCCGAGTGCCGCCGAGGCGCTGCTGGTCGCCGAGCGCCTCGTCGCAGCGGCCCGGGCCACCGGGCGCACGATCAGCGTCGGGGTGGCGATCCAGGGCGAGCTGGAGCCGCCGGAAGCCGCGATGTACCGCGCCGACCAGGCCTTGTACGCCGTGAAGCGGAACGGCCGCAACGGCGTACGCCTGGCCCCATAGCCACCCGCTCCCGCGCTGTTGCACGCCGGGCCGCCGTGAAACTGCTGGATCCAGAAGAGTTGTGGGGGGGGGGGGGGGGGCGCCCCCCCGCGAGACATTCGCGGAGCGCGCCCCCACGCGAGGCCGGGGGGGGGGGGGAGGGGGTTAACACCCCCAGGGTGTTA